>CP119316.1:2032500-2710000 GCA_029202985.1 Candidatus Andeanibacterium colombiense | reverse complement strand
TTCTGGTTCATCCAGACCCAGGCCGACATCGTGATCGCGGGCCGCAGCTTCGATCCGCATCTGCTGGGCATCTATACGACCAGCCTGTTCCTGACCCAGCTGTTCGTGAACAAGTTCGTGCCGCCGATCAACGAGGTCGCGTTCAGCGCCTACGCGCGGGTCAAGGACGATTCGGCCGCGATGGCGCAGGGCTTCCTCAAGGCGGTGCGGGTGCTGATGCTGATCGGCATGCCGTTCTGCCTCGGCTTCGCGGCGAGCGCCGGGCCGCTGGTGGCGGTCGCGCTCGGGCCGAAGTGGGCGCAGGTCGCGCCGGTCATCGCGGTACTCGGTTTCGCGATGCCGCTGATGATGCTGCAGGTGCTCTACGGCCCGGCGACCAACGCCGCGGGACGGCCGGGGATCTACACCAGGACTTCCATCGCAGGCGCCGTGCTGCTCCCGCTCGCCTTCCTGATCGGGGTCCGCTGGGGCGTGACCGGCCTCGCGATCTCGTGGATCGCCGGATATTTCCCGCTGGTGGTGATCTCGACTCACTGGGTCTTGCCGGTGCTTGGCATCCGCCCGCGCGATTTCCTGCGCGCGCTGAGCGCCCCGTTGATCGCGGGGGTCGCGATGTTCGTCGGGGTCCGGCTGGCCGACGGGGCCCTGCCCGCAATGTCCGCGCCGGCGCGGCTGGCGGTGCTGGTCGCGGTCGGCGGGCTGATCTACGGCGGTGGGCTACTGGCCTTCTCGCGCGAGCGCGTGGTGGAAGTGCTCTCGCTCATCCGCCGCAAGGGCTGACTATCTCCGCAGCGCGGCGATCGCCTTGCGGGTCGCGGCGGCATAGGCGCCCCGGTGGAAGCGGAACGTGCCGATGAAATGCGTGAAGGCGGTCCCCGCAGGCAGCGGCTCGTTCCAGAAATTGAGATAGCGGTCGTAAGGCAGCAGCACCGGCTCGCCTTCATTGGCGACGATCACGTTCGAGGTCACCTGTTCGCTGCCCCAGCGCTTCCAGCTCTCGCGGCCAACGATCGCCTCGACATCGCGGCTGAACTGCTCGGCCATTTCGCGCCCCGCCCCGCCTTTCGCGAAACCGGCGAAGCCGGCACAGCCACGCACGTAATGCGCGGGCTGGGGCAGCCGGGCGAGCGCCTGCGGAAGCAGTTCTTCCGCCGCGCCCTGGACATGGGTCGTCGGCGACAGCGGATCGAGGCCGGGCGTGGTCAGCTTGAACTCCTCGACCGTCAGCCAGCGCGCCGATGCCTCGCCCTTGAGCGTGAAATTGCGCCCCTGCTCGATCGCGGCCAGCACTTCGGGCACCGGCCCCAGCGTGACTGTGTCCGAATCGACCTGCAGCGTATAGGCCTGCTGCCGCAGCTCGAGCAGGAGCAGCAGCCGCTCCCACACGCTGCGCCGCGGGCACGGGCCGACATCGATGTCGTCGATATGATGGATCTCGGGGTTGCCGAGATGCCCGGCCAGCACGGCCTTGTCTTCAGAGGTCAGCGATCCGTCGTCGAGAATCACGCAGCGCCCCCGCTGCAAATGCTGATGGAGCGACTTGATCGCGACCAGATAGGGCAGCACCACGCGCGTCCCGATCATCGAGAACAGGATCACCCCGTCGTCTTGCGGCACCAGCGGCGCGGTGGCGAGGACCGCGCGCGCCTGGCGAAGATGGAGGCGTTCGCGCAGCTTGCGCAATAGTGTCTCGGCGAGCTCGATCATCGGGGGTGCGCTACCACAAGCGCCTATCCAGCAGAAGCCGCGCGCGCCATGCGCGCAAGCGCCCGGCGGTCGAACCACCACAATTGCGGATGGCGGCGGGGGCTGAACTGCGGCAGCCAGGCGGGATAGAGCGCGGACAGGCGCGGCGGCAGCGCGGTCGGCCCTTCCCCGCGCATGATCTTGCTGATCATCCGATTCTGGAAATGCCGCACCGAGTAATTGATCATCCGCTTGTACTGGACCGCGAGCGTCGCGGGGGAGAGCAGCGCGGTCGGCTCGCACAGGAAGCCGGCATCCGGGCACGGGACCACGCGCTCGTCGCGCCAGTTGTCCTCATTGGCAAGGTCGGTCTTGGCGAGCGCGCCGAGCAGCCCGTCGTCGCCCACGAGATCTTCGGGCAGGCGGATATCGGCCAGGCGCATGCGCCGGATGAAATCCCCGCTCAGCGCGTAGAGGTCGCCGAACAGGCCCCGGCTGGCGATCATCTGCGCACGGTAGGCCTCGGCGTTGCGCCCGTTGCGCGGCAGGCCGGCGGCGGCATTGGCGCCGGGATGATCGGCCAGCGCTTTCCCCAGCACCGCGACCGAGCCCGGCAGCACTTCGGCATCGCCATCGACGAACACGAATACATCGCCCTCGATCCCCGGCGTGTCGAGCGCGAAGCGGTTCCAGCTACGGGCCTTTCCGCCCTGCGGATATTCGTGAACCGTGACGCCTTCGAACCCGCGCGCGATCTGCGCGGTCCGGTCGCTGGAACCGTTCACCACCGCGTGGACCTCGATGTCCGGTTCGCCGAGAGGCAGGCTCGCAAGGCAGCGCGCGATGCGGCGCTCCTCATTATGCGCCAACACGGCGACGATCGTTTTCGGGCTGACCATGAGGCGGGAATAACGCCGAAGGTTAAATTTCGGGTTTCGCGATTAAGCATATGCCGGCCACCGCGTCCGGCGATCCCGTTGCCTGCCGGAGCGATGAAAGCGGCTCGATTAGCGCTGCGGCCATTCTCATGCTATGTATCGCTAGCACCGGGCCGAACGCGAGCCCGGGCTGAAGGGAGTGCAGGCTATGGGCTGGTTAGCAGTCGCATCCGCCGCCCTGATCGCGGCGGCCACCACCACCAATCTGGCACCGCTTGCCGATAGCGGAACCTCGCCCCAGCCGCCCGGCACGATCGACGTGCTCAAGACCGCCGCCGAGGATAACAATCGCCTGACCGTGCCGGTCACGGTCGAGGGCCAGGGGCCGTTCCGCTTCATGATCGACACCGGCGCGCAGGCGACCGTGCTGTCGCGCGGGCTGGCCGACCGGCTCGGCGTGACCGACCGCAAGACCGCGACCCTGGTCGGGATTTCGAGCCGGGCGCAGATCGAAGTCGCCCCGGTGATGGAACTCGGGCTCGGCAGTCGCCTCTTCTATATAGAGACCGTGCCGCTGGTCGCGCAGGAGAACATCGGCAGCGCCGACGGGATCCTTGGGCTCGACAGCCTGCAGGACCAGCGCGTGTTGCTCGATTTCAAAGCCGGGACCTTCTCGGTCGCCGACGCCGACACGCTCGGCGGCGACAAAGGCTATGACATCGTGGTGCGCGCCCGGCGCGTGCTGGGCCAGCTGGTGATCACCGATGCCGAGCTCGACGGGGTCAAGGTCGCGGTAATCGTCGGGACCGGCTCGCAGGGCACGGTCGGCAATCTGGCGCTGCAAGCCAAGCTGCGCGGGCGCGAGTTCGGCGAAGCGCAGATGACCGACATCAACGGCGACACGCAATCCAGCGGTCTGAAGATCGCTCGCTCGGTCACGATCGGGCGGGTCAACGTCAGCAACATCCCGGTCGCCTTCGTCGATTCGCCCACCTTCAAGATGCTCGGGCTCGGCGACCGGCCGGCGATGGTGCTGGGGATGAGCGAACTCAAATTGTTCAAGCGGGTCGCGATCGATTTCAAGCAGCGCAAGGTGCTGTTCGACCTGCCGCCCGGCACCGCCTGGTATAAGGGAGCGCCCGGAGCCCCCGTTTACTGATCGGTTTACTGTCCGCAATGGGCCGGCAGCACGCCGGCCCATTGCCCTTTTGCGGGGAAGGCCCCACTTGCTGGGGCGATGCCGCCCGACACCGCTTCCCGCCCCGACCGCAGCCCCGCCGACTGGCCTACTGTAAAACGCTTCCTGCCCTACCTCTGGCAGCGCGAGCGCAGAGGCGTGCGCTGGCGGCTCGCCTGGGCGATGGCGCTGATCCTCGTTTCCAAGGTCGCCGTCTTTTCGATGCCCTACGCGATGCGCAATCTGACCAACGCCTTGGCCGGACCAGCCGGCCAGACGGTGATGTGGGCAGCGCTTGCGCTCGTACTCGCTTATTCCGTTGCGCGTTTCGCCACCGTCTTGTTCGACAACGTCCGCAATGTGGTGTTCGAGCGGGTCGGCCAGGGCGCGGTCCAGATGCTGACCGAAGACGTGTTTCAACGGCTGCACCAGCTTTCACTTCGCTTCCATCTCGCCCGCCGGACCGGCGAGGTCACCAAGATCATCGAACGCGGGACCAAGAGCATTAACAACATGCTCTATTTCCTGCTGTTTAACATCGCGCCGACGGTGATCGACCTCCTTGTTTCGATGGCGATCTTCTACAGCAACTTCGGCTGGGGCCTGGTGCTGGTGACGCTGGTCTCGGTGGTGCTCTATATCGCGATCACCACCCGCATCACCGAATGGCGCGCGGCCCTGCGGCTCAAGATGAACGAGCTTGACGGGCAAGCGCTGGGCCGGGCGGTCGATTCGCTGCTGAACTACGAAACGGTGAAGTATTTCGGGGCCGAGGCGCGCGAGCAGCGTCGCTACTCGCTTGCTGCCGAAAGCTACATGAACGCCGCGGTCAAAAGCGAAAACTCGCTTGCCCTGCTCAACGTGCTGCAAGCGATCATCACCAGCCTGCTGATGGGCGGGGCAATGGCCTATACGGTGTGGGAATGGAGCCGCGGCAACCTCAAGGTCGGCGATCTAGTGTTCGTGAACATGCTGCTGCTGCAGCTCTTCCGCCCGCTCGACTTCCTCGGGATGGTCTATCGCACGATCCGCCAGGGGCTGATCGACATGGCGCAGATGTTCGCCTTGATGGATACCGAGATCGAAGTGCGCGACAAGCCCGGCGCGCCGGCGCTGATCGTACGTGAGCCGAGCGTCGTGTTCGACAATGTCGTGTTCGGATACGACAAGGACCGCACGATCCTCCATGGGCTCAGCCTCGAGGTGCCGGCGGGCAAGTCGATCGCGATCGTCGGCCCCTCGGGTGCCGGCAAGTCCACCATCGGCCGGCTGCTGTTCCGCTTCTACGATCCGTGGGAAGGCCGCATTCTGATCGCCGGCCAGGATATTGCGCAGGTCACGCAGGAAAGCCTGCGCGCCGCGATCGGGATCGTCCCGCAGGACAGCGTGCTGTTCAACGACACGATCGGTTACAACATCGCCTATGGTCGCGGCGACGCGGGGATGGAGGATGTGATCGCCGCCGCGCGCGGCGCCGCGATCCTGCCGTTCATCGAGCGGCTGCCCCACGGCTTCGACACCCAGGTGGGCGAGCGCGGGCTCAAGCTTTCGGGCGGCGAGAAGCAGCGCGTTGCGATCGCCCGCACGCTGGTCAAGAACCCGCCGATCCTGTTGCTCGACGAAGCGACCAGCGCGCTCGACACCCGCACCGAGCAGGAGATCCTCGCGACCCTGCGCCGGATCGCGCAGGACCGCACCACCATCTCGATTGCGCACCGGCTTTCGACCATCGCCGATTCCGATTTGATCTATGTCATGCAAGAAGGTCGGCTGGCGGAGCAGGGTACGCATCTTGAACTGCTGCGCCACGACGGGCTCTATGCCGAAATGTGGGCGCGCCAGGCGATCGAGGGCGAGGAACTGGACGCGGCGGCGGAGTAGCGGCGTCGGGAGACGACGATGCTAAAACTGGCGATACTGCCCTTTCTGATGTTGACCGTCGCAGCGGTCCCCATGCCCAGCCAGGAAGACGGCATCCTGTACATTCGCAGCTATATGCAGGGTCCCGTCAACGATGCGACCAACCGATTGTGGGAGATCGGAAACAACGCGATGGACGATGAAGGGGGTATCGACCCCACGCAGATGGACGACGAAAAATGGCAGGAACTTGCTCGCTCCGCCTATCTGCTGGAGATTTCGGCGCAGAAGATGGCTGATGCTCCGGTGATCAAGGCCGCCCTGCCCGGCCATGAACGGGATGTGCAACCCGGCGCCTATTCAATGAAAGACGTCCAGGCCTATTTTGACGCCGACCCGCAGGCCTTTCGGCTAATGTCGCGCAATCTGGCCGAACATGCCGCGAAGATCTCGGCGGCAGCCAAGGCTCGCGAGGCGAAGCAGGCCGGGCTGCTGGTCGGTGAACTCGATCAGGCGTGCGAAGCCTGCCACGCGAAATACTGGTACCCGCAGGGCTGAACCACCCATATCCCACGACAGCAGATCGCTTTCCACCCGCCTTCGGCGGCGCTAGAAGGCGGACGCGCTGAGAGGAGGCTGCATGAATTCCCGATTGTTGATTCTCACCATGGGTGCCGCGGCGCTCGGCCTTTCTGCGTGCAGCAAGGAGCCGTCGAAAGACAATGCTTCGACGCAACTCACCCTGCATGAGATCATGAAGGACCAGGTCGACAAGCACGCCGATGAATTGTGGGAGGAAACCAATCCCGCGATCGGCGACGCGGCCGGACTCGACCCGGCCAAGATGGACGATGCCCGCTGGGCCAAGACCATCGAGCTGGCGACCAAAGTGCAGGATGCGGCAAACCAGATCGCCGCGCTCGATCCGATCATCGCGGTCAAGCCGGGGGTCAAGATCGCCGACGAAGACGTGCCGTTCGGCGATTCGGCCGAGAGCGTGCAGGCGAATATCGACAAGGACCCCGAGGGCCTGCGCAACTTCGCCAACACCCTCGCAAATCACATGGGCGAGCTGATCGCCGCCGCGAAGGTGAAAGATGCGGCGAAGGCGGGCCCGCTGATCGACCAGCTCGATGGCGTGTGCGAGAGCTGCCACCTCGAATTCTGGTATCCGTCGCAGAAGGATCTGGTCGAGAAGATCCGTTCCGAAGGCGGCGATCCGGAGCTGGATCCGAAGAAGCAGAAGAAGAGCTGATCCCGCAACGCTCGTCATTGCGAGCGGAGCGAAGCAATCCAGAGCAGTCAAGCGACGCTCTGGATTGCCGCGGGGCCTTCGGTCCCTCGCAATGACGAAGTGTGTTATTCCCGCTGCAGCTCCAGCAACAGCCGCAGCGCTTCCTCCGCATCATCCGCCGGAACGAACACATGATCGTGGTGAAACGCCGCGATCATGTTGCAGGCAATTCCGGTTGCGGCGAGTTTCTGTGAAACGGCGGCCGTCAGCCCGACCCCGTCCAGCGCCGAATTCACCGTCAGCACGATCCGCCGGTAAAGCCCGCCTACGGCCAAGTCGAAGCCGCGCGCCACCGTGGGCGTGACCACGAACGACCAGCCCTCGTCCTCGACGAAGACCGCGCGCGCGACTTCGGCGATGCGGCGCGAGCGATAGCCTTCGGGCACCGTGACGAAGCAATACTCCGCCTCGTCCAGCACCGGGTCCATGCCCGCGATCATCGCCTGCGTCGAGCGGACCTGTTCCATCTCAGAGGATGTACTTCGACAAATCGGTGTCGCCCGCCAGGTCGGCCAGCCGCTCGCGGACGTAAGCCGCGTCGATCGTGATCGTCTCGCCCTTGCGGTCCTCGGCCTCGAAGCTCAGCTCTTCGATCAGCCGTTCCATCACCGTCTGCAAGCGCCGCGCACCGATGTTCTCGACGCTCTCGTTGACCTGCGCGGCGATCTTCGCGACCTCGCGCACCGCGTCCTCGGTGAACTCCAGCCTGACGTCCTCGGTCCCGAGCAGCGCCTTGTACTGCGCGACCAGATTGGCGCGTGTGTCGGACAGGATCGCGACGAAGTCCGCTTCGGTCAGCGCCTTCAGCTCGACGCGGATCGGCAAGCGGCCCTGCAGTTCGGGCAGCATGTCCGACGGCTTCGACAGGTGAAACGCGCCGCTCGCGATGAACAGCACATGGTCGGTCTTCATCGGCCCGTATTTGGTCGCGACCGTGGTGCCTTCGATCAGCGGCAGCAAATCGCGCTGGACGCCCTCGCGGCTGACCGAACCGCCGCGCACATCGGAAACCGCGATCTTGTCGATCTCGTCGAGGAACACGATCCCGTTATGCTCGGCATTCAGCAGCGCGACCCGGGCGACATCGTCCTGGTCCATCCGCTTCTCGGCCTCTTCGTCGACCAGCTTGTCCCACGCATCGGGAACCTTGAGCTTGCGCCGCTTGAGGTTCTGCTTGCCGAACGCCTTGCCCATCATCTGCGACAAATCGATCATCCCGACGTTGCCGCCCATGCCCGGGATATCCATCGGCATCGATGGATTGTCCTCGAGTTCGATCTCGACCTCGACCTCGTTCATTGCGTTCTGGACGATCCGCTGGCGGAAGCTCTCGCGGGTCGCCTCGCTGGCATTCTCGCCGACCAGCGCCTTGAGCAGCCGGTCCATCGCGGCCTTCGACGCGGCTTCGCGCACCGCCTCGCGGCGGCGTTCTTTCTCCAGCCGGATCGCTTCTTCAGCCAGATCGCGGGCGATCTGCTCGACGTCGCGGCCGACATAGCCGACCTCGGTGAACTTGGTCGCCTCGACCTTCACGAACGGCGCGTCGGCCAGCTTCGCCAGCCGGCGGCTGATCTCGGTCTTGCCGCAGCCGGTCGGGCCGATCATCAGGATGTTCTTCGGCGTGACCTCGTCGCGCAATTCGGGCGCGAGCCGCTGGCGCCGCCAGCGATTGCGCAGTGCGACCGCGACCGCGCGCTTGGCCTCTTTCTGGCCGATAATGTGTTCGTCCAACGCGGCGACGATCGCCTTCGGAGTCAGTGTATCGTTCATGGTGCTTTTCAGATGGTCTCGACCGTCACGCGGTCATTGGTGAAGACGCAGATTTCGGCCGCGACGCCCATCGCGCGGCGGGCGATCGTCTCGGCGTCCTGCTCATAGGCATCGATCGCGCGGGCGGCGGCGAGCGCGTAATTGCCGCCCGATCCGATCGCCGCGATCTGCGATTCGGGCCCGCCCTCGGGCTCCAGCACGTCGCCATTGCCGGTCAGCACCAGCAGCGTCTCCGCATCGGCGACGATCATCAGCGCTTCGAGATTGCGGAGGTATTTATCTGTCCGCCAGTCCTTGGCGAGTTCGACCGCGGCGCGCAGCAGCTGGCCGTTATATTGCTCGAGCTTCTTCTCGAGGCGTTCGAACAGGGTGAAGGCGTCGGCGGTCGCGCCCGCGAAACCGGCAATTACCTTGCCCCCTTGCCCAATGCGGCGAACCTTCTTCGCGTTGGGCTTCATCACCGTGTTGCCCATCGACACCTGGCCATCGCCCGCGATGACGGTCTTGCCGCCCTTGCGCACGCCGATGATGGTGGTTCCATGCCACTGGATGAGGCCGTGGCTGCCCTTGTCTTCCGTCATTCCGGAAATATGGGCGCTCGGCCGAAGCGCTTCAAGCGGGGCTGGCTCAGCTGCCGTTCGGCCCGGTACCGGTTCCGCCGTTCTGGCCGCCGGAATTACTGAAGCTGCCGACCTGGCCGATGTTGCCGAAGAGATCCTCGAGGAAGCCGCGTTCCTTGCCAAGCACCGGCGTCTTCGCACTGTCGGGGGTCAGATAAGCGAGGCGTTCGGGGCCCCAGTTCTCGGCCTGCTTGACGTTGCCGGCATCGTCGAAGCTGATGGCCAGCACATAGTGGTCCCGGATCCGGGTGCGGCCGAACGGTCGCTGCACCGCGACGCTGGACACGTAGTACCAGATCTTGTCGCCATACTCCGAAGTGAAGGTCGGGCGTCCGAGCGTTCCCTCGACCGATTGGCGGTTGTCGATGCCCGGCTGGATCGCCTGGGTCAGCGAGGGATCGACGACATAGCCGCGATGGTCCGCGATCGAGCTGCAACCGGCAAGCCCGGCCGCCATCAGCGCCGCGATCCCGATCCTGAAGCCGATCTTCCGTGGGGCCTTCATTATCCAACGTCTCCGAACTTCGTCCGCCGCGATTGCGCAATCCGCCGCAAGTCACTATCGGCCCGTGCCTTAGGGACAAGCGCACCCATGCGCAATGGCGCTTGGTCGGCTTGCCTCACGGCTCGCGGCATCGGCGGCGGCCATTTAATCGCGGCTGAACGAGAAGAACCATGTCACTCCTTTCCCGCCTTTTCTCCCGCAGTGCCGACCCCCGCGAAGCGGTGCGCCCGCTGTGGCACCGGGTGGTGGAAATCGCGCGCGAGAAGCGCTGGTATGCCGAAGGCGGGATCGCGGACACCGTCACCGGGCGGTTCGATGCGATCACGCTGGTGATGGTCGCGGTGCTGCTGCGGATGGACCGCAACCCGGAGCTGGCGCAGCCCTCCACCCACCTCACCGAATTGTTCATCGAGGACATGGACGGGCAGCTGCGCGAGAGCGGGATCGGCGATCTGGTGGTCGGCAAGCACGTGACCAGATTGATGGGCGTGCTCGGCGGCCGGCTCGGCGCGCTGCGCGATGGGCTGGCCCGGCCCGACGATGCCGAGCTGACCGCCGCGATCGAGCGCAACGTCAGCTTCAGCGACAACGGCAGCCCGGCGGCGGTCGCCCAGGACCTGCGCGCGCTGGCCGGCCATCTCGCCGATTTGTCCGATTTCGAGCTGCTCGAAGGGCGGATCGGGCGATGAGCGAATTCAGCCAGATGGTCGAACTGCGCAGCGTCGACCTGCGGGTGCGGCATCTCGTGGCCGACGAGGGCGAGCGCGCGGCGCTGGCCGAGCGTTTCGGACTGGTGAGCATCGGGCTCCTCGAAGCCGATATCGAACTGATCGCGGATGGCGCGGTGGTCGATGCCACCGGCACGCTCCGCGCGGAGATCGTCCAGAGCTGCGCGATCACCGGCGACGATTTGCCGGCATCGATCCGCGAAAAACTGGTCTTCCGCTTCGTCCCCGAAGCGGAAGAGCCGGCTGAAATCGATCAGGAAATCGATTCGAGCGAAATCGACGAACTCCCGTATCTCGGCACGAGCTTCGATCTGGGCGAAGCGATCGCCGAAAGCCTGGCGCTGGCAATCGATCCCTATGCCTGCGGACCCAATGCCGATGCGGTGCGCAAGGAAGCCGGGCTGCTGGGCGAAGACGACACCGGGCCGTTCGCCGTGCTCAAGGGGCTGGTGAAAGAATAGGTTTCTTCGCCCGTTGACGGGAGGGGAAAGCGTCCGTCAAAACGGAATATCGTCGTCCAGATCGTCGCCGAAGCTGCTGCCGCCGGTGGAGCCGCCCGAGCCGCCGCCCTGGTTCCAGCCGCCACCCGACTGGCCGCCGCCGGACGAGCGCCCGCCACCGGACGAGCTGCCCCAATCGTCGCCGCCGCCCGAACGCTGGCCACCACCCGCCCCGGGCGCGCCGTCGAGCATCGTCAGCACGCCGCCGATCCCGCCAACCGAGACTTCGGTGGTGTAGCGGTCGTTACCCGACTGGTCCTGCCATTTGCGGGTGCGCAGCTGGCCTTCGATATAGACCTTGCTGCCTTTGCGCAGAAAGCGTTCGGCCACGCCGACGAGACCGTCGGACTGGAGCACGACGCTGTGCCACTCGGTCCGCTCCTTGCGCTCGCCGGTGGCCTTGTCCTTCCAGTTCTCCGACGTCGCGATCCGCAGATTCGCGATCCGTCCGCCGTTCTGGAAGCTCTTCACTTCCGGATCCTGGCCGAGATTGCCGATCAGGATGACCTTGTTGACGCTGCCTGCCATTGTATTCCTCTTTTCGGGCTACAGACCGGGCGCGACCGCGCCCCGGTGTGATTCCCGCGAAGATGTAAGGCCCAGCCGCCCGCTAGCCAACCGGGTCGGCACCGATTTTGCCGGATTCTATAGTCCCGCCCACACCGCCAGCCAGTAGGTCAGGCCGGCGAAAACATAAGCCAGCACGAACAGATAGCCGAGCATGAACAGCGGCCATTTCCAGCCGTTGGTCTCGCGCCTGGTGACCGCGATGGTCGACATGCATTGCGGCGCGAACACGAACCAGGCGAGGAACGCCAGCGCGGTCGGCAGGGTCCAGGCCTTGGCCAGCCGGTCGCCCAGCGCGACCGCCTCGGCATCCTCGTCGCCCGACGCATCGACCGCATAGGTCGTCGCGAGCGAGGAAACCGCGACTTCGCGCGCGGCCATCGCGGGGATCAGCGCCAGCGCCATCTGGTGGTTGAAGCCGATCGGCTTGACCACGACTTCGAGCCCGCTGGCGATATGCCCGGCGATCGAGGCATCGACCTGGCTTTCGCCCGGCGCGGCGCGCGGGAAGCTAAGCAGCAGCCACAGCACCACGGTGACGGTGAAGATGATGGTGCCCGCCCGGCGCAGGAAGATATAGGCGCGCTGCCACAGGCCGAGCAGCAGATCGGACAGGCGCGGCAACTGGTACTTGGGCAGTTCCATGATGAAGCCCGAAGCCTCGCCCCTGGTGATCGAACGGCGCAGCACCAGCGCGACCACCATCGCCCCGACGATGCCGAACACGTAGAGGCCGAACATCACCATGCCCTGCAGCCGGATCGGCCCCCAGATCGTGGCATTCGGTATCAGCGCGCCGATGATCAGCCCGTAGACCGGCAGGCGGGCCGAACAGGTCATCAGCGGCGCGATCAGGATCGTGGTCAGCCGGTCTTTCGGATCGGTGATGCTGCGGGTCGCCATGATCCCGGGGATCGCACAGGCGAAGCTCGACAGCAGCGGGATGAAGCTGCGCCCGGACAGGCCGACATAGGCCATCAGCCGGTCCATCAGGAAGGCCGCGCGCGCCATGTAGCCGGTGGCTTCCATCACCAGGATGAAGGCGAACAGGATCACGATCTGCGGCAGGAACACGATCACCGAACCGACGCCGGCGATGATCCCCTGGACCACGAGATCCTGCACGAAGCCGTCGGGGATCACCCGCTGGCCCAGCGCCGAGAGCCAGGCGGTCAGGCCTTCCAGCGCATCCTGGAATGGAGCCGCCCAGGCGAACACCGCCTGGAAGATCACGAACAGCAACGCGAACAGAATCACCGGTCCGAGCCAGGGATGCAGCAGCACCTGGTCCATCCGCGCATGCAGGCGGTGGACGCGGGTTTCCGAGACGATCACCCCGGCGACGATGTTATGCGCGGCAAGCCGCCGTTCGGTGCCGGTGATGTGCGGGCCGGGATGGGCCCTGGGATCGGCTTGCGCCCGCGTCTCGGCGGTGGAGATCGCTTCAAGCAGTTCGGCCAGCCCGCGGCGACGGACCGCCACGGTCGGGATCACCGGCACGCCGAGCGCTTCTTCCAGCGCTTGCGGATCGAGCACCAGCCCGTCGCGTTCGGCGAGGTCGATCATGTTGAGCGCGATCACGGTCGGGCGCCCGAGTTCAAGCACTTCCTGCGCGAACACCAGATGCTGTTCGATGTTCGAGGCATCGATCACCACCACCAGCACTTCGGGCTGCGGTTCGCCCGGGAATTCGCCGAAGATGACCTTGCGGGTGACTTCCTCGTCCGGGCTGGTGGTGTTGAAGCCGTAGCTGCCCGGCAGATCGTAGAGATCGACCGGTTCGCCCGAGGGCAGCACCAACCTTCCGCTCTTCCGCTCGACCGTGACGCCCGGATAATTCGCGATCTTCTGGCGCGCGCCGGTGAGCGCGTTGAACAGCGCGCTCTTGCCCGCATTGGGGTTGCCGACCAGGGCGGCGCTGCGCTTCCCGGTCATGCCAGTTCCTCGACCTGCATCGCCTTCGCGTGCAGCCGCCGCAGCGCCACCGTCATCCGCCCGATGCTGAGCGCGATCGGATCCTGGCCGATGAAAATCCCGCGATGGGTGATCTCGACCTCGGCCCCGGCGTCGATCCCGAGCGCCTGAAGGCGGGTCGCTTCTTCCGGGGCAAGCTGCCCCCAATCGACGGCGGTAATCCGCGCGCGGCGGCGGACAGGCAGGGCATCGAGCGTCATGGACGTCCGCTGCCAGATGCAGTTGTCAATTGCAACTGCTTCGCATTAAAGATTAGCGCGCCGGATACCTCAGGCGCCCGAGAAAGCGCACCATCGAGAAGCCCTCACGCTCGCGGAACAGCTTCGCCTTGGCCTGTTCGAACTTCATCACCCCTTCGATCCGGCGGTCGAGGAAGGCTTTCGTTTCGGCCTTGCCGGCGCTTTCGTCGGACAGGAACACCGCCAGCGTCGCGCCGTAGAGCGCCTCGAGGATCGTCCGCTTGGTGTAGTGATTGTAATCGGTCGCGGTATCGCCCGCGAGGCGCCACATCAGGTCGGCGCTGTGCCAGCCCTGCCTGAGCGCGGCGGGCACATTCTGCGGCATCGCCTGGATAGCCAGCGCGCGGCGCAGCGCCTCTTCCTTGCCCGCGGCCGAGTCGAGCCGGAACTGCACCAATGCGCGGATGCGTTCGCGGATCTTCATCGCGGCGAGCTTCTCCGGCGTGAGTTCCCGGACCATCGCCGTGTCGACCGTTTCAACCCAGGCCGCGATCAGGTCCATCGCCCCGCCCGGAAAGGCGAGGCGGGCAACCGCGGGGTCGATCCCCGCTTGGCCTGCCGCAGCTTCGACCGCCGCATCGCTCCACCCGTCGAAACACGCGGCTTCGGCGACCAGCGGCGCCAGCAGCCCGCGGATTTCGTCGAGTGTGAGGTCGGCCTTAGAAGGAAGGGCCATAGGTCTTCGCGCCCTCGCGCTGCGCCTTGGGTTTCTCGTTCTTCTCGATTTCCGACAGCAGGCTGCTGCTGACGCCGTCGAGCCGGGCGTAATCGCGCGCGGAGCGGCCCGAGCTGTCCGCCCGGTCGGGATTGGCGCCGCCTTTCAGCAGCATCCGCATCAGCGGGATGTCGCGCCCGTGGACCGCGGTGATCAGCGGGGTCTCGCCGGTGGAATTGGGGGTATCGACCCGGGCGCGCCCGTCGATCAGCGCCTGGACCGCTTCGATATTGTTGAGTTGGACCGCCAGCGCCAGCGGGGTGACCCCGCCCTTGTCCGCGATGTTCACATTCGCGCCCTGCTGGATCAGGTAGCGCATCCAGGTGAGGCTGGCCGTGGTATGCTTGCGCACCAGGATATGCAGCGCACCTTCGCCGCTGGTGAGATCCTGCGCATTGACGATGGTGGTGCTGTTCTTCTGGATCAGCTCGGCCAGCTTGTCGCCGTCGCCGTCCTTGACCGCCTTGAGGAACTGGAAGCCGGTGGAATACATCTGCGCTTCGGCCGGCATCGCACCGCCGAGCACCCCCGCGAGTGCGGCCAGGACCAGAACCGAATTGCGCCAGCGCCGCGCCACGTCGCGCCTCCTCATTGTTTCAGGGATCGGTATCACCCCTTGCGGCAGGCGGGTTAGCAGAGCATGAACCGCCGCGCCATGACCAACAAACGGAACCGACGCCTGTTTCCCTTCGCGGCCGCGGCGGCCGCCCTGCTGCTGGCCGCCTGTGGGCCGCGGGCGGCGGAGAAAGGTCCGCTCGACGGCGCGGCGATCGGCGGGCCATTCACCTTGAGCGACAGCGCCGGGAAGCCGGTCAGCTGGGCGGATTTCGGCGGCAAGTACCGCATCGTCTATTTCGGCTACACCTATTGCCCCGACGTCTGCCCGACCGACATGGGCCGCATCGCGCGTGGCTATGCCGCGTTCAAGGCCGAGCATCCGGAGCAGGCGGCGCAGGTCGTGCCGATCTTCATCACCGTCGATCCCGAGCGCGACACCGCAGCGAAGGTCGGCGAATTCACCCACGCCTTTTCCGACGACATCGTCGGCCTCACCGGCACCCCGGCGCAGGTCGCGGCGGCGGTGAAGGAGTTCAAGATCTACGTCGAGAAGGGCAAGCCCAACGCGCAGGGCGCCTATCTCGTCAACCATTCGAACGCCGCCTATCTGATGGGCCGCAAGGGCGAACCGATCGCCCTGCTGCCGATCGACGTGAAGGATCAGGGCCAGGCGATCGCCGCGGGACTCGATCGATGGATCAAGTAACCGACCCCAAGCTGCGCTACCGCTTCTGGGAGCTGCCGCTCGATCAGCTCGACCGCGCCGAATGGGAAGCTTTGTGCGACGGCTGCGGGCGCTGCTGCCTGCACAAGGTCGAGGATGCCGACACCGGCGAAGTCATCGGCACCAATGTCGCCTGCCGCCTGCTCGATACGCGCACCGGACAGTGCAGCGACTACAGGAACCGCAAGGCCTTCGTTCCCGATTGCCTGCGGCTGACCCTGAAGCTGGTCCGCCAGGTCGCCTGGCTGCCCGAAACCTGCGCCTATCGCCGACGGGCGGAGGATCGCCCGCTGCCCGCGTGGCACTATCTCGTCTCGGGCGACCGCGAGGCGGTGCACCGCGCCGGCGCCTCGGTGGCCGGCCGCGCGATCAGCGAAGTCGATGCCGGGCCGATCGAACATCACCTGGTCGACTGGAACTTCTTCGAGGAAGAAGAATGATCGACTGGCTGCGGCGATCGCCGGCCGAGCCGAGCATCACGCTGGCCGGGCGTGTCGTGCCGGTGAACATCCGCCGCCATCCGACGGCGCGACGGATGACCTTGCGCCTCGCCCCCGACGGCAGCGAGATCCGCCTGACCCTGCCGCGCTGGGGCCGGACCGAGGACGGGCTCGATTTCGCCGCCAGCCGGCGCGGCTGGCTCGAGGCGCAGCTCGCCGGCGTGCCCGACGCGGCGGCCCCGCAGGCGGGCGGCAGCGTGTTCTATCGCGGCGAGGAGTTGGCGCTGCTGTGGGACGCGAAGGCCAAGCGCCGCCCGGCGCTGACCGGCGCGGGCATCGTCCTCGGCGGGCCCGAGGAGGGGTTGGCCGCGCGCCTGCGCCGCTGGCTCGAAGCCGAGGCCGCCACGCTGATGGCCGACGATCTCGGCGGCTATTGCACGCTGATCGGCCGCGCCGCGCCGCCGCTCAGGCTTTCGCGCGCGCAGCGGCGGTGGGGCAGCTGCGCGAACGACGGGACTATCCGGCTCAACTGGCGGCTGATCCAGGCGCCCGATTTCGTGCGCCGCTCCGTGGTCGCGCACGAGGTCGCGCACCTCGCCCATTTCGACCATTCGCCCGCGTTCCACGCGCTGCTGGGCGAGCTGTACGAAGGCGACATCACGGCTGCCAACCGCTGGCTCAAGCAGCACGGCCGGACGCTTTACACGCGCTTCGGTTAAGTTGCGCCGGCGGGTGCGAAGGCCTACATTCGCGCGATGAGTTTCTTTCGCAAAATTTCCCCCACCGGCGCGGTGAAGGACTTCGTCGAAGTCTGGACCGCAAATCCCTATCGCTGGCCGGTGCTCGCGGCGGCGATGGGCGTAACCCTGATGCTGATGATCGCGATCATTCCGAAGAGCGAGATCGTCCCGCCCGACAAGCCCGAGATCACCTATATCACCACCCTGCCGGAAAACCGCAGCGATGCCGAGATCATCGCATCGAACAAGAAGCACCAGCTGAAGCAGGACGAGCTGCGCAAGCAGGAAGCGGCGCAGGAAGAAGCCCAGAAGCAGCTCTATCGCACGCTCGGCAAGGCGACCTTCGTCGATACCGACGCGATGGAAAAGCAGATCGCCCGCGACAAGGCGGCGGACGAAGCCGCGGCGAAAAAGAAGCGCGAGCAGGAAGCGGCGCAGTGGAAGGCCGAGCATCCTGACAAGCCGCAATAGGCCCGACGATTCGCGCTGGCTCGCCGCCGCGGCAGGGCTGGCGGTGCGAGCACGGCCGCTGAGCCGGCCCAATCCGGCGGTCGGCGCGATCCTCGTGAAACACGGCGTGGTCGTCGGGCAGGGCTGGACCCAGCCGGGCGGACGGCCGCATGCGGAGGCGATGGCGTTCGCTCAGGCGGGCGCGGCGGCGCGTGGCGCGACCCTGTATGTCACGCTGGAACCCTGTGCGCATGAGAGCGAGCGCGGGTCGAGCTGCGCGGACCTTGCGATCGCGGCGGGGGTCGCGCGGGTGGTTGTCGGGGTCGAGGATCCCGATCATCGGACCTGCGGCGAAGGCATCGCCCGGATCGGCGCGGCCGGAATCGCGGTCGAACTCGCCGACGATTCGCGCTGCCGCGCGAGCCTCGCCGGCTTTCTGACCCTGCGGCAGTCCCACCGTCCCTTCGTCACCCTCAAGCTCGCGCTGACCGCCGACGGCTTCATTGCCCGGCCGGACGGTACCAGCAAATGGATCACCGGGCCCGAGGCGCGCGCGCACGCCCATCTCGAACGCGCGATGAGCGATGCGATCCTGGTCGGCGGCGGCACCCTGCGCGCCGACGACCCACAGCTCGACGTGCGCCTGCCCGGCCTCGCTCGGCGCAGTCCGCGCCGCTTCGTGCTGACCCGCGGCGCGGTGCCCGAAGGGTGGGAGAAGGTCGCCGATCCCGCGAAACTGCCGGAAGTGCAGTATCTGCTGGTCGAAGGCGGCGCGCAGGTCGCCGCCGCATTCATCGCCGCAAATCTGGTCGACCGGCTGCTGCTCTACCGCGCGCCGGTGCGCTTCGGCGAAGGCATTGCCGCGCTGCCAGACGGGATTCCCGCCGGCTTTACGCTCTCCGACAGCCGCCGCCTTGGCAGCGACATTCTCGAAGTCTATCAGCGCGGCTGATGTTTACCGGAATCGTCACCGCCATCGGCACCGTCACCGGCAGCGAACAGCGCGGGGATCTGCGCGTGCGCGTGTCGTCCCCCTATGATCCAGCGACGATTGCGATCGGCGCCTCGATTGCCTGCTCGGGCGCCTGTATGACGGTGGTTGCCAAGGGCGGCACCGCGGGCGATTCGTGGTTCGCGGTCGACGTCTCGGCCGAAAGCGTCTCGCGCACGGTCCCGGGGATGTGGAGCGAAGGGGCGGCACTCAACCTCGAAACGGCGCTGAAGCTCGGCGACGAACTGGGCGGACATATCGTCACCGGCCATGTCGATGCGGTCGGCCGGATCGTGCGGATCGTGCCCGAAGGCGATTCGACCCGCCTGACCATCGCTGCCCCGAAAGAACTTGCCCCCTACATCGCGCCGAAGGGCTCGATCGCGGTCAACGGCGTGTCGCTGACAGTCAACGAGGTGGAGGACCAGCCCGACGGCTCGGTCCAATTCGGGCTCAACATCATCCCGCACACCGCCGAAGTCACCACGCTCGGGGCGCTGGTACAGGGCGCTGCGGTCAATCTTGAGATCGACACGATGGCCCGCTACCTCAAGCGGATGCAGGATCTGAAGGGCTAGGCGCAGGCCTTCCTCCGCCGGCGAACGCGGAATAACGCCGGAAGTGAGAGACACGGGCAAGGCCGGTGCATTGCAGCGCCAGCGGGTGAGCTGGCTGGTTAGCGTAGTTTTGGTTTGCGAACGGCGGGCAAGACTAATGCTGTAAACTTGCTCGCTCGGCCCTTTCCCGACGGAGGAGGCAGGTTAGAGCTCGCAGGTGTGCAGCCCCCTTCTGACCCGTCAGGCGTTACTGGCGCCACCGGCAGGACAATCCGAAGACTATCCCGGCCCGCGAGACACCGGCCTAATGCGGAAGCGTAGAGCGAAGCGCTTGGCTCCCGCACCCGATGCACGCCATATAACCTAAATGGTTCTTTTTGTCAAGCTTTGATTGGGGGCGCCATCTTCGTCTTTTCGGGTGAGGTGGGATAAATCCCTCGAAGACACGAAGAACAACACTGCGCCCCGTCCCGGGCTTGCCAGCGGCCGGCGAGCTGCTAGGGAGCCGGCCCCAAGATTATCCCGCGGCCGCTGAACCGGCGCTATTCCGGGCGAGAAACGCGCAGCCGCCCGTTCGCTTCCCCGCGAATCAACCGGTCGACTCGCGCCGGCCGGGAGCGCCGCAGGGTCGATTCGTGCGGCGAGAAAAGGAACAGAAATGCCGACCGCGCTGGGTTTCGATTTCGGAACCACCAATTCGTCCCTGATGCTTGCGCGCGGGAACGGCGAGGTCGCGGCACTCGGCATCGCCCGCGACGGCGGGATCGAACAGACGGTCCGCACCGCGCTGTGCTTCTGGGAGGAATTCGCCGCGCACCGCACCACGGTCAAATCCGCGGCCGGTTCGCAGGCGATCGAGCAGTTCCTGCTCGAAGGATCGGGCAGCCGGTTCCTGCAGTCGATGAAGAGCTTCGTGGCCAACCCGTCGTTCCAGGGCACCGCGATCTTCGGCACACGCTACAGCTTCGAAGATTTGCTGGACCTGTTCTTCGACCACCTCCAGCGCGAGGCGCGGACAGCCGACATACCCCGCCGGCTGGTGGTCGGGCGGCCGGTGGAATTCGTCGGCGGGCGGAGCGACGAGGGGCTGGCGATGCTGCGCTATGAGCGCGGCTTCAGCCGGTTCGGCTTCGATGAAATCGTATTCGTCTATGAGCCGGTCGCCGCCGCGTTCTATTACGCGCAATCGCTGCAAAAACCGGCCACCATCCTTGTGGGAGACTTCGGCGGCGGGACGACCGACTTTTCACTGATGCGCTTCGAACCGCGGCCCGGCGGGCTGCATGCCGAGGCCATCGGCCATGCCGGGATCGGGATCGCCGGCGACGATTTCGATTACCGCATTCTGCATCATCTGGTCCTGCCGCGGCTTGGCAGGGGCAGCGAGTATCGCAGCATGGGCAAGATTCTCGAGCTTCCGCCGGGCCTGTTCTCGAGCTTCCGGCGCTGGAACGAGCTGTCGCTGTTCCGCAACTCCAGGGGATTGCGCGATTTGAAGCGCTATATCCCGCTGGCGCAGGAACCCGAAAAGCTCGAGCGCCTGATCGATCTGGTCGAGGACGAACAGGGATACCCCCTGTATCACGCGGTGACCGATGCGAAGCGGCGCCTGTCGTTCGACCATTCGATCGAATTCCGCTTCGCCGCGCTCGGCGGCGATTTCGCGCCGACCGTGACGCGGACCGAATTCGAAGGCTGGATCGCGGATGACCTCCAGCGGATCGAGGCCACGCTCGACGATCTGCTGACCAGGCACGACATCGCTCGCGATGCGGTGGACGCGGTGTTCCTGACCGGGGGCACGTCGTTCATCCCGGCGATCCGGGCCCTCGTCGCGCGGCGGTTTGGCGCCGACAAGATCGTGACGGGCGACGAACACGTTTCCATCGCCAAGGGCCTCGCGCTGATCGGGGCGACGCAGGACCTCGACAAATGGTCGGTCAAGCCGGACGGCGAGAAAGCCTGACCGTTAAGCGGTCACCGTAGCCAGATCGGCGATGAACTTCTCGATGTTGCCCATGGTCAGGCCCGCGATGTTGATCCGGCCCGAACCCGCCATGTAGATGCCGTGATCTTCGCGCAGTTTGAGGATCTGCTCGGGCGTGAGCGCCAGCACCGAGAACAACCCGTTCTGCGTGCCGCACGGCGTCAGATCGAGGCTGCCGATTTTGCCCGCCGCGGCGAGCCGGTCGCGGACCTGGCGCATGCGCGTGCGCATGGTGTCGAGTTCGTCCTGCCACAGCGCGGTCAGCTTCGGATCGGCCAGCACCAGCCGCACCGCGGCCGCGCCGTGATCGGGGGGCATCGACCAGGCCGCACGCGCCAGCGCATGGCCATTCGAAAGGATCGCGCCCAGCTGTCCGGACTGCGAAGCCAGTACGTAGACCGCACCGACACGGTCGCGGTAGAGGCCGAAATTCTTGTCGCAGCTATAGGCGATCAGCGCTTCCGGAACCGAAGCCAGAACCTTGCGCACTCCATAGGCGTCTTCTTCCATGCCCCGGCCGAGGCCTTGATAGGCGAGGTCGAGGATCGGCAGCACACCGGTCTCAGACAGCAGCGCGGCGATCTCGTCCCACTGCGCCTCGGTATAATCGATCCCAAGGGGGTTGTGGCAGCAGCCGTGCAGCAGGATCGCGTCGCCCGGCGCGGCTTCGTTCAGCGCGGCGCGCAGCGAATCCATGTCAGCTGTGCCGTCCGCCGCAGCGTGGGTGAAGCCCTTCAGCGCCAAGCCCACGTCCTTGAGGATCTGCGCGTGGTTGGGCCAGCTCGGCGTGCCCATCCATACGGTGCCGACGCCGGCGCCCTTGGCCAGCCCGACCGCGAGGCGCACGGCGCCGGTCCCGCCCGGAGTCTGCATCCCTTCGATGCGGCCGCCCATGCTGGGGTCGGACTTGCCGAAGATATAGGGCATCAGCGCATGGACGAACTCCATGTCACCCTCCGGCCCGAGATAGGCCTTGGAATCCTGCTCATCGACCAGCTTCCGCTCGGCCGCCTTGATCGCGGCGAACACCGGTGTGCCGCCCTGCCCGGTGCGATAGACCCCGACCCCGAGGTCGATCTTGTCGGCGCGCGGATCCGCGCCATAGAGCTTGATCAGGGCGAGGAGCGCGTCGGGCGGCTGCTGGGTAAGTGTCTCGAGCATGGCGCGCGCTTTGGCTCCGAGCGCGCGCGAGTTCAAGCCCCGATCGTCGGTTCGCGCGCGGTTTTGCTCAAACATCGGTCAGAACGGCAACCACTTCTGCTTTTTCGAGAACTTCATGTAACCGACGTTGAGCCCCAGCCGCAGCCCCGCGCCCAGCCGCACCGGGATCAGCACCACATCGCCGCGCTTGAGGTAGGAGACGTTGAAGCCGCCGACCACATAGGCCTGGCCCTCGGCCGCGCCGTAGGTTTCGAACAGATCGTCGGTATCGAACAGATTATAGACCAGCACGAAGGTGTTGGCGGCATTCGCGCCGAGATCGAGCCCGAGCGACGGCCCGCGCCAATACACCGGCTGCTGCCCCTCGACCTTGTGGTAGAGCGTGCCCGAACCGTAGCGCGCGCCGAAGAACAGCGCACCGCCGCCTTCGCGCCCGACGATATAGCCATTGGGCTCGCCCTGCTTCTTGAGGATATCCTCGATCATCCGCGCGAGGCCTTCGGCGCCCTTGCCGAACACGCCTTCGGCCGCGCCGATCAGATCGTCTTCCTTGTAGGTGTCGCCCTGCCCGGCGGCGAGTGCCGGCTTGGCCGAAGCCTGACTCGCGGCGGTCGAGCTGTCGCTCGAGGTGACCACCGGATCGGCCGGGACCTGGGCCGGGTCGATCGAAGGGGAAGCACCGCTGCGCGGATAGGCCGGGTCGCTCGGCGGAGGATAGCTCGGCGAGGACGACGGCGGCGGCGCCAGATCGGCATCGATTCCCGCGTTCGGGTCGATCGACTGCACTTGCGCGGCGGCAGGCATGGCACCCACCAGCGCGGCCAGCGCCAGCATGAATGCCAGCGCCCGGCGGCGCCCCAGAGCGGCGAGCTCGATCATGATAAAATACCCTCGTTTCCCAAGAAATGCGACCAATCCATCCCCCAAGAGAATCCCCCGGCGCTGAAGGGACAATGAACACTCGGCAAGATGAGTCGCTTTTGCGGCAGGGCGAGTCCTGTTTCGGCGCAAAGCCCCACTTGCCGCGCTGCCACACCGCCGTTATAGCGCGCGCCTGCCGCTGCGATCCGGAGACGTGGGTGAGTGGCTGAAACCAACGGTTTGCTAAACCGTCGTACTGGTAAATCCGGTACCGAGAGTTCGAATCTCTCCGTCTCCGCCATCGCCTCCCCTAAGCTGTTGAAATGACGACAGAAACTTAGAGGCGGCGCGGCCGATCCCCGCTTCTACCTACAGTCGGAAAATGCTAAGCGTTGACGGCGACGCCCGGTTCTGATTCGTAGGCGATAGAAAAATGAGGGGTTCGAGTGGCTCAACGAAATCTGAGAACGGTAGCATCGCGAACTTCGAACGGTAGCCGCGCGGCGGGCTGGCGTGGTGAACTTGTCGAAAACGTCGATCGCCTATGGAATGAAGTTCGGAAAAGCGGCGAACAGCGGCGCGAGCATCTGTCCGGCAATGCTACGTACTTTCTCGACGACGCCGTGCATTTCCTTTCCGAACTACCGCCGAACTCAATTCACGCCGTGGTCACAGACCCGCCGTACGGCGTGATCGAGTACGACGAGATAAACCAACGAAAGATGCGTGCGGGAAAGGGCGGCGTGTGGCGTATGCCGCCAACGCTCGACGGCGTGCGGCGCGCACCCTTGCCCCGCTTTACGGTACTGTCCGACGACGAACGATCCCGGCTCCATGCGTTCTTTACGGCTGTCGCGTTCGGCATTCATCGGGCGCTAGTGCCGGGCGGGCACGTATTCACGGCCGCAAACCCGTTGCTTTCAACGATGGAGTTCCATGCCTTTCAGAGCGTGGGACTGGAAAAGCGCGGTGAAGTGATCCGGCTTGTGCAGACGCTACGCGGCGGCGATCGTCCAAAAGGGGCGGAACGCGAGTTCGCGGACGTTTCGATGATGGCCCGATCCTGTTGGGAGCCGTGGGGCATATTTCGGAAGCCGCTCGACGGCACGGCCGCGCACAACCTACGCAAATGGGGTACGGGTGGATTGCGCCGCGTGTCCGATAGCGAGCCGTTCAAAGACGTTATTCTGTGTTCGCCGACGCGTGGAATAGAGCGCGAGATTGCGCCGCACCCGTCCCTGAAACCGCAACGCTTCCTTCGCCAGCTTGTCCGGGCATCCCTGCCGCTTGGCATCGGTATCGTGTACGATCCGTTCGCCGGTAGCGGCTCGACGCTCGCAGCCGCCGAAGCTGTCGGATACCGCGCGATAGGCACGGAACGCGACCCGCAATTCTTCGGCATGGGCAAATCAGCCTTCGACGCACTTTCGAAGTTGCGCGTTGAACGATGACGCCGGACCAGCTTTTCGATGACTTCGAAGCGGGTTTCCCGAATCGCAAATTTACGGCCGGGTTGCTTGTCGCGCTGATCGACCTTTTTGAGCATCTAGACACGCCGAATCGGGGCTTCGCGAATTTCGACGAATTGCTTGTCGCATTCCCTCGCCAAACGGCGAACGCGCAAGGCAAGCAAGTCAATCAATTGAGCGTTTTCATGCCGGACGGAAAGACGGTCGGAATTCGCAGCTTCTACAATAAGGCCGAACGGTTCTACCGGGCCGAACATAAACGGTTCGATTATCCGAGCGCCGCGCCGCACGCCACGCAGGCGTGGCCGGATTACAAACATTGGCTCGACGCGCTCGCGACGATTAGCAGTGAACAGCTTGCCGAACTTCGGGGCCGCGTAAATCAGTTCGTATTGGACACGCTAAAGAGCCAGGAATTTGATCCCGCAACGATCGAAGTAGAACCGCCGCTGTTCCGGCTGCTACTCGAAGATTTCGATATGGCCGCTAAGGTTGGCGAAAAAACCGGCGCAGCTTTCCAAGGGATCGTATTCGGCTTTCTTCGCGCCGATAATCCGCACCTTCAAATCGAAATCGACAAAGTGCGGACGGGATCGAAACGCCTACAGCGCGTCGGCGACGTGGACGGTTGGGAAGGCAGTCGGCTAGCGATTTCGGCCGAAGTGAAACAATACAAAATCGGGGCGGACGCCGTTCCCGATCTAGAAGATTTCGCCAACCGAACCGGCCGTAGGGGCGCGCTAGGCGTGATCGCCGCAACCGGCTTCGACGACGGCGTACGCGAAGCGTTGGAAGCGATAGGGCTTATTCCGCTCGACGTGACGGATATGCTTCGGATCGTCGAACTATGGGACCCGATCAAACAACGAACCGCTGTCGCGTCATTCGTGTACTACGCTAATCACGTCGAAAAGAATTCGAGCCTATCGGATCGACTTACCGCGTTTCTCTCCGAAGCGGGTGCCACATGGCTTGCCGGACGTAAGGCCGTTTATGCGGCCGAAGCCGCCGTTGAGGAAGCTGCCGTTGAGGAAGCTGCCGACGTGGCAGACGACGACGCGATCTAGCCGGGCGAAATGCCCACAGGGGCGTGCCGGGGCGCTACAGTGGCAGGCGGCTGCATCACGGCCGCAACGCGGCCCGGTGCCAGCCTAGAGCCGCCGTGTCGGGCCTGTGGGGCGTCGTTCGCCTAGCGCGTCGTCGATCGCCGCTGCGTTGGCGAACAGTTCTTCAAGCGACGGCGGTTCGTCCATTGGCAGGAATTCAGATTGCAGCACGACGCGCGGCGGCTCGCGCGTAATTTCGTTCGGCTTCCATTCGTCCATTGTCTTGTCTTTCAGTTCGGAAATGGGTGCGTGCCCGTGACGGGGTTCCCGGCGTAGGCGGCACGGGCACGCGGGCACGGTTTAGACGACGACTTCTTCCTTCGCCTTCCGCGCCTTCTCTTTTCGGGCCTGTACGTTGGCGACTTCGCCTTTCGGGAACATGCGTTCATGTTCGACGATCGCGCCGTTATAGGCCCGGAAATTGGTATCGAGTGCCTTTTGAATGACGGCTTTGCGGGCGATCATTTTCGGCGCGTGGCGTTCCGCATAAATGCGATGGAACAACGCTTGATCTTCGGGGGTGAAGCCCGACAGATAAGGAGGGGCTGTCAGGACGGCCGCTAGCGTCTCTTTGTCGAACGCTTCGATCGCGGCCCGTAGTGCGCTTATCCGTGCGTTCTTATCCAAGCCCGCGAAGTGCGCCCGAATTTCGCTCGAATACGTGCCTTCCCGCAACGCCAAGTGATCGGCCATTTCGCGGTCTAGGGTCGCGATAGTCCGTTCGGCGTCCGTCCGGGCTGTTTCCATTCGTTTCGCGCCTTCGCGAAGCCAGCGGTCGGAACGCTCCATCGCATCCATAAAATTCGCGTCGGCCGTAAGCATCGGGTCCGGCGTCGCGCGCGATTTGTTGATCGCTTCGAAATTCTTGCGCAGATAGTCGTGCGCCCGCTCCATATTCAGCACGACAGGATCGTTCGCCGACGCTTCGGCAAGGTCCGGTGCAGCGTACATTTGCCCGACAAGATAATCGTCCGCCATTGTAGTTCCTTTCAAAGTTTCGATTGAGGGGACGGCGGGCAAATCAACCCCGCGTCCGATAGAATGCGACGCAGCGCGTTTGTCGCCGACGTGAATTCGCCAATGTCGATCGGATCGCCGCGCGCCATTTTCGCTTCGGCTTCCTCGCACCATATCGACAGCGTTGCGGCCCGACGCGCGAGCAACATTTGCACGCCGGACGGTTGCCGTTGTGCGTCCGTCATTCCGGCGCACAGTTCGGACACGACTTCCTTAAACCGACGTGCGCCGGTGCTTCGGCCGTCGATCCCGGCAAGAAGCGCGCTGCCATTGCCCACACGGGTGCCAGCGGGCGACAGGGCGGGTGCTATGGCGGGGCTATTCATGGGCAACGCACGCTCTTGTTTGTAGGTAGATACGTACATTGTTCGCGAGCGCGCGCGGAAACGCAAGCAATTAAGCCGTTCCATACGGAGTTTAATTCCGTTTGCCCGAAGCGCGCCGCGCTCGACGTACTTATTGCGCGCAATCAGGATCGCAATAAGCCGGAAAGGCGCAGAAAACCGCCGTTTCTTGGTAAACTTATTGTACTTATTGTAGTTATTGTATGTGGAAGGAAAATCGCTTTCACACGTACGAGAAACGGGCCGGTTCGGGGGTCCGCCCGCAATAACGCAATAACCACAATAACCTATAATAATCAGTGACTTAGTCGCAATAAGTCCACAATAACTTGGGCCTGCCACAATAAGCTGTGCGCTCATATCGCGCCTGCGTTCGTTATAGCGTACGCTTCGCCGTTGAATTGGAACGGCAACAGTTCGACAGGCGTAAGCCGACGTAGCGTTCCTTCGTCCGCCAAATTCTGAATCGCACGCTTAAGCGCCTGCGTCGCGTTGCTATCGTTCTTGAAGGCGGAAACACAAAGGCACGTGCGCGACAGATACATAAGCGGGACGATATGGGCGTCGTGCAAGCCGCGCGGATACGGCGGCTTCACCTTCGGCAGTTCGTCGTATGCCTTCGTGATCCAGTCGAGACACTTTTTCAAGACGAACGCGGTTTGCTTGTCGTGATCCGTCACGCGCGAGACGATCCCGAATTCGCCGCTTTCGAACCGCGCGAGCAACCGGCGCACGTCCCGTTCGACTTGCTGCCGCGCCCATTTTGCGAACTCTAGCGTAATGCGAGGCGCGTACGGATCGACGCCAACCGCGATCAATCCCGACAGTTTGAGCGCCTTAATGTGGGCACGGTTCCAAAGTTCGCGCGTCACAGTCCGGCCCGTGCCGTTGATCTGATCGTCGCAGTAAATATCGAACTCGTTTAGGAACGCTTCGGCGTCCGGTTCTGTCGCGACTTGGATAACGCTGTTGTTCGCGTTTTCGTGCAGGCTCAACGCGCCTAGCTTGCCCAACCGCTCGACTAGATCGGCGTTCGGCTGTTCGTACTGCGCGGCCGGGTTGCGACGCGGGCGCGGCCCGTTGTACTCAATGATCGTAAAGCGGGGCAGCAAGCCGTTGGCGATCATGCCTTCGGTAAGCGTGCTGTAGAAGGTTTCCGGCGTGCTTTCGCCGATGATCGAAACGGCGGGCGCAACGATCGTCGCCGTGTTTTTTTCCTTGTCGGAATAGACTGTTTCCCCAACCGTATCGTCGCGGCCGGACTTATTGTACAAATCGAGCAAGGCGCGCAGCAACGACGTATCGTGCTGTTGCGCGCGTTCGTCGGCCATTTGTTTGAACTTAAGGCCGAACTCGCCGACGATGCAGTAAACGGACGGCGGGTTGCGACGGGACAGCGCCTTAAGCAAACCCTGCCCCGAAGCCATATCGGACGGCCCCCGGAACGTGTCGAACGCGGCGAACGGCGGAAAGCCCGGCAACGCCATTCCGGTAAGCGACTTCACTAGGCGCGATATGCCGGAGGCTATCGCTTCCTTTCCCGTGCCGGTCGGCGCGAGCAATAGCACGTACTGGTTCAAGCCTGTGCCGGACACGTTGTACGCCCGGCCGACGACGCCCGCTAGGAAGCCGATCGCGCCCGCCATAGCTATGTCTGGCACCGGCCGGGGCGCGGCGCTGTAGATGAACCGGGCAATGTCCCCTAGCAGTCCTGGGGGCGGCTCTATCTCGCCCCCGGCGTCGTCGAGTGGCGGCGGCGGCGCGTGCGGTTCGGCCGCGTCGCGTTTTGCCTGTTCGACACGATCCCGAATAGCGTTCGTAAGCGTGTCGAAATCGAGCGGCGGCAACATTCGATCGAACGACTTGTCGATCATGTAATTGCGGTAATCGCTACGCTGCGCCTTATCGCGTTCGCCTAGCTTGGACGCTAGGAACATACGATCAATCTGTGCGCGGTTCTGCGTGTACCACGCCAGCATATCGACGAATGCGAAATCGGCTTCGGATTGCGATTGATAGTACGCCTGCCAATTGCCCACATTCAGCGCATGGACCTTCGTCCCGTTCTTCGCCCGCATGGCGCGATCGAGTACGATTTCGTCCGGCTCGCGTTCTGGCGAATTGCCGTCGTACAGCGCCGCCGCACCGCCCTTGCCCATTTCGTGCCAAAGCTGCGTTAGGGCTTCCTGTCGATCGGCTATCGGCTTCGCGTCGAACACGTCGCCGGTAAACGTCATATAGCGTTCGCTATGATAAAGTTCGGCCTTGCCGCGACGACGGCCGGACGGAACCGCACCGCGCACCACGATATGCAGGCCGGTGCGGCTCGGGCTGCGTTCGGAATAGCTGTCGAACGCTTCGTGAATACGAAGCTGCATTCGCAGCGCGTCGTCGTCGCCCTTCGTATCGTCTAGGTCGATTATTGAGTACGGATCGCCGCGCGTTAGGACGAACCCGATACCGCTGTACGTCGAGCCGGGCGCGGTGGCAGCGGCAACGGCCGTCGCGAAGTCGCACCACGTCGCCGGGTTCGTGACGCTCGCGAGCGCACCGGAAACCGCATTGTACGGAACCTTCGTCGGCTTCGCCCCGTCGCTTTCCTCCAATCGCCAAACGATCCATTGCCGGAACTCTTGAAGTTCGGCCGGGATGCGATCGGGAAACAAGGAAGGGATGGCAAGCTGTTCGCCCGCATTCATGGGAACTGCCATTGTAGGGTATGGCATTCGCGAACGATCATAGCGATTTCCGCATTGGATACCGCTTTGACGTACTGCGCGCTTTTGTACCCGATCGTCGGAAAGAACGCATCACCGTACCAAATCGGATCGACCTTGTGGGCAGCCGCGTCCAATTGCGAAACGAGTACCCATAGAAACGGGCTGGCAAACGCATAATGGCAACCGACGAATTCGTTTGTCCCTGCCGAACGGATCAAAAACGTAAGTCTGCACTTCGGCTCATTTAGGAAATCACGATCCCTAACGTATTCGCTCTGATAGGTTGTCGGCGTCTCGATCAGAAACGACTTTGCGCGCATTAGCGGCAGCGGATCGTACGACATTACGCACGCGCCTTCGCGTCGGCCATGCGTTCGGCCTGCCACGCAATTACGTCGGATTCGAGCCATGCGACGCGGCCGGGCGTAATGTTGATCGGACGGGGAAACGCGCCTTTCTGCATTAGCGCGTAGAGCGTAGCTGTCGGGAGCCCTGTCGCGGCTTCAACGTCGGGTCGGCGAAGGAATTTACGTAGGCCGCTATCGGGCGGCGGATCGTCGGTCATTGCAGCCTCCAGTACGCACTAGAACTTGCGCGTACTGAATGGCTAAGCGTCGGCTCGCGCCGAAGCATGGGGAATTAATTGTCGTCCTCGACAAATGACGGCAGGCCCGCCGCTGCGCGCAAATGTTCGATCGGGTGCGACGCAAGTTCGGCTTTGATTTGCGGAATGGAACGACGCTTTTGCTTAATTCTCGGATGCGAGTTGCGCTTGTCTAGCACCGGCTTAAGTTTGCGCCATTCGGCAACGGTCATTTTTGATTTCAACGCTTCGAGAACGTACGCTTTGAAATCGCGGAACTGTTCGAGTTTCATCGCTTCCCCAAGCGACAAGTTCGCATAGTGCGACATACCCGTATGGCTGCCGAAGTGACGCAACGCCGCTTGTTCAATATCTGCGAATTCGCCTGTACGGATCGCTTCGGCGGCGGCGACTGCGTGTTCCCGTTTCCGCGTGCCGGGCGGACGCCCGCGCGGACGTTTGGAAGGTGCGCTGTCTGTCATGCGCGCGCCTGTTCGATACCGACGACGTTGCCCACATGGGGCTTGCGAGCGCAGTACGTCGCCCAATCGGCCATTAGCCGTGCACGCTTCGCCAGCAAGTCGCCGCGCTGATATGCCGCTTCGGCCTTGTCTGCCAATTGGTGCGCTAGCGCGTGTTCGATCACTTCGCGCGGGTGCGCCGTCGTTTCGCCTGCCCAATCGCGGAACGTCGAGCGGAACCCGTGTACGGTTAGTCCGGGTACGCCCTTCATGCCGCGCAGCAATTCGAGCATCGCCATGTTCGACAGCGGTTTGTCTTTCTTCGCGCCGGGGAACACGTATTCGCCTTCGCGCGGCAGTGCTTTCAGGATCGCGACGGCACGTTCGGACAGCGGTACGCGGTGTTCCTTTTCGGCCTTCATGCGCCCGGCCGGGATCGTCCACACTTTTCCGGCAAGGTCGATTTCATCCCAACGCGCGCCGATCACTTCGCCGGTACGCGCCGCGCACAGGATCGTAAATTCGAGCGCGCGGGCCGATGTGCTGTCGAGCGCGCGCAGCGTAGCCATGAAGCCGCCGATCGCTACATACGGCATTGCCGGGTGCGGCTTGACCTTCGCCACCTTCGAACGGGCCGATAGGACTTGATCTAGGTGCCCGCGCCAACGGGCCGGATTTTCGCCCGCGCGCAGCTTGTGGAACGCGGCCCAATCCAGCACCTTTTCAATACGGCCGCGCACGCGACTAGCCGTTTCGGTTTTCGTCCGCCAAATCGGTTCGAGCACGCTCATTACGTGGGCAGTTTCGATCGTCGATACGTCCATATCACTAAGCGCCGCCGCGTGCATTTTGAGCGTGCTAGCCCATTGCGCCTTGTGCACTTCGCTTCGCCAGCCGTCGCTTTTCGACGCAATGTACCGTTCGGCGGCGGTTGCGAATGTCATTTGCTTAGCCGCTTCGGCCTTCGTTACGGCCTTGCCTACTTCGCGTTCGGCAAGCGGGTCGATACCGTCCGTTAGCTTCTGCCGGGCCTTTCGTGCGCGCTCGCGCGCTTCGGCCAACGTGAAATCGTTCACGCTGCCTAAGCCCATGTGCCGCGCTTTGCCGTCGAGCATATAGCGGAATACCCAAGCCTTCGTGCCGTACGACGAAATTTGCAGATACAGTCCGCCGCCGTCGCCATAGCGTCCGGGTTCCGACTTCGCTTTAACGCCCTTGTCGCTTAGCTTGTTGATCGTGCGCGCCATACGTTCGATTCCCACATTGTCCGCCATAACCGTTCGGCGGGGCCGGATCGAACCTACCTACAAACGAATGCTAGAAGTGGCAAGCACAAACTGGAACGCTTGGGAAGCGCAAACCCCCAGAAATGCTAGGGTTAATGGCTGTTTTTGGAACGCTTGAGAACGCCCTAGAAGTGCGGCGGACGGACTCCGTCTCCGCCAGGCGCCGCTTTTCAGCGGCCCTCCCCGAACTAGGGTGAACGACAAGAAGCTCAGGTTTCCTGGGCTTCCGCGGGATTTTGGCGTTCACTGCGGTTCGCCGGAAAGCGCTTCAAACCAGCGCCAAAACTATGGCTGAAATTATGCTGGGGCATGGCAGCTTAAGCCGCCAAAAGGCGAATCATGCCCTCGCGCGCGCGTAACAAACTTTCGGCCAGGCAGGTCACCACGCTCGAGGAGCCCAACGTCTATTCCGACGGGGCGTCCAGCGCCGGGCGCTCAGGGTGGAGGATGCCCCGGTGCTGCTGGGTGTTGGCCGCCGTCCGGGCCTCACATCCGTCAGACCAGCGCACCAGCAGGGGCTGCGCTGCGCAAGAGGGGAAGCTCCACGCAGCCCTGCTGCATCAAGCGGTCCCATCTCTATCTGGACGAAATAGTGCCTTCTCTATCTTGAGAGAACAGCGCGCTCGAAGAGCTGCGAGCTAGCTCGCACCAGAGCTTGCAGAAAATCGCGATGGCCGACGCAAAATCCACCCGCCCAGGGCAGCTCCACCCACCACGAACACCACATCGATAGCCCAAGCTACCGGATCGCTGCCGCGATGAAGCAGCGCATGCGCGGCTCCGGTCGCCACCAGGGCGCCGGTGGTCAATAGCGCGAGCCAGCGGCCTAACGTCCGCTGTTCAGCGAAGGCGGCCCCAGCCAGCGCGAGCAGGGTCACTGCGCCCCAGGTGGAGACCAGCACCGTCGAGCCGACGCCGGTCCCGACGACCGCCGCAATCAGCGCGGTCAGGGCAAGTGCAGCGGGCTGGCCCCAGACGAAGCCGGTCCACACCCGTTCCCAGCCCGGCGAGGCGTTGCGCTTGTCACGGCGGCGGGCGAGCCAGATGGTGACGCCGGAGGCTGCGAGATAGGTCAGGCCGAGGCCGAGCAGGCCGTAGGCGATCTTGACGATCCCACCGCCGAACCAACCGAAATGGACTTGGCCGATCGAGGCGAGGATGTCCTCGCCAAGGTTGTTATCGGCCGCCTTGGCCGAGTGGTAGAGCTTGCCCGATCGATCGAAGGCATAGCTGTCGATATTGGCGATATGCTGTGGTTCGCGCTCGACCTGGAACATCGCCGAGCCGCCGGCTTCCTGCGGATGTTCGAGCTGGATCAGATCGACCCGCCCGCCCGGAGACTGGATCTCGAGCTGCGCAAACATCGGTTGGAGATCGATCACCGGCGCGGCACGCGCATCCTCGGGCAGGTCGGCGGGAAGGAACAGGCCATAGACCTTGTCTACGTCGCCGTTGAACAGCGCGAAGCCGAGCACCCCGACGATCAGCGTGGTCAGGCCCAGCAGCGCCCCGGTGAGCGAAACCGCGAGATGGAACGGCATCGCCCAGACACCGAGCCGGTTATGAAGATCCGCCTCCTGCAGCCGCCGCGATCCGCCGAGCCTGAGATGGAACGCGTCGCGGAAGATGCGTGGATGGGCGAGCAGACCCGAAATCAGCGAAGAGAGCAGCGCCACCCCGGTCAGCCCGACGAGGAATTCCCCCCAGCTGCGCGGGAGGTGCAGACTGATATGCAATCCGGTGATGAATTCGGTCCACGGAACCGCCGACCCGGCAACGAGCGTACCGTTGCCGTCCGCGATCCAGCCTTCGTCCCCTTTGGGCGTGTCGAGGTTGACCACCAGATGCGGTATCTCGGCGTCGGGCAGCTGGATATAGCCATGCTCGGCCGTGCCGGCCCTGACGATCGCATTCTCGAGCGCGGCCTGCACCGCCTCTGGCGAGGCGCTGGTCAGCCGGGGGGCATCGGCGTGCTCCCAGCGCTGGAACTCCTGCGCGAACACCGCGATGCTTCCGGTCAGGCAGACGAGATAGATCGCCGCGGCGAAGGCCAGGCCGAGACCGCTGTGCCCCTTGAGCACCGCGCGGACGAAGTCGGCCGGGACGCGCGACAGCAGCGGCTTGCGTGCGGGCTGGGCGGCAGGCCGGGCGGGTGCCTTGGTGCTCATGCGAAACCCTTGAGGATGGAGAGGCCGAAGCCGAGGAAGGCGGTGCCGAGCAGCACGGCAGTGGCGCGGATGATGCGGTTGTCGGCGAGGGTCCAGGCCATCGCCCCACCCCATACGGCAGGTACGATAAGCCCGCCGATCAGCAGGCGGGTTTGCGGCTCGCCCGGGATCCACACCGCGTAGCAGATGCCGACCGCCATCGCGGCGATCATGCCGATCGGCCCGGCGAGCAGCCAGCGCAACGTCGTCCGCCACCGGGTGGTCGGGCGGTCGAGCGGTTCGGGGGCAAGGCTGTCTGCGCCCGCGGCCTTGCTGGCGCGCCCGGCCCTGACCCTCTTAATGGTCGCGCCGCTGGCGACAACGCCGAGCGCGGCGACCGGGATCAATGCGAGCGCTTCGAATGGCCCTCGATAAGGTCCGAGTGCCCAGGCCGGCCAAGCGATCGTACCGACGATCACCCCCCAGCCGAGCAGGCGCGCCGCCTGCCCTTCTCCGCCCGGCGCGCGCCAGGCGCTGCGGAGCAGCCACACGCCGGCGACTCCCGCGGCAAGGATCGGCAGGCCGACGATCAGCGGATTTTCAAGCATAACGGACATAGTCGGAAAGACCCCCTATGCCGCAACTAACGCTAATGCAATTGACTCGCAATATCGAAAATACTAGCTGGCGACAAAACTACATAGATCAACAGGGGCCATCATGAAGACCAGCTATTTTGCCATAGCGATTGCGCTCGCCGGCACGGCAACACCCGTTCTCGCGGAAGAGGCGCTCGCCGGCGCTTCCGTCGAGGCCAGCGACGCACCGAACGAAATCATCGTCACCGGCGAGAAGATCAGCCGCTCGCTGCAAGACACCCCGACCAGCGTCCAGGTGATCACCAGCGGCGACATCCAGAAGCAGAACCTGGTCGATGTCTACGACGCGATCGATCAGACCGCGAACGTCACGTCGACCTTCGCGAAGTCGGGCTTCACCATCCGGGGCATCGCCAATACCAACGTGACCGGCGTGGGCACCGGCGATCTCGCGACCGTCTATCTCGACGGCTCCCCCCTACCGCGCACCGCGCTGTCGGGGCCGCTCGACCTGTGGGACGTGTCGCAGGTCGAGATCCTGCGCGGCCCACAATCGACCCTGCAGGGGCGCAATGCGCTGGCCGGCGCGATCATCATCAAGACCGCCGATCCGACCTTCGAATGGTCGGGCAAGGCGCGCGTGATGCTGACCGACAAGGACGACGAGCGCCGCTTCGCCGCTGCGATCGGCGGGCCGATCGTCGAAGACCAGATCGCCTTCCGCGTCGCCGCCGAACACAGCCGTGCCGACGGCTTCATCACCAATGTAACCACCGACGACGAGAAGGCCGGCTTCCGCGAGGGCGACATGATCCGCGGCAAGGTGCTGGTCACTCCGGGCGCTCTGCCCGATCTGCGCATCGTCGCCTCATGGCTGCACGACCGCCATTCGAGCGGCGTCACCTATTCGCTCGGCCTGCCCGGCACGGGCTGGGACGATCGGCAGACCGCGGGCAACCGCCCGACGATCGACAAGACCAAGAGCGACATCGGCACGCTTGACGCCAGCTACGATCTGGGCGGCGGATTCAGCCTCTCGTCGGTCACCACCTGGGCACGCATCCGCACTTCGAACGTCTATGACGGCGACAACACCGCGGCAGACGACGCCTATGGCGATCTGTCGCAGGACCAGCGCACGCTGACCGAGGAACTCCGGCTCGACCTCGACATGGGCCCGGTCACCGGCGTGTTCGGGGGCTATTACTCGCGCCTCAACAACATGCACGACCGTTCGCACAGCGTGTTCTCGCTCAGCCCGATCGACGATCTCGGCCTGCCGGACAGCATCGCGCCGTTCTATCCCGCACGGCTCCACATCAACACCTCGCAGTTCTACCCGCAGACGGTCGAGAACCTCGCGCTGTTCGGCGATGCGAGCTGGGAAGTCGCGCCGCGGCTGACGTTGCGCGGCGGGTTCCGCTACGACAGCGAACGCCAGGTCCGCGCGAACAGCAATGCGGTGACGCTGATCACGGAACTGCCGGATCCGGCGGATTTCGGGCCCTATGCCGCGACGATCACCTATGTGAACGGGCTGATCCTGGACCAGGTGGCCGCTGCGAACGCTTCCTCGCCCGCAGTCAAGACCAAGTTCGAGGCCTTCCTGCCCAAGTTCGGCGCGACCTACGAGTTCTCCGACGATGCCTCGCTCAGCGCCACGGTGCAGCGCGGCTATCGCTCGGGCGGCAGCGGGGTGAACCCCGGCCGCGGCGCGCTTTACACCTACGATCCCGAATATACCTGGAACTACGAGCTGGCGCTGCGCACCCAGTGGCTCGACCGCAAGCTGACGCTCAACGCCAACGCCTTCTATATCGACTGGAAGCAGCAGCAGGTCAACGTCCAGCTGTCGGGCAATATCTATGACTATCAGACGATCAACGCCGGCTCTTCACGGGTGTATGGCTTCGAGGTCGAAAGCCGCTTCCAGCCAAGCCGTGGGCTGAGCCTCTATGGCTCGGTCGGCTATACCAACACGCGGTTCACCGATTTCACCACCACGATCGGCGAAGTGGACGACCTGACCGGGAACGAGTTCGCCAACGCACCGCACCTGACGCTCGCTGCGGGCGGCACGTGGGAAAGCGATGCGGGCTGGTTCGTGAACCTCAATGCGAACTATCGCTCGGCCGCCTATCAGGAGGTGCTCGACCAGAGCACGCGCCAGTTGAAGGCGCACACCGTGGTCAATGCGAAGATCGGCTGGAAAAATGAGCACTTTGGCGCCTACCTGACCGCGACCAATATCTTCGACAAGAAGTACTTCGATTACTCGTACACCAACGGCGCCTACCAGCAGTATCTCTGGGCCGAGCCGCGCATGCTCGGCCTGACGCTCGAGGCGGGGTTCTGATGTGAACGAACAAGCCAATAAAACGGCACGCGTCGTTTGGGCAGCGCTGATGACGGAGCAGGTTACAGAGCTCGGGTGATGGCAGGGTAACTGCACCACAAGAGCAGCTTTTTTGCTCCTGGCCTCCACTCTGTCGCGTTGACATCCCAATTGTCACCTCATAGTTGTTGCGAGCGACTTGCAATAATGGCTTGGCGCCGCTCCAGCGCAGGCAGCACTTTTCGGAAACGCACGATGACTCTCCGCCCCTTCTTCGGCTTTCTCCATCGCTGGGTCGGGCTGCTGATCGCGGGGTTCCTCTTCATCTCCGGCGTGACCGGCGCTGTCATCTCGTGGGATCACGAGCTAGACGAGGTGCTCAATCCGCATCTGGTCGAGGCGCATAGCAAGGGCATGCCGCGCTCGCCGCTCGAACTGGCAAAGGAGGTCGAAGCGCGCGATCCGTCGGTGGAGGTGACCTTCATCCCGCTCGCGGCCGAGCCGGGGCACTCGCTGGCTCTCGGTGTGTCGGGCAAGGTCGATCCGAAGACCGGAGAATATGTCGAGCCCAGCTACAACCAAGTATTCCTCGATCCGGTGACCGGCGAGGAACTCGGGCGGCGGAACTGGGGCGCGGTGTGGCCGATCACCACCGAAACCTTCATCTCGTTCCTCTACGTGCTGCATTATTCGCTCCACATCCCGACGATGTGGGGGATCGACCATTGGGGCCTGTGGCTGATGGGCGGGATCGCGCTGCTGTGGACGATCGACTGCTTCGTCGGCTTCTACCTGACCCTGCCGAGCCGGAAGAACGGGGCCAAGCTGCCGAAGAACGCGCCGAAGAAATCGTTCATGGAACGCTGGAAGCCCGCTTGGAAAATCAAGACCAGCGGCACGCGCTACCGGATCAATTTCGACATCCACCGCGCCTTTGGCCTGTGGCTGTGGGGCATGTTGTTCACCATCGCCTTCACCGCCTTCTCGCTCAATCTCTACAGCGAGGTGTTCTATCCGGTGATGTCGAAGGTGTCGCAGGTCACGCCCGGGCCGTTCGACCTGCGCGAGGAGCGGCCGCTGAACAAGCCGATCGCGGCGAAGCTGAGCTATGCCGAGGTGATCGGCCGGGCCGAACGCGAGGCCGAAGCGCGCGGCTGGAAGGACCCGGCCGGCGGCGCGTTCTACGAACCGCATTACGGGATCTACGGGGTCACATTCCACACACCCGAGGGCGAGGACGGCACCGCAGGGATGGGCACGCCCTATCTCTATTACGACGGCGTAACCGGCGAATTCCTCGGGACTTATGAACCGTTCGTCGGGACCGCGGCGGATATCTTCGTGCAGGCGCAGTTCCCGCTCCATTCGGGGCGCATCCTTGGCATCCCCGGGCGAATTCTGATGTCACTGATGGGGCTGGTGGTCGCGACGCTGAGCGTCACCGGGGTGGTGATCTGGCTCAAGAAGCGGAATGCGAGGCGGCACCGCAAGACGCGCGAGGGTGGGGCATTCGGTTCGGGATCGGTCGCGGTGCCGGCCGAATAGCTGGACAGGTGAGACTTTGCTGCAACGCCCGGCAGGCGATGCTATCCTAGGTTAAATCGCTATTGCGGATCGGTCGCAATAAGATTAGGCGCGGCGGGCTTTTCCTCAGGAGACATCGTTGTCCACCGCATTCGCCAAGCTCGCCCTTCGTTCCACCGTTGCTGCCGGGGCGCTGTTCGCTCTCCCGTTGCACGCCGAAGAGACCGTGGACAGCACCGATGACGCGGCGATCGTCGTCACCGCCAATGCCGAGACCGCGACCAAGACCGACACGGCTATCGTCGACGTGCCGCAGTCGCTCAGCGTGGTCAGCGCCGATCTGATCGACGCACGCGGTGCGATCGGGGTGCAGGAGGCGCTGCGCTACACGCCGGGGATGCGGACCGAGCTCAACGGCTCGGACTATCGCTTCGACTACATGATCCTGCGCGGCTTCCAGTCGACCGACTTCATCGACGGCATGCGCCAGCCCGACTACACCGCGCGGGTCGAGAGCTACAATCTCGAGCGGATCGAGGTCCTGCGCGGGCCCTCCTCGGTGCTCTACGGCCAGGCCGCTCCGGGCGGGATCGTCAATTCGATGACCAAGCTGCCGGAATTCGATTTCGGCGGCGAAGTTGCGGTGCAATACGGCAGCTTCGACCGCAAGCAGGTCCAGGCAGATGTGACCGGCGCGCTGAACAGCGAGGGCACGCTCGCCGCGCGCTTCGTCGGGGTCTATCGCGATGCGGACAACCAGGTCGATTTCGGCAAGGACGACCGGATCTTCCTCGCGCCTTCGCTGCGCTATCGCTCGACCGACGGGGCAACCGACATCAGCCTTTCGGGCATCTACCAGCGCGACCGTGCGGCCTCGATTTATTCCTATTTCCCGGTCTCGGCCACGCTGCTCGCACCGAGCGAAGACCGCGTGATTCCGCGCGGCACCTACCTCGGCGAACCGAGCCACAACTATTACAATGCCGATCTCTACAGCGGCACGCTGCAGGCGACCCATGCATTCAGCGACGCGGTTACCTGGTCCGGCCGGGCGCGCTATGTCCACACGATCAACGACAATGGCGGGCTCGATCTCGAAGTGTGGAACGGGGACGTGAACCCCTATCAGGATGAGGACGACCGCGTGCTCGCGCGCAGCCTCTATGACAAATACACCCGCGTCGGGATGTTCACCGCAGACAACAATCTGCAGCTCAATTTCGTGACCGGGCCGTTCACGCACAAGGTGCTGGTCGGCGTGGATTACCTCCGCGCCAAGTCGAGCGGCTGGATGGTCTATGCAGTCAACGACCAGGACAATCCTGACCCCGCCACCCATGTCGGCGACATCGATATTTACAACCCGGTGTACGATCCTGCGAGCGTGCCCTCGATCGCGCCTGAGCCTGACGCGCGCAGCCGCAACACCCAGCTCGGTTTCTATATTCAGGACCAGATCGACTTCGCCAGTCTTGCGACGGTGGTGGTCAGCGGCCGCCGCGACCGCGCGACCGCGTGGTCCGAAGGCAGCGAGACGGATGTCACCAAGGCGACCACCTTCCGCGCCGGCGTGATCCTGCACCCGACCGCGACGCTGTCGCCCTACATCAGCTATTCGGAAAGCTTCACCCCGGTCACCGGGACCGATTTCTACGGCGACACCTTCAAGCCGCAACGCGGCAAACAGTGGGAAGGCGGGGTGCGCTGGCAGCCCGACCGCAACACGCTGGTCTCGGTCGCCTATTTCGACATCAAGGGCACCAATCTGCTCGCGACCGACCCGGACAATGGCCAGAACCAGATCCAGGTCGGCACGGTCACCTCGAAGGGCTTCGAGATCGAGGCGAGCCGGGTGCTGCCGGGCAATTACACCTTCACCGCAGCCTACAGCCATGTGAAGGCGCGCACCGGCTACAATCCCGATCCGCTGCAGGTCGGCCTGCCGATCTCGGCGGTCCCGGCGGACACGGCGTCGGTCTGGGGTGACAAGCGGTTCGATCTGGGCGGCGACCTCTCGGTCCGCGTCGGTGCCGGTCTGCGCTGGGTCGGCCATACGGACGAGGGCGCGATCTTCTACGACGCAGATACGGACACCAACGTACTCGAACGCCTGCGCACTCCGGGCTTCGTGCTCGCCGATGCGCTGGTCGGCTTCGAATGGGGCAAGTGGACGCTCGACATCAACGCGACCAATTTGTTCGACAAGACCTATTTCGCTCAATGCTCGGTCCGCTCGGCCTGCAGCTATGGCTATGCCCGCAACGTGATGGGCACGCTCGGCTACAGGTTCTAAGGGCGCTATCAGAGCAAACGCACTGATTGAAAACTGGGCGATTTGGATAGGGCGCCAGCATGCCCCCGGGCTGTCAGACCAAGTGCACCTATTGGTAAGCGCTGGAGGGTAGGGCGCCGGGATGCAGGGCCACGCTACCTTACAAGGGACAGGGGAAGACGGTGAAGCGTATCCCGGTCACGCTAGCGGCGCCTCAGCCAGAAGATTTCATGCTGGCTAAGCCTGATAAAACTGACCTGAAACCGTACTTATCGGCGGATAGGGACCACCTAACATAATGGAAATTCGCGAGCCTGGTGCTGAAACTCGCTCTTGCTCTGCATTGATCCTGGATCCAGGCAAAGCTTGGCCAATTTCAGAATTATCAGGCTACTGAGCCGAAGATAGGTGCGCTCGGCGAGGCCAGCGTGATGGCTGACACGCCCCCAAAACAGCGTCCGAGCCGGATATGTGTAGGGTGTAACGGGATTGTTACCCGGCGGATAACGGTAAATTACTTACCTCGCTTCCGAAATATGACGATCCCGCGCCGCCCACAGGGGTGACTGCAAGCCGGAAAGCGTCGGCGCCTCCAATGCTGATCGCATGCAGCTCGCAGTCGATAACAACGACAGGGAACATCATTATGCGCGCTATCGCGTCACTGCTGGCAGCGGCTTCCGTCGCAGCCTTCACCACCACTGCAGCCTATGCCGAGGATGCCGCCGACAGTCCGTCGACGGAAAACAGCCAGGCAAGCGAGATCCTCGTCCTTGGCCAGGGCAATGCTCCGGTCACGCTGGGCAAGAGCGAGCAGACGATCCGGGAACTGCCGCAGTCGGTGACGGTGGTTTCGCGCGAGCAGATCAACCTCACCAATTCCGACACGCTCGACGATGTGCTGCTGCAGACGCCGGGCCTGACCCTGTTCGGCGCGAACGAGGCGACCTATTACGCGCGCGGCTTCGAGATCGACACGCTGCAGTTCGATGGCGTCGCGATCGATCCCTATAGCGCGGCGATGACCTCGCCCGACACGGCGATCATCGAGCGCGTCGAGGTGCTGCGTGGCGCGGCCGGCCTGTGGCAGGGCGCCGGCAGCTTCGGCGGTGCGATCAATCTGGTGCGCAAGCATGCGCAGGCGAGCGGCGCCTATGCCCGCGCGACTGTCGACACCGAGGGCGCCTATCGCTTCGAAGGCGACGTTTCAGCCGCGCTCGACAGCGAAGGCCGCTTCCGGGTCCGCGCGGTCGGAGTTTACGACAAGGACAACTCGTTCATCGACTATGTCGGCGGCGAGAAGTGGCTCGCCTATGGCGCGATCGACGCCGATCTCACGCCTTCGACCACTCTGAGCGCGGCGATCTCCTATCAGGATACCGACGATACCCCGTTCCCCGACTATCTGCCGCGCTACACCAACGGCGATCCGCTCGACGTTCCGCGCGACACCTTTCTCGGCGCGACATGGAACCGGCGCTCGGTCGAGACTACGCAGCTGTTCGGCGAACTGACCCAGCGCTTCGGCGAGAACTGGAAGCTGCACATCGGGATCAACCACATCGATTCCGACCGGGATTCGAAGACCCTGCAGGCGAATGGTGCGGTCGATCCGAACAACGACCTCACCAATGGCCGCATTTCCAGGAATGTGCTTTCGACCAAGCAGACCAGCATCGACGCCAACATCAATGGCACGTTCGAGCTGTTCGGGCGTGAGCAGGAAATCCAGTTCGGCGGCAACTGGCGCAAGCTCGACGACAATCTGCTCAACGGCAGCGTGGTTTATGGCGGGATCAATGTCGAGACATTCGATCCGGCGGCCGTGGTCGAGCCGGATGTCGATGCCGATCTGGGTCTCGAAGCGACCGTCACCAAGCAATACGGCATGTTTGCCGCGCTGCGCCTGTCGCCGGTCGACCGGCTGCACGTGGTTCTGGGCGGACGCCTGAGCTGGTTCGAAACGGTCTACGACTTCGTCTATCTGCCGCTCCCCGGCGTGATCGACGATCATCAGGAATACAAGGCGAGCAGCAAGTTCACGCCTTACGCGGGCCTGACCTACGACATCACCGACAGCCTGAGCCTCTATGCCAGTTATGCCGAAGCCTTCCAGCCGCAGAACGCGCAATACAAGGAGGGCGGCTTTCTTCCGGCGATCACCGGCGAGAACTACGAGGGCGGCATCAAGGGTAGCTTCCTCGGTGACCGGCTGATTGCCTCGGCGGCCTATTTCCGGGTCGAGCAGGTCAACCGCGCACAGGAAGATCCGACCTTCACCTGTTTCGAGGCTTACCTCGCGGATACTCCGAACCGCTGCTACCTCCCCGGGGGAGCGGTCCGCAGCCAGGGCGTCGAGCTGGAAATCTCTGGTCGCCCGATGCCGAACTGGCTGATCACCGGCGGCTACACCTACACCGACACCAAATATCTCCGCGACCGCGACGAAAACGGCGATCCGACGGCCGATGAAGGCCTGGCTTTCGCCAGCTTCACGCCGAAGCACATGCTGCGCCTGTGGACCAACTATCGCTTCGAAGGGCCGCTGAGCGCGCTCTCGATCGGCGGCAGCGTCAACTACCAGAGCAAGTGGACCCAATCGAACTTCGCGACCTACAGCCAGAAGGGCTATGCCCTCGTCGATCTCTATGCCGGCTATGACATCACGCCCAATCTGACGCTGTCGGCCAATGTGACCAACCTGTTCGACCAGACCTACTTCCAGTCGATCAGCAGCACGGCCTACGGCAATCGCTACGGTGCGCCGCGGACCGCGATGTTCACACTGCGCGGCAAGTTCTGACCATGCGGCGGGCGGCGGTCGCCATGTCCCGCAAGTCGGTCGCGGCGCGCGTCGCCGCGGCCGTGCTTGGCGGATATGTATTGGCCGCCGCCGCCGTGATTTTCCTCACCGCGGCGCTCGTGCCCCTGCTGGGCAAGGTCGATGCGGTGTGGCTGGGCACGATGCCGGGGGCGCTGGTTTACGCCGCCGGCATCATGCTCGCGTTTGCAACGCGGACGGCTTGGCGGGCCTGGGTCTGGCTGCTCGGGATCGCGCTGGTCCTCGGCGCCTTGCGGCTGGTGCTCGGATGAGCCGCTTCCGCCCGGCGATGGGCTGGCTGCACAACTGGATGGGCCTGCTGCTTGGCTGGCTGCTGTTCGCGATCTTCGTCACCGGCAGCTTCGGCTATTACCGGCACGAAGTCACTCTGTTCATGACGCCGGAACTGCGTCCGCTGGCTGCGGCCACGGTTTCTCAGGAAGAGGCATCTCGCCGCGCGGTGACCTGGCTTTCGGCAAACGCGGCGAAGGCGGAAAGCTGGTCGATCCTGCTGCCGGATGAGAAGAGCCCGGCGATCCGCGTCTCGTGGGACGGAGAAACCACGGGCGAACAGTTGCTCGATCCCCGCAGCGGCGCGCCGCTCGATCCGGCCCCGCGTGCGACTGGCGGCGGCGACTTCCTTTATCGACTGCACAGCGACCTGCATTTCGTGTCGCCGATGGTCGGGCGCATCCTCGTGACCTTCATCGGCGTCGCGCTGCTGGTGCTGCTCGTCACCGGACTGGTGACCCATCGCAATATCTTGCGGAACCTGCTCCGCTTCCGCCCTGGCAAGGGCTGGCGGACCCGGTTGGACCTCCACAACCTCGCCGGCGTGCTTGGCCTCCCGTTCCATCTGTTCGTCACCCTGACCGGGCTCGTCACGGTGATGATGCTGATCCAGCCGTGGGGTGTGGCATCGGTCTACGGCGCCAGCGGCCTTGGCGCCTTCGCCCAAGACTCCTTCCCGAGCGTGCGCGCCCAGCCGCCCCGGCACGCCACTGCGCCCGCAACGCTGGATCTCGCGCCGCTGATCGGGCGGGCGAAACATATGCTTCGCTCGGACACGGCCGGCGAGATCGATATCGAGAAGCCTGGTGTGCCGGGAATGCGCGTGAGCATTGCCCATCCGATCCGCGGCATCGTCCAGTTCCGCAAGCCGAGTATCACCTTCGACCCAATCGACGGCACCGTGCTGGGCACGACCAATAACGACCTATCTTCCGTGTCGCTGATGCACAGCCAGCTTTTCGGGCTCCACGTCGCGCATTTCGCCGGGCCGGTAATGCGCTTCGTGCTGTTCTGTCTCGGTCTCGTCGGCGCTGCGATGGTTGCGACCGGGCACCTGCTCTGGGCGGCCAAGCGCTGGCCCAAGGCAGATGCCAAGGTCCCGCACTCGATCGCCGCAGTCGACCGCCTCAACGCCGCCGTCTTCGCAGGGCTCCCGCTCGCGATAGCTACCTATCTCTGGTCCAACCGCCTGATCCCTGCCGACCTGGCGGGACGCGCCGCGGAGGAGCAAACCGCGATGTTCGCGGCCTGGGGTGTGGCATTGGTCGTTGCCTGTATTGCACCGGCACGACTCGTATGGACCTTGCTGCTCGCAGCGGGCGGATTGGCGGCGGCCGCGCTCGGCGGCTTGGATTTGGCGGGGCAATGGCCGGTGTGGCTGATCGATTTGATCCTGCTGACGGGCGGTCTCGCCCTGTTGGCGGCCGCGATCCGCAGCTTTCGCGTGTTACCGATTCCACCGCGCGCGTAACCGTCTGTTACCCGCGGAATTACGGTAATTTACTTTCCGCTCCGATCGCGAAGGCGGATGGGCCAACCGTCTGCAGCGGTCGGTGGCGACCACGGTAGTGACCCTTACGTCCGCCATCGCACCGTTGCAGGCACCCTTAATTCCACTGGAGGAGCACGGTAAGACATGTCCTTCGCCCGCATCGGCTTCGAAGTCCGGCCCCTGTTCTCACGCGACGAGGTCGGGCAACTGCGCAGCGCGATCAGCGATCATATGGATCGCGTCGCCCATGCGCTGCTCAAGCCTTATGCGGAGACTGCGCCCGGCGCGGCTTTCGACGAACGGATCGAACGCATTGCTGAGCACGACCAGTCCTTTGCCCAGTTGCTCGGCATCTCGGTCACCACCGACGGGTTCCGCGATCCGGCGGTCGCGGGCTTGGCGCACCATCCGCGGCTGGCGGAACTGGCGCGGAAGGTCGCGCGCTGCGACGTCGGCGAGCGCATCTTCCGCTTCCGGGCGAACAGCTCCGCCCTGCCGCACGGACGCCAGGCATGGCATTCGGACGTCTCGCGCTGCGACGAGGGCGAATGCTCGCTCCTGCGCGTCACGGCCTGGATCCCGCTCGACGACGCCGGACCGGCCACCGGCGGTCTCGAGGTCGCACCAGGGCTGCGCCGCCAGCCGCTCCCACACGACGAAAGCGGTATCAAGCTGACGATCCTCGAGAACAGCCTCGCCGAGGCAAGGACGATCATCCCGCAAGTGAAAGCCGGTCACTGCCTGCTGCTCGACCGCTTCACGCCGCATCGGGCGTTGGTGAACAGGAGCGGCAAGACTCGCTGGAGTCTGGTCGTCTGGCTGAAGGCCAAGCCGGAGGAAGCTTCGGCCGGCCTCAGCAGCGCCACCGATCAAGCGCATGTATGAGACGTAACTTCACGGCCGCTCGTTGACTTGGTCTGATTTGGAGGGATTGTGCGAACGGCCGACTTCCGCGCTTTTCAACCCGCATCACCGATCCTGTAACGCTGCTGTTACCCGACGGATTACCGTAATTAACTTACGGGGCGATCCCCTTCGGACGATTGGTCCCTTGCGCTGGGCAACCACTTACGGTGACGTAAACAGGGGGGCCAATAGAATGACGAAGTTCGATTTTTCGCTGCGTGCGATCCTTTGCGGGGGCGTTGCCCTCGGCATGCTCGCAGTGGCAACGCCCGCGATAGCGGCAGATGGGGCGGCAGATGCCGAGGCAAGCGACGCTGCGGCGTTGGATGACGACAGCGGGGCGATCCTCGTTTCGGCCAGCCGTTCGGGCGACGAGCAGCGGGTCGATCAGATAGGCAGCTCGGTCACCGTCATCGACGCCAAGGAGGTCAGCGACCGTGAAACCCGCTACGTCTCCGACGTCCTGCGCGACGTCCCGGGCGTCGCGGTCAGCCGCACGATCGGCGGATTGACGCAGGTCCGTATTCGCGGCGCCGAAGGCAACCACGTCCTGGTGCTGATCGATGGGATCAAGGCCAGCGATCCCTATCAGGGGGAATTCGACTTCACCACGCTGACCGCCGACGATGCTTCGCGCGTCGAGGTGCTGCGCGGGCAGCAGTCAGCGCTCTACGGCTCGGACGCGATCGGGGGGGTGATCAACTACATCACCCTGTCAGGGCGCGAAGCACCGGGCATTCGCCTGCGCGCAGAAGGCGGGTCGTTCGGTTCCTACAACGGCACCGCGCGCGTGGCAGGCGCGAGTGATAATTTCGACTATGCCTTCTCGGGCAATTACGTGCACACTGATGGATACGCTGTCGCACCGGGTGGTTCGGACAACGTCGGATCGACCAACTGGGGCGCATCGGGCAAGGTGAACTTCACCCCGACCGAGAACTTCAAGCTCAGCGGGGTGCTGCGCTACACCTCGACCAAGGCCGACAGCGTCGACCAGGACATCACCGCGGATTCGCCGGTGCTGAGGGGGCGGCAGATCGTCACCGCGATAGACACACCCGGCTCTTACTTCAAAAACGACGCCCTCTATGGCTTGGTCAAGGCCGAGTTGACGAGCTTCGGCGGGATGATGACCACCTCACTTTCGGGTCAGTTCGCCGACACCAGCCGCGATGCCTACACCAGCTTCGGCTATTCCTACGGCGACCGGGGCACGCGCTATCTCGGTTCGCTGGTCAACACGCTGCGTTTCGGCAGCGACCGGGTGAAGCATAGCGTAACCCTCGCCGCCGATCTCGAAAGCGAGCGCTTCCATTCGGTCGCTTCACCCGACACCAGCACCCACAAGCTCGACCGCGTCGGTCTGGTCGGCGAATACAACCTGCTGGTCGACGATCGACTCTCGCTCGGCGGCTCGGTCCGCCACGACGACAACGACTTCTTCAAGAACGTCACCACCTGGCATGTCGACGGCAGCTATCTGTTCCCGACCGGCACTCGCCCCCACGCGGCGGCGGGCACGGGTGTGAAGAACCCCACCAGCTCGGAACTGTTCGGCTATTACACCGGCGAGTATATCGGCAACCCGAACCTCAAGCCGGAGGAATCCAAGGGCTGGGAAGCCGGCATCGACCAGAGCTTCGCGAACGGCAAGGTGACGATCGGCACGACCTATTTCGAGAGCCGCCTGCATAACGAGATCTACGTCGACTATCTGCCGCCGGATTATCTCGGCACCTCGCTCAACCGCACCACGGTGACGAAGATGCACGGTGTCGAGGTTTACGGCCGTGCTGACCTCGGCGACGTCTCCATCGATGCCGCCTATACCTGGCTCAAGGCACCGCAGGGCCGCAACGTGCTGAGCGATCCCGAGGACCCCAATTCCTACGACAGCGAAGTGGTGGTGACGCAGGCGGTGCGCCGGCCGAAGGACACCGCCAGTTTCAACCTCACCTATGCGCCTTCCGGCCTGCCGATCTCGGGAACGCTGACCGTGCGCTACAACGGCGACATGAAGGATGTGGTCTATGTCGCCGGCTACGCCGGGTCGCTGTTCGCCGACATGCCCTCCTACACGCTGGTCAACCTCAGCCTCCGCTACAAGATCTCGGACACGCTCGAACTCTACGCCCGCGCCGAGAACCTGTTCGACGAGGACTACCAGGAGGTCTTCACCTTCAAGGCGCCCGGACGGGCGATCTACGGCGGGGTTCGCGCCCGCTTTTAAAAAAACGAAAACGCATGGAGAGATATCGATGACGGAAGAAACGGCCTGGCCGATGATGGTTGAAGAACGCGACGCAAGCGGACGCTTGCGAACGCAGCGTTGGCAGCTCTCCACCGAAACCGGCTTTGTCCATGACTTTGTCGTCGATATCTTCCAGCGCTATTGGGACAGGCTGACCTTCGGCCCGATCCTCGACGGGATCGCCTATGAGCTGACCTGCCCTTGCGCTCCCGATCGCTTCGAGTTGTCGGGCGGATATCTCACGGTGGGTTTCGGCGGACCGCATTTCCATATGTGCATCGGCCCCGGCGCTTGGCCCGACACGCCCGAAGGCCGCCTACGGATGCCCGGCTCGGCCAGCATCTTCCGTTCGATCGACGAACGCAGTGCACCCAATAGCTGGAGCTTCGAGCTGCGAGACGGCGCGGGCAAGCCGATGATGTCGATCTATTTCGACAATCCCTTTCTAACAGGTCCCGACCAGGTCACGTGCACTCCGGAATGGGAGCGCCTGTCCATGTGGCGCGACATTTCGAAGCGCTATCTCGGGCTCGAACCCGACCCTTTCGATCAGACCAGTATGGGTTTCGGCTGGGCGGACGTTGCCTGATGGCAAGCGCCCCGCAACTTCAGCCGCTGCCCAACACGCTGCACAGCCCACGCGTTCGACTCCACCGGCGCCGCCCTGAGCTTACGTCCAGCACCATCGAGAAAATGGTGCTCGAGGAAGTGCACCGTTCAGCGGCGCAGCTGGTAGGCGCGCTGCGGGTGGAGCTAGACCCGGCGGACCGGGACGGCTGGATCGACCGGCAGGCATTGCGCGACCCCGAAACCGAACCCTTCGCGGATCTCCACGCTCGTTTCACCGTCGCCGGCTTCGCCTGCAACCGCAAGGCGGCGGCGGCCTCGCTGTTGCTGCGATATGGCTGGGCGGCGGGATTCCAGATTGCCGCATGGCTGGATCGCGGATTGGTGCTCCATCTCGACGAATTCGCGCTGAAGTTCTCTTCTTCGACGCTCGTTGAAGCCGTATGGGCGAAGGACGTCCGGATCGACGAACCGGCCGATGAACGCGAAGGTCGCCGGTTGCTGCTCAAGAGCCTGCTCGAATTCACCGAACCGCTGGTGGCCGCGCAGCACGGATGGTCGCGCTTCTCGCGCCACGCGCTGTGGTCGATGGTGGTGTCGTCCTGGGCGGCGCAATTCGCTTCGATTGGTGAGCGTCTGGGTCGCCGCGACGAGGCGGTCCGCGAGGCGGAGCTGCTGTTCGCGTTTAACCGCGAGATCGGCAAGGCCGCGCCCGAAACCTACGTCGTCCATGCCGAGAAGAAGAGCCGGGTCTGCCAGAAGCGCTCTGCTTGCTGCCTCTACTTCAAGGGGCCGGCGAAGCACTTCTGCGCGAGCTGCCCGATCATCCCGCGCGAGGAACGGCTTGAGCGCAATCGCGAATTTACGGCTTGCTCCACGGGCGGCTGAGGAGAGGAAGAAATGAACAAGATCAGCGGTCTCATCGATCATATGCTCGCCGACCCCCGCCACGGCTGGAGCATCGGCACTTTCGGCGCGGTCGGCGAATTCATGCGCGACGAGGACGAGGACGTTCGCTTCGTCCGCGACGGCGGCGCGGTGATGATCGTCACCCCGCGCGCCGGGATCAGCGTCCACACCGTGCCCGGATTGCAGGCGGTCGCTTTCGACACGCTGTCGAGCGACGGAGAGACCTGGGGGCAGTCAGTGGCCTTCTGCCTCGACCTGCCTGACGAGGAGATGGATCACGCGGGCGTTTCATGGCTCGGCAAGGATGCGGAGGCCTTGCGCAAGGAAGACCGCGAGGCGGATTTGTTCGATCTCGGCGTGGGCCGCGGCCATGTTCGCTTCTGCGCGCGAACCAGTGACGCGCAGCTCGCGAAGGCCTTGAAGGGCCTCGAGGGCAAGAATCTGTTCGGACCCGAAGGCGGCGCGGTGATGGGTGAAGTCCTGCGCGCCCAGCCACATCGCGTGGTGATCTCGCCGGTCGGCCGGGTAGAGGTCTATGCACCGATCCCGCTTCCGGGCGGTAACAGCCCCGAAGGACCGCATACGCATTTACTCCCCAAGATGGTCGCCTCGGGCCTGACCCATGCCGCCAACTCACCGATCCCCAAGGGTTTGCAGCCGGTGCTGCACCTCCACCCACGCTCGCCGTGGCGCGATGCGATGGGCATGCGGGTGCCGTTCGACGTTGAACTGGATGGCTTGTTCGAAGGCATATTGGCCGAATTTGGCCTGCCGCAGGATCGGCTGGTGCGGCGCTCGGTCGAAGAGGCGGTTGATACCGGCTCTTCGCCTGAAGAGTTCCACTGGCCAGAGACGCGCCGTGGCCGCACCGAGGCGCGGATCGCGCTGCGCCGGATCGCCCGCACCCGGCCCGACCGTGCAGAGGCGTGGCGCCTGCGCTATGATCGTCTTCCTGAGCCAGACCAGGAAGCGGCGCTTCACGCTTGAGCGCCCCTAGGCAGCGACGAAATCGACCATCGCGGTCGGTGTTCCTGCTCCGGTGACGCAGGCATCGACCTCGAACACTTCGGCCAGCAGCCTCGAGTTCAATGTAGTCGCGGTCGGGCCGAACGCGACCAGCTCGCCTTCGAGCAGTACCGCGACATGGGTGGTGTAGCGCGCCGCAAGCGTCAGTTCGTGGATCGAAGCGGCCACCAGCTTGCCGCCATCGGCAAGCGCCCGCAGCCGCCGGACGCTGTCGAGCGCGTGGCGGGGGTCGAGGCCCGCGAGGGGTTCGTCGGCCAGCAGCAGCTCCGGTTCGCCGACCAGCGCCCGCGCGAGCATGGCCCGCGCCAGTTCGCCGCCCGAGAGCGTCGTGACCGGTTGCTCGCGGTGCTGCTGCATGTCGAACTGGTCGATCACCGCATCGACCCGTTCCTGCATCGCGTCCGACAACCCGCCGAACACCGGCAGCTGCGGCGTGAGGCCCAGCGCGATCAGCCGCTCGACGGAGATCGGCCATTCGGCGCGCGGGTTTTGCGGGAGATAGGAGCGCGCGCGGGCGAGTGTCCGGCGGTCCATGTCCTTGATCGGCATTCCGTCGAGCGATACCATCCCTTCATCCGGCTGGAGCAATCCGACCAGCACCGACATCAGCGTTGACTTGCCCGCGCCGTTGGGGCCGAGCAGGCCGACGAAGCTGCCGCTTTCGAGGGTCAGTGACACATCGTCGACAATCGCGCGCCCTCCGCGGCGCACAGTGACATTCTCGGCTGCAAGCAGGGTCATGGCGACATCTTCCGGAGGCGGCCGACCAGCCAGAAAAAGAACGGCGTGCCGACCATGCTGGTGAGAACGCCCAGCTTCAGCTCCTGCGAGGTCGGGATGATCTTGGTCGCGACATCGGCGAACACCAGCAGGATCGCGCCGAACAGGGCCGACGGCAGCAGCACCTTGCTCGGCTGGTGGCCGACGAAGGGGCGGACGATATGCGGCGCCATCAGCCCGATGAAGCTCACCGCTCCGGTTACCGCCGTCGCCGCGCCGACTGCCAGCGCGGTTCCCGCCAGAGCGAGAAAGCGGGTCCGCCGGAGATCGACGCCGAGGCTCTCCGCCTGCGCTTCGCCCAGGGTCAGCGCGTCGAGGTCGCGCACTGTCGCGATCAGGCAAATCCAGCCGGCGAGGATGAAGGGCAGCGCGAGCAGCGTCTGGTCCCAGTCGCGATCTGCCAGCGAGCCGAGCAGCCAGGTGGTCATCTCGTAGGCCGCATAGGGATTGGGCGCGAAGTTGAGCGCGAGATTGAGCCCTGCCCCCATCATGCCCGACACCGCCGCGCCGGCAAGGATCATCGTCAGCGTGCTGCCGCGCCCGAGTTGCAGCGTCAGCGTCGCGGCGACCAGCGCGCCGGCGATGCCCATCAGCGGGGTGGCGAGGAAGAACGCCGCGCTCATCCCGAAGTAGATCGCGATCACCGCGCCGAGGGCCGCCCCCGCCGACACGCCGAGCAGACCGGGTTCGGCCAGAGGATTGCGCAGCAGGCCCTGCAGCACCGCGCCGGACAGGCCCATGGTCGCGCCGACCAGCAGGCCGAGGACGGTGCGCGGAAGCCGCAGGTCGGACAGGATCAGCCAGGACAAGTTCGGCTTGGGCTGGAAGATGCCGTCGAACAGCACCGCCGGATTGAGCCAGACGCGGCCGGTCCCCAGCGACAGCAGGATGCACAGGGCCAGCAGGATCGCCCCCGTCAGCGGCCAGGCGAACCGCCTTACCATGGCACTTTCCCGGGAGCGGTCTTCATCAGCACCTCGCGCAGTTCGATCGCAGCATCGGCGGATTGCGGCAGGCCGCAGGTGTAGAGCGAATCCGGATAGGTCACGCGCCGGTTGCGGTAGGCGCTGCGGATCAGCGGATGCTCGCCGGCGGAGTCGCGCAGCGAGGGCGCGTCGTAGCGATCGACCCCGCGCATCAGCGCATCGGGCCGGGCGACCAGCAGTTCCTCGATGCTGTAGCTCGAATAGCGCGTGTCCGGGAACTTGGCGGCGATGTTGCGGGCACCGGCAGAGCGGATGATTTCGTCAGTCAGCGTCCCCTCGCCGGGCACCGAACCGGAGCCATTCCACACTGCGACATCGATAGGCCGCGTGGGCTTGGTGGCCTCAAGCCGGGCAAGCTTGCGGTCCATGTCGGCGATCAGCACCTCGGCCCGCTCGGGTTCGCCCACCAGCCTGCCGGTCTGGCGGACGATCCGGCGGATGTCGGCGAAACTATTGGCGGAATCGATCTCGACAACCGGCGCGCCGACCTTTGCAGCCAGCTTGCGCATCGTCGCGGTGCTCCACGGGCTCGCGAGGATCAGGTCGGGCCGGTCGCGCACCACTTCCTCGGCGGTGCCGTGGTTGATCGCTACGCCGCGGTCCGCGCCCGGCAGCAGGGCTTCGACCGGAGCGTGCGCGAGGCGGGTGATCGAGACGATCCGCTCTTTCGGGACCAGCATCAACAGCAATATGTCGGAGCACATGTTGGTCGACATGATCCGCTGCGGCTTGTCCGGGTCTTGCGTCGCAAGGCGGCGCGCATGATAGATCTGCGCTGCGCCGACACAGGCAAGCGGCAGGCCGGCCAGGGCTGCGCCCGCAAAACATGCATTGCGGAACGCCGCGCCCCTCATCCCTCGGAAATCTCGATCGTCACGTGCGCGAGCAACGGCAGGGCCGACAGGCTGGCGCGGTAATGAGACGGCGGCTGGCGTGCCGCTTCGAGCGACGCGAGCACCGCGTAATGACCCGGTCCGACCTGCCAGAGATGGAAGTCCGCAACATGCGCACCATCGGCCTCGAGAATGCGCCGGGCCTCAGCCGCGAGATGGCGATCCGGCACTTTGTCGAGCAGCACGGCGCCGGCCGCCTTGAGCAGAGCCGCCGACCACCGGAGAATCGCGACCGCGGCGACGATGCCGAGCACCGGATCGAGCCAGACCCAGCCCCATTGGCGCGCGGCGAACAGGCCGGCGATAGCGAGCACGCCGATCCCCGCGTCCGACACGACGTGGGCATAGGCTGTCCGGAGGTTCAAGTCGTGGCTGTGATCGTGGTGATGGTCATGATCGTCGTCATGGTCGTGGTGATCGTGATGATGGTCGTGCCCGTGGGAATACCCGTGCCCGTGCCCGTGCCCGTGCCCGTGCCCGTGATCGTGCCCGTCGTGCAGGAGCCAGACCGAGAGCACGTTTACGATCAGACCGAGAAACGCCACCGGGATCGCTTCGTCGAATGCAATCGGCACCGGCTGGAACAGGCGGTGCACGCTCTCGACCGCAAGGAACACCGCAGTCGCTGCCAAGGCGAGCGCGCTGGCGAAGGCGGCGAGGTCGCCGACCTTGCCCGTGCCGAAGGAATAGGCTTCGCTCGCGCGGTTCTTCCACGCGATCCGATACGCCGCCGCGGCGACCAGCATCACGCCGGCGTGCGTCGCCATATGCAGCCCGTCCGCGAGCAGTGCCATCGAACCGAACAGCAGACCGGCGACGATCTCCGCGATCATCGTCAGTGTGCAGAGGACCAGCACCCACGCCGTCTTGTGCGCATTGCGATCGTGTCGCGCCCCGAGGAAATAGCCGCGCCCTGCTGCCCACTCGCAAGCTGCGAGTTCTTCCTGCGCCGACCTGACGGCTCCATGATGATGAGAATGGGAGTGCATGCCCGCCGTTCGAACCCGTGGTTTGTCCCTCGCCAGAGTGACATTTGGCGAGGGGCACGGAGGGGATGCGGACTGGGCGCGAGGGCTGCCAGTTAATTACGGTAATGGGGTTCGTAACAGGCTGTTACACGCTCAATAACTCCACTTCAGAAGATGCGACGTTAGCGGCGGGCACTCCAGTTACGGTTGGCAACATATCCCGGACATCGACGGCGGAGGCCGGAACTACGTCATCCCACTTTAGGGCGAATGGTGACGAGATTCCATCGCAGGTTGCGGACTCGACCAAACCGAGCATGACAATACTTATAGCTAAAATTAGGTCATATGAAAAATTGCGGAAAATGGTCATGCAAATACAATTTTTGCATGAATCCGTCTCCGCCAGCGTGTTTATACGCTGCAGCCTCCGCCATTAAAGCGCGGATACTCCCCTCCCCGCAGATCGCGGGCTCTTTGCGGATTTCGGGACCTTTTGCCGCGCTCCATCATTGGGAACGCATCGCCAGCATGGAGAAGCCCGATGCCCCAGGAAGAATTCACCGACGCGATTGCCCTGCTCAAGGCCGACCACCGCAAGGTCGAGGAGCTGTTCGAACAGTTCGAAGCCGCCGGCGCCAACGCGAAGAAGCAGAAGCTGGCCCGCCAGATCTGCACCGAACTGAAGATCCACACCCAGATCGAGGAAGAGATCTTTTACCCCGCCTTCGTCGGCAAGATCGAGGACGACACGCTGGCCGAAGCCTATGTCGAGCACGATGGTGCCAAGGTGCTGGTGAACGACATCGAGGCATCGACCCCGGAAGACGATTATTACGACGCGAAGGTCAAAGTACTGTCGGAAGAGATCAAGCATCACGTCGAGGAGGAGGAGCGGCCGAGCGAAGGCATGTTCGCCCAGTGCCGCAAGACCGACGTCGATCTGGTCGAACTGCGCGACAGGATGCTCGCGCGCAAGGAAGAGCTGACCCAGGAGGGCCAGTTGCCGCCGGCCGAACTAAAGGTCGTGCAGGTCATTCCGGCCTGACTTGACCCGCCCGCTCAACCCCCCGCCATGCGAAGGGCCACGCAACGGCGAGTTGCCGGCCTATGTCAGCAACGGCCTTATTGGGCTACGCGTCCGCGAAATGCCGTTGATGACCGGCGAGGCGATCGTCAGCGGCGTCGCGGGCGAGCACCCCGAACGCCGGATCGAGGCGGCGGTGCCGTTGCCTTATCCGCTGGGCGGGGATATTGCGCTGGACGGCGTATTCCTCTCGGACCAGCCGTGGGCGGTCTCCGACCTGCGCCAGTCCTATGATTTTGCAAGCGGCGAGCTGACCACGAGCTTCGCCTTCACTGCCGACGAAGTGCGCGCGGAGGTCGAGGTTCTGACCTTCGCGAGCCGCAGTTCAGCCGCGCTGGTGCTGCAGGAAATCACGGTGCAGGTGAGCAAGGCCTGCGACGTGGAACTGCGCGCGAGTGTCGACACCGCGGACCTGCGCGGGCGCGTGCGGCGGCGCTTGGTCGATACCCCCGGCGAGACCGAGCCGGTGTGCGACGGATCGCTGCTGTGGGAGACCGAGGGCGGGCTGACATGCTGCGGCATCGCCCTGGATACCGAGCTCGCCGGCGCACAAGCCGAGCCGGAGATGCTCCGCTGGGACATGACGGGCCCGCTCCAGACGAGCTACTGCCTGCGCGCCACGGCCGGCCGCAAGCTGCGTCTGCGCCAGATCGCCGCACTGATTCCGTCGGCGCTTCACCACTGGCCCGACGAGGAGGCGGTGCGGCGCGTCACGCGCGGGCGCAAGCTCGGCTTCGATCGGCTGCGCGCGGCCAACCGCGAGGCCTGGGCCGAATTGTGGAAATCGCGGATCGTGGTGCGCGGCGCTTCGGAACCTCACCAAGCGCTGATCGACGCGGCGTTCTTCTACCTCAACGCCTCGGTCCATCCGGCCTCCCCCTCGGCGACCTCGATCTTCGGTTTGGCGAGCTGGCACGACTACCATTATTATTACGGCCACGTGATGTGGGACATCGATGCGTTCTGCGTCCCGCCGCTGATCCTGATGCATCCCGAGGCGGCGCGGGCGCTGCTGCGGTTCCGCACCCGGGGTATCGACGCGGCCGGGGCCAATGCCCGGCTGGCCGGACGGGACGGGCTGCAGTTCCCGTGGGAAGCAGGCCCGGCGACGACGCAGGAAGCGGCGCCTGGCGACGGCTCGGCGGCGGCGAGCGAGGATCACGCATCGCTCCACACCGCGCGCGCGTTTGCACAGCTCGCCGATGCGACCGGCGAACAGGCCTATCTGGCCGAACAGGCCTGGCCGGTGCTGCGCGGCGTGGCGGACTGGATCGTCAGCCGGGTCGCCCGCACCGGGCGCGGCTTCGAGATGCTGCGGGCGATGGGCCCGGCCGAAGTGCCTGACCCGCCCGACAACGACGCCTTTACGCTGATGGGCGCTCACGATGTGCTGCGCCGCGCGATCAGGGCGGCCGAGACGCTCGGCCACGAAACGCCACCGCGCTGGTCCGAGGTATTGGCCGACCTTTATCTCCCACGCCGCGCCGACGGGGCGATCCCGTCGCACGACGATTTCCGCATCGACGAATCCAAAGGGGCCACACCGTCCCCACTCGCCGGGCTGTTCCCGCTCAGCTATCCGGCCTCGGAGCGGGAACGCCGCGCTACGCTGAATCTATTCCTCGCCCACTGGCGCGATTATGTCGGCGCGCCGATGCTGCCAGCGCTCTACCCCGTTTGGGCGGCGCTGGCAGGCGACCGCGAACTGAGCCTGAAACTGTTCGAGGAAGGCTACGCAGCCTACGATTTTCCGCGCTTCCATCAGTGCCTCGAATACCGGCCCGACCATCCTGACAGCAAAGTCCATGCCGGGCCGTTCTTCGCCAATCTGGGTGGGATGCTGCTGGGCCTGCTTTATGGGTTCACGGGCCTCGAGATCGACGACGGCGACCCGGCGTTGTGGCCGCGGCGTGAAATCGTGCTGCCCCAGGGGTGGGAGGCGATCGAGGTCGAACGATTGTGGGTTCGCGGCCGGCCGGCGCGCCTGCGCGCGGTGCACGGCGCGGAGCGGGCCGAACTGACTTTCCTGTAACGCTGTGATCGCAGCGGCTCGCGCGAACCTACTTCTTGGCCGCGCCCTTGCCATGCGGCGCGCCTTTGCCGGCGATCGCCGCCTGCCCTTCGCGCTCGGCCTCCGGATAATCTTCCGGGCTTACCGAAGACTGGTTTTCGGTCGCCTTGGCCAGCCGGTCTTTCTGGCTCGGGCTGCCCCCTTCGGGATGGAGCGGTTTCGTATCTGTCATGCTCGCTCAACCAGCCCCGGCCAAGGCGGTTCCGTGAAACCGATATAGGCGCGTCGTGGCATCCGTCCCGCTGGCGGCCGTCGGGTAAGCGCGCACCGGCAAGCGCCGGTTGATGCCGTTCACATCATAGGTGGCGATCTGCACCGGAGCGGGAACTTCATCGCCGCTTGATCCGCATCGCGTGGGTCACGGGTTGGGGCCGAACCGCGCAAGGACATTTCCGCCGTGCCGCGCGTTGACCGCAGGGATGCAGCCTGCGGAGACGGCGAAATGGCAAAGAAGATTGAGCAGCGGTTCGATGACGCGGTGGACGGCACCGGTGCCGACGGCGAGGACGTGCGCGAGACCTTCTTCGGCTCGCTCGCCCGCTCCGCCGCCAGCGCGGCGGTCAGCGTAACGGTTACCTTCGCGGTCGGCTGGCTGCTGCGAAAGCTGGCCGATCGGGCCAACAAGGCCGGCGGCGCCGAAAGCCGGACACCCTGAAGCCGGGCTACCCCTTGTGGGGTACGTCCGTCCCGTTACATTACGTTACTCGGGCAAAGTCAACAAAGCTACTTGATTGCAGGCCTGCCCTTCCCTATCGGGCGAAACCGAGCTGTAACCGTAAATAACTTTCGGCCGCCGCTGCCCATCCCCAGAAGGGGATCGGGCAGATCGAGCTGCTGACATCATCGGGGCTGGAGAAGGCATGACCGACTTATTGTTTGAGTTTACCGAGTGGATCAGGACGACCTTCCTGGTCGACTTCTCGCTGTGGATTTCCGACACCTGGCTGAGCATGCTGATCGTTACCCACTTCTGGGCGATCCCGGCGATCCAGACCGTCCATATCCTCACCATCGCCGCCAGCTTCGGCGCGGTGCTGCTGATGAACCTGCGCGTTCTTGGCGTGGTCGGTACCGACCGCACAATCGCGCGGACCGGCAAGCGCTACCTGCCGTGGCTGTGGTACGGCTTCGTCATCCTGATCATCACCGGCCTCGGCATGATCACCGCCGAACCGGTACGCGAGTTGATCAACCCGATCTTCTGGATCAAGATGGGCCTGTTCCTCGTCGCCGTGATCGCGGCCGCCTGGTTCCAGATCGCCGTTTCGCGGAAATCGGTCAACTGGGACGCGGCCGGCAGCGCTTCGTTCGGCATCAAGCTCGGCGCGGTGGGAATTATCCTGCTGTGGCTCGTGATCATGCTCTGCGGTCGCTGGATCGCCTACGCTCCGACCTGAGAGGATATCATGAACCTATCGTCATTCTGGCAGGGGCTCGAAGCCTCCGCACTCGGGGACTATGTCGCCGAATCGACCTGGGCGTTTCCGACGCTCGAATCGCTCCACGTGATGGCTTTCGTCACCGTGCTCGGCTCGCTGCTGGTGGTCGATCTCCGCCTGCTCGGCCTCGGCTGGAAGGACGTCAAGCTGACGACCCTGTCGCACGAGACGCTGCGGATCACCTGGATCGCCTTCATCTGCGCGGCGATCACCGGGCTGCTGCTGTTCTGCAGCAAGGCGACCAGCTACGTCATCAATCCCTACTTCAAGCTCAAGCTGGTGATGCTGGCCTTCGCCGCGCTCAACATGCTGGTGTTCCAGTTCATCACCTGGAAGACGGTGGCCGACTGGGATCTCGGCCGGGTCCCGACCGCGGCCAAGGTTTCGGCCTCGCTGTCGCTGCTGGCGTGGGTCTGCGTGGTCTTCTTCGGCCGTGCGATCGGCTTCACGCTGAGCATGTTCTACTGATCGAAGCGCCCGGGCCCGCGTGGGTCCGGGCCGCTCTCGCGGCCGCGACTGTCCATCTTTGGATCACTCGCCGCAAAGCTGCCGCCTTTTCCGAATTCCGGCTTGTATTACCGCCCCTTGCTGCCATGACGCCACCTGGAATTAGGTAAGGGGCGCCGGGGATGAAACCCGATTTTATCGTAATCGGCGGCGGCTCTGCCGGCTGTGCCGTGGCTGGCCGCCTGGCCGAAGCGGGCAAGCGCGTGACGCTACTCGAAGCCGGCAAGGATGGCGGCGGGCTGAAAGTCCGCGTGCCAGCCCTGATGGGCAGCCTCGTCCAGAATCCCGAATTCGACTGGTGCTATTTCGGCGAACCCGACCCCTCGGTCGGTGGACGCCCCTCGCCGTGGCCCGCGGGCAGGCGGATCGGCGGCGGCAGCGCGATCAACGGGATGATGTTCATCCGCGGCCACCGCTGGGATTACGACCGCTGGGCCGAACTCGGCGCGGCCGGGTGGGATTACGAATCCTGCCTGCCCTATTTCCGCCGGATCGAAGACAATGAGCGCGGCGCGGACCAATGGCGTGGGGCTGGCGGGCCGGTTTCGGTCTCCGAATGCCGCAGCCGCTACACCATCACCGACAACTGGATCGATGCGACGGTGGCTGCCGGGATCAGCCGCTCGCCCGACCTCAACGGCGAGAGCGCCGAAGGCGTCGACCACATCCAGCTCTCGCAGCGCCGCGGAAGCCGCAGCACCGCCGCCGGCTTTCTCGATGGGCTCGGCGCGGGCCTCAAGCCGGTGGTCCTGCCTGAAGCGGAAGTGCTGAAGATCGAGATCGAGGACGGGCGCGCGACCGGCGTCACCTTCCGCCGCGCAGGGAAGATCGAAACCTTGCATGCGCGCCAGGGCGTGGTGGTGAGCGCGGGCGCGCTCAACACTCCGCGACTGCTGATGCTCTCGGGACTGGGGCCCGCGCGGCATCTTCAGGACATGGGGATCGAACTCGTGCGCGATCTGCCCGGGGTCGGCGGCAATCTGCAGGATCATGTCGGGCTGCATCTGATCAACACGGTCGACATGCACACACTCAACGATGACGCGCACGGCCCGCGCGCGCCGCTGCAGGTGCTGCGCTATGCCTTGTTCGGCACCGGGGCGCTGACCACCGGGATCGGCCATGCCCAGGCCTTCGTGCGCGGACGCCCGGGCCTCGCCGCACCGAACCTCCAACTCGCCTTCTCGGCCTTCTCGTTCGAGGTCACGCCGGAAGGCAACGTGCTGCTCGCCCCCGAATCCTCCACCGCGACGATCGTCGGGCTGATGCGGCCGAGCCATCGCGGGCGGGTCAGCCTGCGCTCGCCCGATCCCTCCGCCCCGCCGCTGATCGAGCACCAGCTGCTCGGCAATGACGACGATGTCGAACAATTGGTCGAAGGAATGGCGATCGCCCGACGGATCATGCGTCAGCAGCCGATCACCGGCCATGTGCTGGCCGAGCGGCGCCCGGGCCCCGAGTTCGAAAGCAAGGAAGCCCTGCGCGACTATGTCAGGCTGGCCTCGATCTCGATGTTCCATCCTGTCGGCACCGCGAAGATTGGCCAGGCCGACGATCCCGATGCCGTGCTCGATGCGGAGCTGCGGCTGCGCGGGATCGACGGGCTGTGGGTCGCGGATGCGTCGGTCATGCCGACGATCCCGCAGGGCAACACCAATGCCACCGCGATCATGATCGGAGACAAGGCCGCCGATCACATATTGCGCACCGCCGGCTGAGATATGCCGCAATGACGATCCGTGCCCGGCCCGTGCCGGAAATTGCCAAATCGTATGCAAAGCGTCATGAAGGCGGCGGGGTCCAGGCGCAGCCCCGGGGGCATGGCGTCACAACGATGGGTGGGCGGTATGGCTTCGACGAAAACGGCCGTGGCTGACGTGAAGCCGCTTCGCGGGCGCAATTCCTTCGAACTCTACCGCGAGGGGAACACCCATCCGGAGATTCGCCTGACGATCGCGCTGGTCCTCGCCGGCCGGCGCTGGCGCACCCTGCTCGACGAGAAATTCCGTCCGCTCAACCAGAGCGCGGCACGGATGGAAGCGCTGGCCGCGATCATCAATTCTCCGCCGTTGAGCGCGCAGGTCGACATCGCCAAGCGCCTGCGGATCGAAGGCCCAACGCTGACGCGCATGCTCGACGCGCTCGAAGCCGACGGGCTGGTGCAGCGCCTGCCCGATCCGGCCGACCGCCGGACCAAGCAGCTCAAGGTCACCCCCGCCGGCGAAGCCGCGCTGAAGGACATGTTCGACATTGCGGACGAGCTGCGGAACCGGCTGTTCGAAGACTATACCGACGAGCAGATCGACCTGATGAATGAGCTCTGCTGGGGCGTGGTCAACAAGCTCGCCGACGGATTGCCGCCCTGCGTTTGATTGCGCGGGCTAGCGATTTCCTTTAGCCGCTCCGCAGAAAATGGAGAGGCCATGAAACCCGGCAACGGAACCCCCGACCAGCACGTTCACGCCAACGGGACGGTCGCCGACGCGATTGCCGCCGTGCTGAAGCGCGAGGGCGTGAGCATCGTGTTCGGCTATCCGCGCAATCAGGTGCTCGAAGCCGCTGCACGGATCGATATCCGCACCGTGATCGTCCGCCAGGAACGCACCGGCCTGCACATGGCCGATGCAGTCAGCCGGATGACCAAGGGCGAAGACATGGGCGTGTTCGTGATGCAGCAGGGCCCGGGGGCGGAGAACGCCTTTGGCGGCGTCGCGCAGGCCTATGCCGATTGCATCCCGGTGCTGGTGATGCCGCAGGGCTATGCGCTGAGCCAGGCCTACGTCCCCTATAATTTCAACTCGGTCCGCTCGATGGCGACGGTCGCCAAGCACTGCGAGCCGCTGACCTCGCCCGACCAGGTCGTTCCGGTGCTGCGCCGCGCCTTTGCGATGCTGCGCAACGGCCGCCCGCAGCCGGTGGTGATCGAACTGCCTTACGACGTGCTCGACAAGCCCTTCGACGGAACGATGGATTACCTGCCCGGCAAGGTTGCGCTGAGCCAGCCGGCGCAGGCCGATATCGAAGCGGCGGCCGATGCGCTGATCGCGGCGGGCAATCCGGCGATCTATGCGGGACAAGGCATCCATTGGTCTGAAGCTTACGATGAGCTTCGTGAACTGGCCGAGCATCTGGCGATTCCGGTGATGACCAGCCTGCCGGGCAAGAGCAGCTTCGACGAGACCCATCCGCTCGCGCTCGGCTCAGGCGGCAACGGGATCAACGGCTGCGTTCGCAAATGGCTCGACGAATGCGACCTGCTGTTCGGGGTCGGCTGTTCGTTCACCGCGACCTCGTTCGGCCTCGCGATCCCTGCGGGCAAGCGGGTGATCCATGCGACGCTCGACCCGCTCGACATCGACAAGTCGGTCCCGAGCGAGATTGCGCTGATCGGCGACGCGAAGCTCACCCTGCGCGCGCTGATCGACGCGTTAAAGGCGCGTGTCCAGACGCCGCGCGACAGCGCCCCGGTCGCCGCGCGGATCAAGGCGGTCGAGGCCGAATGGCTCGCCAAATGGCTCCCGAAGTGCACCCAGGAGACCAGCCCGCTGTCGCCCTACCGGGTGCTGTGGGACCTGCAGCACACGGTCGATATCGACAATGTGATCATCACCCATGATGCGGGCAGCCCGCGCGACCAGCTGGTGCCGTTCTGGAAGAGCACCGCCCCGCACAGCTACATCGGCTGGGGGAAGTCGACCCAGCTTGGCTACGGCCTCGGCCTCGCTATGGGGGCCAAGCTCGCCTGCCCCGACAAGCTCTGCATCAACGTGTGGGGCGACGCGGCGATCGGCTTCACCGGCACCGATCTCGAGACCGCCGCGCGCGACCGCATTCCGATTCTCTCGATCCTGCTCAACAACGAAGCGATGGCGATCGAACTGCCGATCATGCCCGAGGCGACCGAGAAATACCGCGCGACCGATATCTCGGGCGACTACGCCGCCTTCGCCCGCGCGCTCGGCTGCCATGGCGAGCGGGTGACGCAGGCGAGCGAGATCGTGCCCGCCCTCAAGCGCGCGATCGCCGCGACCGAGGCGGGGATCCCGGCGCTGGTGGAATTCATCACCGAGAAGGAAACGGTGATCTCGAAAGGCTGAACCCGCCGCGGTTTCGCTCCCGGCACGTCGCTTTGCGCCCGCATGCCTTTGCCTGAACCGAATCCCGGCGTAGGACAGGCGCCAAAGGGAAAGGACCGTAAATGGCCGAGAAGAAGGATGTGATCGTGGTTGGCGCCGGGCCGGTCGGGATGCTGACCGCGCTAGCGCTGGCGCAGACCGGGGCGAGCGTGACGGTGATCGAGCAGGAGCCGCACATCGTAAATTCACCGCGTGCGGCGGTCTATTTCCCTTCGACGCTGGTGATCCTCGAAGAACTCGGTCTGCTCGACGAGCTGAACGCGATCGGCTTCCAGAACCGCACCTTCGGCACCCATGTGCCCGAATTCGGCTACACCTCGGTCGTGACCACGGAACCGATCGAGGGCATCCCCTACGATTACCAGCTCCACGCCGGCCAGCACGACGTCGCCCGGGTGGCGATGGAGCACGCGCGCAAGCTGGGCGTGGAAGTGCTGTTCGAGCATGAAGTCGCGGCGCTGGAAGACGGGCCCGACGGGGTGACCGTGACGGTCAAGACTGCGGCCGGCGAGCAGGCGCTCAGCGCCAAATGGCTGATCGGCGCGGATGGCGCGCGCAGCACGGTGCGGCGGCTCGCCGGGATCGAGTTCGAAGGGCACACCTGGCCCGAGCGCTTCGTCGCCACCAATGTGAAGTTCGATTTCCGCACGCTCGGCTACCAGCAGGCCAACTTCGTCTGCGATCCCGTCAACATGGCGGTGATCGCCCAGCTCGACCGCGACGGCCTGTGGCGCTGCACCTACATGGAGGATTCGGCGCTGCCGCTGGAGACTTATGAGGAGCGCATCCACCAGCGCTACGAACACTTCATGCAGGGCAGCAAGGCTTACGAACTGGTCTCGGCCAGCCCCTACATGCTGCACCAGCGCGCGGCGGAGACGCTGCACAAGGGCCATGTGCTGCTGGCGGGCGACGCGGCCCATGCGACCAATCCCTGCGGCGGGCTGGGCCTCACCTCGGGCGTGTGGACCGGCATGGTGCTGGCCGACATCCTCGGCGCGGTGCTGCGCGGGGAGGAGGACGAAAGCATCCTCGACCGCTATTCGGACGAGCGCCGCCGGATCTTCTGGGACATCGTCACCCCGGCCGCGACCGACAACAAGCGCATGCTGCAGGAGAGCGATCCAGAGCAGCGGCAAAAGGACCTCGACGCGGTCAAGGCGCTATCCGACGATCCCGATTCGGGCGCGATGCTGATGCTGTTCGCCTATAAGGTGATCGGCGATTTGCTGCGGCGGAATTCACGCTGGAAGGATGCGGACCCGACCCCGCGGGTGAAGCTCGACATCGCGGCGCGGCAGCACCAGATTCATTAAAACCTTGAGTCCCTGCGCAGGCAGGGACCTCAGGCAAAACAGACGCAGCGCCCCCTCTGCCGGAGACCCCTGCCTGCGCAGGGGATCAAGGGCTTTGAAAGGGCGCTGGCGCCTCAATAGCCGAACCGGAACCCCGCCCACACCGTGCGCGGCGTGTCGACGTCGATCGAACCGTCCTGGTTGCGCGTATAGACCGTCTCGTCGAGCAGGTTTTCCGCGCGCAGCACCAGGCTGAGTTTGCCCTTGATCGGCACCTCCGCGAACAGATCGACCGTGGTTGCGGCCGGTAGTACGCCGGTCTCGTCGTCGCCTTCGAACTGATCGGCGACATAGCGCACCGTCGCGGCGAGGCGCCACTTGTCCCACGGTTCCCAGCTCAACGTGCCGCTGGCGGCGAAGTCCGGGGTCTGCGACGGGCGGTTGCCGTCGAGGCCGGCCTGCGCCCCGCTCGCCTCGACCTTCGCATCGACATAGGTGAGCGATCCGGTGAACTTGACCGGGCCGCTGCCGACATTGGCCGAAAGCTCGATCCCCTTCGAACGGATCGCATCGACATTCTGGCGCTGGCGGATCGTCGCGCTCGGGCTGGAGCTGAGGGTGACGTTGGCGATCGCGTCCTTCACCTTGTTGTCGAACAGGGTCAGGCCGAACTGGACGCCCTTGGCGGCGGTGAAATCGAGCCCCGCCTCGTAGCCGCGCAGACGCTCGTTATCGAGATCCGGATTGGCCCGGGTGGTCACCGGGAACACAACGAAGGGCCGGTAAAGCTCGTTCACCGTCGGCTGGCGCAGCCCGGTGTAGGCCGCCGCGCGCACCCGCACCCCGCGCATCACATCGGCCGTCGCCCCGGCACGCCACGAGAAGTCCCAGCCCGAGCGCGAGGGATAGGCCGGATTGTTGTTGTCGGCCGGCGCGGTGGTGAGCGTACCGTTCTGGTTGTAGTTCAGCTGGTAGCCGTCGCGGATGCTCCAACGGTCGGCGCGGACGCCGCCGGTGATCATCACAGGCCCGATCGAGTAATCGTCCTCGGCGAAGAAGCCGAGATCGCTGTTGGTGCCGCCGGCAACGCGGTAGCCATTGCCCGCGCCGCTTGCGATGAAGCGGTATTCCTGCAGATCGCCGTCGGACTGGCGGAAGTCGCTTCCCAGCCGCAGCGTGTGCCCACCGCCGACTGGCGGGCGGACCTCGGCCTTGCCCCCGATCCCGGTGGCCGGCGTGTTCCGCTGGTCGAGCGTCTTGGTGTAGGTGCTCGACGAGACCACGATGTTCGAGAAATTGCGCCACTGGCCATAGCCGAGCACGTCGAACTGCCACTCGCCGCGGCCGATCAGCCGTGCGCTGAGGTCTTCGCCCTGCGTCCAGTTATCCGCGCCCTGGAAGCGCAGCGTGCGGTTGCTCTCGAACGCGAGGCCCTTCACCTGCAGTTCCACGTCGCCGCCAAGCGACTGGACCACCCGCGCGCCCGCCGACCAATCGTCGAACCGCGCCCGCGCGGACGCTGCCACGCGCTGGTCCTTGGGCGTGGTCCAGAAGCCCTCGCCCCGGTCCCACCGGCCGCTGACCACCGCGAAGCCGCTGTCCCACCGCGACGTCAGCGCCGCTTCGGCCTCGGTCTCGCCGCGGTCGTTGACCAGGACCTGGCCGCTGACCGGGCCGAGCGCGGCCGCATCGGCACTCGTCATCTCGATCGTGCCCGACAGCGCGCCCGCGCCGAACGGGCCGGAGCCACCGCCCTTGGTCACGCGGATCGAATCGATCAGATTGGGGTCGATCGCCGAAAGCGGAACATGGCCGAAGAACGGATCGACCATCGGCACGCCGTCGAGCACCACCAGCGTGCGGCTGGCGGCATTGCCGCCGAGCGCGCGCAGGGTGACGCCCTGCGCGGTCGGGTTGGCGGAGCGGCTGTCGGACCGGCGGAACTGCTGGAAGCCCGCGATATTCATCAGCGCATCCTCGATCCGGCCCGAGCCGGTCGCGGTGATCTGTTCGGCGTCGAGGGTGACGGTCGAATAGGCGATGACCGAGGGGGTCGCCTCAAGCCCGTGGCCCGTGACGATGATCGGCGGATTGTCGTAATCCGGCGCGGCCGCGGGGCTATCGTCCTGCGCGAAAGCGGGGGCGGCGAAGACGGCACAAGCGACACCGGCGAGCAGGCAAACCCTCATTGTCATTATCGTTTTTCCATTTCAGACAAAGTCAAACTGGGCGCTCTTTAGCGCGCCTTGCTTGCCGCGTCACTATCCCTCTGGCAGGGGAAATAAAACTGGAGAGAAACGATGCGTGCGGCGATCCTGGCGGTTTTGATGATGACGATCGGCAGCGCCGCCGCAGCGGAGGAGAATAAGGCAATGACGGCACCCGCACCGGTAGTGGCACAGGATCAGGCAGCCCTGCTGAAAAGCGACGATCCCAAGCTCGCGGCGAACAAGCGGCTGGTTTACGACATGTACCGGATCGTGCTGCAGGCCGGCCTGTCGGGTCGCGCGCACGAGTTCATCGCCGAGGGCTATGTCCAGCACAATCCGAATGCCGGGCAGGGGCTCGCGGGCATCGTCGATTACATCAAGGCGACCCGGCCCGAGCGGGAAATCAAGCCGGTGCTCGACCTGCCGCTGATCAATCTGCTGGCCGAGGGCGACTACGTCACCACCGCCTTCGTCCGCCCGGAGAAGGACGCAAAGGGCGAAACCTATTATTCGAGCTGGTTCGATCTCTACCGGATCGAGAACGGCAAGATCGTCGAGCACTGGGACCCGATGCTGAAGTCCGACGCGAAGATCGATCCGAACGACAAGAAACTATAATATCGTCATTGCGAGGGACCGGAGGTCCCGCGGCAATCCAGTGCGTATTGCGTGACGCTCTGGATTGCTTCGCTGCGCTCGCAATGACGAAGACCTTACTAAGCCTTCTTCGCTGCGGCTTTCTTGGCGGCAGGCCTCTTCGCCGCAGCCTCGGGCTTCTTCGCGGCCGCCTTCACCGGTGCCTGCTCCGCCCTCGCCCGCGCAATCCCGGCCTCCAGGGTATCTTCGGGCTTCGCGCCCGGCAGCGGGGTCGGCTTGTTCGCTTCCAGCCAGCGCGTCACGTTCTTCGCGCCGCCGGTGTAGCAGAAATGCTGGAACAGCTCGGACACCAGCAGGCTGTCCGAGCTGTCGAGCAGCTTCTTGAAGTGGTTGTGGACCTGGGTCGCGTTGTTCGCGAAGCTGCCCAGCCAGGTCGAATTCTGAATCTGGAAGCAGCGCTGCTTGCGCAATTCCTCGGCAAAAGGATTGTAATCGAACTTCTTGCCCTGCGCGCGCAGATCGTAAGTGATCGTGAAGATCGGCATCTTTTCCCCACCCTTTATTCAAGGGCCCTCTGCTCAAGGGAAAGCCCCCGGGCACTGCCGGGGGCTCCCATTATTCGATGCCGCCATTTCAGAGGGTAGCGGGCGTCCCGTCAAGCAGAACCGTCTTCGTCTCGACGTAAGGCCACAGGCCCTCCTCGCCGCCTTCGCGGCCGATACCCGACTGCTTGAAGCCGCCAAACGGTGCCGAGAACTCCATCCGCATGCCGTTCTGGCCCATCACCCCGGTGCGTACCTTGCGGCTGATGTCATAGGCCGCCTGCACGTCGGTGGTCAGAACCGAGCCGTTGAGGCCGAAATTGCTTTCGTTCGCGATGCGGATCGCGTCTTCCTCATCCTCGGCCGGGATCAGGCACAGGACGGGTCCGAAGATTTCCTCCTGTGCGATGCGACTGGTGTTGTCGACATTGGCGAACAGGGTCGGCTCGATGAAGTAACCCTTGTTCAGATGCGCGGGGCGGCTGCCGCCGGTGACGAGATCCGCGCCGCTCTTCTTGCCTTCCTCGATATACATCTCGACCCGTTCGAGCTGGCGCTTCATCGCGAGCGGCCCGAGCTGGGTTTCCGGATCTTCGCTGTTGCCGATCTTGATCCCTTCCATCACGCCCTTGATCGCCTGGGCGAGCTCGTCGTGACGGTGCTTGGAGACGACCGCGCGGCTGAGCATCGCGCAGACCTGCCCGCTCATCACGGTGATGGTGTTGCCGAGGATCTGCGCGGCGACCTCGATCGGGAAATCGTCGCGAACGATCGCGGCCGACTTGCCGCCGAGTTCGAGGCTGCAGCGCGCGACGCGGCTGGCGCAGACTTCGGCGATGCGCTTGCCCGCAGCGGTCGAGCCGGTGAAGCTGACCTTGTCGATCCCCTCGTTGTGGACCAGGTGGTCGGAAGCCTCACGCTCGCCGGTAACGAGGTTGACCACGCCCGCCGGGATGCCCGCCGCTTCGGCCGCTTCGGCGATGATATAGGCTTCGAGCGGAGTTTCCGGCGAAGGCTTCATCACGATCGTGCAGCCGGCGACCAGCGAGTAGAACACCTTGTTCGCCATGATCCCAAAGGGCGCGTTCCACGGCGCGATGCCGGCGACCACGCCGACCGGCTCGCGCGCGAGGATCACCGTATCGACGCCCTGGCCCTTCTTGGCCGAGACCCAGTCGAAGCTTTCGCCGAGTGCCGCGATCCCGCGCAGCGCGGCGAGCGAGCCGCCGTGCATCATCGGGGCGAAGCTGGCGAGCCCGCCGACCTGCGCGGTCCAGGCCGCGGCGAGTTCGGGGATCCGGGGTTCGAGCAGGTCGATCATCCGGTTCAGCGCCGCGCCGCGCTCGGCCGGCGAAGTGGTCGGCCACGGGCCCTTGTCGAACGCCTCGCGCGCGGCGGCGACGGCAAGGTCCATGTCCTCGCTGCCCGCCTCGGCTACCCGCGCGACGACTTCCTCGCTGTTCGGGTTGACGATCTCGATCGTCTTGCCCGACTTCGCGGCGACCCACTGGCCGCCGATGAACAATTTGTCGGGATTGCGGACGGAAACACCTTCGGGGACCATGGTACTCTCCTTATTTCTCGTCATTGCGAGGCGACGCAGTCGCCGTGGCAATCCAGAGCGTCAGGCAATTCGCCCTGGATTGCTTCGCTTCGCTCGCAATGACGAATAGCATAAAACGAAGCCTAGAAGCTGGACAGAATAGTGAGGGTGCGGGAATCGAGCGGCTTGCCGGCCGCTTTCAGCGCCAGTTCGCGTTTGCGGACCTTGCCCTGCTCATCGATCAGGAAGGCGTGGATCGCCTTGACCTCGTCGGGCTTCAGCGTGTCATCCCAGCGCGGCATGCCGCCCTGGACCAGCAGGCCCTTCAGCACGATCTGGTCGAACGCAGCGTGGATGCCCTTGTCGAGCCGGCGCAGATCCGGCAGCGGCGCGCGCGGCTGGTTCGAATGGCACAGCGAGCAATTCGCGGTGAACAGGGCCGAACCCAGCGCGATCGTCTGCGGCGTCACCCCGGGCAATTGCGCGGGCGGTTCGGGCGCGGGCTGCAGCGGGGGGAGATCGGCCGGGATCGGCACCTTGCCGCCGCCGATCCTGAACACCAGCAGCCGGTTCGCATTGCCCTTGTTGTACGCCGCGGCATAGGCGGGGACGAAGCCCCACCCGCCGCCGCCCCACCCGGCCTGCACCGCGACATATTGTACGCCGTTGACCCGGTAGGTCATCGGCGCGGCGAGCATCGAGGAGCCGGTGTCGATCGAGGCGAGCAATTTGCCCGTATCCGAATCGCGCACGAGTAATTTGCCCGAGACCGTGCCGTAGATGACCAGGCCGGACTGGGTCGCGAGCACCCCGCCGCGATCCTGGTAGCCGTCCCGCGGCGCGGCCCACTTGGTCTTGCCGGTGAGCGGATCGATCGCGCGCATTTCCGAGCTCGCCGGATTGTCCTTCACCCACTGCCATTGCGGCAGCTTCATGATCGCCTGCTGCATCGCGGGCGGCAGCGTGGGCATCGCGGCCTGCAAATCCTCAGTGAAGATCAGCGCGGCCGACGCATTCATATTATAGGGCTTGTGCGCCGGGCGTTCCTGCCCGGGCGGAATGAACATCAAATTCCCCATGTCGACCACCGAGGCGAAATACAGCCCGCGGGTCGGATCGAACGCCGCCGGGTGCCAGTTGCGCGCGCCGGTGCTGGAGGGAAACACGATCTTCGGCCCCTTGCCGTAATCGCCGAACTCCGGCGTCAGATGCGGCTTGCCGGTGGTGAGATCGACCTTGTCGGCCCAGCTGGTCCGCACGATCGCATTGGCGGCGAGCGGCTTGCCGGTCTCGCGGTCGAGCACGTAGAAGAAGCCGTTCTTCGGCGCATGGAGCAGCACCGGGCGCTTTTTGCCCCCGACAGTCATGTCGGCCAGCATCATCGGCTGGGTCGCGGTCAGGTCCCAGCTGTCCTGCGGGGTTTCCTGGTAATACCACTTCATCTTGCCGGTCTTGCGGTCGACCGCGATGACCGAATCGAGATAGAGATTGTCGCCGCCGCGGGGCGAGCGGTTGGAGATCGGATAGGGGCCGCCATTGCCCGCCCCGATCAGCACCTGGTCGAACTGCGGATCGTAATTGATCGCATCCCACGCGGTGCCGCCGCCGCCGATATCCCAGCGGCTTTTCGGATCCCAGGTCTTCAGCGCGGCTTCGAGCTCCGGCGTTTCCTGGGGACCGTCCGCCGGATCGTGCGGGATGGTGTAGAAGCGCCAGGCCTGCTTGCCGGTGCGCAGGTCATAGGCGGTGACGTAGCCGCGCGTATCGTATTCGGCGCCGGCATTGCCGATCACCACCAGATCGCCGGCGATCTCGGGCGCGCCGCTGATCGTGTAGCCGCGCTTGTGATCGGCGATCGTGTCGACTTGCCAGTCGACCGCGCCGGTCTTCGCATCGAGCGCGTAGAGCACCCCGTCGAGCGCGCCGACGAAGATTTTGCCGTCCGTCACCTGCACGCCGCGATTGGCCTGATCGCAGCAGGCCGCGCGGTTCGCCTGCATGTCGACCTTCGGGGTGAAGGTCCACAAGGGCTTCCCGCTCGCCGCATCGAGCGCATAGACCCGGCCGAGATTGCCCGAGGCATACATCACCCCATCGATCACCACCGGGGTCGATTCCTGTACCCGCGCGGTGCCGAGGTCGTATTGCCATGCGAGGCCGAGCTGGCCAGCATTGTCCTTGGTGATGTCGCCCAGGCGCGAAAAATGGCTGCCTGCCCAGTCGCCGCCGGGATTGTCCCAATTGTCGCCCGCGCCATAGACCGAAGTGTCGACCTTGGGCGGCTCATAGCCCTTGGAGCAGGCGGCAAGCGCGAGCAGCCCAACAAAGGCAGCCCTCATCCAACTGCGATTAGGTCCTTGCGGACCAAGTCTGCGTATGAGGGTTGCCTTTCTTCGGGAAAAAAGCCGATCGGCGATCCTCATGCCGGCCACAGCCCTTGGTACTGCTCTAGCACCGAGCGCAAAGTTCGCGGCGGCCGGCCGGTGATGCGTTCGACGTCGTTCGAGACGACATCCATAAAGCCTTCGCGAATCGACTGGCCGAAGGTCACCATGCCCTCGCTCGCCCACGGAATCGGACCATCGGGCACGACGTCGGACGCCTTGCGCGCAACGCCAAGCGAATCGAAATAGCGATACATGCCCTCGTCATCGACCGGCTCGATCTCGATCGGCTTGCCGGCCATCTGCGCCACCAGCGCCATCGCATCGGGCAGCGCCCACAGCTCGGGCCCGGTCACGTCATAGGCCTTGTTCTCATGCCCTTCCTGCGTCAGCACACCGACCGCGATCGCCACGCAATCGTCGCGGCTGACGATCGGGCACAGGCCCATGCCGGCGTTCTCAGGCTTGTGCCCGGCCTGCAGCGCCGGAATAGCCATCGCGGTGGCGACCGCTTCGGCATAGAGACTGTCGCGCAGATGGGTCCAGGCAAGGCCGGACTGCTCGATCATGCGCTCGGTCGCGAGGTGGTCGAACTGCTCGACCGAGGGGTTGCCCGGCTTCCCGCAGCCGAGGATCGAGGTGTAGACGACGTGCTTCACGCCGTTGGCCTTCGCCGCCTCGACCGCATTGGTGTGCTGCTGGACCCGGGTGCCGACCCGGGTGGTCGAAATCAGCAGCATCCGCTCGCCGCCTGCCATCGCCGCGAGCAGGCTGGCGGGATCGTCGAAATCGGCCGCGTGGACGCTGGCGCCGGCTTCGGCAAACTCGGCGAGCTTGTCGGTCGTGCGCGACAGGACGATCAGGTCCTCCGCCGGAACTGTCTCGAGCAGCAGCTTCGCCGCCGCGTTACCGAACTGACCGGACGCGCCGGTCACGATGATCTTGCCCATAACCTCTCCCTTGCGGATGCAGACCGCTTGGCTGCAATCATAACGAGTGTTACGGTTGTGGCAACAAATTGAGGAGAGAGATTACCATGAGCACGATCCCGATCGAAGACCGCCTGGGCCTGATGGACCTGATCGCCGATTATAGCTGGGCACTCGACACCGGCGACGCCGACGGATTGGTCGAATGCTTCACCGAAGACTGCTTGATGAGCGAGGAAGTGTTCGACGAACCCGACATCTGGGAAGGCCACGAGAGCATCCGCGGGCTGATGAAGCATTATGCCAATGCGCCGGGCTTCCCGGGCCGCCAGCACCACGTGACCCAGATCAAGTATTTTCCGCAAGACGACGGCTCGGTGAAGCTGAAAAGCTTCGCCTTCGTCACCGAATGCGAAGGCGAGCCGCCAATGGTGCTGCGTTTCGCCGGCTGGTACGACGACCACGCGGTCAAGAGCGCCGACGGCAAATGGCGCTTCCAGCGCCGGATCGTGCGGCTGTGGGACGGCGAAGTGCTGAAGAACTTCCCCGGCAAGGGCGAATGGGTGCCGCGCAAGCGCCCGGCTTCGCTGATCATCAAGAAGTAATCGACATAAAGCCGAGCCCCCGCGCAGGCGGGGGCCTCAGGCCGCCAAGTTCGGCATTAGATCTGCCTGAGGTCCCCGCCTACGCGGGGACTCAGCGCTGGTCAGATCCAGCGGCGAACCCTCGCCGCATAGGCATCGAGCTCGTCCCCGAACTGCGCCCGCAGCGCGCGCTCCTCCGGCAAGATCTGGAATCGCCCGAGGAACAGGGTAAACAGCCACGCGCCAAGCAACGTCAGCGGGTTGCCGAGGAACACCGCCCAGCCGAGCAGCACCACCAGCATCCCGAGATAGATCGGATTGCGCGACAGGCGGAACAGCCCGCCGGTGACGAGGAGCCTCGCAGCAGCGGGGTGGAGCGGATCGACCGTGGTCCTTGCGCTGCGGAACTGCACCGAGGCTATCAACATCAGCAGCAGGCCGACGAGCGCAATCGGCCCGGCGACCAAGCCACGCATCGGCAGGATTAAACTCGCGAAGGGTGCCATCCCGGCAATCGCGCCCATCAGCCAGCAGAACAGCAGGGTCACGACCAACGGCGGGATGCGGTGGTCGAACAGCCCGTGTTTGGCGGGTTGCGACTCCGGTGCGGACAAAGGTTCGGGCTCGGACGCGGGCTCGAGTGTCATCGGCGGCACGGTTTGGACCGCTCCGGGCGGCCCCTCGAGTTCACCGATGTTCCCTTCCGGATCGGTGAAATCGAACCCGCCCCAAGGCCGCTCGATCACCGGCACACCGAGTCCGCGCAGCCGCGCGACTTCGGCAGCGACACTCGCCACCGAGAAACCGAGCTTGGTCGAGCCGGACTCGCGCAAGTCGCCGCCGAGCGGCGAGAGACCGCCGAGTATATGCTGGGGGATCCGGTGCAGCGAAAAGCCGCCCTCGAACTCGACCCAGTCGGCCTGCCGGCTCGTCTCGACCGGCACCAGTCCGACGATGTCGCGATAAAAGCGCTCCATCGCGCCCAGATCGCGCACGAAGATCATGGCGCCGGCGAATTTCAGTGCCCTACCCCCTTGGAACGAGCACCCATCCTAGCGCCAGCCCCGCATCGGGTCGAGCCGGAGTCTCACGCGCGCCGGAAGGCACCGCACCGCCCGGATTGGCGGCCCAGCTGCCGAGCGCCTCGGCCCAGCCCTGCCCGGCGGCATTGGCCACCCGGCCAAGCGCGCCCCAGCCGGGAAGGCAGCTGCTCGCCGTGCATTTCTGCCCGCGGCCTTCGAATTCGGCGGCGAGGACGTAGCCCATTTCGGCCGCGACATCGGCGATCAGCACCAAGTCGGCATGGCGGCTGACCCCCGCGACCAGCGCGGGCTTCGCCGCGAAGATTTCGCGCGCGAAGCGGATGCGGTCGCCCTCGATCGCAAGCGATGCGCCGCCCGCCTCGGCGAAGCGGCGCCCGGCGTCGAGCGACGGATCATGCAGCAGCAGGCGTCCGTCGCCATGGCGCCAGCGCCAGGTCGCGAGGCCCGACAGCGTCGGCACGGCGAGCGCTCCGCCCAGCACAGCACGGCGTGACGCGCGGATCATTGCGACGGCCCCTTGTGGCTCGCGAGATAGTCGGCGATCTGCGCCAGTTCGGCATCGCTGACCTCTCCGCGCGGGATCGCCGGCATGTTGCCGATGCCCCGGCGCGCGGCCATGATAATATAGGCCTTGGCCAGGTCCTGCCGTTTCTCGAGATCGGGCTCGAAGCCCTTCGCGCGCCGCGCGAGCAAGCCGTAACCCATGCCGTTGGCACCGTGGCACATGATGCATTTCTCGACATAGAGCTTCTCGCCCCCGGTCGCATTGGGCCGCGAGACCAGCGTGACCGGATCGGGCGCGGGTTGGGGGCCGCCAGCCTTGGCCGGAGCGGGCGCCGGGGTTTCCTCGGCCTGCGAGCAGGCGGCGAACCCGACGAGCATCAGCGCCGAGCAGGCGAGGACCGGGATGAGTCGGGACTGCTTCATTGGCCGCGCTCCTTCCTGAGACGACTGGGCCAGATACCGCTCTTGCCCGGGGCGAGGATGCCGTTGGGGTCGAGCGCGTCCTTGACCTTCTCGTTGAGCTTGCCCAGCGCCCCGCCGTTGAACCCGTAGGTCTTCGCGACCAGATCCATGTAATCGAGATGGGTGCGGTATTCGCCGTAACCCTGCGCTTCCGCATCCTGAACCAGCGCGCGGAAGAACGGATCGATCCGCTTCATCTTCTCCGGATCGTCCTTGTTGAAGATCATCGCGTTGACGTTGATCAGGTGCCGCTCGCCGAAGGCGAAGCTGCCCTGGTAATCCATCCCGTATTCCTTGTAGCGGGCATAGGTGCGGTTGAATTGTTCGAGCGCCTTGGTCCCATCCTGCGGGATGATCGGCGAGAAGCCGATGTGCCCGCCGCGCCCGCCGTACCAGTTCACGTTCTGCATCGGGAAGGTCATCGGCGTGCCGGTCCAGCCGCTGTGCTCCTTCGGCTGGCCCTTCACCCAGGTGGTCGGCTTGATCAGCATCGGCTTGATGTCGTTCATCGCCTTTTCGAGCACCTTGTAGGCGGCCTTGTTGATCTCCTCGCGCCCGTAGAGCCGCAGCGACACGCCCCACCAGCCGATGTTGAACTTCTTGCGGATCGCATCGATCACGCTGTCTTCCAGCGCGCCGGGCTTGTCGGTCCATTCGCCCCGCCGGGTGACCACCGCCGCCGCGCGCAGCCAGTTGCCGATCGACGGGCTCTGGGTCAGCACCCGCTCGCGCCGCAGCGGGCCGATCGCATCGACCATCGCCTTCAGATCCTCGGGCTTGTCGAATTCGACATCCATCCCCATCAGGCTCTCGGGCTCGGGCATCAGCCACATATTGGCCTTGGTCACGATCCCGAAGTTCGACTGGACGAACATCTGGTCCCAGCCCGGGCCGTAGCCGAACGGATAGACGCCCCAGGTCGGCGCCTTGGGGAAGGCGCCCATGCCGGTACGGACCACTTCGCCGGTCGGCAGCACGACTTCGACACCGCAGATGTTCTTGGTGTTCTCGCCATAGGGCGTGTAGCCGACCCCGCGATCCAGCGCATTGCCGATCACCGAGCCCCAGCTGTTGCCGGGGGTCGAGAGCCAGAACGGCAGATCGTGCGCCTTGAGGTAATCGTAGAGATCGTAGAAGCCGACGCCCGGCTCAAGCGTCACCACGCCCGACTGCGGATCGAACTCGATCTTCTTCATCGCCGACAGGTCGAGCACGACGCTGCCGCTGAGCAGCGCGGCATTGCCGCCATAGCCAAGGTTCTTGCCCCGGCTGATCGGCCAGATCGGCAGCAAATACTGGTTGGCGATCTTCACCACCGCCTGCACTTCCTCGACCGTGGTCGGCGCAACCGCCCCGAGCGGGAGATGGTGCGTGTCGTCGATCGCGAATTTGTCGTGATAGGCGAGGCGGTCCTGTTCCTCGAGGAACACCTTGTCCGCACCGAGCGCGGCAACGAAGGCGCGCATCGCCTGCTGGAGCTTGGCGGCATCGAAGCCGGGCGGGAGGGGAAGTTCTTCCATCGTTCTTGTATCCTAGCTCAGCTGGCCGACCAAGCGGTTCTTGCGGGCGGCCGGGCCCCGCCGTCGAGGCGAATGACTTCGCCGTTGATCAGCGGGGTGCGGATGATGAATTCGGCGACCGCGGCGAATTCATCCGCAGTCCCGGCGCGCTTGGGGAATTCGTTGCCTTGCAGCAATTCGCCGACGAAATCCGGCGGCAGCATCGCGACCATCGGCGTCGCCATGAAGCCCGGCGCAACGCCGTTCACGCGAATCGCGTATTTCGAAAGATCGCGCGCCCACACCAGCGTCAGCGCCAGCAGCGCGGACTTCGCGGCGGTATAGGCACCCATGCCTTCCTGGCCTTCGTAGCTGGCGATCGAGCAGCTGTTGACGATCACCCCACGCTCGCCATCCGGGCCCGCAGGCTCGTTCTTCGTCATCGCGTGAGCGGCATGCGCGGCCAGCGTGGCCGCGCCGATCAGATTGACGCCGATCACGCGGCGGAAATCGGCAATGTCGCCCGGCCCATCGGCGCTGGCGATCGAACCGATCCCGCCGACCCCGGCGTTGTTGAGAAGAATATCGATTCGCCCGTGGCGCTCGATCACCGTAGCGATGGCCGCCGCGACCGACGCCTCGTCGCTCACGTCGCACTGGACGAACTCCGCACCAATGGGCGCATCGCCGCCGACATCGAGCGAAACCACCGTCGCCCGCGCCGCGAGCAGCCGCTTTACCGCGCCTTCGCCGAGCCCAGAATTGCCGCCGCTGACTATCGCGACCTTGCCTGCCGGATCCATTCTCTCTCCCGTCCGCACGCTTTCCCGCGCGCGATGACTTTAACGACCGTTACAATTGTTCTAGCGTGCGCTTGAGTCAAGCCTGACGCTATAACAACAATGCCGGGCGCCGAGACGAGCAGCCCCGGGGGAAAGGACCAGAATGACCCGCCGTGAGGACCTCTATGCCGCGCTCGACCGCTTTCTGGCGGCGCTGAAGGCGCGTGACGCTGCGCGCGTGAATTGGGCACCGAGCCTGTTCAACACCGAAAACAACGTCCGCCTCGAAGTGGGCGACGGGCTGTGGAACACCGTCACCGCCATCGGACCTTACGATCTGCGCTTCGCGGACGAGACCAGTGGACAAGTCGCCCTGTTCACCTGCGTCGAGGAAACAAACGCGCTCTCCCCCGCCTGCTTCCGCCTCGGCGTGACCGGCGACGGTGCGATCTGCGAGGTCGAGACGGTGGTCGCACGCAATGCGGACGAGGGCCTGAAATTCTCGCCGCAGACCTTCGAGGTAAAGCCGCAGATGGAAGCCATCGTCCCGCTCGACGAGCGTTCGACCTATGAGGAGCTGATCGACATCGCGAACGGCTATTTCGAGACGATCGAGCGCAACGACGGCACGATCCGCACCCGCTTCTGGCCCGAGTGCAACCGGGTCGAGAACGGGCTTCGCACCACCAACAACCCGGATTTCGTCGTTCCGGTCGCGAGCCTCGGTTGCGAGGCGCAATTCGCGCTCGGCTATTACCGCTACGACGACCGTTTGCGCGGCCGGCGCTTCCCGCTGGTCGATGTCGAACGCGGGATCGTGCTGGCGCATGGCTTCATCGATCATTGCGGGATCGTCGGCGATTACGAGCTGACCGACGGAACCAGGGTTTCCTCCCCCATCCGCCGCCCGCACAGCTACTATCTCGCCGAAGCCTTCAAGATTCGCGACGGCGCGATCCAGCAGGTCGAGGCCGATTTCATCACGGTCCCCTATCACATGCCCTCGCCCTGGGATGCCCTGAGCGACCGCAACGCGGAGGCGCTTACATGAACGCGCGCAAGCTCATTGCCCTGTTCCTGATGGCCGGCGTGATGGTGATCGATGGCTACGATCTCAATTCGATGGCGCTGGCGATGCCGGCCATCGCGGGCGAGATGGGGCTGCAGCAGACCGATTTCGCCTGGGCGCTCTCGGCGGTGCTGCTGGGCCTCGGCGCCGGCGCCTTCCTGATCGCGCCGCTGGGCGACCGCTTCGGGCGCAAGCCGATCATCGTCGCCGGGGCGCTCGGCGTCGCCGCGACCACCGCCGCGACCGCGCTCTCCACCGATGTGATGCATTTCGCCTTCTGGCGCCTGCTGACCGGCCTTGCGTTGGGCGCCTGCCTCGCGAACGTCTCCGCCCTGTCATCCGAAGTCGCGCCCGAGGGCAAGCGGTCCACAGTGATGGCGGTGGTCTCTGCCGGGATCGCGGTCGGCGCGATGCTGGGCGGCTTCACCGCGCCAGAGGTGATCCGGGCGTGGGGCTGGCAGGGCATGTTCTTCATTCCGGCCGGCATCGCGCTGGTGCTCGGGATCGGCCTCGCCTTCCTGCTCGACGACGACCGGCCGGCACCCGCCGCGGTGAAGGCCAAGGTCCCGCTGGTCGAGCTGTTCCGTCCGCCGCTCGTGTTCCCGATGGCCCTATTCGCTGCAGCTTATATGACCAATGCGATCGCACTCTACATGCTGACCTCGTGGACTGTGCGGATCCTCCCGCCCGAGCTCTTCGGGCCCGACCTGCCCAAGCGCCTGCTGGGCCTGATGCAGGGCGCGGGGCTGCCGGTGAGCATCCTACTCGCGTGGCTGCTCGACCGCTGGAAGCCCGGCACCACGCTGGCGCTCGGCTATGCGATCATCGCGGCGGCCTTCGCGCTGATCTTCGTGACGCCGGCGACGGTGCTGACCTGGACGATCCTGCTGATGATCGCGGGGGGCGGTATCGCCGGCATCCATGGCGCGTTGATGGCGCTGAGCCCGAAACTGTTCCCGAGCAACGTGCTGTCGTCGGCGATCGGCACGGCGGTCGCGGTCTCCCGCATCGGGGCGATCGCAGCGCCGATCTTCGGGGCAAAGCTGATCGAATACGGGATCACGCCGAACGGCTATTTCGGGGTGCTGATCGTCCCGGCGGCGGTGTGCGGGCTGATCATCCTGCTGGTGCCGAATGTGATCCGGCGGACCAAGGCGCATTACGAAGGCAACCCGCCGGCGCTGGATCCGGTTTGAGCTTGAGCGTGCCCCTGCCAAGGCAGGGGCCTCAGGCGGTTCGCTCCCCGGCACGAGATCCCAGCTTCCGCTGGGAAGACGTTATGGCCTGAAATCCAGGCCGCCTTCGCGTTCCGCGAAGCGCCAGCCTTCGGCGGTCTTCGCGATCCGGTCGCGGAACCAGCCGATCAGCGGGGAATTGGCCGCCTGCACCGGGAGCGTGCCGTCGGCCGTCACGTCGCCCTGGTACAGCACGATCGCGCTGAACGCGGTCGCTTCCGAAGCACTCACCACATCGACCACGATATTCGCGATCACATGGCGCTGCGCGCGCGGTGGCCGCGCGAGAAAGCTCGCGAGAATCGCCGGGCGGCCGACGATCGGATCGCCGCCGCTCGGGCGCTTGAACACCGCGTCCTCGGTATAGAGCGCGGCGACCTGTTCCCACTCCTGCGCGTCGTTGCAATTGACGTAGTGGTTGATCAGGCGGGCACAATCGGCCTCGACAGCGCGGCGTTCGTCTTCGGTCATGCGGTCTCCCGTTCCGCTGCCTCGGCATCCATCATCGCCTGCAGCATGCGCCGGCCCTCTACCGCATTCTGGTCGCTCTTGACCATCAGTTCCGGCGGCGGATCGCCGTCCCACAGATCGATCATCTTCTCGATCTCGGCCGAGGCGAAGATATCCTCTTCGATCACCGGGCCAAGGCCGATGCGCAGGCCCTCGATATCGGTGCCGTCCTCGACCGCGACCGCGAAGTGGTAATAGGTCGTGCGGGGAGTCGACGGGGTGATCGTGTGATAGACCCGGTTGTTGGTGATCAGCACGCCCGCAGCCTGCGGATGGTCGTCCGGATAGCTGACTTGGGTGACGCCGCAATGCATCCCCGGCAAATGGCTTTCCATCCCCATCGAACGATTGATCCGGTCGGTCGGGTAAAGATCGTTCTGCAGCATCAGCGGCGGGCAGGGCGCGTTGCGGATGTGGCGCATGCTCGACACGAAGCCCGCGCGCTTGACCAGTTCTTCAGGCGTGGTCGCATTCTCCAGGGTCCCGATGCTGGTCCCGTGGAGAAAGGCGAGATGCGACAGGTCGAAAAGATTGTCGTTCAGCAGCTGGTAGCGGCAGGCGACTTCGTGGAAGAACAATTCGTGCGGCTTGAGACCGAGCCCCACCAGGCCGAGTTCCTCCAGCGAAGGCAGCAAGGCGGGATCGGCCTTCGCGGGATCTCCGACCCAGATCCACAGCCACATGCCGTGCTCGACCAGCGGGTAGGAAGGCACGCGCAGCGACTTGGGCACATGCACCTGCGAGGGCACATCGACGCATTCGCCGTCGGGCCCGAAGGTGATGCCGTGATAGCCGCAGACGATAGTGTCGCCCTTCAGACAGCTTTTCGCGAGTGGAAAGTGGCGGTGCGGACAGCGCCCGTCGAGCGCCACCGGGTCGCCGTTCTCGGTACGGTAGAGCGCCACCGGCGTGTTGAGGATCGTGCGCCCCATCAGTTCGTGCCCGAGGTCTTTCGCGAAGGTCGCGACATACCAGGCGTTGCGGGGCGCGAAGCTGCCCTTGCGGAACGGATACATGAGGCTTCTCCCGATGCTGCGCGACTCGGTTTCGCGCGATTGCAATTAACTTACACTGTAAACTTGCATTGCGTCCAGTATCATCGGAAAGGCTCCGCGCATGGCCCGCACTCCTAGGCTCAACCGCGAGATGATCGTGCGCGAAGCGATCGCACTGCTTGGCGAAAGCGGGCTGGAGGCTGTGAGCCTGCGCCGGCTGGCCGAGCGGCTGGGGGTGAAGGCGCCCTCGCTGGCGCGACATGTCGGGGACAAGGGCCAGCTGCTCGCGCTGCTTTCGGCCGCGATCTTCGGGGATGCGCTCGATACAATCCCCGCCGGACTGAACGGCGACGGTTGGCTCGAGGCCTTCGGCAACGCGCTGCGGCGCAAGCAATCCGAGACCCGCGACATCGCCGGCCTGTTCTCGGTCGTCCCGCCCGATCCCGAAGTCCATCGCGCGATCAATGAGCGGCTGAGCCTGCTGATGCGCGAGGCGGGACTGGAAGGCGATCGCGCGCAGGTGGAGCAGGCCGCGATCCAAGCGCTAGTCACCGGGTGGATGATGTTCGAAAAATCGCCGCGGGCGAACGAATTCGCCGCGCGCCTGCCCAGCGATCATGCCTTCGAGGACAGCCTGAGAGCGCTGATCGCGGGCTTTGCCGCGGAGCGTTAATCCGGCCGGGTTTCCTCTAGGAAGCGCGAATTGCCCGCGGCGTCGCGCTCTTCCAGCGTCACGATCAATTTGTCGAGGATCCGTTCGAGCATCGCCAACTCGCCAGGCTCCAGCTCGCTGAACAGATAATCCGCGACCTTGCCGGTCTGCGGCCGCATGATGTCGTAGAGCCGGCGGCCCTCCTCGGTCAGCTTCAGCGCCTTGCGCCGGCGGTTGAGCGGATCGGTCACCACCGTGATCCGTCCGTGGCGCTCGAGCGCCGAGACCGCGCGGCTGACGCTCATCACATTGACCCCGGTCAGATCGGCGACTTCGTGGCTGGCGGTGGTGCCGAGCGCGCCGATCGTCATCAGCAGGCGGAATTCGTTGAGGCTGATCTTGAAACGGTCGGCGAGGTGAGTCGAAAACGGGGCCATCAGCCGGTTGGTCAGCTTGAGCAGATCGTGCAGCATCCGCGTCCGGTCGAGCGTCGGATTGCGGACAGTGTCTTTGGTGCGCGTCGCCATTGCCGCATCATCTGCGCAATCGCTCGCCAAAAGGTCAATTCGCCGCCCCACTACATCCCCCGATTTACAGCCGGGTCAAAGCCGGCCTTGGCTTCAACCGTAACAGTTGTTAGCGTCGAAACACAAGATTCATGGGAGAACATTGGGCATGAACGCCTTTCCTCAGACGATCCACTTTATCGGATCCAACCACCCGCGCCGGATGGAGCTGTCCATCCGCAATCTCACGGTCGAAGGGGAAATCCCCCCCGAGATCGACGGCGCCTTCTTCCGCGCGGTGCCCGACAACGCCCATGCGCCGATGTTCGAAGACGATATTGCGCTGAATGCCGACGGCATGGTCGCGCGCTTCAACATCCAGAACGGCGCGGTCGACTTCGACATCAAATATGTCGCGACCGACCGCTACAAGGCGGAGAAAGAGGCACGCCGCGCGCTGTTCGGCCAGTACCGCAACCCCTTCACCGACGATCCAAGCGTCGAAGGCGTCGATCGCACGCTCGCGAACACCACCCCGGTGTGGCACGCCGGGCGCCTGCTCATGACCAAGGAGGACGGGCTCGGCTACGAGGTCAATCCGCATACGCTCGAAACGGTCGGCAAGTGGACCTATGAAGGCAAATTGCGCTCGCTGACCTTCACCGCGCACCCGCGGATCGACCCGGTCACCGGCGAAATGTTCTTCTTCGGCTACGAAGCGGGCGGGCTGTGCGATCCCAACGTCGCCTATTGCATCGCCGACAAGGACGGCAAGCTCGTGTCCGAACAATGGTTCGAGCAGCCCTATCTCTCGACCATCCACGATTTCGTGATCACCGAGAAATACGCGATCTTCCCGATTTTCCCGACCCTCGCCGATCTCGACCGGATCAAGGCCGGCGGGGCGCATTGGGCGCACCGCCAGGATCTGGAAAGCTGGATCGGGATCATGCCGCGCTACGGCAAGGTCGAGGAGATGAAGTGGATCAAGGGGCCGGTCGGCGTCTCGGTGTTCCACGAGGTCAACGCTTACGATGACGGCGACCTGGTCCATATCGACCTGTGCCTGACCGAGACCAACGCTTTCAGCTTCATGCGCGAAGCCGGCGGCATCCACCGCGACCAGCGCGAGATCCAGGGCGCGCTGACGCGCTGGACCCTCGACATGTCGAAGGACGAGCCCGAGATCCAGGAGCGTCCGCTCGGCCCTCCGGGCGATCTCCCGCGGCTCGCCGATGCGGACCAGGGCCGGCCTTACAACCATGCGTGGTATCTCAGCATGAACCCGCAGGGCGGCCCGCCGATGCCGGGCGGTCCGGTCGGCGCGAACTTCAACGCGCTTATCCGGATCGAGGTCGGCAACGGCCGGGTCGAACTGATGGGCGTGCCCCCGGGCGCCGCGATCAGCGAGCCGGCGCATGTCCCGTCGAGCGAGCCGGGTCACGACGGCTGGCTGCTGACCGTGATCGACCTGCCGAACCATCCCGACCCGTCGCAGCAGCGCCCGGGCGATTATTCGTCGGAGCTGTGGATCGTCGATGCGGGCAATGTCGCCGCAGGGCCGGTGGCCCGCGTCAAGAGCGGCATCGCGCTGCGCAGCCAGGTTCACGGCAGCTGGGTCAGCCGCGAGAAGCTGGATCATTCGGTGCTGAAGGGCTGATCCGCGAGGGCCGGATTCCCGTGGAAACGGGGACCGGCTTCGGAGCGAGGGGAGAGAGCCATGAAGATCGCCTATCACTTCAGCCGGATCGTGTTCGGCGCGTGGTTCCTCTATTCGGGCGTCGCGCATTTCCTGATCCCCGGATGGCAGCCGATGGGCAGCCACCCGGCCGCGATCGACTTCACCCAGGCGCTGATCGACAGCGGGCTGTTCACTTGGATCAAGCTGATCGAGGTGGTGCTGGGCGCGACGATGCTGGCGAACCGCTTCATGCCGCTGACGATCGTCGCGATGACCCCGATCAACATCGTGATCTGCCACTGGAACTTCGTGCTCGACCCGGGCGTGGTCGAATATACCTTCGGGATCTTGACGATCCTGTTCAACGCGGTGCTGGCTTGGATGTGGCGCGGCTATTTCTGGCAACTGTTCACCTTCAAGGGACAGGCCGATTACTCGCTCAGCCCCGGCGGCAACCTTCGCACCCAGTCAGAGACCGTGCACTAGGGCGCGCAGCCCGACCTCGAAGCTCCGGTCGAAGTCGATCATTTCTTCGAGGAAATGCTGCATCGGCCCATTCGCTTCGAAGGTGCTCCAGCCGAGTGCCAGCGAAGAGACCGAGGCGATCGCGGTGAGCGCATCCGGCCGCGCCATGCCGAAGCCGGTGAGCGGAGCGGCGATCGCGTCGGCCGACCCGGGAGCGCCTTCGCGCGCAGGCGGGGCGATGGCGCAAAGCTGCGCGGCGTCGTGTTCGCGCGCCAGGCGATGCCGCAGCGCCTTGCCGTAGGCAATGAGCCACTCGCGCCAGCCGTCGCACTCCCCCACGCCCTCACGCGCATCGCGGTAGATCGCCGCCGCCATCAGTCCGAGCAATTCGCCCTTGTCGGTGAAGTGCCAATAGAGCGCCGGCGCCTGGACCGAAAGCCGCTCCGCCAACCTGCGCATGCTCAACGCGGCGAGCCCGTGTTCGCGCAGCAGCGCGAAGGCGGCGTCGATCACCGAATTGCGGTCCAGCGGCTTCGGGGCGGGCTTGGTCATATGAGGAGGATTGACTCCTTAACAGCGTTAAGTCAACTTCCCACCCGGAGAAGATTTCGAGAGGTGCACATGAATTACGTCCGCAACGCGTGGTATGTCGCCGCCTGGTCTCACGAGATCGAGCAGGGCAAGCCTTTCGCGGTCACGATCCTCGACGAGCCGGTCGCGATCTGGCGCAGCGAGAGCGGACAGCTGGCCGCGCTGGAGGACCGCTGCGTCCACCGTTTGGCCCCGCTCTCGCTCGGGCGCTGCGAGGGCGAGCGCCTGCGCTGCATGTATCACGGCCTGCTGTTCTCGCCCGAGGGCAAGGTGGTCGAGATCCCGGGACAAGCGCAGGTGCCGCCCAACGCGCGCGTCCGCCCTTACCGCGTGGCCGAGCGTCACAGCTGGGTGTGGGTGTGGATGGGCGACGCCGAGAAGGCCGATGAGGCCCTGATCCCGCCCGCGGTCGGGCTCGACGATCCGGATTACATCCTTGGTCACGGCCATCTCGACTACGCGGCCGAGGCGCGGCTGATCAACGACAACCTCCTCGATTTCAGCCACCTCAGCTTCGTCCATGCGAACAGCTTCGGCACCGGTCCCGAATTCGCCGAGACCCAGGCGAAGATGACCCCGCTCGAGCGCGGCATGCGCTACGAGCGCTGGATCGAGAACACCCTGGGCTCGTCCTCGCGCAAGAGCGACGAGCCGATGGACAATTACATGACCTACGACTTCCTGATCCCCGGCGTGCTGCTGATGACCGGCGGGATCTATCCGCCGGGCACCGCCAAAGCCTGCGACTACGGCATACCCGAAGACAAGCCCGTCGCCGGCGTGACCTTCACCAGCCAGGCGGTGACGCCGCTGACCGCAAAGACTTCACGCTATTTCTTCTCCTGGGGCCCGCACCGCGATCACGGCGACGAAACAATGCGCGACGCGCTGATGCAGCTCGCCGACATGGCCTTCGGCGAGGACAAGGTGATGATCGAGGCGCAGCAGAAGGTGATCGACCGCACTCTCGACCCGCGTGTGATGCCGATCGCACATGACAAGGGCGTGATCCTGTTCAACCGGTTGGTCGAACGCATGGCGCGGGCCGAAGCCGAGGGAAGCCGGGAGGCGGCTTAGACAAGGGGTGCTTCCGTGCCCCCCATCATCCTGAACTCGTTTCAGGATGATGGAAAAGGTTGGTGGATAAGAAAAGGGCGGCCCAACGGACCGCCCCTTCCTTAATCCAAAAGCCGAAAAAGCTCAGGCGTGGCCCGGATCGGCTGTGTGTTCGGCGTCGGGCTGACCCTTCTTGGTCAGCGCATTGGCGACGATTTCCGACACGAAGCCGAACACCGCACCGATGATGATCGAGGCGACCACCGGCATCACCGCCTTTTCGGGCGCATCGCCGCGCAGCACGATCGGGCCGGCAATCGAGGCGAAACCGTAAACGCTGGCCGGGATGGTGCCGAGCAGCGGAACTGTGCTCGACAGGCAGATCAGCGCGGCGCCAAGGCCGACCGCAATCGAGGTCGCGACCACCGGGCCAAGCGCGGTGCCGAGCGGGCCCCCGGCGAGCATCACCGCACCCATGCCGACAATCGCACCCCAGGTCATGCAGGCGACAGTGGTGGTGGTGCCCTTGATCCCGCCGCCGGAATGGAAGTGGCAACCCCAGGCGATGAACGAGACCCAGATGAGCCCGGCGACGAGGCTGGTCGCCAGCGGGCCAACGTAAAGCCAGGTGTCGACGAAGGCGAGCACGCCGACCGACAGGGCGAGTGCAATTACTGCAGGCATAGGAATTCCCCCGGAACGATATGTTTTGTCTCACGCCCGATCGCTGCCGGGCGCGGCCGCGAAGCTATGCCAACCGGCCCGCGCTGTCGATTGATTTTGTCCGTTCGTCCACCGCCGCCGGAAGGGTAATTCCGGGCTAGGCGCGCTAAACCAGCGCGTAATAGCGCAGCAGGTTGCCGTCGCTGCGGCGTTCGCCCACGCCGATGAAGACATGCTTGGTCAGCCAGTCGTGCTTGCCGACCGGGCATTCGAACGTCGGATTGCCGCGCAAATAGTAGTCTTCATGCGCCACCGGATCGCCGCCGTTAAACGCCCAGTCGCGCAGGCGGGCCATCGTGTCGGGCTTGCGCCCCCACAGGAAGCCCTTGTTGTTGAGCAGGATGATCGTCCCGTCATCCTCTTCGAGCAGATAGCGCGCATCGAACACCGCGACATCGTCGGGGCGGAAATAGGCGTAGTCGCCGCCGGAGCCCGGGATCGCGCGGCCCTTGATCAGCGGACCTTCGAAGGTGCCGCCCTGGACCAGCACCGCCGAGCGCATGCCGCCGGCCGGAACCGGCGCCATCGAATAGACTTCGGGGAAGGTCAGGCGGACCTCCATCACGAATTCCATCTTCGGATTGTCGATCGCCGAAAAAGGCGCGGTGAACGGGGTGGTATCGTTGAAAGTACTATCGGTATTTGGCATCAGCGCAGCTCCAGCAGGCCGCCATCGACGAAGATGTTGGCACCGGTGATGAAAGAGGAATCGTCGGAGGCGAGGAACAGCACGGTCTTGGCGACGTCCGCGCTCTCGCCCATGCGGTGCATCGGCACGTTGGCGATCATCATTTCCTTGAGGCCGGCGACCTGTTCGTCGCTCATCCCCGGATTGCGATGCAGCAGCGGCGTGTCGATCGGCCCGGGGCTGACCATGTTCAGGCGGACACCCTCGGCGACCAGTTCCTTCGCGAACACCTTCATCGCCATGTAGAGCCCGCCCTTGGCCGCGGCATAGGTGCCGTTGCCTTCGAGCGCGCCGTGGGCGCCGATCGAGCCGGTGACGACGATGGCGCCACCCTTGCCCATGATCCGGATGGCCTTTTGCAACGCGAACACGCAGCCCTTGAGGTTGATCGAATGGACATGGTCCCAATCCTCGGGCGTAATCCCGCGCAAAGGAGCGAAGCCGCCGACCCCGGCGTTGATATAGAGCACGTCGATCCGGCCGTCGGCCGCCTCGACCTGCGCGACCACCGCCTCGGTCGCGGCGATGTCGACAATGTCGGAGCGATATCCGGTGCTGCCCGGGATGCTCGCGATCGCCGCGTCGATCGTCGCCTGGTCGCGGCCGGTCAGGTGGACCTTGCCGCCTTCGGCCGCGAAGGCCTGCGCCGAGGCGAGGCCCATTCCGCTGTTGCCGCCGAGCACGAGCACGACCTTGTCCTTGAACCGCATTTTCTCTCTCCAACTTCCCACCCTTGTCGTTGCGAGGGGCCGCATGTCCCGCGGCAATCTGGAGCGATTATACCTGACGCTCTGGATTGCTTCGCTCCGCTCGCAATGACGAAGGGTAAATCTAGAATGGCGGAAGCGGGTTCGGCCCGCCTTCGATTACGTCCTGCATCACGTCCCAATGTTCCTTTACCCGGCCGTTCTCGACCCGGAAGATGTCGATCACCGCCCAGCCGAGATCGCCCGGCCAGCGCCGCACATGGTAATGCACGGTGACATGGTCGCCGTCGACGAAGGCGCGCTTCACGTCGTGCACCGCCTCGGGTGACTGGACCTTGATCATGTCAAGGAAGTCCTTGAGCGCCTGGACTCCCGGCTGCACCGCCTGGTTGTGCTGGATGTAACCCGGATCGATGAAGCGATCGACCGCCGCCGAATCCATCGGGTTCAGCACATGCTCGAACATCCCGAGCACGAGCTCGAGATTGGCCTGTTCGTCGGGCGTGCGGCTCATACTTCGGCCCGCGGCAGGCTGCGGCCCTTGATGATGTCGGCGGCTTTCTCCGCCAGCATGATCACCGGCAGATTGGTGTTGCCGCCGGGCACGGTCGGCATCACCGAGCAATCGACGATCCGCAGCCCTTCGACCCCGATCACCTTGAGTTCGCTATCAACCACCGAGCGTTCGCCCATGCCCATCGCGCAGGTGCTGGTCGGATGCTGCGCGACATAGCAGCTCGCGCGGATGAAGGCGTCGAGCTCGTCGTCGCTCTGGACCTGCGTGCCGGGGGTCCGCTCGCTGACGATATAATCGGCCATCGGTGCGGTGTTATAGATCTTGCGGGTGGTGCGGAACGCACGGCGCATCTGCTCGCGGTCGCCTTCAGTGTCGAGGATGTTCAACGTGACCGAGGCGACTTCGCGCGGATCGTTCGACTTCAGTTCGACCCAGCCGCGGCTTTCCGGATGGAGCTGGACGATGCCGGCCCAGAACACATGCTCCTGCACCTTCTTGATCCCGGGGAACCACGGCTGCGCATCGAAGCGGATCGGATTGACCATGATCTGCAGATCGGGCCGGTCGAGATGCTCGGCGGTGCGGATGATCACGTTGCAGCTGTTCACCTGCGTCGCCATCGGACCCTTGCCGGTCAGCGCCCAGCGCAGCGAATTGAGCGCGATCTTGTCCCACCGCAGCTGGTTCAGGAAGGTCACCTGATCCTTCGCGTTGAACTCCAGCATCGCGCAGGGATGTTCCTGCAGATTGCGCCCGACGCCGGCGCTGTCGTGGACTACTTCGACGCCCTTGCTCTTCAGATGCCCGGCCGGGCCGACGCCCGAGAGCATCAGCAGGTGCGGCGAATTATAGGCCCCGCCCGAGAGAATCACCTCGCGGTTCGCGCGGACCACTCGCGGGCCGTCGCCGAGATCCACCTCGACCCCGATCGCGCGCTTGCCTTCGAACACGACCTTGTGAACCAGCGCGCCCGAGCGGATGTCGAGGTTCCGGCGGCCCTTGGCGGGGTTCAGATAGGCGGTCGCCGCGCTGACCCGGTGGCCCTTGCTGTCGACCGTCTGCTCGCCGCGCGCGAAGCCTTCGGGATGCGCGCCGGCGAGATCGTCGGTCGTGTCGAAGCCCGCGGCCTTGGCGGTCTCCATCATCGGTTCGTGCAACAGGAACGGCGAATCGATCGGGCGCACCTGCACCGGACCGCCCTTGCCGTGATAGGTGCCTTCGCCGCGCCAGCTGTCCTCGCTCTTTTTGAAATACGGCAGCACATCGGCATAGGACCAGCCCCGCGCGCCCATCTGCGCCCACTGATCGTAATCGAGCGGGTGGCCGCGCATCGCGAACATGCCGTTGATCGAGCCCGAGCCCCCCATCACGCGCCCGCGCGGCAGCGGCATCTTGCGCCCGCCCAGATTCGGCTCTTCCTCGGTCCAGTAGGTCCAGTTGAACCGCGGATCGGGCATCGCCTTGAGGAAGGCGAGCGGCATCTTCAGATAGAGGTGCGTATCGTCGCCCCCGGCTTCGAGCAGCAATACGCGGACCTTGGGGTCTTCGCTCAGCCGTGCGGCGACGACGCAGCCCGCGCTGCCCGCACCCACGACGATGTAATCGAATTCAGCGCCGGTTTCGGCCATGTGCAATTTCCTCATCCCTTGCCGGCTTTCTAACGATCGTTACAATGCAGCGCAACCTGCACAGTCGGGGAGAGGAGATACGACATGACCCGCGAGGATTACGAACGTTACGCCGCCGCCTTCAACGCGCGCGATTACGACACGGTGTTCGACTTCTATGCCGAGAAGCCGAAGATGGCCTTCTTCGGAATCGAGATCACCACCCGCGACCAGCTCAAGGAATTCTACGGTTTCCTGCACCAATATGTGAAGGAGACGGTGACGATCGAGCGCTTCGCCGGGTCGGACGAGCTTGCGGCGGTAGAGGGGATCGTGCGGGTCGAAGGGATCAAGGACCTGACTCCCGAGATTCTGACCGAACGCGGCATGCCGCAGTTCTTCCCGATCGCACTCGGCGAAGTGCAGGAGATGCGGCAGTATATTCACTATCACCTGAAGGATGGTAAGATCGAAAGCGTCGGCTGCGCGCTCGTCTAGAAGCGCGGGTCGGCTTGGGAGAGACGACCATGGAAATCAGAACGAAGTCGTTGGCCGGAATCGGCCTGTCGCTTGCGCTGGCGGCCTGCAACCAGGCGGGCAGTACGGGCGCCGCTACGGAGGCCAAGCCGGTCTGCGACCGCGATTGCCTGATCGAGCTGACCGACAATTACGTCGCCAGCTTCGCCAAGCACGGCACGACCGGCGTGCCGCTGTCGGACGAGGTCAAGATCGTCGAGGATCTGAAGCCGATCAAGGCCGGCGAAGGCCTGTGGACCGATGTGACTTCGGGCCCGACCCAGTTCCAGATCCATGTGCCCGATCCGGTGCGCGAGACCGCCGGGTGGATCGGCATGGTGGAGCGGGACGGCAAGCCAACGATCGTCGCGATCCGGCTCAAGCTCGATGCGAAGGGCAGCATCGCCGAGGCGGAACATCTTTATGCGCTGATCGACACCGCGACCCCGATGGGCAAATCCCAGATCGCCAATCTCCAGGCGGTGCGCCCCGGCCTGCTCGCCGAAGTGCCCGAGGCCAACCGCAAGAGCGAAGCCGATCTGCTGAAGATCGGCGCGAGCTATTACGACGCGCTCGACGACAATGACGGTACCAAAATGCCTTTCGCCGCCGATTGCGAGCGGCACGAGAACGGCATGGTCACCGCCGGGCCGAAGGCCGGCCCCGGCCCCAACGGGCCCCAACCGCACCCGATCGCGCATGATTGCGCCGGCCAGCTTTCGTCGAAGGTGATGACCTACATCGGCAAGATCGACAACCGCCGGGTGTTCGCGGCCGATCCGGTCACCGGGCTGGTGATGGGCCTGTCGCATTTCCACCACCCGATGGATTTCCCACCTTATGAGGTGACCGCGCTGGACGGGACCAAGATCGAATACACCCACGACAAGCAGATGAAGTTCGATCCGTTCGACCTGCCGGCCGCGCATATCTTCAAGATCGGCGCTGATGGAAAGGTCCACGAGATAGAGGCGATGGGTTTCCAGGCTCCGCTCAATTCACCGACCGGTTGGGGCAAGTAGGGCGACGGGAGCCCCGTGCAGGCGGGGGCTCCATGTCGCTTGGCGACGCCGGGGCCATTCACACTTGCGTTGATTTCGCATATATGAAATACACTCGCCTCCAGCTTAGGGGGAATGTATTTTGATCGATACCACGCATGTCGGCAGTCTGCCGCGCGGGCCTGAACTCGTGCCGCTGTTGCTCGCGCGCGATCACGGGGAGGCTTACGACGACGCCGAGTTCGACCGGGTGGTGCAGGCCGCGGTGGACGAGGCGGTGGCGCACCAGGTTGCGGCCGGCGTCTCGATCGTCAGCGACGGCGAATTGGGCAAGGTCGGCTATTCGACCTACATCATCGAACGCCTCGAAGGCTTCGGCGGCAACAGCCCGCGCAAGCCTGCACTCGATCTGGCGCAGGTGCCCGAACTGGCGCAGAAGCTCAGCCATATCATGGGCGCGCAGGAATTCACCCGCGCCAGCGCGATCGCGCCGATCCGGCTGGTCAATCTGCAGCCGCTGCACGACGATATCCGCCGCTTCGCCGCGGCGCTGGACAAGCATGGCAACGGCACGCGCGGATTCCTCAATTCGGCTTCGCCCGGCCTGATCACCGCGTTCCAGCCGAATCAGTATTATCCGAGCCACGAAGCCTATCTGGCCGATCTGGTCGAAGCGATGCGGCCCGAATACGAGGCGATCGTGGAGGCCGGCTTCGACCTCCAGCTCGATTGCCCGGACCTCGCGATGAGCCGCCACACCGGCTACCAGGATCTGAGCGAGGCGGAATTCCTCAAGATCGCCGCGGCCAATGTCGAGGCGCTCAACGCGGCGACCGCGAACATCCCGCCCGAGAAATTGCGCATGCATGTGTGCTGGGGCAATTACGAAGGCCCGCACGATTTCGACATCCCGCTCGAGCGAATCATCGACATCGTGCTCTCCGCGCGGCCGCAGACGATCCTGTTCGAAGCCGCCAACCCGCGCCACGAGCATGAATGGGTGGTTTGGAAGGCCGCCGACACCGCCGACAAGATCCTCGCCCCCGGGCTGATCGATTCCTGTTCGAACTATCTCGAAACCGCCGAACTGATCGCACAGCGGATCGAGCGCTTCGCGGGTTTCGTCGGCAAGGATCGGGTGGTCGCATCGAGCGACTGCGGCTTCGGGACCTTCGCCGGTTACGGGAAGATCGACCCGCTGGTCGCGTGGAAGAAGCTCGCCGCCTTGCGCGAAGGCGCCGACATCGCCGAAGCGCGGATCGGATAGGGGGCGGAATGGGGATCGACACGCAATCCAGCAGCGTCAAATCGGCCACGCGCACGCTCGATATCATCGAGTATGTCGTGGCCGCCGGGCGCCCACTGGTCGCGCAGGAGATCTCCAACGCGCTCGGCATTCCAGTGTCGAGCCTCAGCTATTTGCTCTCGACCCTGGCCGAGCGAACCTATCTCCAGCGCGATGGGCGCCGCTATACGCCGGGTGCCGGGCTGGAACGGCTGCAAGCGAAGAACGGCAGCTTCTCGCTGGCCGACCGGGTCGCGCCGCTGGTGCGGACCTTGAGGCTCCAGCTCAACGAGACCGCGAGCTTCTGGATTCGTCACGGCTGGGAAGCCGAACCGATCGCGACCGAAAGCAGCGACCAGGCACTGCGCTATGCGGTCGAGACCGGCACCCGCCTGCCGCTCCACGCGCTCGCTTCGGGCAAGGCGTTGCTGGCGACGTTGGACGAGGCGGAGCTGGAGCGCTATTTCGCCGAGGCGAGTTTCGAGCGCTACACCCCGGCCACGGTCACCTCGGAGACCAAATTGCGCAAGCAGATCGCGGAGGCGCGCCGGACCGGTTTCGCCCAAACCGACGAGGAGCGCAGCCTCGGCATCAACAGCATTGGCCGGGTGGTGACGATCGACGGCGAGGTGGTCGGCGCACTATCGGTCGCGATCCCCAAGGTCCGTTATTCCCCGGCGCTGGCGCAACGCGCGATGGATCTGCTGCAGCGGACCGCCGGACTGCTGGAAACGAACTGATCGTACGGTCGAGTCCCCGCGCATGCGCGGACGATCAGGGCCGCTTGCGCGCCTCGACCAGCTTTTCCGACAGGTCGGCCCCCTGCTGGCCGGTGATCTCGAACAGCACTTCGAACCCGTGGTCGCCCGAGACATGCGCGAGCTGGTCGAGCTGGTCGGGCAAGGCTCTCGCGGACATGATCGGCGCCAGGCCTCTCAGACCCGTATCCCGCGCGCCCGCGACCACAGCCACCAACGCGCCACCCGGTTCGCGGAACTCCGAAAAATAGCCGTAATCGTGGTAATATTGCGGGGTCGCGAGATTGAGCGCTTCCTGGCTGGTGTACTTCCGGTTGCTCTTGAGATCGATCAGCTGGTCGTAGCTTTCGCCGACCATGAAGTCCGAACTCATGAAGTTCACGTCTTCCAGCAACCCCATCCCGCTCATCAGCCCGATATAGACGATGTTGTTGGTGCGGAAGGTGTCGCTGGTGACTTGCGAGGCGGGCATCACCGTGACCTTCTTGCCGTGCTGGCTGAGGATCGGCATCAGCTCGGCAAGCCCGTATGACGACGACATCGGCAGATAATTAAGCCCCATATCCTCGGCCATGCCGTAGCGTTTGGGGTTCGATTCCTGCGCCCTGGCAAGGTCGGTCTTCGAATTGATGTTGAAGTCGCGGATCAGGCGGCCGTTCTCCGGGTCCATCGGATCGATGTCGCCATAGATGTAATAGTCGCCGACCACGACCACGATCGGGCGATCGGACTTGAGGAACGGCTCCCACACCGGATTGACCGGCGCGGTGTCCGGATCGCCGAAGCGCCCGGCGAAGAACGCGGCGACGACCAGCAGCACCAACATCACCGGCAGCAGGTACTGGGTCCACCGTCCCCGCAGCGCGGCGGCGCTCGCCCCGGGCAATTCCGCCGCGGAGGGGATGAAGCGCAGCGCATAGGCTCCAGCCGGGATCGTCAGCCTGCCGCCGCCGCTGTCGCCAAGCCCTTCGCCGTTCCCCGCGTAATAGTCGTCGAGGCGCTTGCGCAGGCGGTGAATATAGACGCGTACCGTCGCATCGTCGCTCTCGCTCGCGGCCTGGCCGAACACGGTCTCGGCGATCTCAGCCTGCGATGCGGCATCGGCGCCGCCGCCGCGTGCGGCCAGAAAGTTGAACAGCTCCGCCAGCCGCCCGCCCTCGCCCAGCACACCGCTCTCCTTCACGCGCGCGACCTCCTCCGCAAATGCGGCATGGGAAGTGACGACGTCAGGCGTATCCTCGTTCATTGAAATCCTTGGAAATGCGCGATGTAACGCGATGTAACGCAGGTTTACCGTAAATAACTTGGATTGGCGAGGCATCCTCGCGATTGCCCCGGACGAAGTCAATTTCATCTCGTCTGGATACATCTTGCGCAACCCCTTTCCTGCCCGGTCAGCATTTCTCGCCGGCGCCGCAACCCTCGCCATCTCGCTTGCCGCACCGGCCTTCGCCGAAGCGGCTGACGCGTCTGCTTCCGATGCCGCGGCCGAGCCTGCAGACAAGCCGGCCGAGGCGGTGGATCCGAACGACAACACCAAGATCGAATGGCACGGCCAGATCGTGGTCTATGGCCGCGGCGAGAAGCGCATCGGCGAAGCGGTCGCCGCGAGCGAAGGCGGGGTTGCCGGCGCCGACATCGACATTCGCCCGCTGCTGCGCCCCGGCGAACTGCTCGAAGCGACCCCCGGCCTGATCGCGACCCAGCATTCCGGCGGCGGCAAGGCCAACCAGTACTTCCTGCGCGGCTTCAACCTCGATCACGGCACCGACTTCGCGCTGTATGTCGACGACATGCCGATGAACTTCCGCACCCACGGCCACGGCCAAGGCTATCTCGACGTCAACGGGCTGATCCCCGAGATCGTCCAGCGGGTCGACTACCGCAAGGGCCCCTACCGCGCCTCGTCCGGCGACTTCAGCTTCGTCGGCTCGAGCAACATCACCACCCGAGACAAGATGGCCCCGTTCATCGCGGTCGAAGGCGGCAGCTACGGCTATCGCCGGGTCGTCGCCGGTGGGTCGTTCACGGTCGGCGACGGCGATATATTGATCGCCGGCCAGGCCAAGTTCAACGATGGCCCGTGGGAACTGCCCGAGGATTACAAGGGTTATTCAGGCCTGATCAAATACTCGGTCCCGCTCGGCAAGGGCGAGTTCAAGATCTCGCTCCAGGGCTTCAAGGCCACCTGGCAGCCGACCGAGCAGACCCCCAATCGCGTGATCGGCACCCCGCTATGCGCGGATGCCTATTGCTCGCTCGACCCCTATCTCAACGGCCGCACCGAGCGGGAGATGCTCACCGTCAATTACGAGGACGACGACTGGAAGATCACCGCCTGGGCCCAGCATTACAACTGGAGCCTGCTGTCTAACTTCACCTTCTATCTCGAAGATCCGGTCAATGGCGACGAGATCCGCCAGTACGAGAAAATGTGGGGCGCGGGCGGCCGCATCCAGCGCAACATCACGCTGAGCGACACGCTCTCGCTCCAGCTCGGGACCGAGCTGCGGCAGGACTGGATCGATCCGGTCGGGCTCGATCACACGATCGACGGCCAGTTCGATTACGTGAAGACCTTGTTCAAGGTGAACGAAACCAGCGCCGGCATCTACGCCGAAGCGACCTGGAAGCCGATCGACCGGCTGATGCTGATCGGCGGCATGCGCGGGGATTTCTACCGTTTCGACGTGACCAAGCTCGGCGGCGAAGTCGGCTGGAACGGCAAGATCAACGATCAGATGGCCTCGCCCAAGATCGGCGCGAACTACGAGATCGCCGACGGCATCGCGCTCTATGCGAACTGGGGCCAGGGCTTCCATTCGAACGACGCCCGCGGCGTGACCAATCCGGACAGCCCTTCGCCCGGCCTGATCAAGGGCACGATGAAGGAAACCGGCGTCCGGATCGAAAAGGGCGGGTTGATCCTGACCGGGGTCTACTGGTGGAGCGGCATCGACAGCGAGCTGATCTATGTCGGCGACAGCGGCGCGGTGGAGCCGAGCGGCCCGGCCAAGCGCCACGGCTATGAGATCACCGCCTTCTACAAGCCAAACCACTGGCTGGCGATCGACGGCGTGTGGACCGGTTCCAAGGCGCGTTACACCGATCTGCCGGACGGCGAGAACTACGTCCCCGGCGCGCTCGAAAGCTCGGGCGAACTCGGCATCTCGGCGCTGTTCCCCGAATGGAACGCAGCGGTGCGCTTCCGCTATCTCGGGCCGCACGCGCTGATCGAGGACAATTCGCAGCGCGGCGATTCGGCCAAGACGGTCAACCTCCGCGCAGCTTGGACCCCGACCAGCCTCAAGGGCTTCGAGATCTACGGCGAACTGCTCAACGCGCTCAATTCGAAAGATCACGACATCGATTATTACTACGCCACCCGTTTCCCCGGCGAGCCGGTCGACGGAGTGGAGGATCTCAACAGCCGCATCGTCGAACCGCGGCAGGTGCGGATCGGCGTGAAGAAGACCTTCTAGGATTTACGAGACTCTCCCGAACCTCGCTCCCAGCGGGTTTGGCACTTACGGGCGCAGCATGGGTCACTCCGGCTGCGCCCTTTTTTTGCCTTCAGAACGGAGCGGTTTCGCCGTTCTCATCGACTTCGTTGCGATCGTTTTGCGAGCACTGGAATTCGAGCAGCTGGCCATAGCGGTCGCGGCCGTAGCGGATGGTGAGGTGGTAGGGTTCCTCGAGTGCCGCGGGATCGTCGAGGGTCATCTCGTTCAGCAGCACATTCGGATCGGACGGATCGAGGTGGATCCGCTCGGTGATTGTCAGGCCGGCCGAATGGCTCATGCCGCGCTGGAGATCGAGCGCGTCGTCGATCGCGATCGTCTCGGCCACCAGCGTGTCGCCTTCCCAATGGCCCACGCTGTCACCCATGAAGGTCGGGTCGGGATCGTCCTGATGGCTACGCCCGTCGGTCCAGATCGTGCGGGTCTGCATCCAGGCTTCCTGGTTCACCGTGACCCGGCCCGGGGCGAAAATGAATTCGAACGGATACTGGAAGGTCTGCATGATCACCGGCATCCCCGGCGGCGAGCAGTTCGAGCGGGTCTGTTTGACCATCCCGTTGTTCGCCTTCACCTCGGCGACATAGGCATCGTAGCGCGCCTTGTATTCGCCCTTGAGCTTGGGCGGGCCATTGCCCGCGTCGCCCCCTCCTGCATTGGGCCGGAACTGCGCAAACCAGATCCCGCCCCAGTCGGGCAGCGCATCGAGTTCGGCGTAATGGCCCTTGGGATTGGCCGAGCCCTGCCCTTTGCTCACGCCTGCCGGCGGTGCCGACTGGGTGACCTTGCCAAGCTGCGCCGCGGCCGGAGTTGCCGCGAGGACGAGCGCCAGCGCGCCAAGCGCTACCCTCACTTCCAGTCCCCGAGCGTCGAGCCATCGGCAAGCTTCGCCGCGAGGAAGCTGCCGCCCTTGGAGCCGTCGCGCAGCGGATGGATCCTCAGCGTCACCTTGTCGCCCGGCTTGAACGACGAGCGCTTGAACCCGTCGTTGGCGAGGTTGTTGGGGCTGGTCATCTCCAGCGCCCACCGCTCGGTCTGGCCCTTCACCGCGGCGTCGATCTGGAGGAACGCATGCGGGTTCTGCCATTTGAACTGGATGATCGTGCCCTGCAGCGTGATCGTCTTGTTCATGTCGAACATCGCGTAGGAATGGTGCGCGAGCGCGGCCGCGCCCGGAACCAGCAGCGCGGCGGCGAGAAGAATGCGGAGTGTTCTGCTCATCGTGTCTCTCCTCACACCTTGGGCACGTTCACCGGGGTACCGTCCTTCGGCAGGCCGGAATCGAGTACCTTGCCGCCGGGCAGCACCACGTCGAGGAACAGGCCCCCGGGCTTGCCGTCGCGCAGCGGGTTGATCCTGACCGTCACCTTGTCCCCGCCCTTGATCGAAGTCCGCAGCCAGCCCTGGCGCTTCAGATTGTTCGGACTGTTGAGCTCGATCGACCAGTGCTGGATTTTACCCCCGCTGGGCACGTCGATCTCGAGGAACGAATGCGGGTTGGTCCATTGGAACTCGGTCACCGTGCCTTTGAGGGTCATGACCTTCTTCTGGTCGAACATCGCGAAGCTGTGATGCGCGAGCGCCGGAGCAAGCGGCACCGCAACCGCGAGCGCGACGGCGAGGATGGCGAGTTTCCTGGTCAATTCTTGTCCCCTTCGGCCGCCGTCGCGCCGCGCGCGTCCGCCGCCTGCTTGCCCAGATTGGTGCCGGGCAGGTTCTCGTTATACTGCAGGATGCAGTGGCTCTCGTTGATGTCGGTGTGGTCGGCGCGGAGGTAGCGCTTGGTGTTCTTCCACTCGCCGTCCCAATTCACCGGATCGGTCAGCGTGTATTCGACCTCCATCGTGTGGCCGCCGTCGACCAGGCGGATCCGCTCGACCATCTCGAACTGGTCGGAGATCGGCAGGCCCATGTCGATCCAGTGGTTGTCGGTCTCGAAATACCTGGTCTTCACGACCAGGGTGTCGCCTTCCCAGTGGCCGATGCTCTCGCCGTTGTAGCTCGGCACCACGAGGTCGGGATCGGAGAACTCGCGTCCGTCGAGATAGATCGTGCGGACCGAATTGTTGAAGCCCGAGATCATGTAGATCGCGGTCGGCAACTGGACGAAGGCATGCGGCCAGACCCTGGTCATGATCATCGGCATGCCTGGCGGGTAGCACTGGCCGATGCTGTCGCGGTAGGTCTGGCCCTTCGCCGCCGCCGCCGCCGCATCGGCCTGCGCCTGCGCCGCATCGGCGTGGAAATGCGGATAGGGCGGGCCGAACAGGAACTTCATGAACCCTTCGCGCAGATCCACGAACCAGGTGCCGGTCAGATCGAACGGCGGGGCCGGGCGCGGCTTCTTCAGGTTCTCCGGCGCCAGCGCCCCGAGATAGCCCGGGTGCTGCGGGATCATCTTCTGGAACTGCTCGTCCGGTATCGCCCCGCCGCGCGGCGCGGTCTGCGCGCCAGCGGGCGATGCGGCAGGCGCGGCAACGCACAGGGTCAGAAGCGCGCCCATGAGGGCTCGCGCGCGATGGCTCATCAAACTCTCCCAGCGGGTACCCCTGGTGTTTTCCCCAAGGTGTGCGCGAGGCTTGCCAGAGAAGCCCGGATCAAATCAACCGGATTTATGAAAAATCATTGATCGCGCCGCGGAGGCTAGAAGGTCGCGGTGACGGCCATCGCCAGGTAATGCGTGTCGCCGGCATCAGGGGCGTTGGGCGCATCGCGCAGGAAGCGGCCCTTCGCCAGCCACACCGCATTGAGTTCGGCGCGCAGGAGTTTCGGCACCAGCCAGTAGCGCAGCCTCATATCGAACTGGTTGCCGGCGAAGCTGCCCGAGGCGCCGCTCGCGTCGCGTACTCCGGTGGTGGAGAAGGCGTCGGTCTTCTCCGCCAGCCACATCGCATGCCAGGTCGCGAAAGCGTCGAAGCGCGGCGATGGCGCGATCTCGGCGCGCAGGCCGAGGCTCTCGATATTGGCGCGGCCGACATCGTTGTAGATCCCCGCCGGCCCGAAGTCTGCGCGGCGCATGCCGTAGAGCGTATCGAAGCGGCCGTACTTTCCGCCCGCCTTATCCCCGCTCACACGGTCGTATTCGAGCGACAGCCGCAGCTTCGCCTTGCCCGGGAACTGGTAGCCGGCATCGCCGTGCATCGCCCAGGCGCCTACCGCCTGTTCGGGAGCGGCGGGTGCGGTGCCGGTGCGGATATCGCCGCTCTGGTAGAAGCCCTCGAGTTCGAAATCGAAGCTCCCCGCCTTCGGATCGCGGATCAGCCGCGCGCTGAACGTGTCGAGATCGCGGTTGCGCGTGGCGTGCCCCGGCCAGTCCCGTTCGAGCAGGCCGAAATAGCCGAATTCCAGCGTCGCGCCCGCAAGCGTGTCGGGCCGGGCGATCAGCCCGCCCCACAGCTGCAGGTCGAAGCTCTCGCGGTCCCACTGCGCGTGCCGGTCGGCCAGCGAGGCGCGGTCGTCGGGCAGGCGAACCTGCGGCAGCACGTAGATCGCGGTTGCGGTCACTCCGCCCGCGGTGCGCAGATCGGCGCGGATGCCGGTGAAGCCGGTGGTGGTGTTGCGGTAATCGTCGTTGGCGATCAGCCGGCGCGACCCGAGGTCGAGCTTGAACCGCCCCGCCTGCAGGCTCGCCTTGCTGCCCGCGCCGAAGGGCGCGTCGAAATCGGCCGCGACGTAGGCCTGCACCAGTTCGAGCGTATTGACCTCGGTGGTGTCGAGCGAGTCCCGCGGTTTGTTGAGCCATGCCCGACTGTCATAGAGTTCGGCCCCGAACCGCACCGTGCCCGGAGCGTATTCGGCGAACAGGGTCACGCGCGAATCGAGCTGCTCGTCGCTCGGCCGCAAATCGGCGCGCGTCTGGCCGTCGAGCGTTTCGTAGCGCAGCCGGGCGCTGCCCGAGAGCTTGAAGTCGGTGGGATCGCCGATCGCTGACTGGAGCGTCGGCACCTCCGCCATCAAGGCACAAGGCGCCAGCAGCGCGGCGGCAGGCAGCGAGCGGAACAGGAAACGGAAAGTCATCAAGCGCAACTCCGCGCCGGCCGGGGGCCGACGAAAAGAAGCAACGCTTGGTCGCACTCGCAACGAAGCAAGGCCGGCGGGCCGAAAACGAATGACATGAAGGAGCCCCCAATCGAGAAATGCCGATCGGCTCCATTCGAATGGTCGCCGCTATGCATGGCGCGATACGGCGTGCCCTGCGCTCATCCATGCCATGGACGCGGCGATTCCGGAACCGGGGATAGAGGGCGACAGCAATTTCCAACCATCAAAATGATACGCGCCATGTCCGACTTGCGCGAGCTATCGGACGCATCGTCAAAATCTCAAGCCAAGAGCGATGCCTCCGGCCGCGACCACGCCAAGCGTGCGAATCGGTGACCATTTCAGCGCGAACACCAGCACGCAGGCAAGCGCCCCGAGCAGGCCCGCGCGCCAGTCGAAGCCCGCCGGATCGGGCAGCGACAGCCGCACCGGGCCGAAATGCTCCTCGCCCACGCGCGCGAACAATACATGCAGCGCGAACCATACCGAGAGGTTGGCGATCACCCCGACCACCGCGGCGGTCAGCGCGGCGAGGCCGCCCTTAAGCCGGGTCGCGTGCCGCAGCCGGTCGATCCACGGGGCAAAAGCGAAGATCCACAGGAAGCACGGCGCGAAGGTGACCCAGGTGGTCAGCCCGGCGCCGAGCAATCCGGCGACAAACGGCGTGAACGGCTCGGGTGCGCGGTAGGCCGCGAGGAAGCCGACGAATTGCGTGACCATGATCAGCGGGCCAGGGGTGGTCTCCGCCAGGCCGAGACCGTCGGCCATCTCGCCCGCCGAGAGCCAGCCGAAATTCTGCACCGCTTCCTGCGCCATGTAGGCGAGCACCGCATAGGCGCCGCCGAAGGTCACCACCGCGAGCTGCGAGAAGAAGCTGCCGATCCGCCACAGCACGTGGTCCGGCCCGAGCGTCGCGAAAACCAGCGCCATCGGCGCGGCCCAGAGCGCGAGCCACACCGCGATCGCGCGGACGGTCGCGCCCCACGGACGGGGACCGAGCACGACGTCGCTCCCCGGCTTGAGGTTCAGCCAGGCTGGCCGGACCGCCGCCACGGCAATCCCGAGCACGCCCGATCCCAGCACGATCAGCGGGAACGGCAGGTCGAGGAAGAACAACCCGGCGAAGGCGGCCACCGCCAGCGCGCGCTTGAAGGCGGTATCGAGCGCCCGCCCGGCAATCCGCAGCAGTGCCTGCAGCACGATCGCCAGCACCGCCGCCTTGATCCCGAGGAACAGCGCGGCGACCCAATCAAGCCGGGCGGCGACCGCATAGAGCGCCGAAAGCAGCAGGATCACCAGCGCGCCGGGGATCACGAACAGCAGCCCCGCGGCCAGCCCGCCGCGCCATCCGTGGAATTTCCACCCGATCCACGCGGCGAGTTGCTGTGCCTCGGGGCCGGGCAGCAAGTGGCAGAAATTGAGCGCGTGGAGATAATCCTCCTCGCTGACCCAGCGTTTCTGGTCGACCAGCTCACGGTGCATCAGCGCGATCTGCCCGGCGGGTCCGCCGAAATTGATCAACCCGATGCGCGCAAAGGTGCGGAAGAGTTCGTTGAAATCAGGCCGGTGCAAATCCGCATCGCGCAGCTCGCTGGTCATAATGCCTCATGCGTCGCCACCCGCGGTAGCGGGTGGGTGAGGCAACGCTTGGGCTGGCGCCTGACCGGGAGGTTGCTGGTCCCGGTTGGAGCGATTTAGCGGATGCTGCAGCGGTTCGGCAAACAAAAAGGGCGGCCACCGAAGTGACCGCCCCAATTGTTCCGAAGATCGGATGGCTCAGGCGTTAGTGCCCTTGCCGGTCGCGCGCCAGCTGTCGGCATAGGCCGTGCGGGCGACGTTCGAGTAAGGAACCGGCGAGATGACGGCCTTGATCTCGGTCTGCACGTGCGGCTCGACGGTCGGCTTCGAGGTACCGCCGTTGGGCTCGCCCCACACCAGCTTCACTTCCTTGCCGAATTCGACTTCGGCCGGATCGATCATCGCGAGCGTCAGCATCTTGCCTTCGTTCGACGAGTAGCCGACCCAGGTCGAGACGCCGATCACCTTGCCGTCCGCGTTCTTCACTTCGTCGAACGGGTGCATCGAATACACCGCGCTCGGGAATTCGAAGTACTTCGCGCGTTCGCCTTCGGCGTAGAGCGACGAGAGCACGCGCAGCATGTCCTCGTTGTCGAGGGCCAGCGTGACCTTCTGCTTGTGGGTTTCGGTCGACATGCGCTCAAGGGCCTCGCGGCCGACGAAGTCATGGTCGAACTTGACGATGTGGCCATAGCCGATGTCCCACGGCGTGAGGTAGTAACCCTCGATGCTGTCGGGGACGTAGCTGCCGCCGATCGAGCACTTGCCGGCATAGGAGTCGGCACCGGCCCAGGCGCGGAAGTCCTTCATCATCTGGCTGTCGCCGGTGAAGGTGGCGGGCAGCGGCGAAGGCAGCCAGCCCGATTCCAGCGTGTTCGACGAATAGGCGCGGCCGCCGACGAGGGTCAGGCCGTCGTTCTTGCCGGCTTCGACCAGTGCCGAGTGCACCGCCTTGTAGTCTTCCCACGGGCCGAACAGTTCGTAACCCGGCTGACCGGCCATGCCGTGGCGGAGCGCGATCACGTCCTTACCGGCGATGTCGATGTGGGCCATGTTGAAGAACTTGAGGTCCGGAGCCTGCTCGCCCAGCGCGGTGCTGAGGATCTTCATCGCGTTCGGGCCCTGGAGCTGGAAGCGATAGTTCTTGCGGACGCCATCGGTACGCAGCGCGGTGCGCTCGTCGCGCTCCACGGTGACATTCCATTTGGTGCCGTCCGGCTTCGGATACTGGGCGTGGAATTCGACCCATTCGATCGCCGGAACGCGGCCGACCAGGCTGAATTCGTTTTCAGCGAGGTAGAACAGGATCACGTCGCCGATGACGTAGCCGTCCGGGGTGACCGGGACGTACTGCTTGGCCTTGTTGACCGCGAAGCCCTTGAAGCTGTTGATCGCGGTGTACTGGAGCAGATCGAACGCATCGGGGCCGCGCACATAGAGCTCGACCATGTGGTATGACTGGTTGAACAGCACCGCGCTCTTGGCCCAGGCGGCCTGCTCGTTGCGCCAGTTGGAATATTCCGCCGGAACGCCGGGATAGGGATTCGGGCCGGCCTGCTGGTTGCGCAGGAAGTCGACGACGCTGTCGACCGAATCCAGCTTCTGCTGAAGGGTTTCACTCATGGTAAGGCCTCTCCTTGGGAAAAAGCGGTTGGTTTAACAAAAATAGAAACTCAATCTTCCGCCGGCCGCGAGAGCCAGTGGGCGATGGCGGCGTTCACCGCTTCGGGCGCTTCGGGCATGATCATGTGCCCGGCACCCTCGACGACGACGAGTTCGGAATTCGGAACGGCGGCGGCGATCGCCTCGTGCTGCGGAACCGGGCTCCAGCTGTCCTCGCTGCCGGTCATCACCAGCATCGGGCAAGCGATCTGCGGCAGCAGGCTTTCCTGTTCGGGCCGGGCGAGCAGCGCCTTGATCTGTGCTTCGAAGGTCGCGGTGCCGGCGCGGCGGCACATTGCGCGCATCGGCTCCATCAGTCCTTCATCGCCGCGGCGCGCGGGCGCAACCATCGGCGGGAGCCAGGCTTCGATCAGCGCTTCGATCCCGCCATTGGCGGCAATGTCGAGCAGGGCCTGGCGCTTTTCCGGCTCGCCCGGGCGCAGCGAATGGGCACCGGTACTGGAGATCGCGAGGCGGCGTACCCGCTGCGGCGCGAGGCGGTAGACCTCAAGCGCGACACGGCCGCCCATCGAATGGCCGAACAGGTCGAAGCGTTCGGGCGCCTGATCGAGCGCGATCCGCGCCATCGCCCCGAGCGAATCCGCGAGTCCGTAACCGTCGATCGCCTTGCTGTCCGGAAACGCAGCCGTCTGCGCAGCATAAATGCCGGCGTCGCAGATCAGGCCTGGCAAGAGGAGCAGCATCCGGTCCCACTTCAGTTCTTCGTGAACGTGAATATTTCATCTATACGAAGAAAAGTGAGTCTGCTAGACCCTTTCTTGCAATGCGCGCGCGCCTGCGCCAAGCGGCTCCGCGACACCTCTATCAAAGCGAATCCGGTGAAGATTCGCTCCGAATTTGGGAGCTTTTGACATGTCCTATTCCGCCATCCACCCCGATTGGGAAAAGCCGCGCGCCAACATGGTCGACGGCTACTCGCTCGAAATGACGGCAAAGGAAATCGAAGGCCTGCGCGAAGCCGCGCCGCTGATCCGCCCCGGCACCCAGATCGCGGTGACCTTCCTCCCCGGCGAGGAAATGGAACAGCGCGTCGAGGCCGCGGTGCTGGTGCGCGAACTCGGCTTCGAGCCGATCGTCCACCTCTCGGCCCGCCGGATCACTTCGGAAGCCGAGCTCGACCAGTATCTTGCCGACATCACCACCAAGGCCGGCGTGAAGCGCGTGTTCATCATCGCGGGCGACCCGCCGGAGCCAGAAGGCCCCTATTCGACCTCGCTCGACATCATCGAGACCGGGCTGCTCGAAAAGCACGGGATCGAGATCGTCGGCATCGGGGGGCATCCCGAAGGGCATCCCAACAACACCCCGGCCGAACTGTGGGACTGGATGGAGCGCAAGCTCGACGCGATCCGCAAGCGCGGCATGACCCCGCTGGTCGTCACCCAGTTCGCGTTCGACGACGATGCGATCGTCGCCTGGGTCAAGGAAATGCGCGCCCGCGGGATCGACGTTCCGGTGCGCCTCGGCGTCCCTGGACCGGCCGGGATCAAGCGCCTGCTCGGCTTCGCCAAGCGCTGCGGCGTCGGCGCCTCGGCCAGCGTGATGAAGAAGTACGGCATCAGCCTGACCAACCTGATCGGCAGCGCCGGCCCCGACAAGCTGGTCAACTCGCTGAACAAGGGCCTCGGCGAAGACGCCGGCCGCGTCCGCCTGCACTTCTATCCGTTCGGCGCGCTGACCCCGTCGGCCGAATGGATCAACGGCTACGCCGCGAAGAACTGAAGGCAGCTGAACCGATGGCTGACATTATCGACGGGCGCGCGGTCGCCCGCAAACTCGACACGGAAACCAAGGCGCAGGTCGATGCGCTGGTCGCGGCGGGCGCTCCCCGCCCCGGCCTCGCGGTCATCCTCGTCGGACACGATCCGGCGAGCGAGGTCTATGTCGGCCGCAAGCTCAAGAAGTCCAACGAAGTCGGCATCCTCAGCTTCGAGCACCGCCTGCCGGAGGACACTTCGCAGGAAGACGTGCTGGCGCTGATCGGGCGGCTCAACGCCGATCCGGAAGTCCACGGCATCCTCTGCCAGGTGCCGCTGCCGAAGCATATCGACACCGGGCTGGTGCTGCGCTCGATCGTCCCGTCGAAGGATGTCGACGGGTTCCACCCGGTCAATGTCGGGCGCCTTTCGACCGGCACCGGCGGGATCGTGCCCTGCACCCCGTTCGGCGTGATGAAGCTGCTCGACACGGTGTTCGACGATCTGACCGGTCTCGACTGCGTGGTGATCGGCAAGTCAAACATCGTCGGCAAGCCGATCGCGATGCTGCTGCTCGAGCGTGAGGCGACCGTCACCGTCACCCATATCGAGACCAAGAACCTGCCCGACATCGCGCGCAAGGCCGACGTGATCATCGCCGCCGCCGGCGCGCCGGAGCTGGTCAAGGGTTACTGGGTCAAGCCCGGTGCGGTGATCATCGACGTCGGCATCACCCGGCTCAAGAACGCGGATGGCACGACCCGGCTGGTCGGCGACGTGGCGTTCGACGAAGTGCAGCACGCCCGTGCGGTCACCCCGGTACCCGGCGGCGTCGGTCCGATGACGATCTCGTGCCTGCTCGCCAACACGGTGCAGGCGGCGAAGGAACAACTCGCCGGCACCGGCGGCGACGGTTCGGAGATCGACTTCAACGATCTGCCCGACCGCTCGATGATCTTCGCCGAGGGCGGAAAGTAACCAATCTCTGTGTCCCCGCGCAGGCGGGGACCTCGGGCAGTTTAAACCGATGGAGACCCCCGCCTGCGCGGGGGATCGGAGTGGCTAAAACCACCCGATCCGCTTGAACTGCCAGAACAGCCCGGCGCAGATCGCCGCAATCACCGCCAGCACCGCGTAATAGCCATATTCCCAGCGCAATTCCGGCATGTATTGGAAGTTCATCCCGTAGATCCCCGCGATCGCGGTCGGGACACCGAGGATCGCCGCCCACGCCGCGAGCTGGCGGGTGATCGCGCCCTGACGGTTCTGTTCGAGCAAGCTCGCGACTTCTACGATGCTGCCGAGCGTATCGTTGAGCCCGCGCCCGCGGCCGAGGCTGTGGCGCACGTGATCGTAGATGTCGCTGAAATAAGGCTTGGCCTTCGCGTCGATCGCCGGGAGGTCGGTTGAGGCAAGCTTGCCCGCGACTTCCTCCATATGCCCGACATTGGCCTCGAACCGGCGGAGCCGGCGCCGCAGGCGGAAGATCCGCCGGATCCGCGCCTGATCGGGGAAGCCGGCGATCGCGCCTTCCTCCATTTCCTCGACCGCCTTGTCGAGCGCGTCGAGCAGCGGGGTATAGGCATCGACCAGATAGTCGAGCAGCCCGTGCAACACCACGTCCGGCCCTTCCGAGAGCTTGTTCACGCGCGCTTCCAGGCTGCGCCGCAGCGCCGCGTGGCCCCGATCGCTGCCCTGGCGCACGGTGATGATGAAATCGCTGCCAAGGAAGATCGCGGTCTGGCCGTAGACGATCTGCTCCTTGCCATCGAGCGCGGCGGTGGTCGCGAGCACGAACAACTGCTTGCCGAACGCCTCGGCCTTCGCGCCCTGTCCCTGGGTCAGCGCATCCTCGACCGCGAGCGGGTGGAGATCGTAACGCCGCTGGAGCAGCTCGAGTTCGGCCGGGGTCGGATCGGCGACCCCGATCCAGTCGAACTGGCCGTTGGGAACCGGAAGAGTGCAGGTGGCGAGATCGAGCTTATCGTCGATCACCCTGCCCCCGGAATAGCGCCTTGCCGCGACGATCGTCATGCGCCACCATCTGGCAGAGCCGGAACAGGCTGGCAATCGGAGAGGCATCGCCGCGCATGGACAGCAAGCTGCCCGAACTGGCGCCCGAACAACCGGATGTGCTGATCGTTGGTGCCGGAATTTCCGGCATCTCGATGGCCGCGCATCTCAAGATGCTCTGCCCCACCCGCAGCTTCGCGATCGCCGAACGGCGCGGCGATCTCGGCGGCACCTGGGATCTGTTCAGATACCCCGGGATCCGCTCCGACAGCGACATGCACAGCTTCGGCTTCCGCTTCGAACCGTGGATCGACGAACAGTCGATCGCCGACGGAAAGAACATCCTCGATTACCTGAACCGCGTGGTCGACGAACGCGGGATCCGCGAGCACATCGCCTTCGGCCAGAAGGTGCTGAGCGCGGATTGGAACGGTGCCGCGGCGCGCTGGACCGTCACGCTGGAAGGCAGTGACGGCGCGCGCAGCACGATGAGCCCGCGCTTCCTCTACCTCGGCTCGGGCTATTACGATTACGACGCTCCGCATGACCCGCGATTCCCCGGTACGGACGCGTTCGGCGGGACCATTGTCCATCCGCAATTCTGGCCCGACCGGCTCGATTACGCAGGCAAGAAAGTGGTGATTATCGGCTCGGGCGCGACCGCGGTGACGATGCTGCCCGCAATGGCGCGGGACGCCGCCCATGTCACGATGCTCCAGCGGACCCCGACCTGGATGGGCTCGCGCCCGCAGAAGGATGCCGTCGCCAATTTCCTGCGCGCGGTGCTGCCGGAAAAACTCGCCTATAAGATCACCCGCTTCAAGAACATCCGCCTGCACAATTTCATCTTCAAACGCGCGCGCGCAAAGCCGGAGAAGGTCGCGGCCTTCCTGACGAAGAACGCGCAGAAGGCGCTCGGCCCGGCATGGAACGAAAAGGATTTCGTGCCGCCCTACAATCCGTGGGAGCAGCGCCTGTGCCTGGTGCCTGACGGCGACCTGTTCGAAGCGGTGAAGGCGGGCAATGCGTCACTCGTCACCGATACGATCGGGCGTTTCGACGAGACCGGGATCCAGCTCACTTCGGGCGAGCATCTCGCCGCGGACATTATCGTCACGGCCACCGGGCTGACGCTGACGATGGGCGGCAAGATCGCGCTGTCCCTCGACGGCGAGCCGCTCGATTTCGCACGGCACTGGTTCTACCGCGGCTGCATGTTCTCCAACGTGCCGAACTTCGCGGTGGTGTTCGGCTATCTCAACGCCTCGTGGACCCTGCGCGCGGACAACACCGCGAACTACATCTGCGAAGTGCTGAACCGGATGGAGACGCTCGGCGCCGATATCGCGGTGCCGGCGCTGGCCGAGGATCACGGCATGGCGGAAGACAATCCCTATGCCTTTTCATCGGGCTATCTCGAACGCGCGCGACACCTGATGCCGAAGAGCGCCGCGGCGCTGCCGTGGCGGCACAACATGGACTACCTCGCCGATGTGAAGGACTTCCGGGAGCGCCCGGTGGACGACGGAGTGCTGCGGTTTGGGAAGGCGGCGGGGTAGAATTGCACAATAGCCGTCGCCCCAGCGAAGGCTGGGGTCTCAGGCGTCGCGCACAACTGCACGAGATCCCAGCCTTCGCTGGGACGACGATTTAGGCTAGACCATCCCCCATGCCCGCAACCCAGAAAATCTATACCGCCGCATTGCTCGTGATCGGCGACGAGATCCTCTCCGGCCGCACCCACGACCGGAACATCGCGCAGGTCGCGAGCTGGCTGCAGGTCCAGAACATCCGCCTGAAGGAAGTGCGCGTGGTCGCCGACGACACCGCGGCGATCGTCGCGGCGGTCAACGCCTTGCGCACCGCGAACGACTATCTCTTCACCACCGGCGGGATCGGCCCGACCCATGACGACATCACCGTCGACGCGGTGGCCGAGGCGCTCGGCGTGCCCGTGGTGATCCACCCGGAGGCGCGCGCGATCCTCGAGGCCTATTATGCGGAGCGCGGCGGGCTCAATCCCGCGCGGCTGCGGATGGCGCGGGTGCCCGAAGGCGCCGATCTGATCCCCAACCGCATGTCGGGCGCGCCAGGGGTCAAGTTCGGCAATGTGTTCCTGATGGCCGGCGTGCCGACCATCGCCGCGCAGATGCTCGACGCTTTGACCGGCACTCTGGAAGGCGGAGCCCCGCTGCTGAGCGAGACGCTTGGCGGCTGGATCGCCGAAAGCGAAGTCGCCGATTTGCTGCGCGCAGTCGAGAAGGCCCACGAAGGCTGCCAGATCGGCAGTTACCCGTTCTTCCGCGAAGGCCGCACCGGCGCCAATTTCGTGATCCGCTCGACCGACCCGGAGGCTCTCGCAAGCTGCGTCGAGGCCTTGGGCGAAGGGTTGCGGGCAATGGGCAAGGATGTCACCCCGGGCGGGATTTGAGATGCATGCGTTCGGCCCGGCGCGCGTGCCCACCGGAAGGACCGGTCATGAGACGCTTCGCCGTGCTGCTGGCGCTCACCCTCGTCGGCTGCGCCCACCCGCAGCTCGACCGGTTCGAGGCAGCGCTCGCCGCGCAGGACAGCGCAACCGCGGCGCTCGAAGGCTGGTGCGGCGCGAAAGTCACCGCGTCCCCCGCCGGAGGCCCGGACCTGCCCGCCGCGGCCGGTGACCGCGCCTTGCTGGAAGTACCGGCGGGCGAGCCGCTGCGCTATCGCCACGTGCGGCTGAGCTGCAACGGCAAAATTCTGTCCGAAGCGCACAACTGGTACGTCCCCGCGCGGCTTGGCCCGGACATGAATCGCCAGCTCGACACGAGCGGCACGCCGTTCGGCAAGGTGGTCGCCCCGCTGCGCTTCACCCGCGAGCGCGCTCCCGGCAGTGGGATGGAAGGCTGCCCGCGCGGCACGATCCTGCGCCACAAGGCGCTGCTGCGCCTGCCCGATGGGCGCCCGATCAGCCTGGTGATCGAGTGCTACACCTCCGCAAATTTGCGCTGAATCATCCTTTCTGTTGCCCGGATGCCACGCCTTGACCGCCTAGACGCGCGGACACAAACCTGAATCTTGACATTCCTAACGATCGTTACCTTAACTGATGTTAATTTAACGTCCGTTACAGTAACGGCGAAAAGGGAGATTGGAATGTCCGTAAGGCTAACGCCGCGCGCGCTGCGCATTGGTGCCGCAAATATTGCCGTGGCCACTTCGCTGGTATTCGGCACTGCCGCTTTCGCGCAGGACGGTACCGCGCCGGCCGCCGATGAAGGCGGCATCCACGAGATCGTCGTCACCGCCCAGTTCAAGAGCCAGGACGTCCAGACGGCTCCGCTCGCGATCACCGCGGTCGATGCGCAGACGATGGAGGCCCGCAGTCAGACCAACGTGCAGGACGTCGCCCAGCGCGCGCCCAGCGTCAGCTTCTCGGCCGGCGGCCAGGGCGGCGGGGCGCAGACCGCGGCGGTGAACATCCGCGGCATCGGCCAGAGCGACTTCCAGTTCCCGAACGAGCCGGGCGTCGGCATCTATATCGACGACGTCTATTACGGCATCTCGTTCGGCACCGCCTTCGACCTCGTCGATCTCGACCGGGTCGAGATCCTGCGGGGGCCGCAGGGCACGCTTTCGGGCAAAAACTCGATCGGCGGCTCGATCAAACTGTTCAGCCGCAAGCCGACCGACGATCCGGACGCCTATGTCGAAATGACCGCTGGTTCGTTCGACCGCATCGGGATCAAGGCCGCGACCAATGTCACGATCGTGCCCGACAAGCTCTATGTCCGCCTGACCGGCATCGGCAAATATGTCGACGGCTATGTGAAACGGCTCGACTATGAATGCGCGACCGGCAATGCGGCTCCGGGCGGCACCTTCGCCACCAGCGACGACAAATGCGTGATCGGCACCGAAGGCGGGCAGAAGGTCCTCGCCGGGCGCGCCGCGGTGCGCTGGATCGTCAACGACCGGATCGAAAACAATCTGGTCGCCGACGTCACCCGCGACCGGTCGGAAGCCTCGCCCGCCAAGGCGATCTACCTGCCGGCCTCCGCGACCGGCGGCGTCGATTACATGACCGGGCCGCATGACTACACCAACTATTCGACCTACACCGGCTATCCGGGCACCGATCAGCAGTACACGCTCGACGCGATCAGCTATCTCAACAGCTGGGGCGTCTCGAACAATCTCGCGATCGAGCTGACCGACGATCTCAAGCTGACCTCGATCACCGCCTTCCGCCATGCGGACGGGCAGAGCGCGTGGGATGGCGACAACAGCCCGGTCAATCTGGCGAATAACTGGAGCACCTTCGACCACGACCAGTTCACCCAGGAACTGCGCCTCTCGGCCACGCTCGGCAACCTCGCCGATATCACCGTCGGCGGCTATTATTACGACGCGCACAGCCATGTCGGCGGCCGGGTTAACGTCGGCGCGGCCGGGCTCGACTTCGTCTCGCACGATCCGTTCGACCAGACCTCCAAGTCGGTCTTCGCCCACGGCGTGCTGCACGTGACCGACCGGTTCAACCTGACCGGCGGCCTGCGCTACACCAAGGAAGACAAGACCTACACCTTCAGCCGCACCAGCCCGATCGCCGGGGTGCCGACCGACTTCCGCGTTGCCGCGCTCGACGGGCAGGAGAAGGGCTTTTCGGGCGACCGGATCGACTGGCGCGTGGCGGCCGATTACGAAGTGCTCGACGACATCCGCCTCTACGGCCAGGTCTCGACCGGCTTCAAGGGCGGCGGTGTGAACCCGCGGCCCTATTATGTCGAGCAGCTCGTGCCCTATGAGCAGGAAACCGCGACCTCCTACGAGGCCGGGATCAAGACCATGCTGTTCGACCGCAAGCTGCGGCTGAACGGCGCCTATTACCACACCGACTACAACAACTATCAGGGGCAGGTGAGCATCTGCCACGACATCACCCCCTCCTATCTGTGGGGGACCCCGGGCGATCTCTGCGCGGCCACCCGCAATATCGGCAACGCGAAGATCGACGGCTTCGAGGTCGAGTTCGAAGCGCAGCCGGTCAAGGGCTTCTCGATCGACGGCTCGGCCAGCTACACCGACTTCCGCTTCACCGAATCGCTGCTCCCGGGCAGCGGGATCATTCCGGGCGTGACCAAAGCTCCGTTCGTGCCGAAGTGGAAATACGCTCTCGGCGCGCAGTACCAGATCGACCTGGGCGACAAGTTCGGTTCGCTGACGCCGCGCCTCGACTGGACCTGGCAGTCGAAAATGCAGAGCAATATCCCGAACAACGTGCCGGACTACCTGCTCGGCGAAGTCGAGGCGCGCGGACTGCTCAATGCCCGCCTGACCTACCGTTCGCCGGAAGACGACTGGGAAGTCGCGCTGGCGGTCACCAACGTCACCGACAAGTTCTATTACGTGACCAAGTACGACCGCGTGGTCCAGTCGGGCAATGCCTACGGCATGCCCGGCCGCCCGCGCGAGTTCATGCTCTCGGTCAAGCGCAACTTCTGATCTGAGGTTCTCCCATCGGGGGACGTCGCGTGCGGCGGCCCCGATGGACTCACCAACTGGGGCCGGGAGTTAACCTTCCGGCCCTGTTTTTTTGGTTTTCTCCTCTCCCCTTGCGGGAGCGGATAGTGCAACTCGCATCCGTCAGGATGCTGGTGGAGCTTGGAGAGGGGGGAGCGGGCTGCCACCCCTCCAACTATGGCTAGTCCCGTCGGGACAAGCCTTCGTATCCTCTGCCGCAAAGAGAGAGGAACACGGTACAAACAAAAGGCCGGGAAGGTTTCCCCTCCCGGCCTCATGTGTTGATCTATCGGCCCGCCCGGAGGCGGAGTGCCGCGAGAGAGAATTACGCGCCGGCGATTTCCGTGGTGTCGATCTTCAGGCCGGGGCCCATGGTCGAGGTCACCGAGATCTTGCGGACATACTTGCCCTTCGAACCCGACGGCTTCGCCTTGACGATCGCATCGACGAAAGCGTCGAAGTTGATCTTCAGCGCTTCGTCCGAGAACGACAATTTGCCGATGCCCGAATGGATGATCCCGGCCTTCTCGACGCGGAATTCGACCTGGCCGCCCTTGGCGTCCTTGACCGCCTGCGCGACGTCCATCGTGACGGTGCCGAGCTTCGGGTTCGGCATCAGGCCCTTGGGGCCGAGCACCTTGCCGAGGCGGCCGACCACACCCATCATGTCGGGGGTGGCGATCACGCGGTCATAGTCCAGATTGCCGGCCTGCATGTCTTCCAGCAGGTCGTCGGCGCCGACGCGGTCCGCACCGGCGGCGAGGGCTTCGGCGGCCTTGGCGTCCTTCGCGAACACCGCGACGCGCATGTCCTTTCCGGTGCCCGAAGGCAGCGAGACCATGCCGCGGACCATCTGGTCCGCATGGCGCGGATCGACGCCGAGGTTCATCGCGATCTCGACGGTCTCGTCGAACTTCTTGCTCGCATTGTCGCGCAGCGTCTTGAGCGCTTCGTCGAAGCCGTACACGGCCTCGGCGTCGAGCTTGGCGGTGAGCGCCTTCTGCTTCTTGCTGATCTTGCCCATGTCTTAGCCCTCCACCACTTCGAGGCCCATCGAACGCGCGGAGCCTTCGATGATCTTGGTCGCCTGGTCGATATCGTTGGCATTGAGATCGGCCATCTTGGCCTGGGCGATCTCGGCCAGCTGCGACCGCTTGATGGTTCCGGCCGAAATCTTGCCCGGCTCCTTCGAGCCCGACTTGAGGTTCGCGGCCTTCTTGATCAGGAACGACGCCGGCGGGGTCTTGGTCACGAAGGTGAACGAGCGGTCGGCGAAGACGGTGATCACGGTCGGGATCGGCATGCCCTTCTCGAGCTCGCCGGTCGACGCGTTGAACGCCTTGCAGAATTCCATGATGTTGACGCCGCGCTGACCCAGCGCGGGGCCGATCGGCGGCGACGGAGTTGCGGAGCCCGCGGGCACCTGGAGCTTGATATAGCCCTCGATCTTCTTGGCCATGGCTGGCCTCCTTTCTCACTGTTGCCGAAACCTTCCGGTCGCGGCGCATGGTAAGCGGTACAAACGCCCCGGATTCAGTCCGGGGCTCCCGCGCGGTTTCCCCCGCCGGAGCGATGGAAGTGGCGCCGTTAGAGCGGGAATGGCGGAAATGCAAGGGAAACCCGCCGCGAACCGGTCCGCCGTGGACTCCCCTTGCAATGTAGGATTTCGTTTGGGAACCCTGCACGATGCCGCGCCCCTTCAACCGCCGCCAGGCGCTCGAGAACCGCGCCTTCCTCGCCGCGCTCGCCCGCACCGGCAATGCCCGCCTCGCTGCGCGCGAACTGGGGTTCCACCGCTCGACCTTCACCAAGCGCCGCGGCCGGGATCCGGCCTTCGCCGCCGAATGGGACGCGGCGCTGGCGCTGGCCCAGGCGCGGCTGAGCGACCGTCCCGCGCGCCGGGTGGGCGAACCGCAGGTCGTCCGCCTCGCCAACGGTCGCCTGCAATTGCGCCAGCCGGCGGAGCACCGGATCGGTCAGACCGCACGGCAGGCGTTCCTCGCGGCACTGAGCGCCACCGCCAATGTCCGCCTGTCGGCCCGCGCCGCCGGCTTCGCCCATTCGAGCTTCTATCGCCTGCGCGACCATGACCCGGCCTTCGCGCGCGAGATGCGGCTGGCGCTGCAGATGGGCTATGACCGGATCGAGCTGGCGCTGCTCGAAAACATGGATCCCGCCCGCGCGCGCGACGATGCGTGGCGCAGCAACGATCCCCCGCCGATCCCGCCGATGAGCGCGGCACAGGCGATCCAGCTGCTGTATCTCCACCAGAAGGAAGCGCGCCTGTGGGGCACCCGCGCGGACCGCTGGCGCCGCCGCCGCGGCGATACGGACGACGACCGGCGCGCGCGGCGCATGCATAAATGGAAGGCGGAAAAGGCGTGGGACCGCGAAGGCTACGAAGTCGCGCGCGCCGGACGCGAGGGCGGGAACGCGGGCGATCTCGAACCGCCCGCCCCGCAGCTGCCGGCGCTGGCGCCGCTGGTTCGCGAGGACGGCGGGAAGGATGCCGGCAGGCGCGCGCTGTTCGGCGGATGGCGGCTGGAGGATTGGGAGGGAAGGTAAGGCCCGGCACCTTCTTCGGGGCGCCGTGACCCAAACCCGCCCGTGCCGGGCAGATTTCGCGTCGATGCAGCATCGATATGGCAATGCCGCGCCCGCCGGGATAGGTGGGCAGCCGCGAATTCCCGCAATTCAGGCAGACGCATGGCCCGCAAATATTCCAAACATGGTCCCCGCGAGGACTTGCACGACGAGGACGAGGCGCCCGCGCCGGCCCCCGATTGCTGGCTGTGCGGCCGGCCGACCGGCGAGACGATCGTGTGGCACCATCCCGTTCCGAAGAGCCGGGGCGGGCGCGACGTGGTGCCGATGCACCCGATCTGCCAGCAGACGCTGATCGCCAATTTCACCAATTCCGAGCTGCAGCGCCACGGGACGGATGTCGAAGCCCTGCTGGCCAATCCCAACATCCGCAAATTCGTCGACTGGGTCGCGAAGAAAGACCCCGATTTCACCGCGGCGACGACGAAGAAGCAGCGCTGACGGCGCCGATCCGCTGCGCTTGAGCGACACTACTATCCTTCCCCTTTGCGCCGCGGCTTGTTACTCTCGCCCAAACGGGGGTTTTCAATGGACGGAACGATCGCGGGCATCGCCACTCGGGCGACGGAACTGGTGGCGAGCAATCTCGCCAGCCTGATCGAACAGGCGACCCATCCGGAGAAGATGCTGCGCCTGCTGCGCACCGAGATCGAGGAATCGGTGATCGCGCTGCAGGATACGCTGACCAAGGCCAACCGCCGCTATGGCCGGCTGGAAGGCGAGCTGCCGCGGCTCGAAGCCGCCGCGAAGGACTGGACCGCCCGCGCGCGGCTGGCGCTGGACAAGGGGCGCGAGGATCTCGCCCGCGGCGCATTGCAGGCGCGCGAGGCGGCGCAGCAGGAATTCGAGGAAGCCCGCGCGCTGCTCGGCACCCTCAAGGCCGAAGCCGAGGCCGCCACCGGCGCGATCGCCGCGCTGGAAGCCAAGCTCTCCGAAATCCGCCGCCAGCTCGCCCAGTTCGCCGCTCCCGCGCGCGGCACCGGCGGCGAGAACGGCGCGATCGCCCGGCGGCTCGACCGGATCGACGCGCTCGAGCGCCGGGTCGCCAACGGCCTCGGCAACCGCGGCCCACTGTCGGAAGACGAACTGGTCCGCCAATTGCGCGAGCTGGAGCAAGGCGAGCGGATCGACGCCGAGCTGGACCGGCTCAAGGCGGCGGCGGGGAAGAAGAAGCGGTAGCAGACCAGCCGCAAACGACCCATTGCGGACGTTGAACCCAATGTTATGCTGCCACTAATTGTTGGGAGAACACGCTACATGCACTCGCCGAAGAACGACAGAGATCGTTCCGGAGCCGGTTTGGAATCGGTCGCGCCAGGGGTTCTATTCGGTGCAGTAATCGAGGTTCCGGCTCTGTACGCGGCGATCTGGTCGGCGGGAGCGGGGCATGGCGATTACGTCGCAGCGAGGGCATTGTTTCCAGCGTCGATGCTGTTGACCTTGGTCGAAGGTCATATCGGTGTCTTTGCCATCAGCACGGCGTTGCAGCAGTTTCCGATCTACGGAGCGCTAGTGTGCTGGAGTCTCCTCCGGAAACAGCACTTGCCAATAATAATCCTGGCGTCGTTTCACGCTATCTGCGTTCTCGCCTGCTTTTCTGGTATACTCCCTGACTTCTCCTGAAGCCGACGTCCGCTTTCCACCCATTAGCCGCCACGCTGCAAACGACCCATTGCGGACATGCGACGCTCGGTTATTTTGCCGCAGAGATGAGATGCCCGACCCTCCTCTTCATCGGCTTGGCGCTTGCCAGCTGTAGCCCACGAACCGGCGACGCGCTGGTCGATAAGGTCGTTTCCCGGGTCGCATCCTTCAGCACGTGCCTAAATGTAGGACAGACACGGATAATCGCGGAAAGCGAAGACGGGCCCCCAGCGCTGCTCTCACCAAACTCGTTCAAGAATGCCGCCGTGAAAGCCGCCGCGAGCAGGATCGCCCGACCATGGCAGAGCTATCGGCCCGCCGAGCCGAAATTCTTCGGCAAGGGCGTGGCTGACGACTGCCCGACTTCGGTGAACAGCCCCGCATTCTCCGGCGAGTTCGCCTTCCTCACCTACAGCGAGCCTGGAGGAGCGATCGGCGCGTTTGCCTTCGGCGACAAGGGCAGCGGTGGGAAGTCGCAGAAGAGGTCGGGCTGGGGTTTTGGTAGCCATTCACGCGGAGCCGCAGAGCCGCAATCGACCCTTGCGGACTCTAGGCACTACGCTAGGTTAGCCATCATCTTCGGGGGCTCGGCACGTGATTTACCTAGACGGCGCATACCGCCAGCATCGGCCTGAAGACGTTAAGCATTTTACCGAGCTGGCGATCGATGCATTTCCCGAGTTTGCGGGTCGTATCGAGTGCTTCGGAGCCGACTGGATGGGCCGCCAGTTTGCGACTGACAAGGCCCGCATCTTTGCCGGTGTGCCACAGGTTTTGATGCTTGAGCCTGGAACCGGGGAAGCATTGGAAATTCCAGTCGACGTGAGAGCCTTCCACGAAGAGGAATTGGTGCAAGAGGCGGACGCCGCGGCGGCCTATTCATTCTTCAAGCAATGGCTCGCGACCGGTGGAACGACCCCGGAATATGACGAGTGCGTCGGGTACGAGAAGCCGCTTTATCTGGGCGGTGAGGATACCGTTGCCAACTTGGAATTGGTCGACTTTGACGTCTACTGGACCATCTCCGCACAGTTGCTTGCGCAGGTTCGTGGCTTGCCGGTAGGAATGAGAATTGGCGGTCTCTCAATTTCCGACTGATTGCAGAGCCAATGTCCGCTTTCCACACATTAGCCGCCACGCCGCAAACAACCCATTGCGGACGTTTAGGTGCCAAGGCAAAGTAGCGCATGCGATCGATCTTGCTTGTCATGGTACCGCTGCTTTGTACGGGGTGCATGAAATCTCCGTCCTCGCACGAAACTTTGATGTCCGAAATGGAGAGCAAGATTTCGCTGCCATCAGGCGGCGGCAGCCTGGCTTGTTGGGAACGTCATTACGCGGTGATTGAGGGCGCCGATATCAAAACTGAGCTCGGGTTGGAGATGCCGGGCAAGCAGGTGCTGGTCGGGAAATTCACTCTTGGGAGTAAGCCTGGTCGTTACTGGCATGATGAATTTCAAAATATGCCGCGCATCTACGATGGCGGCTGTAGTCTGCTAAGGGCGTATCATATCGTGGGTGAGCACGAAAACACGATTTTGGCAGAGTGCTCTACGACCATTGGTGGAGAAATACCGCGCGCGTTGCCTCAACCGGTTACCTGTTGAAGGGCTGCCTCACTGGCCAGAAACGGTCTGACCGCAAACGACCCCATTGCGGTCATTGCCTTCCGCAGGTTACCTAGGCGAATGGCTGACGGATTTCACACTTCACGGAAAGCGCGCCGGGATGAGCGGTTGAAAAAGATGGCTAAGTTTAGCCCCGCACCGGAGAAGCATGAGTGAGTTTCGCAGTCGCGCTGGCGCTTTTGTTCGCACACGGGTCCGCGCAAGCGCCGGTTGATTCCGATACGGTCACATGGGACGCGCCGTGCCCGCAGGGACAAAGCAAGTGTAAGCCTTGGGAGCGAGACTGGCCCAAAACGGATGGACCGACCCCCTACGATCAATCCGATCCGAAGCCTGCGGATGACGATTTTGCCGCTCTTTTAACCAGTTGGAGGGCTCTAGATAGCGATCCCGCCGTAGCTTGGTCCGTCTTAATGCAAGAGGGGGACATGTATCGGATTATGAAGAGCGAGCTTAAACGGAATCAGCCGACCAAAGGTGCGCTCACGTTTTGGATGCGCGGAGATCACGCTAAAAATACTGCGCTCAAATATCAGCACTCCCTGTGGAACGTCACGCTAAACTGCGATGGCAAGATGAGATATAATGCGAGCACGACTACAAAAGCGGATGGCTCACTCGTGGAGCAAAGCGACATTCAAAGCCCTTGGTTATTGATTAGGCCGGATACGATCTTCCAATCAGCGGAAAGTAAGCTGTGCCCGGCTTAAACTGGATGTGTTGACGGTAACAACGTCCGCTTTCCACCCATTCCGGTCATTCATGCAAAATCACACACGGGGATAGCGGACCAGCCGCTTTCTATCCATTGCGGTCATTGAGCCTCGCGTTAAACTTCGGGTATGCAAACGCGGATAGTCCTTTTGGCGTTGTTCGGATCGCTGGCGTTCACCGGCGCTGCGGATGCTGCCGCCGGACCCCGATGCCTGAATGGCCTTGGCGCCGCTTTGGTCGCGGGCGGGTTCAGCGGATCGGTCGACTGTCGGCACGACCGGCTTTCCGTGCGCGAGGCAGGACGGGTGCAAAAATCGGGGCGCAGTTTCGAGATATATGTCTATCGATACCGGCTGGCGCCGGCTTGCCCCGAGTGCGCGGTCCACGGCGGACAACGGATCCTCTTCATGGAGCGCGGCCGCTATGTGGGGCAGTACGAGGCGGATTTCGTGCAGGTGAGCATTCGGCATGGCGAGCTCGTACTGGTTCCAGCCGACGCCGGTTCCGGAGGGCGTGTCACTGTCAGGCTTACCCGGGATGGGCCGCCCAAAAAGTTGCTGGTCGCCGGAGAGGTGACCGGTTTCTTTCGATAGGCCGAAAGGTGCGGCTCTAGCCGTCTCGCCTCAATCAAGCGACGATCTCCCGAACGACTCGTTGCGGACGACAGCGGGCATGTCATAAATCGGCGATATGAGCACACCGACCCTCCATGAATTCTTGCGCGAGCTGGAGGCGAGGCGGGTGCATCATACACTCACCTCGGTGCGGGAAGGCCGCTAACCACCGCGATATCCTTCGGATCGGCATATCGGGGATTGGGATTGGCCAGCCGCCGGTCGAGCTCGGCGAGTTCTTCAGCCGTGAAATCCCCCTCCGCGCCTTCGGCCGCCATCAGGTCGGCAAGCAGATCTTCGACTTCCTGCCGCCGTTCGCTCGGCAGCGCTTCGGCGAAGGCGACGAATTTCTCAAGCGTGGTCATGCTGTCACGATACCGCCGCTTGGCTTTGGGAGCCAGACGGCGGGATGGAGATCGCTCGGAAGTGGAGCGATCTGCAGCTTGTGCCTGCTTGCATGAGGTCCCTGCCTGCGCAGGGACTCAAGTGGCCGTCACTTCGCCAGTTCGACCTGTTCGAAGTCGAGTTCGACCGGGGTTCCGCGGCCGAAGATCGAGACCGAGACCTTGACCTTGTTCTTGTCGAAATCGAGTTCTTCCACCACGCCATTGAAGCTGGCGAAGGGGCCGTCGAGGACCTTGACGCTGTCGCCGATCTCGTAATCGACATGGACTTCGCGCTTGGGCTGGGCGGCGGCTTCGTCGCGCGCGCCGAAATAGCGGGCAGCCTCGCGCTCGGTGATCGCCTGGGGCTTGCCCATGCTGCCGAGGAAGCCGGTCACCTTCGGGGTGTTCTTGATCAGATGGTAGACGTCGTCGTTCAGGTTGAGCTTGGCGAGGACGTAGCCCGGCATCGTCTTGCGATCGACCTGGACCTTCTTGCCGCGCTTGACCTCGGTGATCTGTTCCGACGGCACTTCGACCTGCTCGACGCCTTCGGACAGGCCCATGCGCTCGGCCTCGGAGATGATCGAATCGCGAACCTTGTTCTCGAAGCCGGAGTAGGCGTGAATGATGTACCAGCGGGCCATGGTCTGATTATTCCGTTTTGATAGCCGTTTCGGGGCCGTTCGGGCGTCAGGCGAGCGACAGCAGTTTCTGCACCGCCCAGCCGAACAGCGAGTCGACCCCGAGGAAGAAGACCGACAGGATCACCATCAGGATCGCGACGAAGATCGCCGTGGTCACGGTTTCCTGCCGCGTCGGCCATACGACCTTGCGGGCTTCCGCCTGCACCTGGCGGATGAATTCGCCCGGATTGATCTTGGCCATATTCCCCTCGTCTCCGTCACACGGATCGGCAATGAATTGCTTACCGCTTCCGCCACGGGATCCGCGCCGCCCCGATCGTGAGACCGGGAGGGGCGAGGAATTTCCGATGTCGGAAGCCGGGCCGCATTTAGCGACGGCATCGCCCGATGGCAAGAGGCGCGGAACAGCCCGCTCGCGCGCCCCGGGGGAATCAGCGCTGGCGGAGCAGGCGGGAGAGCAGGCCGGGCTGTTCCATCGGCAGGATCTTGCCGTGGGCGAGGCGCCGCTGGTTCGCGTCGAGCGGCTGGCGGGGGGAATTCCAGCCGTCCGGCCGGCTGCTGCGAAAGCTGAGGCTGCTCATGGGGTCTACTCCTTTCGTCGCACGTCCTGTCGTCTGCAATGCACGACTCGTCGAAACGTTCCTCGCCCGGGCGGGGTGAACGATCGGTGTATGCGGGGGAAATTTCGGAAGAGGCCTGGCAGGAGCGGAGGGACTCGAACCCACGGCCCTCGGTTTTGGAGACCGATGCTCTACCAACTGAGCTACGCTCCTGCAGGCGACCGGCCCTCTATCCCCTAGACCCGGCCATAGCAAGCCCTGGGCGCCAGCTAACATGAGTCGTTTCCGCCTGCCTGCCGCGCTGATACAACCAGCGCCATGCATGGATCGCATCTCAAGATCATTCCGGCAGACACGCTGCTGCTGGCCTATCGCAGCGGAATCTTTCCGATGGCCGACAGCCGCGAGGATCCCGACGTGTTCTGGGTCGAACCGCGGCTGCGCGCGATCATGCCGCTGGACGGCTTCCACTGCTCACGCTCGCTCGCCAAGCTGATCCGCCAGGACCGCTTTCGGGTGACGGTGAACCACGCGTTCGACGAAGTGCTCGCGGCCTGCGCCGCGCCGCGGGCCGGACACCCCGAAAGCTGGATCAGCGAGCGAATCGCCGCGAGCTACCGCGCGCTTCATCTTGCCGGCCATGCCCATTCGGTCGAATGCTGGCAGGATCGGGCACTGGTCGGCGGCCTCTACGGGGTGAGCTTCGACCGGGTGTTCTGCGGCGAGAGCATGTTCAGCCGCACGCGCGATTCGTCCAAGGTCGCGCTCGCGTGGCTGGTGGCGCTAATGCGGCGCGCCGGCGCGGAATTGCTCGACTGCCAGTTTCTAACCGAACATCTCGCTTCGCTGGGTGCGATCGAGCTGTCGCAGCACGACTATCTGGCGCTGCTCGCCGGCGCGACCCGCGCGGGGCCGGAAGCCGACCTGCCGGCAGCCTACGCCGGATTGCTGGCCGAGGCGGAAGGAGCCGGGCTGGGCGAAGCGGAAGCCGAAGCCGCCGGCTTCGGTGCCCCGCCATCGCTGTCGGTCGGCAAGGGCGCCTCGTCACCCGGGAAGCTCATCGCGCAGTCCTTGACCCACACATCGTAGATCGGGTGCTCGACCACATTGAGCGAGGGCGAGTTCTTGAACAGCCAGCCCGAGAACACGCGCTTCCATGTCGGCGTCGCGCCCGGCTGCGAGCGTTGCGCGACGATCACCTGAACGAAAGCGCCGGTCTCGGGCGGCAATTCCCAGGGCGGGGTCCGCTCGCAGGTCGCGAGGCGCACGACCACGTCGCCGACCCGCTTCGCTTCGCCCGGCTTGATCTTGATGTCCTGGGTGAGGTTGTTGCGCTTGTTCAGCAGGCCCAAGGTCGCGACCCTTTGTTCCCGCGGGGTGCCAAGCCCCGCGTCGGCGCCCTTGGGCGCGGTGAACGCGCCCAAATCCTTCGGAACGTCGGTTTCCTGGCCCTCGGGCACACCCGAGCCGCCCTTGCAGGCGGCAAGCGCCAGCAGTGCCAAGAGCGGAAGGGCAATCGCCCGGCGCATGGTCAGGCGTCCGCGCTCGATACCAGATTGTCGCCATCCGGCGACCAGGCTTCGTAATCGCCGGTGGCGCGCGCCCGCACGCCGCCGCGTTCGAGCGCACCCGCCGGCCGATAGGCCTGCGCGGTGCCGGTGGCGTTGGGCGTGTAATCCACTTCCCAGATCCGCGCGGGCGGCAGATTGCTTTCCGGAACCCCGTCGAACGAGCCGTGCAGCCAGCCGTGCCATTCGGCCGGCACCCGGCTGGCGTCGTTGGCGCCGGAATAAATCACCCACCGGCGCTCACGCCCGCCGAGCGGCTGGCCGGCCGCGACTTTCTTCTTCGACCGGAAATAGCGGTTGCCCTGCACGTCGGTGCCGACCTGCTCGCCCTTGAGCGAGCTGTTGAGCAGAGTGCCGATGGTCGCGCCATCCCACCAGGTGAAGATTTTGCCGAGGATTCCCATGCGCGCCGCGTTAGCCGCTGTGCCCTATGCTGCGCAAGCCAAAGCCGGCGCTACCAATCGACTTTCGCGCCCGGCCCGATCCCGAGCTGCGCCGCGCGCCCGCCGTTGAGTTCGAGCACGGCCGCCGCGAGCCCCATCGATGAGCGCGGATTTTCCGAATAAGGCTTCGCATTGGCGCTGATGTTGATGATCCGGTGATCGGTGCCAACGAAGATGATATCGAGCGGAATCACCGTGTTGTGCATCCAGAAGCTGGCGAAATCCGGCGGGTTGCGCGGGAAGATCATGCCCTCGTCGGCGCCCATCGCCTCGCGGAACATCAGCCCCTTGGCCTGTTCGGCCTCGGTCGCGGCGATCTCGACCCGGAATTTATGGACCGCACCGTCGGTTGCGGTGACGGTCAGCGGGATCACCGCTAGGCCCGATTCCGGATGATGCTCCGCGGCCGGCACCGGATTGCCCGCAGCCGCCTGCTGCTGGGGCGAGCAGGCGGCAAGCAGGGCCGCCGCGATGAACAGGAATTGCCGTTTCATTCCGCGATATCTTCCTCTGCTGAAGCGGCCCACTCCTCGGCCCTCTCGATGCTTTCCGCATTGACCAATTCGCGCGCGCTGTCGAGCGAATGTCCGGCCCGCAGCATCGCGGTAATCTGCTTTTCGCGCCGTGCGCGATCGGGCGTGTCTCCGAACGGGCCGAAGCCGCGCTTGCGCGCGAGCGCCAGCGCGGCGGCGCGTGCCGCCCCGGTCCGGGGGCGCACCCCTTCCCTGATCTCGCCGGCGATTCCGGCAGCGGTGAGTTCCTGCTCGACCCGCCGCGGGCCGTAGCCGCGCCGCAGCAACCCGCCCGAGCGCGAGCGGGCAAAGGCCTCGTCGTCGATATAACCGAGCTCGACATAGCGTCCGACCAGCGCCGCAAGGTCCGGCTCGCCTTCTCCGTCCCAGCCGCGCTCGCGCAATTTGCGTTTGAGATAGGCTTCGAACCTCGCGCCGCTGGTCGCGAAACGGGCAACGTAGGCAAGCGCCATTTCCTCGAGCCGCGGCCGGTCGAGGGGCCTGGGCTGCCTTATTGCCCGTGGATTGTGGCGCGCGCCGGATCGCATCGGCCATATTCGTGCCACAGTCCGGATGGATTGGACATCCATCAGTGATGGTGCAATTCGCACAGGGGTGAACTTCATCCTGCGTTCAAGCGCTTAGGCAAAGGGCGCGCACACAGGATCAAAAACGGGTTTCGCTGCCATATGACCGACGCCGCATTGACGCCGACGCCGAATCACTGCGCGCTGCCACGCCGCCGCTCCGATTTCGCGACTTTCGCCGAGGCGCTGGATTATTCCGCGCAGGGCGTGAAAGGCTTCAATTTCCACGATCCGCGCGGGACGCTGGTGCGTCCCTACCCGTTCAGCGAGTTGCGCGCGGATGCACTGAAAGCCGCGTATCGCCTGATCGCCCACGGTGTGAAGCCGGGCGACCGCGTGGCGCTTATCGCCGAGACCGGCCCGCATTTCGCGGCTTTGTTCTGCGGCGCGATCTACGCCGGCGCCTGGCCGGTGCCGCTGCCGCTGCCGACCAGCTTCGGCGGCAAGGACCATTACATCGACCAGATCGGCACCCAGATGGCGAGCGCCGAACCGACGGTGCTGTTCTACCCGACCGAGATCGAAGGCATGGCGCTGGCCGCGGCCAACAACCAGGGCTGCGAAGGCATCGCCTGGGAAGCCTTCGAACAGCGCGAGGCGCCCGAGGCTCCGCTGCCCGAACTCAAGCCGGACGACATCTGCTTCCTGCAATACTCCAGCGGGTCGACCCGCTTTCCGCATGGCGTCGCGGTCACACACCGCTCGCTGATGCACAACCTGGCCGGGCATGGCCACGGCATGCAGATCGGCCCGATCGACCGCTGCATCAGCTGGCTGCCGTGGTATCACGACATGGGCCTGGTCGGCTGCTTCCTCTCGCCGATCGGCAACCAGTTCTCGGTCGACTATCTCAAGACCGAGGATTTCGCCCGCCGCCCGCTCGCTTGGCTCGATCTGATCAGCCGCAATCCGGACACCTCGGTCAGCTTCTCGCCGACCTTCGGCTATGACATCTGCGCCCGCCGCGTGTCGAGCCAGACCAACGTCGCCGAACGCTTCGACCTGTCGCGCTGGCGCATCGCCGGCAACGGGGCCGACATGATCCGCCCCGACGTGATGCAGAATTTCGTCAACGTGTTCGCGGCCGCCGGGTTCAAGGCCAATGCCTTCATGCCCAGCTACGGCCTTGCCGAAGCGACGCTGGCGGTCACGCTGATGCCGCCGGGCGAAGGCATCCATGTCGAGCTGGTGGAGGAAGAGCGCCTGTCGGGCACCCCGCGCGACCTCAGCCGCCCGGCCCGCTACCGCGCGATCGTCAATTGCGGCGTTCCGCTGCCCGGCTTCGACATCGAGATTCGCGGCGAGGACATGAAAGCCAAGTCGGACCACCAGATCGGCAAGGTCTGGTGCAAGTCGATCAGCGTGATGCATTCCTACTACCGCGATCCCGAAGCGACCGCCGAGTGTCTGGTCCCGAGTGAAGACGGTAATGGGGTCTGGCTCGATACCGGCGACATGGGCTACATGGCGGATGGCCATCTGTTCATCGTCGGCCGGGCGAAGGACATGATCATCATCAACGGCAAGAACCACTGGCCGCAGGACATCGAATGGGCGGTCGAGCAATTGCCCGGCTTCAACCACGGCGACATCGCCGCGTTCTCGGTCGAGACCGAGAACGGGGAAGAGGTGCCTGCGGTGCTGGTCCATTGCCGCATCTCGGACGAGGACAAGCGGATCGAACTGCGCGAGGCGATCCGCGACAAGGTCCGTTCGGTCACCGGCATGAACTGCGTGATCGAACTGGTCCCGCCGCGCACCCTGCCTCGCACCAGTTCGGGCAAGCTCAGCCGCGCGAAAGCGAAGAAGCAGTATCTGTCGGGCGAGATCGAGCCTTACAAGTTCGCGGCTTAATCGCATTGGTTATCCCGGACTAAATCCGGGGTGACGGAGTGCTACCCGAACAGCAAAACCCCCAGAACCACCAGCAGCGCCAGCATCGCGACCAGCCAAATCAGCGTCCGCACCTTGGGTACGCCGGTCCAGTAAAGCGGCAGATAGACGACCCGCGCGCCCAGCCAGGCCCAACCGGCGATGGCGGTAAGCTCATTCGCCTTGCCCGCCAGCACCACCCCGAACAAGGCGATCACCGCTACCGGCAGCGTTTCGAGATAATTGTTCCGCGCCCGTTCCAGCCGGGCGGCGACCGGGTTCAGCGGGGGCAGCGCCTCATCGCGCGCACCCATGTTCCAGGCAGTGCCGTATTGGCGGGTCTTGAGGTTGATCGCGATCATGATGTGCGCGACCGCGAGCACCGCGGCGAGTGCTAGAATCGTCAGTTCTTGCGGCATGAAGCCTCCCCCGATCACCGCCCCGCGCCGCATTTACATAAACGCGCGCGCCGACCGCATCCCGGCTACCATTAAAGACGCCTTTCCTACAAGGTTCCTTTTATGTTCCATACTGGCGGCTGACCGAAGCGAGACGCGCGATTCTCAGGATCTCGACATCGACGCGATCCCGGGGCGGTTCGCGCGGCGGCTGCACGCTATCGCGGCGCGGATCCTATGCGTCGAGCAGGACGGAGACCGGGATCGTGAGGGGACGCACCGTGAACTTTGGGACCTTTCGCACCCTTGAACTGCGTGTCTTATAATCCTAATACAGTTAGACGCTGGAATGCAGCGATCCGCGTGGTAGAAGAATGCGGAACACGGTTTTGGAGGAACGATGGCCAGCAACGAAACCCAGACCGCGGCACCGGCCGCGCTCGAGCTGACCCCGCCCGATCCGGTGCCGGTGGTCGCGGCCGAGAAGGCCGCCGGGCTGGTGCCCGTGTCGGACGAGAAGAAATCGAAGCTCGAGGAGAAGGTTGACGCCTTCGTCACCGATCTGGTCGCGGTGGACGCCGCTTCGCCGGAATTCGGCCAGAAGGTCGATCAGCTAACCAACATGGGCCGCAAGGAGATCATGGCCGCCTCCGGCATGTCGAACCGCTTCCTCGACCGGCCGCTGCGCGCGATGGACAAGGATGAAGGCGTCGGCGCCAATCTTTCGGAGCTGCGCAAGGTGGTCGAGGATCTCGATCCCGGCAAGCGCGGCAAGCTGACCACCGGCAGCAAGTTCCTCGGGATCATTCCGTTCGGCAACAAGCTCAAGGGCTATTTCCAGAGCTACCAGAGCGCGCAGACCCACATCCAGGCGATCCTCTCCAAGCTCGGCTCGGGCAAGGACGAGCTGCTGATGGACAATGCCGCGATCGACGTCGAGCGCCAGAAGCTGTGGGAAGCGATGGGCAATCTCGAGCAGATGATCCACATCTCCAAGACCCTCGACCAGAAGCTCGAGGACAAGGCGGGCGAACTCGACGCGACCGACCCGGCCAAGGCCAAGGCGATCCGCGAGAGCGCATTGTTCTACGTCCGCCAGCGCACGCAGGACCTGCTGACCCAGATGGCGGTAAGCGTACAGGGCTATCTTGCGCTCGACCTGGTCAAGAAGAACAATGTCGAACTGGTGAAGGGCGTCGACCGCGCGAGCACCACCACCGTCGGCGCGTTGCGCACCGCGGTGACGGTGGCCGAGGCGATGACCAACCAGCGGCTGGTGCTCGGCCAGATCACCGCGCTCAACACCACCACCGCGAACATCATCGATTCGACGAGTACGCTGCTCGCGACCCAGACCGCGAAGATCCACGAACAGGCCGCCGCGTCGACCATTCCGATCGAGACGCTGCAGCGCGCGTTCCAGAACATCTACGACACGATGAACAATATCGACGAGTTCAAGGTGAAGGCGCTGTCCTCGATGAAAACGACGGTCGATACGCTGTCGAACGAGATCGAGAAGTCGCGGAGCTACATCGCCCGGGCCGAAGGCGCCGCGCAGGCCAAGCAGCAGCAGAACGCACCGTCGCTGCTGAGCCTCGAAGGCTAGGCGATGCCGGACATCACGCGCGATTCCGATGCGATCCTCGATGCGGCACGCAAGTCGCTGACGGTCCAGCGCGAGGGCGGCTTCCACCGGCGTAAGGGCAGCCTGTCGATCGGCAAGGGTTCGGCCGAGATCAAGGCGAAGCATGCGGCGAACAAGGTCGCGCGGATCGTCGCGGCGACCGCCGCGATCCTTGTCGCCGCGATGGTGGTCGGGCTGGTGATCGACGGGATCGGCTTTGCCGGGGTCATGCTGACCGGAGTGGCGATCGTCGCGGCGGTGTTCGGGCTCGGCCTGTTTCCCCGCCTCAAAGTGCCCAAGCGCGCCGACCTCAACCGCGGCGATACCCGCCAGCTGGTCGGACGGACCGAATTGTGGCTGGAAAACCAACGCCCCGCGCTGCCCGCGCCGGCGATCACGCTGGTCGATCAGATCGGGGTGCAACTCGACGCGCTCGGCGTGCAGCTCCAGCATGTCGATCCGGCGCATCCGGCAACCGGCGAGATTCGCCAGCTGGTGGGCGAGACCTTGCCCGAGATGGTCGATGCCTATCGCCGCATCCCGCCGCATCTGCGCAAGGAGGCGAATGCCGGGAAGACGCCGGATGAGCAACTCGCCGAAAGCCTCGGCAAGATCAGCACCGAGATCGACAGCGTGACCCGCCAGCTCGCCTCGGGCGCGCTCGACGATCTCGCGATCAAGACCCGCTATCTCGATTACAAATACGGGTCCGAAGACGTGCGGGCTGAGGGCAGCTGATGCGCGTCCCGCTCCCCCACAAGCTCGGCAAGGACGAGGTTCGCCGGCGGCTCAAGAGCCACAGCCACGAGATCGCCGAGAGTTTTCCCGGCGGAATGGCGCAGGTCGACACCGCCTGGCCGAGCGAAGACCGCATGAGCATGGCGATCCACGCGATGGGCCAGCAGCTCAATGGGTCGGTCCTGATAGAGGACGAGCAGGTGGTGATCGAACTCGACCTGCCGCTCGCGCTGAGCTTCCTCGAACCGATCGTCAAAGGCGCGGTGCAGAAGCAGGGCCAGAAATTGCTGGCGCCGCCGAAGGGCTAAAGCTCCCGGTGGGTCTCGAGATATTCCTCGGGGATCCGCAGCGCGGCGGTCGCGGTGCGGGTTTCGAGCAGGAAGTGCCACAGCGCGGTCATCAACAAAGCGATCGCGACGATGAACCCGGCCGCCGCGACCTGCTGCAGATCGAGCTTCATGAATTCTTCGAGGAACAGCACCACCACCGTCATGCCGATGGTCAGACCGCTGACCACCAGCAGCAGGATCGCCCGGCTGATCAGCACGATGCGGCGCGCGATCAAGCGGAGTTCGATCACCACCAGATCGTGCGCCGAGCCGCTGGTCTCGGCGTGGCGCTGCTGCAGCAGGCGCGAGCGGTCGACCACCCGGCTCAAGCGCTGGGCGAGGATGTTGAGGATGTTGCCGATCGCCACCAGCACGAACACCGGCGCGAGCGCGAGCTGGATCGTGTGCGAGATCACCGGATCAGCCGCAGGGCTGCGTCAGCAGGCAGCGCGCGCCTTGGGCGATCGCGATCTCGTCGATCGAGCTGGCCGCCGCGCATTCGCCCGGGGGCACCGCTTCACCTGCCACTGTCACCGAGCCCGACAGCGGAATCGCCAGCAGCGGGCCTTGATAGCGCGCGGCCATGTCCGCATCGGGCGGCCCGTCGGCGCGGTCGAGCCGGAACCATGGACCGCTGACCAGCGAGAGATGCCCGGTCCCGGGCAGCTTGCTGCGCAGGGCGGGATTATGCGGTGCGCCCTCGGCAACCGCCAGCGCCTCGTCCAGATGCAGCTCACGCGGGCGGCCGTAATCGTAGAAGCGATAGGTGACGTCGTTGTTCTGCTGCACTTCGACAAGGCTGATCCCGCCGCCGATCGCGTGGACCGTACCGGCTGGCAGATAGACGAAATCTCCCGCGGTGACCGGATGCCAGTAGAGCATTTGCTCGATCGAACCGTCGAGCGCTGCGGCACGCATGTCCTCGGTCCCGTACTCCCCGAGGAAGCCCACGCCCAGCACCGCGCCGGGCTCGGCATCGAGCACCAGCCAGCATTCCTCCTTGCCGCTCGCGCCGCCAGGATGGACCTGGACCGAAAGCTTGTCGCTGGTGAACAAATATTTGACCAGCAGCGCGTCGAGCCCTTGCGGCGGCTCGAACCAGATCTCGCCGATCCGCTCGCCCTCGGCCGCGGCGAACGGCGGTGGCAGCACATCCGCACCCCACGGCTTCTCGACCCGGCGAATGGACAGCAGAGCGCTCATTGATTGGTCGCGCCGCCCAGCTTGCCAACCTGCGCCGCGCCGCGTGCGCTGGTCACCAGCACCTCCATTCCGTTGACTACCACGATCACATCGTCGAGCCCGACCACCGAGACGCGCGGGCCGTCGGTCTCGATCATCACATTGCGGCAATCGAGCAATTCGCCGGTGCCCTTGACGACATTGCCGGCACCATCGGCCGCACTGCTTTCCTCGGCCCGGGCATCGCGCAGCGCCTCCCAATTGCCGATGTCGGACCAGCCCATGTCGACCGGCACCATCGCCGCGCGGTCGGTGCCCTCCATCACCGCATAGTCGACCGATTCACCCGTGATCGCGGCGAAAGCCTCGGCACCGGGATAAAACCGTGCTCCGTCTTCGCTGCCCGATGCAACCGATGCGCGCACCGCTTCCGCCATCGCCGGGCGGTGCCGGGCGAGCTCGTCGAGGAAAGTGCCGACCTCGAACGCAAAGATTCCGCCGTTCCACCAATAGCCGCCCTCGGCCAGCCAGCCCTCGGCGGTCGCGCGGTCGGGTTTCTCGACGAAGCGCTCGATCCGGAAGCCCTCTGCCAGCGCCGGGCCCTGTTTGAGATATCCATAGCCGGTCTCGGGCCGGGTCGGGGCGATGCCGAAGGAGACCAGCCAGCCCTCACGGGCAAGCGCCGCGGCGCGCGCGGCGGCATCGGCGAAGGCGGCGGTGTCGGCGATATGATGGTCGCTCGGGCACACCAGCATCACCGCATCGCGGGGCAGGCGCTCCGCCGCCAGCGCGATTGCGGCGGCGGTGTTCTTGCCTTCGGGCTCGACGATCAGCTGCGCGGCAGCACCTGGCGGAAGCTGGCCTTCGATCAGCTCGATATGGGCACCCCCGGCGACGACCACCGGCGCGGTAAATTGATCCGGAGCGGCCGCGCGCGCAAGGGTCGCCTCGAACAGGCTCGCGTCGCCGACCAGCGGCAGGAACGGCTTGGGCTTCGGCTTGCGGCTCAGCGGCCACAGGCGCGTGCCGCTGCCGCCGCACAGAATGACAGGTGTGATCAGCTTCATCGCCCCCGGCTTTAGCAAACAAAATTTAGAATTGGAGCAACTATCAAGCAGCTAGCGCATTTTGCGGAATTGCTGCCTCCAGCCGTAGGTCGCAGTAACCGGGGTTCCGTCGGGGCCGGTCGCCGAGCGAAAGCGGAAGCGTTCGAGCGCAAGGCGGCAAGTGGTCGCGTCGGTTTCCGGGAACGGGCTCGGCGCAATCACGCGGCAGGCGCGCGGCAGCCCGTCAGGGCCGACCGTCAGCGCGATAGTAACCGAGGTACCGAAGCGCGCTTCGCGCCCACCCGGTGGGACCGGATAGTCGCTCGCCGAATCGATCGCGCCGGCGATCTTCTCGAGCTTGCGCCCGCCGCTGCCCTGTCCGTTGCCCGTGCTTCCGCTGCCGCTACCGATACCTGTGCCGGCCGCACCGGAGCCCGCTCCTGCCGTAGCCGCGCCGGACCGAACGTCCATTCCGGAACCCGCCACCGGCGGCGCATCGGCCTGCTTCAGCGGAAGCTTCGGCTGGGCGGATACGGCGCGCGGGACTAGTTTTGGACCCGGCGGTGCCGCGGCGCCGGCGTCCGGTTGCGACGAAGCAACCGGCTTTTCTTCCGGCGCGGCGACAGTGACCGTGAGCACCGCCGCGACCCGGTCGAGAGCGCGTGCGGTAAGGGCGGGCGCGAAGGCTCGGGCCAGCCCCAGGATCGCCAGCAGATGCAACGATACGACGAACGCCAGCGTGCCCCAATTCGGCCGGTGTCGGTCGGCGAGACGAGGCACGTTCCGCTAACTCCTCGCGCCGACCGGCTCGACGAGCGGGCCACCGCGCGCGAGCCAGCCGGCCAGTCGGGGCAAGAAGGCGAGCCCCGCGAGCCACGCTGGGGCAATGATCAGGCCCCAGAACAGATTGTTGTCGCGCGGGAAAATGGCGAGGAAAGCGACCATACCGATCAGGTATAAACACATGAACAGGCCGGTCCGGTTGCGCAGGCCAAGCCAGCCGACCGGAGCCAGCGCCGCGATCGTATCGGCAACCGGCGGTGGAAGCACGCCGAGCGGCGACTGGTGGGCGATCCGGTCGATCGCGGTCGCATAGCCCGGAAGCCCGAGCCAACCCTCCGAGACCCTATCCCCCGGAAGCAGCACGAGCGTCACCTCATGTGCGTGGGCCGCCAGCGCGATTGCGAAGACGGTGATCGCGGCGCCCCATCCCACCGCCTCGCGCCAGCGCCGCCCGCTCAGCGCAAACACCGCCCCCAGCAGCAGGAATGGCAGCGCCAATTCGCGGATCAGCACGGCGGCCAGCGCCGCGACGATCGCCAGCCAGGCGCTGCGCGGATAGATCGCGGCACTCAATGCCAGCAGCAGTCCCGCCCAATATTCGTGAACCCAGCTCGAATAGGCTGCAAACGCCTGCCACGATCCTGCGAGAACCAGCAAGCCGACAGCCACCCGTTCCCACAAGGCCAGGCCAGGTAGCGCAAGCCATAGAATCGCTGTCAGGGCCAGCAGCAGGCAAAGCGCAACACGCGGATCAACCGCGGCGTTCAGCCACGCCATCGTCGGCAGGCGCATCGTGACGAAAGGCCTGAGCGGAAACCCGTGCCGACGCTGCTCTTGCGCAGCGGCCGCGTAATAGCCCTGCCCATGCCCGATGCGGCTGGAGATATGCTGGTATAGGGTGATGTCGGAAATCGTTGCCGCTGCCTGCGATTGCGCCTGCGGCGGAGGGGCCTTCGGCATGAACGAGCCGAGGAACAGCGCGAGCAGCAGCGCGGCAACCGCCAATCTGGCTTTGATTCCGGCGTGTCCGCTCATCGTTGTACGCCTATCACGCAAGTGTGGGGTTTGACGATCCAGGCGCGAGCAGCTTTGCCCGCAACCGAGGATTCAGGCGATCTTCGCGATCCCGCTGCCGCCGAGAAATTGTTCCTCGAACAGCGCTGCGGGCGCCGGCGTGCCGAACAGATAGCCCTGCCCCGTCTCGCAGCCGTGCGTGAGCAGGAATGTGCGATCCTGATCCGTTTCGACCCCTTCGGCGACGACTTTCAGCCCTAGTTGCCGCGCCAGATCGATCAACGACAACACGATCGCCCGGTCCTTGGGCGAGGAATGCATCACCTGGATGAAGCTCTTGTCGATCTTGATGCTGGTGACCGGGAAGTTGCGCAGCAAATTCAACGACGCAAAGCCGGTCCCGAAATCGTCGAACGAGAGAGAAAACCCGGCTTCGCGCAATTCACCCAGTTGGCCCAGCACCGCATCCTGACGGTCGAGGATGATGTTCTCGGTGATCTCGAGGTCGAGCGCCTCGGGGGGGAGCGAATAGGCCGAAAGCGTGTCGGAGACGAGTTGCGGCAGGGTGCCGTCGCGAAATTGCGCGGCGAACAAATTGACGTTGACCCGAAAATCGGGCGCCAGCCTGCGCCACTCGGCCGCCTGGGAGCAGGCGGTCTCAAGCACCCACTGGCCAATCGCCGCCGCGAGCACGCTGTTTTCGAGTGCCGGGAGGAACGCGATCGGAGCGAGCAGCCCGCGTTTCGGGTGGCGCCAGCGTATCAGCGCCTCCGCCCCCGCCAGCGAATTGTCGGCCAAGCGGATGAGCGGCTGGTAGAACAGTGTGAACTCGCTGCGTTCGAAGGCGCGGTGCAGCTCCGCATCGTACATTCGCCGTGCCACCGCCTCGGCACGCAGCCGCGGGTGGAACAGGAATGTCCCGCCCGGTCCGCTGCTACGCGCCTGGAACACCGCGAGGTTGGCGCTGGCCATCACCTCTTCGACCGAGCACCCGTGATCGGGTGCCAGCGCGATGCCGAAATTCCCGCCGATCCGAACTTCCTGCCCATCGACCACGATCGGTTCCGAAAGCACCTCGTTGATCCCGCCGATGATCTGGCCGATCCGCACCGGATCGCCTTCGCCCGGCAGCAGGATCGCGAATTCGTCGCTGCCGATCCGTGCGACCATTGCTGTATCCCCATCGGCGCGCGGTGTGGCCTGCCGGATCCGTTCGGCCACGATCCGCAACACCCGGTCGCCCGCTGCATGGCCAAGCGTATTGTTGATGTCGCGAAACCGTTCGAGGTCGGCCACCACCAGCGCCAGCGGCCGATCCTGATCGAGCGCCTCAGTGATGCGGCGATACAGCAGGTTGCTGTTGGGCAGCCCGGTCAGCGTGTCGTAATTGGCCAGCCGGTAGAGCGCATCCTGTTCCCGGCGTTTGTCGGTCATGTCGCGGATGATCGCGCCGAAATGCATCCGCTCGCCTTCGAGCCAGCGCGACCAATGCAGCTCCCCGGGGAACGACTGGCCATTGCGGCGCAGCCCGGTCAGCTCGGTCGCCGCGTTAGCTGGCGATCCGCCGGCGAGGACGCGCACGATCCCGTCATGAACCAGCGGCAGATCCTCCGGCGCGATCAGCAGGTCGACCGACTGGCCGATCGCGTCGTCGGCGCTCCGTCCGAACATGCCGGCCGCGGCGGCATTCCACGCGGTGATCCGGGAATTGGAATCGAATGCGAGGATCGCGTTGGGAGAGGTTTGTGCGCTGGCCTGCAACCGATTGGCGCCGGGCTCTCCCGCCGCTTCGATCCGCCGCAGCTCGAGCCGTTCGGAAACCAGTTTGGCCAGTTCCTTCAGCCGTGCGCGATCTTCCTGCGAGAATTGGGCGTGCGGCTGATTGTCGATCACGCACAGGGCGCCGAGTGCGTGGCCCGTGGGGCTGACGATAGGCACACCGGCATAGAATACGATCGCGCCATCCTGGACCAGCGGGTTGTCGTGGAAACGCACGTCCAGCGTCGCATCCTCGACCACCATCACCCCGTCCTGGTTGATCGCATGGGCGCAGAAGGAAACGTCGCGCGTATCGTTAAATTCGTCGATCCCGTGGCGCGAAACCAGATAGACGCGGTCTTCGCCGATCATGTTGACCGCCGAGGTCGGGCAATTGAACATTAGCGCGGCCATATCGACGATCGGATCGAGGCTGGCGAGACCGCGCTCGGAGCTCAGGCCGTATTCGGCCAGCGCGCGCAGGCGCGCAGACTCATCCTGTGTGATGGTTGGGCAGCGCACCGGTCTCCCTCTGCCTTATCACCGCACCAGCTGGCGTGACGGCGTCCAACCGGTATCAGATATTATCTTTAGATTTTCTTGCCTGCCAATCGAATTCGACCTGAGGGTAACCATCTCGCCTCGAACCAGCATTATGCCGGGAACGGGAACGATGCCGGCGCTGAAACCTTGACCTGCGTGACCTCGCGCCGCGCTCACTTCAGGGAAAACATCGTCCTCTACGGGGCGCTGCTGGCCAATCTCGGGATCGCAGTCTCGAAGTTTGTTGCCGCCGCCTTTACCGGCTCGTCCTCGATGCTCACCGAAGGCGTGCACTCGCTGGTCGACAGCGGCAACCAGTTGCTGCTGCTCTACGGCCAGAAGCGGGCCAAGCGCCCACCCGATCGGTTTCACCCCTTCGGTTACGGCCGCGAACTCTATTTCTGGTCGTTCGTGGTCGCGATCCTGATCTTCGCGATCGGCGCCGGCGTGTCGATCTATGAGGGGATCCTCCACCTCCGCGAGCCGGCACCGCTGCGCGATCCGACGATCAATTACGCCGTGCTGGTGATCGCCTTCCTACTCGAAGGCACATCCTGGACCATTGCGGTGCGCGAATTCGAGAAGAAGTGCGACACCGGCTGGTGGCAGACGATCCGCGAGTCGAAGGACCCCGCCGGCTTCATCGTGCTGTTCGAAGACAGCGCCGCACTGCTCGGCCTGGTGCTGGCTGCGGCAGGCGTGTGGGCCAGCGACCACTTCGACCGCCCGGAGCTGGACGGCGTCGCCTCGATCGCGATCGGCGCGGTGCTGACGGTGGTCGCGCTGTATCTTGCGCGCGAGGCAAAGGGCCTGATCATCGGGGAGGCGGCTGATCCGCAACTGATCGAACGCATTCGCGCGGCGCTGGAAGGGCGGCCCGAAGTGGTCGCGGTGAATCATATCCGCACCGTCCACACCGCGCCCGCCTCGATCTTCGTCGCGATCAGCGCGGATTTCGCCGACGACCTCAGGATGGGCGATGCCGAGCGCCTGATCGAAGAGATGGAAGTGCAGCTGAAGGCGCTCTCGGCCTCGGTCTCATCCGTCTATATCCGCCCGGAAAAGCGCGCCGACGCGGTGCTGGATTCCGGGGCCACACCTCGCGCGGACCAAGATCCATCCGCACCGCAAACCTTCGATGCAGCCTAGCGCAGACCGCCGTCGAGGCAGGAAAAGAACCGCCCGGTTGGATCGTACTGCTTCCTCAGCTCGGTAAGCTGCGCGAAGGCTTCGGGCGAAAAGCATTCTTCCACCCGTTCGGGACCGGCGAACAGGTCGGCTTCCGCGATATAGCGCCCAGTCCGCAGCGGCGCCAGGGCGGCGTCCGCCTTCGCGACCCAGGCGAGATGCCGGGCATCGTGCTCCGCCCCGTCCCAAAGGGCGTAAATTCCAGCGGAGCAGCGACCGGCCACCGACAACGCGCCATCCACGTCATCGGGCAGGCCCGGGGCCAGCGCCGCCTGCCCGAGCGCGGTGAGCGAGATCGCCGACGAGGACTGCACGCCGCCTGCGAGATGTGCGACCGCCAGCAGTAAATCGCCGAGCGAACGGTCGCTCCAGCTTTGATCCGCAGCGACCCGTTTGCCGGATGGCATCGCGGAGAAGCGCTTCAATTCAGCGAAGGACAGCTCGGTCTCCTCGACCGCCGCGAGCAGCTTCGCTTCCGCAGGGAGCTCTCGCAACGGGCCGAGCTTGTTGCGCGCCGCCATGCCGGTCGGGCCGCTGGCAATCGCCCGCAGCGTAACGCTCGGCTTTCCGGTTTCGTGATGCGGGCCAACCATGCAGATCAGCTCGGTCGTCGGATCCACACCCGCGCGGGCCGTGTCCAGCCACTGCGCGACATCCGGCGCCGACGCTGCGTCGAACACCGCCTCGAGCGCGAAGGATACGGCGGGCAGATCGTGCAGGATCAACTCATAGCCGGTCACCGCCGCGAAAAAGGCGCAGCCGGCACCGCGCGCCGCCCAGAACAGATCGGCGTGATCGTTGGCGGTCGCGATTAACGCCGCGCCGTCCGCGGTGACCATTTCGATCGCCGAGACGCTGGCGCAGGCAGGGCCCCATTCGCCATAGTTCCACCCGATCCCGCCGCTCAGCAGATAGCCGCTGAGCGCAACATCGGCGCAATGGCCGATCGGGAAGGCGAGTCCGTGGCGGGCCAGTTCCCCGATCAGACGCCCGCCCTTGACGCCTGCGCCCACCCGCGCGCGGTGCGCTCCCGCATCGATATCGATCCGGTCGAGCCCCCCGAGATCGACCAGCAACCCACCGTCGCGCAAGGCGGCACCCTGATAGTTGTGTCCGCTGCCGCGCAGCGCGACCTTCATTCCCCCTTCGCCCGCGAGGCGGACCGCCGCGGCGACTTCGGCAGCCGAGCGCGGCTGGACGATCGCCGCGGGCACCCGCAGATCGCGGGCGCGCGCGCTCCAGATCAGTTCGTCCACCAGCGGGGCGAATTTGGGCGACCCCTTTGCAATCACCGGGGCGATCCGTGCGCATCGCCGCGCCGCAGCGGTGCCTTTCGGGCGAGATCGTTGCGGATGGTCGTCGCCGCGACACCGCCTTCACCCATCGCGTGGCTGATCTGGTCGAGCCCGAGGACGACGTCGCCCGCGGCATAAAGGCCGGCCACGCTGGTACGCTGATGGGAATCGACGAGCAGGCAGCCTTCTCCCGAAACCTCCGCACCGACCGCGCGGGCGAGTTGCGAGCGAATATCGGAGCCGAGTGCGGGGTAGAGCGTGTCGAAGCGAAGCGTTTCCTCGCCGCAGCCGATCTCGATCTGCCGATCGCCGAGCGCGATGCGGCGGCAGGAGTCGGCCAAAACGATTCCGGCGTCCGCCAGCCGCGCTCTCTGTCCCGCATCAAGCTCATGCTCTTCGCCGGGCGCGATCAGCGTGACGTCGGCGGTGTAGCTGCGGAGGAACAGCGCCTCATCGCAGCCGCGCTGCCCGGTGCCAAGCACGCCCACCCGGCGGTCGGTCACTTCATAGCCGTCGCAGATCGGGCAATAACGCAGCAGGCCTTCGGCCACAGCGCGGGCATGGGTCTCATCATCCAGCATTGCCGGGCGGCGGTTGACGACCCCGGTAGCCAGCAGCACCGCCCGCGCGCCGAACGCCGCGCGACCGGTGCGGACCACGAAGTCCTCCCCGTCCCGCTCGACCGCCAAGACCGTATCGTCGGACATCTCCGTGCGGTGAAGAACAGCCTGCTCGCGCATTCTGGCGAGCAGGTCGATGCCCGATATGCCTTGCGGAAAGCCGGCGTGGTTGCGCGTGAACGGTATCAGCCGTGCCCGACTGAGCCCGGCATCGATCACCGTCACCGCCAGATGAAAGCGCGCGAGGTAGATCGCCGCGGTGAGCCCCGCCGGGCCGCCGCCGATCACCACGCAATCGCGGATCACCGGTTCGGCGCCGCCAACAGGCTGAGTTTCTCCGTCCATCGCCGAAACAAACCACGCAGGCCCCGCTGCGGTTCCGGCGCGCGCCTTTGGCGGGTGGTTTGTAACGAGGTGTTACGACGCCGATTACCGTAATTAACTGGCGGCTGCCGCGCACGGCCTCCATCCCGCGTCCTGCCCCTCGCCGAATGTCACTCCCGGCGAGGGGCGACACGGGCGCGAACCGCGACCTTCCCACTACCGCGACCCGCCGTTCCATCTTACATGGTTCAGCCAAGTGACGGTCGAACGCTCGGAGGGGGCAGCCAGGACATGAAGCGACCGTCATTCCGCACCGCACTTGTGGCATGGCTGGTGCTGGCCTGCCTGCCGCTTGCCTGTATCGGCGCAGCGCGGGCCTATCATACGCCGGGACATGCCGACGGCCCGGACAAGCCGCAGCGGATCATGTCGGCCAACATGTGCTCCGACATATTGCTGTTGATGCTGGTCCCGAAAGAGCGGATCGTCTCGATCACCCGCCTCGCGCACGCTCCGGTCGCGGCTTTGCTGCCGGGCGCGGACCGCGGCGTAGCGATCAACCACGGCACCGCCGAGGAAGTGGTGCGCGACCGGCCCGACCTGATCCTCGCGAGCCCGTGGAGCACGGCGACGATGCGCAAGCTGGCCGCAAAGGTCGGCGCGCCGGTTGTCGAGATCGATTCCGCCAATAGTTTCGCCGACATCCGCCGGATCGTCCGCCAGACCGGCAGGCTGGTGGGCGAACCCGAGCGGGCCGAGGTGCTGATCGCCGACATGGACCGCAAGCTTGCCCGGCTTGAGGCCACCAAGCCCACGCGGCCTATCGATGTCGCAGTGTGGAATGGCTCCGGTTCGGTGCCCGGCGAGGGGACGCTGACTGACGAAATCATCCGCTCTGCCGGTGCCCGCAACATCGCCGCCAAGTTCCCGGACACGCGCTATTCGAGCTACAGCATCGAGGAACTGCTGGTCGCCCGGCCCGATGCGCTGATGCGCGGGGTCGATCGCTACGATGCGCCCTCGCTGCGCGACTCCGCCGGCGAGCATCCGCTGATCCGCAGCGCCTACCGCAACCGGCGCGTGACCTATCCGGATTCGCTCTACACCTGCGGCCTGCCGCAATCCGCCGATGCTGCGATCGAACTGCGCGAGGTGCTGATGAAGACCGCTCCCGGGAAAGTGCCATGGTAAGGCGGTTCTCCTGGCCGCTGACGGGGGCGATCCTGCTGGCCCTGTGCATCCTGCTGTCGCTTGGCACGGGCCGCGTGTGGCTGAACCCGGCGGTGCTGTTCGACGGCATCTTCCAGCCCAAGCCGAACTTGTCCTGGCTGATCCTGTCCGACCTGCGGCTTCCGCGCACCGTCCTCGGCCTGCTGGTCGGCGCGACCATGGGCCTGTCCGGCGCGGTGCTGCAGGGCCTGCTGCGCAATCCTCTGGCCGAACCCGGTCTGCTCGGCGTGTCGGCGGGGGCGGCCCTCGGCGCGGTGATCGCGATCTACTTCGGGATGAGCGCGGCGTTCTTCCTCGCCACCCCGCTGATGGGCATCGCCGGCGCGCTGGTCGCCGCGACGCTGACGCTGCAACTCGGGCGCGGCAGCACGCTGACGATGATCCTTGCCGGCGCGGCGGTGTCGGGCATGATGGGGGCAGGGCTCAATCTCGCGCTGAACTTCGCGCCCAATCCCTATGCGGCCTACGAGATGACCACCTGGCTGCTCGGCTCGCTGGCAGATCGCGACTGGGACCAGACGCTGCTCGCGCTGCCCTTCATCCTCGCCGGCTGGATTTGCCTGATCGCGACAGTGCGCGACCTCGACGCGCTGACCCTGGGCGAAGCGCAGGCGGAGAGCCTCGGCGTCGATCTCCGGCGGACCCGCTTTCTCGCTCTGGCGGGAACCGCGCTGGCAGTCGGCGCGGCGACGGCGGTAACCGGAGCGGTGAGCTTCATCGGGCTGATGGCGCCGCATATCGTCCGCCCCTTCGTCGGCCACCAGCCGAGCAAGGTGCTGCTGCCGTCGGCCCTGTTCGGCGCGATCCTGCTGGTGTTCGCCGATGTCGCGACCAAGATCATCCCGACCTCGCAGGAGCTGAAGCTGGGCGTTCTCACCAGCATGGTCGGCACGCCGTTCTTTTTCTGGCTGGTCGGCCGCCTCCGGAAGATGTCGCCATGACCCTGCTTGCAGCCGAGAATGTCACTGTGCGCCGCGGAGGGCGCGCGATTGTCGACGATGTGTCACTGACCCTCGAAAGCGGCAGCTTCGTCGGCCTGCTCGGCCCCAACGGCGCGGGCAAGTCAACGCTGATGTCGGTGCTGGTCGGATTGCTCCAGCCGGATGAAGGGATGGTATCGCTCGACGGAATGCCGATCAAGGACATGGACCGCCGGACACTCGCCCGCGCGCGCTCCTATCTCCCGCAAAACCCGCGCGCCGAATGGCCGATCTCCGTCGAGCGGCTGATCGCGCTGGGCCTCACGCCGCAGCTGCCGGTGTTCGGCGGGTTGTCGGACGCGATGCAGGAACGGGTCGATGCGGTGATCGACCAGTTCGACATGCAGCAGCACCGCGAGCAACCGGTCACGACGCTCTCGGGCGGCGAACTGGCGCGGGCCATGCTCGCGCGGGCGCTGGTCGGCGAACCGGAGCTGCTGCTGGCCGACGAACCCCTCGCGGGCCTCGACCCCCGCCACGCGCTCGACAGCGTCCGGCGGCTGCGGGCGCTTGCCGATGGCGGCAAGCTGGTGGCCGCTTCGATCCACGAACTGACGCTTGCGGCGCGCTACACCACCCATGTCGCGGTACTGCTCGAAGGCGAGCTGGTCGCGTTCGGCCCGACCGCGACTACATTGAACTCGAGGCTGCTGGCCGAAGTGTTCGAGGTCGATGCCTGCGTCACCGGAGCAGGAACACCGACCGCGATGGTGGATTTCGTCGCCGCTCCGGCGGCCGGCACCGATCTCCGCTAGCGTTCGGGTTTCTCCTTCAGAAGCGGGCGCGGACCCCGCCGTAGATCGCCCGTCCGGGCGCCTTGAAGGTGAAGACCTCCTGATAATCCTCGTCGAACAGGTTCTCGGCGCGGGCGTGGAGTTCGAGCGTGTCCGAGATTTTGTAGCGAACGCCGAGGTTGACCAGCACGGTCTAAGTTAATTACGGTAATCCATGGCGTTACACCGACGTTACAGTCCCTCTACTCAGGCGAAGCGTCGACGGCTCAATCCGTTCCGAGCGTGCGGGTTGACGGAGCGGCCGACGGGGTTAGGGGTTCTTGTCTTCCTAGCGGATTGCTAGTCGGTGAAGGAGGAATAGCCATGCGCCTTAAAGCATTCGATCCGTCTCATCGTCACGCGTGCGTTGCAGCTACTCTGCTTGTTGCGGCGATGTTGTTGGGGGGAGGCGGCAGCCCCAGTCCCGCGGCAGAATTGGCAATAGAGGTCTTAGCGGGTATCGCTGCCCTCATCTGGTTTTGGTTGCCAGGCACGCTTCGACTTCCCATCGACTGGCGACTCTGGATGGTCGCCGCCTTCGTCATTGGTCTCACGGGATTACAATTGATCCCGTTGCCGCCCACAATCTGGCAATCACTTCCAGGGCGCGACATTGAGATTGCTGCGCTAAAGCTGGTGGGCGAAGAGTCTAGCTGGCAGCCTTTCACCACCTCTCCGCCGCGCACTCTAGCGAGTCTGCTCGCGCTCGTTCCCCCAATTTTTGTCCTCTTAATGACGGGGGCTCTGCGACGCTCCGAACGACGCTGGCTGGTAGCGGCAACGGCCGCTATGGCTTTGGTCTCAGTGATCGTTGGAGCGATTCAGCTCAACGCGGGATCGCAAGGTTTCAAGTTTTATGATCAGAGCCCCTCCTATCTTGTTCTGGGCTTTCAGGCTAACCGAAACTCCACAGCCGACATCCTGCTAATCGGCCTGGTTGCGCTAGCAGCCTACCGGGCCAGCCTTCATCCGGAAGGTGAGACTTTTGCTTTCAAGAGTCTGCAGAAGCGCTGGTGGTTCGGCTCGGCGGCAATGCTGATAGGACTCGCGTGCGTTCTTACTGCCTCGCGATCTGGAATTCTTCTCCTCCCCGCAACTCTGATCGCCTCATTCGCTATTGTGAGAAGTTCAAGCGGTGAACGAGGAAAGAGATCCTTGGGTGTGATTGCAGCGGGAGGCTTTATCTTCGCGGGGGTGGCGTCGATTCTGCTGCGCGACAACCCGCTATTAAATAAGATCGCGGAACGGTTTGACCACGGTAGCGGGCGCGAAGCACTATGGAAGGACACAATCTACGCGATCAAACAATTCTGGCCCTTTGGATCAGGTACTGGAACGTTTGTTCCGAACTTTATAGCATTTGAGCCCCTGCAATCTGTTGATTACTCAGTGCCTAATCGCGCCCACAACGATTACCTCGAACTCGCCCTAGAAAGCGGCATGTTCGGTATCGCTATTCTGGCCGCCGTAGCGGGAATGATCCTCTGGATGGCTATCCAGAGTTCGCGCGATAGTGATCATAGCCATACACAGAGTGCTTTTGGTATCGTCGCGCTGGCAATTTTCGCGGTTCATTCAGTAGTAGATTATCCCCTGCGCTCCATTTCACTTGCCTGCCTTGCTGCGGTCTCAGTCGGTCTTTTAGCAAGGGCGCCCCAAACGCGCCTGGCGGCAGGCAAAACCCTTCGCTCGGAACCTTCCCTTAGCGAAAAGGTCAATCCACCGGTATTCTAACAACACTGTAGAGGGTTTGAAGCAATCAGATCCGCTTGCTGGACCTGCTTCATCGCTATAGCGGCACCTAACTGCCACGCGATGCGAAGGAATTTAAATGCGTATTCTGGTAACCGGAGCCGTGGGCTTCATCGGCGCGGCTTTGTCCGAACGGCTGCTGGCGCGCGGCGATCAGGTGGTCGGGATCGACAGCCTCAATTCCTATTATGAGGTCTCGCTCAAGCAGGCCCGGCGCGACCGGTTGGCGGCGGCGGGCGGTAACCGCTTTTCGTTCCTGCACCTCGATTTCTCCGATCGCCTCGCGCTCGACGAGGCGCTTGGAGGTCTGGAGTTTGACGCGATCGTACATCTCGGCGCGCAGGCCGGGGTCCGCCATTCGATCGACGCGCCGCACGATTATGCCAGCGCCAATCTGGTCGGGCATCTGAACCTCCTCGAACTCGCCCGGCACCGGGTGATCCCGCATATGGTCTATGCCAGCTCGAGCTCGGTCTATGGCGGCAATGCGAAGCTGCCTTTCGCGGTCGAGGACCGGGCCGACCATCCGGTCTCGCTCTATGCCGCGACCAAGCGCGCGAACGAACTGATGAGCGAAAGCTACGCCCATCTTTACCGCTTCCCGCTCACCGGGCTGCGCTTCTTCACCGTCTATGGCCCGTGGGGCCGGCCCGACATGGCCCTGTGGAAGTTCACCTCGGCGATCCTCGCCGGGCGGCCGATCCAGGTGTTCAACCACGGCGATATGTACCGCGACTTCACCTATATCGACGACATCGTCTCGGGCGTGGTCGCGGTGCTCGACCATCCGCCCGTGGACGACGGGGCCGAGAAGGCCGGTGGCAGTACCAAGCCGCATGCGCTCTACAATATCGGCAACAACCGCTCTGAGCCGTTGATGAAGGTCATCGGCCTGATCGAGGCCGCCTGCGGCAAGACCGCGGCGCTCGAGATGCTGGAGATGCAGCCGGGCGACGTTCCCGCGACTTACGCCGATATCGAGGCGATCCGCCGCGACCTCGGCTACCAGCCGACCACTCCGATCGAGGAAGGCGTGCCGAAATTCGTCGAATGGTTCCGCGCCTATCACGAGGTGTGATGGTTCTGAAACCCGTTTTAAGATGCCCAAAATTGGAGGATGAAAAGGTCAGCCGCTCAGGTTAGGCTGTGGCTCCGTGTCTATACCCAGAAGCGTAAAAAGCTTTGATGCAAGGCCGCTTTTTTCTTGGTTGTACTGAGGACTTAGGCACAAGCGCTCCTTGCCCAACTCACGGTGCGGAAGCTCCAGTAATAGTACGCTTGAAAGCATGGTTTTGCCACGAGGACCGCATGGTTATTCCGATATTCTACGAGAAGGTCACTTCTTATATAGTACTGTTGTGTCCCGGACCTGACAAATTTGCGCACGTGTTTGTCGGGATGGGCATATTTATGGCATTCTCTTTTTTCCTACGAAAACCCTTCTCCTCACCGGGACCTATTCTGATCTTGGTTGGATTTGAGCTACTAAACGAGATCATGGATCGCCTTGCTCACGGAAGTTGGCGTTGGGCTGATACGTTAGGAGACTTTTCTGCGACCATGTTCTGGCCTGGCGTGCTTTTCTTAGCTCTAAAGCTTTGCCCTTGGCTCGCCCCCCCCCGGGATTAGCTTCAGGTTATTCCGACACTATACCTAAATTAATTATCGAACTATTTAGATTTTTTCAGCGTGATCGCCGTAGCGATCAAGAATGACGCTTCTCTCTATTTGATAAATTAGCTAAAGTGATCGAGCGTCTAAAGTGCAGTGGAATTGACAGCGCTACCCCATGAATTCTTCCGATTTAGTTTAGTATAGGTTTGGCTTTGAGATCTGAGATCTGCACCCGCCTGTTGCGGGTTTCCTCGGTGAGGCGGCACGGCCGCGAAATCGTTTGAGGAGCGTGGGTTGAGTAAACGTCTTTGGTCGAACTCCGTCGCCGCGGCGCCCGTTCAGCGCCTTGCTAAGGCAGCCATACCGCCTCCTGTAACCTTGCTCAGCCGTTGGCTAAACTTGTTCAAGATCAATCAAGGAAGTCGAGCGATCATTGGCTACGAGGCCAACCGATCAATTACCTTGGAGGAAGCGCTGGAGGCTCATTTATCGGAAAAACCGCACCGGCAAAGAACCGTCGAGGGATATAGGTATCACTTATCGCGATATCTCGGTCACTTTCGAGAATTTCCGATTTCGGATATTTCACGACAGATGGTTCGTGATCACTATATATTCCTGAAGCAAAACCATGGCGAAACTACCGCAGCGAGTACCATGCGAACGCTGAAAGCTGTCATTAATACGGCGATGCGCCTCGACGAGACATTGAATAGCAATCCAGTTGGGGCCCTATATATTCCGGGTCCTAAGCGCCGAAAGGTTCCGCCAATTGATCTTCAACAGTGGTGGACGAACGTTAGCGGAATCCCCCCAGTTCGACGGGATCTTCACATTGCGATGCTTTTGACGGGAGCACGTAGATCGTCAATTCTTCAGGTGAAAAGGAAGGACGTCGATCTCGATCGGGCCCTCCTCACATTTACCCACATGAAAACTTCAGATGAGCCGCTGACTTTCCCGATGGGGGAATTTCTCACGAAGTTAATCGCCGATCGACTCTTGGCTGATATTGATCGCGACAGTCCTTGGCTATGGCCATCGCCAATGAGCCGCCTCGGACGAATAACTGAACCAAAGGTTCCTGGCCTTCCTACCCCACACGAATATCGGCACTATGCCCGGACCTTCTATATCGCAGCAGGGGTGCCTTACGCTCAAGGCGCTTTGCTACTCGGCCAGAGGCTACCGGGCGCCACTGGCGCCTATGTCCATCTGGAACATCTGGTTGAGGATTTGCGTGCGGACGTACAGGCTTTGGAAAACTACATTCTCGCGAGGATTAGATGACCGAAGCGCCGAGCGGCATCGCATGCCATTCGCTGCCGCGTCGCCATTTGTACCCTAAGCACGCCAGGAAATCAGCAGACCCACCGCCGCAAAGCGCCGTGATCGAGACGCCTGCAGGATGACATGCGCGTGGGAAGGAGCCGAAGAGCGATTAGGCAAGCTTACAGGGCAGAAACAGTTTGGGTTGGCGACGAGGGCTTCAGCCGGTCAGGAGACTGGTTCCCTAGAGTCATTGGCCTGAAACGCTTGATGATCGTTCACGCCTTCGTCGGGGTGCGGGGCGAGGCGGAGCATGCCCGGCGGCCTTCACTAGGAATCTCAGCCCGCCAAAAAAGAGCAGCACTACTCCGCAGGGCCAGAGAAATTGGGAAACAATATAGAGATCACCCCGAACAAAGACGTAAGCCGATACGATACAAACGGGTCCAATAAACGCAGTCCCGAACGGACCGGTAGCGTAATGTAACAGCGCCCGAGTCCAGAGATAAGCGAACGCACTGCAAGCAGCTATTCCTCCAATAAATCCAAAACTATAAAATAAATCTATATAACCAGTAACTGTCCATTCTGACTTCACCAACATGAATCGAACGTAATCCATAGCCATGGAAAAATCGGTGCTAACGCCGAATGGCTTCCAATCTATAACACTGCGAGGGATCGGCAGCAAGAACATGCCAACTACGCTTTCCCAAGGAGACCGCATAATGATTGGATTATTCACATTGTAGGTAATGGCTTCGGCCATAGAAATTGAAGATTCTTCGAACAATGCGCCAAACATACCGCCACTCGCATCAAGATATTCACCGAGCGAAGAGTACAAGCCGCTGTATCTGGTGTAGTAGCCAAAAGCGACAATCACCAAGAGCATCGCGGGAAGAGCGAGATACACCCAAATCACTGGCAATCGCCGTGAACGGCAGAACCAGTAAGCGACCCCCACGATCGGATAAAGCAGCTTGGAGCGCCCGCCAACCAATCCTTGCACAAGCAGCAGAGGGGGCAAGACTAGAATGAGCGATTTAAGGCTATGGCGCGACCCAAAAAGAAAAAATGCCGGTGTGATCGTCGTGATGATCAACAAGAGAATTGGATTATCAGCAAAAAAACGCGTTCTCACACCCGCGATATAATTTAGCGATCCCGCGCTCAATGCTGTTCCAAGCAAGGTATAGCCGGCAACCAAGGTGGCACAGATAGACACTAGGATAATAACGCGCGTAGCTATCAACTCGCTACGCTGCGCGACAACACCTTTGCCCCGGAGCATTCGGATTTGATGTATCTTCCACTGCGAAGTCCGAGCCAATGCCGCCCAGATCCCGACGACAATAGCGCTTTGACAAAGGACATAATAAAACAGCCCGTATACGACCTCTCCTTTGGAAGAAAGAGAAATCTCAGCGAAATCAGCGGACTGTCTGGAGGATACGATCAGGAAAAGACCAATAAAATCGACCAACGTGACCAAGAAGAGAAACCCAATTACGTTGAATGGGTGAAGCGCCCTCCCGATCAAGTCGAGCGGTTCAGCGGAGGCCAACTGTGAGAGGAAGAATATCTCCGCGACAGCTACACATATCAGAAATAGAAATATTAATGCAGCCATGGCGCTTTTACCCGGTCTGAGGCCAACCCGAACTCAACCATCAAGTCAAGGTACTGACGCTGTGAGTGCCGCGCCTCCTGCCGGATCCAGCGCAATATAGCGTCTTTACGGCGTGCCCGGACGTTTTCCTCAAATGACATTGCTTGAATCGTGGCGACCGCAAAGTCAACAAATTGCGCTTCGCTGGGGGAGCAATATCCGTTTTGCCCGACTATCATCTCGGGAATGGCCGCCCGAGGAGTAGCGATTACCGGAACTCCAGCCGCCAGCGCTTCGAACAAAACGTTGGGCTGGGCCTCTTGTGGATGGCGCGTTGGGAACAGAAACAGATCGATTAATCGGTAGAATTCAATCTTCGCCGCACCGGATATAAGACCTAGGTGCTTTACGCGATTTCCGTAGCGCGCGCGCATTTCCTCAATGCGAACGGCAACCTGAGGTTCCGTAATGGGGCCGGCGAGAAGCAATTCGACCTGATCGTCCTTCTGGGCAAGAATCTCAAAAACCTGAGCAACATCGAAAAATCCCTTATCGCGGCGCAGCGTGCTCAAATGGCCCAATATCGTGGGAAGCGATACCTGCTTCGAGACCGCCGCGTCGTCCCCCACAATTTCGTTCGCGACATAGCCAGCGTTCGTAACAACCATAGTCCGCACCGGACCATAAATTTCTGCATAATTCTTTGCCATGCCCTCCGACAGGCAGACATGAAGCGATTTCTTCTTCGTCAAACGTGCCATCAGAGCCATCGGTCTCGAAAACCGAGAAATATATGCAAAGCTTCGATGATGAAAAATAACTTTGTCAAACCGAGCATGAGAGATGCACAAATAGGCTAGCGTATACCACGCTCCCAAGCCTGCGTCGGGGACTACGTAGAGTACGCTGGCATCGCCGGGGGCTTTCCGCAGAGCTTTCATCACGCTAAAAGTGTGACGAATTCGGGCGAGATGATAAGAGAGCCCGGCACTCTCGCGCTTCAATTCGACCGCCGTCGAGATCGATGTGACCTGCACGGCATTGGCTCGCAATGAATCAATCATGTTTTTGGTGTTTTTAGCGGCTCCGGTTACGGGGGGGGGCAAGGGCCCCAGCACCACGCAGGGCGCCGGAGTTGCGATTAACTGTGAGGTCGCACTCACAGAGCGCCCTTACGCTGAAACAGGAAATCGGCTTGCACTTGTCCCAGCGAAGCTGATGCCGACTGATTGAACACTCCAGTAACTTCGAAATTGTATCCAGCCAGGAATGCGGCTACCTCCTCCGCAAGGGCTTGGCCTTCATAGAGTTCAACGTACGAGCATTCGCAGTAGATTGTACCAATCTGGGCAAAGCTCTCGACAGCGCCGCGCAACACTTTCAGTTCGTTACCCTGTACATCGATCTTAAGCAGCACAGGGGCAGAACTGTGATGGTTTGCCAAGAATGCATCTAGAGTCGTTAGGCGGACAGCCTCCTCGACTGAGGCCACCTTGGTGCCCGATATCCGCGCCTGATTCTCTCCGATTGGAAGCAGCGACGAAGAATCGTCGTGCTCGGTAACGAACATCTTCGCTTCACCGATCTCGTCGGAGAGTGCCGTTTGGACCACTTCGATTGCATCGCCAAATACCTCCCGGAGGAGCGCCGCCGGCTTTGGCAAGGGCTCGAAGGAAATCACTTGGGCATTGGGCCAAGTGGTCTTCGCGAAAAGGGCGAACTGTCCCCGGTTTGCACCCACATCGAGCACGGTGGCGAACCGCATCGTACCCAGCGCTTTCTGATGATCAATCGTCGGCGCGATGCCGCGCCTGAGATATTTCCAAGTCGAAGGGCGCCGCGCGCAGTATGCGAGCTTTTTTAGCCGTATACCTAGATATCGCATCAATAAACCCCCCCGATAGTACGATGAAAGTATCTTGCATCGCGATCAAGCTCGCGAACCGGTTTAGCGGGATTGCCGGCTAATAGCTGATATTCGCTTTTGAATGGGCTGCGTAGCATAGACCCGGCACCCAATACGCATCGTGCGCCCATTGAAGCCCCTTTGAGTACTATCACTCCGGTGCCTGTAAAGGAGTATTCTCCGATCTCGATCGGCTGGCTAGTTTGTCGATTAGAATTGATATCTATGCTGTGGGTCAGAAACTGAGATCGAAATCCGCCAATTGTCGTGAAGCGGCCAATCGTGATCCGGTTGCTGCAGTCGAACAAGTGGCGATTTGTGATGGACGCCCCCTCGCCTACGACCAGAGAAGATACACGATCAGGCTCGTCTCGGAAAAACACTCGATCGTTCGCCAGCATCCCGGTGATCCAATTGAGGTTCCCGATGCGCCCACGCGGGTGAAGAATCAGCGTAGTTAGGCCTTTGATCATCGTTAGATTTTTAACGAGTGATCCCTCCATCATGTCTACGTGATCAGCCAATACCAAGGAAAATTTGATCCGCGCAGTTGAATGAATGCGATATCCGAATAGCTTACAGAGCAGCGGACGCCGCACTTTCCACGGCAGCCACATCGCTGCAAGTTGAAGAACGAGTGACGCGTTAGATGTGCCACGCATGATCAGATCAATTTCCCGATAGCTGGAACGGCAAGGAAGGCGTTAACGAGGGCCTCGCGCAATTCGCGCCCCTCAGAAACAGGCTGCTCAGCGCCATCGTGCGCGATCCATAATAGCGTCGTTTGGACACCTTCGGCAGCAGTCGGCGCAAGGGTTATGCGCCAAGCTTGGCGGCCTTCGCCGAAGCGGAGCCAGTGCTGTGCAGGCTCGAACGCGCTAAGCGCGCCTACCATCACTTCAAACCGGATGGCAGCAGCGCCTGCGATCGCCCGAGTGCCGGTCATCGTCCAATCGCCGGGGATGAGGAAGTTGACCTTGGCAGTCCCAACCGGCGCACCTACCCAAGCATCCGCTATCAAAATGCCTTTACCCGGGATCAGCTCGATCGCGCGCGCCACCGCGGTGCCGTGTCCAATGTAGCCATCCTGCCAGGCAGCGAAGCGCATCGCACCGTCCACTGGCAGAACATGGCAATAGCCCCGATGGCCAACGCGGAAAGAGCCCCAGAATTCGATGGGCTCCAGCCCCTCTCGGATGGGCCCATTGTGCGACGCGGCGGAACGCAACATGTCGCGCTTAGCGCCCTGTGTGTACGTCGGTGTGCCCGTGTCGACCAATAGGCGCTTGCCCGCCAGCGATAACTCGAGCGAGAGAAAGTCAGCATGGGCGTGACCCGGGTTGTCATCCGGGCCGCACGGGCCAAAATCCATAATTACACTGTCGTCGCCGGCCGCCAGCCGAAGATAGCCCGCTTCGGGTAGCAACCAGCGTGTCGGAACGTGAGGGCTAAGAGTAAGGCCCGGAACCGCGTCACAAGCAGACGGGCCCTCGCCCAGCCAACTATCGTTGAACAGCGCCACTTCGCCGTCGGGGTGAACCATTCCGGCGACAGCTGCCTCGCTCGCATCCGCGGTACGCGCGATTAACGCCTGCGTCTCACCGGCGAAAGCACTGCTATCACGAAGAATCCTCAGGTCGAGAAGCGAAAGAATATGATACATCGGAGCGCGCTCGGCCTGCCCTCCGTCGGAGAGAAACTGTTGCTTGATCGACGCACCCGTGCCTTGCAGAACACGCGCCGCGAACCCAGGAGCTGCGGAAGCCAACGCGGCAAGGCAGACATAGTTTTTGAGAAGGTGGTTGTACTGGAGGTCGCGTTCCAAATTACCAAGGATGAATGCAGCTCCGAGGCGGATCTGATCGACCAGAACACTTGCACTCGACACTAGCTCAGGCGCCTGCTCGTTTAACAGCTGAAGGCAGACGAGGAGGTTAATAACGCGATGCGAAACCGAATATGGGTGCCATACGTCGCGAAAGATACCCGGAGATGACCACGGGTTTTGGGCAGCCATGCTGGCGAGGAGCCCGCGCGCGATGGGCAACGCGGTACGCGCGTCCTTCTCAAATAGCGGCACCAGATAGCCCATGTAAGACAGGTTCATCCGCCATAGCGGATTGTTTCTTTCGCCAAGGTCCCGCCGCCATTCAACAAGATTTAACCCGCCGAAATCGATCGTGCGCCCGAGAAACGTAAACCGGCCTAGTGATATGCCATCGGCAAAGCGGCCGTGAACAGCCTCCTGGAGTTGACGGACGTGAACCGCAACGGCGGCGAGCGCCGACGCGCCCGGATTCGGCATTGGAACTGCCTCTGCCGCTTTCGCGAAGCGTTTCAGGGCCAAGTCAGGTAGTTTCTCCATCGTCGCGAACTTCCCGCGGCAAACGAAGCGATAGAGCCACTGTTCGGCCGTAAGATGACGCGTGGTGCGAAAGACGCGGCCGATATCCATATTAGGCCGCCGGAGCGTCCTCCACCAAGTCGCCAGTAACTGTCACCTCGCCACTGGCGAACTCCACCGGACGGCCGAGCCGTAGGGAATCGAGGATCAGGATCGTCGCGAGACTCGAATCGATCATGGACTGTTCATCTACCGGCGGATTGCCTGAAACGACGCCATCAATCCAAGCTTCCAGCTGGGCGTTGTGCCCCTTGTCCTGGGTCATCGTCTTCTTGGTCGAAGATTTGCCATCGACCACGGTAGTCAACTCTCGGAAATTGTCGATCTGCACAACCGCGGCGCCCTTGTAGACTTCGATCAGTTCCTTGGAGAAACTGGTGTCGCCGAGAGCGGTATAGACGATGCTGGCAAGGCTTCCGTCGGAGAAGCGCAACGCCACCGTCAGATCCTCAGCGAGCCCACGTGCAGCTTCTGCGGCGATGGCCGAAACCGAAATGAGAGGCGCACCAACAAGATCCATTGCTAGATCGACGAAGTGACAAACTTCGCCCAAAATACGGCCCTGACCTTCCTCAGCATCTCGCTGCCAGCTTTCCGGCGGAAGTTGGCCGGCGTTGACCCGGATGTTCACAACCGAGCGCCCTGCGCGAGTTGCTACGAACTTCTTCGCCTCCCGCACATACGGCGCGAACCGGCGGTTGAAACCCACCATTACAAATCCGTCCGAAGCGTTACGCGCCTCCACTACGCTCTGCAGTTCCTCGTGAGTGAGCGCTAAGGGCTTCTCTACAAACACATTTTTACCCGCCTCCAAGGTGCGACGGACCATGTTGGCATGCGTTGAGTGCGGCGTTGTTATGACAATTCCCGCAATCTCCGGATCGTCTAATACGTCTGCTATGTCGGTAGAAGCCATGGCGAAACCAAGCTTACTACCGGTGCCCTCTGCTGACGCTCCCCGACTCGTCACCAACGTCTTCAAAGTGACGCGATCATCCGATTTGAGTGCTGGCAGTATCATTGTCTTCCCGAAATTGCCCGCTCCAACCGCGCCGATTGCGGAGCCGCTCACAGTCTTTGCCTTGCTGCCCGATAGGGTCATGACACGGCTAACGTGAGCAGCATCCCCAGTGCCGTATTCCAACACTACGCCTAGGTGTGGCTCCTTACCGCCCATCACCAGTTCATAAGCTTCCTCCGAAGCATCGAAGGCAAAGCGGTGTGAGATCAGAGACGTCACGTCGAGTCGGTTCGGAAGAGACGCCGACATCAGTCGCGCCACTTCACGCAAATTCTCATGCTCGGTCCAGCGGACGTAACCTAGCGGATACTTCTGATGCTTGTTCTCGTAATCGCGATCATAGCGACCGGGACCGTAAGAGCGCGAGACCAGTATTCTTAACTCCTTCTGCATATAAGGCCGATACGGGAACTCGGTGCCAGTGATGCCGACAAGACATACAGCGCCGCGATCCCGTGCGATTTCAGCGGCTGTCTCGAATGGCTCACTTGTGGGCGTCGCGGCGGCGATCAGTACGCTGTCGCAACCGATCCCCCGGGTAATATCCATGATGGCCTCGGTGACGTTACCCTGACCGAGCTGAATAATCGCCTCCGCACCTAGCGACTTAGCCAGCGCTAGGCGCGTTATATTGTAATCCAGCACAATGACTCGGGCACCCGCAAGCCGTGCGAACTGGGCGCAGAGTTGACCGACCAACCCGGCGCCAAGCACTGCTACGACATCCCCGAGTTGGGGCTCTATCAGTCGGACAGAATGAAGGGCGATCGAACCAAGGGTAGCGAAGCACGCCTCTTCCGGCTTTACGTCCGCTGGGATTGGTACAACTAGGTTTGCTGGTACGACATTGTATTCAGCGTGATTTGCCATGCCAATGCCCGCGCCCGCGACAATCTGGCCGACCTCATAAAGCCCTTCCAGTCCGGCACCGACCTCTACCACTTCGCCGGCGATCGAATAACCAAGCGGCAATGCCTCATCGAGCCGTGCCGTTACCGCCTTTATGGTTGCCATCGGGCCATCGCGGCGCACTTTGTCCAGCGTCTTTCGGACAAGGTCGGGGCGAGCCTTAGCTTTCGCTAACATGCTCGATTGCGCAAAGCCTACCATTTGCCGCTCGGTTCCCGCTGAGATTAGCGAGGCGTACGTTTTAATGAGTAGGCTATTTCGTGCGACACCTGGCATCGGCACCGACTTAAGCGACAGCTTGCCACCTCGCGCGTTCTGAACGACCTGCTTCATTTTTCTTCAAACCCCTGATGATGCGCGGCGAAGCCGACTGCACGATAAAAATTATCCTCAAGCCGAAGCCAGTGCGATTCCCAAGTCCAGTTCTCGAGCACGAAGCCTCTTCCCGCGGCCCCCAACGCCGCGCGGAGCATGTCATCGCCTAGCAACGCGATCACCGCATCCGCGAACGCTTCTGGCGTGCCTGCCTCCATGAGATGCTGGCCTGACGTCGCACCAATACCTTCATTCGCAACCGGCGTCGCCACCACAGCCTTGCCCATTGCGAGATACTCAATGAGCTTGTTCTGCATTCCCCCGCCCGCCTGCATTGAATTAATGCAGATCGCGGCTTCCGCCATAAAAAGAGCGGGATCTGTGACAGTACCTGCCACGTTGACGCCTGGCAGCTTCCCGAGCGCCTGCACTTCAGCAGTCGGCTCCCGACCTACGATGGTCCAGGTGGCATCCGGCACCACCGCGCGCACTTTGGGCCACACGTTTTGCGCGAACCATTGTACTGCGTGGACGTTCGTGGGTGTCCGCATCACGCCGGAAAAAACGAGATGATTTTTTCGCTCTGCGATATCGGGGCGCGGAGCGAACCGGGTTACGTCGGTGCCGTGTGCCCCATAAATGTAATTGTCGATTGCCGGCATTCCCTGCATTCGGCAGGTATTGGCGATCTCCTCAACGTCACGCGGCCCGATCAGCACGCTATGGGTGAAATGTTTCCAGATCCTCGCTTCGTACGCTGCAACTAGCCGACTCTCGATCGCATAAAACAGTCGGTTGGCAAGGTTGGGGGCGTTCTGCGCGATTCGTTTGGTATTGAGTGTCTGCGACAGTTGCATCGCAAGAAATGTCGCGGGCCGATGGTCACCGACTTCAGGCGGCGTTCCCGCCGGCCTGCCAGTATCGCGCGTAATCTCAGCGCTGCGGAAGTAGTAAGTGTAAACGACATCGTAGTCGCCCTGCGAGATGCGTTGCCGCACGTCGCGGCGCTGCTCCGGATGCGAGAAAAGTCCTACTTGAGTCGGAAGTTTCCGCAGCGCGCCGAATAGGGCCCTGGCGATATCGGATTTGCCATGATCGTACAGGTGGACCTCGCGGCAGGCTTCATTCAACCAAGCCCTCTCCGCTTCATCGGCAACACCGCCGGTGTTAACGCAATAAAGATCGACGGCATGATTTCGGGCCTTCAGGAAGCTAAGGAGATGAGCGACTGTCAACTGGTCGGCCCTGCGCATGGGCAGGGGGATTCTCCCATAGACGATGGCGATCCGCAGCGGCGATTTTGCCGGCCCGACGTCCATCGGCTTAGGAAATTTCATAGCGCCGCCAGCCACGATCAAACCTGCTCAGGCGAGCGTATTGACGTTGATGATCCGGTCCGCCTGCAAGGGCAACTCTTCCGCCTTGCCACGCGTGTCGATTACCAGATCATAATGCGCACTAAGCGCATCGTCGCGTTCGACCAGCAATTCGCGCAAAGCGGGAATGTTTGAAAAGGCGTAACCTAGGTTCTGGCCTAACAGCGCGGCGGGCCTGACCTGCGGATCATAGATCGAAAGTTTGTACCCCGCGCCGAGCAATTTCCGCGCCAGATCGATGTTTGGGCTTTCCCGAAGGTCATCTGAATCACTTTTGAATGCGATCCCCAGCATCAACACCGATGCTCCCGGCGCTAGGTCGCGCGAACAATACTCGAACAGATAATGCTTATGCGCATCGTTAGACCGGATCAGCGAATCGACCAGATGCGTCATCGCACCAACATCCGCCGAAATGTACTGAAGCGCACGCACATCCTTTGGTAGGCATGAGCCGCCGAAAGCCCCGCCTGGACGTAAGTAATAGGGAGAAATGTTAAGCTTGGTGTCCGACAGGAATATTTCGCTGATCGTCTTCGCGGAGATACCGAGCAGGCCACTGACTCGGCCGATCTCATTGGCAAACGCCACCTTCACCGCGTGGAAGGTGTTGTCGACGAATTTGGTGAATTCGGCTTCGCGAAAGGGTACGTAAAATGTGGGTGCGTCAATGCCCTCGTTGATGGCATCGATAACTTCCGAACGCTGACCGCCCCTTGTCCCGACCACGATCTTCGGCGGTTCGAAAAAGTCCTTAATGGCCGTGGCTTCGCGGAGAAATTCAGGGTTGTAAACCAGTTCGTAAGCGCTTGAGTTAGCACCGAGGCGATCGGTGAAAATCGGGTCGATTAATCCTTCAATCGTGCCAGGCCGGATTGTCGAGCGATAGATTACCACCAATGGTCGCTCGCGCTGAGGATCGATTTCCGCGGCGATCTGGCGCGAAACGTCCGCGATATATGCCATATTGTGCGAACCATCGGGCGCGCTCGGCGTACCAACGCACACGATGGCCACGTCGCTTTCAGCTAGAACCGACAGGTCTTTGGTGGCGCTAATCAGCCCCTTTTCGAGTCCAGCCTTGATCAGATCATCCAAGCCGGGCTCGTGGATCGGCGACTTGCCGGAATTCACCTGCAAGATCTTCTCATCGCTTACGTCTATTCCGAAAACTCGGTGCCCTTGCTTCGAAAGGCAAGCGGCTGCGGTCATGCCCACATAGCCCAACCCGAGAACCGCAATTTTCATAGCTTTGCCCGCCTCACGCCGACAATGTCGGCGCCTTCCATTCATGTGATACGAGTTGCACTTAGCCTACCGGTCGGCAAAAATTTTGCACCTGCGAACAACTCGCTACCCGCCTCCGTTGCTTCAAGTCAACCGCCCATCAAAGGCTTCGAACGAAATGTGCGGAATGGCGCCTGAAGCTGTACGCCACCCTTACGGCTTTTCGAATTCGCTTTCCCTGCGCCGGAAAATCGCCACTTTGGAAACGCTGGCAGGAGCTGCACAAAACCAAGTCCGGCGACTAGCATCGCCTCCTCCCGGTATAGCCTGCTCCTTTGTGTTGCGCGCGCTTGCGGCATCCGGTCGACTTCGCCTAGCTGCCCGCGAAAAGGAAACCAGATGAAACGAGGGTTCAGAAAAGCAATCGCCCGCGGGGCAAAAACGTTATGGCAGGCGATAGGGGGAAGCGTCCGGCGCTTCCTGCTGAGCCTAGCGTGGGAGTTCGAAGGCCGTGTTAGAATTGAAGGTCGGGTGATAGTACGTTCCTTCGGTGGCGACGTGCGGATCGGCGATGGCGTGCTGATTGGCCCGATGGTCACTATGGGGTGCAGCAAGGGCGGGGCCCTGTCCGTCGGACGGGGTACGTCGATCAATCAAGGAAGTTTTGTGGAAGCGATTGAGCGTGTCGAGATCGGAGAGAACTGTTTGATTGGTGAATATTGCAGCATCCGCGACAATGATCACGCTTTTGTCGACCCAGACTCTCCAATCCGCGGGCAGGGCTTCATCTCCGCCCCAGTCGTAATCGGCGATGACGTCTGGCTCGGACGGTCCGTGGTAGTGACGCGAGGCGTACGGATCGGTTCGGGGTCCGTGGTCGGCGCGAACGCGGTGGTTACGAAGGATGTGCCGCCAGGAGCAATCGTTGCAGGGGTTCCGGCTCGCATCATCAAATGGAGAAAATCACCGCCCGGCAACGACGCCATGTGATCGATGAGCTAATCTGTATGCGCCTTCTGGGCACGCTTTGAGCCTTGAGCGAACCTGATCCGTTCGCTGAGGACCAGCACAATCAACCCAGCGCCGCCCAGCTGGCAAAGCCCCTCTGCTAAGGCGATTCCCGCCATGCCGAAAAATGGCGTCAAGATGGCCTGCAACGCGAGCCCCGCTGTCGCGATCAGAATAGCGGTCCAGGCGCTGTCTCCGGTGCGCTTCATGGCATAGCAGGCTTGCATGAAAGTGGCGTTTACCGACGCGGTCAGCACGATTGGTGCGAACAGCGCGATGATAAGACCCGCCCCCTTCAACTGCCCGGGAAATGCAAAATGCAAGGCAATCCCGAACCCAGCAAGGCCCAGCATTCCTACGACGCCCATATAAAGGCTTATTCTTTGGATCGTTAGAATCTTATAGACCAAGCGTTGGCCGTCGGCGAGTTGCTTGACCAAATTGGGATATTCAATCCTTCTGGCGAAATACAGAAACCGCGTCGATGACATGACGACTTGTTTCGCATAAACAATTAGCGCCGTCGGCACTGGGCCAAGTAGCGCCATGGCAAGCGCGATCTGCCCCCGAAAATAAAGCTGCCCGGGAAGCCAGCCAATCATGTACAGTAGTGCTTCCCGCCCAGTTGCCCGCATCGCGAGGCTGTTCGGCCGCCTCCATAGCGGGCGTGCTCCGTGCCGGTGCAAAATCACATATTGTCCTACAACTGCGAATATCGCTCCGACCGACAGCGCGCCGCCCAAGATAAACCCGGCTTGGCCAGGCCGGAGTTCCGGGCAAAATGGCAGAGCGATAGCGCTCGCAACGAAGGGAAGTGCCCAAGTTGCGCCGCTCCATCCACTTTTGTTGTAACCGTCGAGGAGACCGCCGGGATTAAGGGAGAACACGATCAGCCCCAACGTCGCAGCGCCCGTATAGCTGCTGCTAAAACCCATTGGATCGCCCACCCACCAGCAGGCAGCCGCAACCGCGAGTAGCAACGCGATGATAAATCGGACTAGCGAAAACGACCAATAAAAGGTCGAGAGGTCATGGGCGGAGCTTTCCTCATCCGCAGCGACACGGCGAGCAAGAATAACAAGTCCGCCCAGATCGATCGCCTGATAGGCCAGTATCACCATGGTGAAGATGAAACTAAAATGCCCGAGAAAGGTGACGTGATCGGTCGCGAGCAACCAAGTCTGCACCACGAAGAGCGAACCCTGCCCGAGACCAAATCCGGCTAGGAGGCCCGCGAAATTGAGCACACGGTGGTTCTTAGTGAAGATGCGCAAAGCGACCCCTAATTTCCTGCGCGGCTGGCCCGCCGTCGCCAAAGAATCCTCGGGCGGACCAGTCGAGATTTCGCGGCATCGCGTCAAGAACTTACTCGACTAATGATGGCTGTCGATGATCGTGCGTAGGTCGGAAAGTCGGTTTGGAGGACCCGCTAGGAATGCTCCCGCCAATTGTGGCAATGCGAGATCCCAAAATGCATCGATGGCTCGCGCTTGGTCGAAGCCAGAGCCTTGACGTTAGGGCCTTTGCCGGAGAGGAATATGCTAGCAATCATACATGTCTTGGGTTGCGCTGCACTGCACAAATATAATATGCGCTGCCTGTCGGACGAGCGCGAGCCCGCGTTATGACCCTGGCTTAGCACCCTTACCGCTAGCGACAGGATTTCATATGAGCGCTCAATTGCCCTCCCGCGCCGACCATGTCGGTTCCTTTCTCCGCCCCGCCACCGTGCTCGACGCGCGCGATGCCTTCGCCAAGGGCGAATTGCCGGCGGAAAACCTCCGTTTCATCGAGGACCAGGCGATCAAGGATATCGCCAAATATCAGGAAAGCCTCGGCCTCAAGGCGGTCAGCGACGGCGAGTTCCGCCGCAAGTTCTTCCACACCGATTTCCTGCTCCAGCTCGACGGCGTGGTCGAAGAAGGCGGGATGGAAGTGGCGTTCCACAACGCCGCCGGGACCGATGTCCATTTCGCCCCGCCGCGGATGGTGATCGACGGCAAGATCAGGCACGCCAAGCCGATCGAGCGGGCCAATTTCGAATATCTCAGGAGCGTGGTGAGCGAGACCCCGAAGGTCACGATCCCGTCGCCGACCATGCTGCACTTCCGCGCCGGGCGCGACGGCATCCCGGCCGACGTCTATCCCGAGATGCAGCAGTTCTACGACGATGTCGCCGAGGCCTATCGCGCCGAAGTCGCCGATCTCGCCGATGCCGGCTGCCGCTATCTCCAGTTCGACGATACCAACCTCGCCTATCTCTGCGACGAGACCCACCGCGAGAACGCCCGCAAGCGCGGCGTCGATCCGGACGAGACCCCGCGCGCCTATGCCGCGCTGATCAACGCCTCGTTCCGGGATGCGCCGGCCGACATGCTCAAGGCGATCCATTTGTGCCGCGGTAATTTCCGCTCAAGCTGGGCGGCCGAGGGCGGCTATGAGCCGGTGGCGGAAATCATGTTCAACGAACTCGAGATCGACGCCTTCCTGCTCGAATACGACGATCCCCGCTCGGGCGATTTCGCGCCGCTGCGGTTCCTGCCCAAGGGCAAGGTCGTCGTGCTCGGCCTCGTCACCACCAAGCTCGGCGAGCTCGAAACCAAGGACGACGTCAAGCGTCGGATCGACGAGGCGCTCAAGTTCACCTCGCTCGACCAGCTCGCGCTCTCGCCCCAGTGCGGCTTCGCCTCGACCCACCACGGCAACGATCTCTCGATCCAGCAGCAGTCGGACAAGATCCGCCTGGTGGTCGAGGTGGCCGAGGAAGTCTGGGGCTGATCCTAAAGCTTTAAAAGCTAAGAAGTTAACAATTTGAAGCAAAGGCTAAACCATGGAACGCGCCACCTATCTGTTCACTTCCGAAAGCGTCTCGGAAGGCCACCCCGACAAGGTCTCGGACCAGATTTCCGATGCGGTGGTCGATCTGTTCCTGTCGAAGGACCCGGAAGCGCGGATCGGCTGCGAAACGCTGACCACCACGCAGAAAATCGTGCTGGCGGGCGAGATCCGCTGCAAGGGCGTGTATGAGAATGGCGCCTGGGCCCCCGGTGCGCTCGCCGAGATCGAGCAGGTCGTGCGCGGCGTGGTCAAGGACATCGGCTATGAGCAGGACGGTTTCCACTGGGAAACGCTCGATTTCTCGAACAACCTCCATGCCCAGTCGGTCCACATTGCGCAGGGCGTCGATGCCAGCGGCAACAAGGACGAAGGCGCGGGCGACCAGGGGATCATGTTCGGCTTCGCCTGCGACGAGACGCCCGATCTGATGCCGGCGACGCTGGACTACAGCCACAAGATCCTCGAACGCATGGCGGCCGATCGCCACAGCGGTGCGGCGCCGTTCCTCGAACCCGATACCAAAAGCCAGGTCACTCTGCGCTTCGAAGACGGCAAGGCCGCCGCCGCGACCGCGATCGTCGTCTCGACCCAGCACGCGAAGGGCTATGACGCGGGCGACAAGGAAGCCGAGCTCAAGTCCTATGTTCGCAGGGTGATCGCGGAGGTGATGCCGGCGAGCCTGCTAAGCGACGAGACCGAATATCACATCAACCCGACCGGCAGCTTCGAGATCGGCGGACCGGACGGCGACGCCGGGCTGACCGGGCGCAAGATCATCGTCGACACTTACGGCGGCGCCGCCCCGCATGGCGGCGGTGCGTTCAGCGGCAAGGATCCGACCAAGGTCGACCGTTCGGCCGCCTATATCTCGCGTTACCTCGCGAAGAACATCGTCGCGGCGGGCCTTGCCCGGCGTTGCACGATCCAGCTCGCCTATGCGATCGGGGTCAGCAAGCCGCTGTCGCTCTATGTCGATACCCACGGCACCGGCACGGTCGATGACAGCGCGATCGAAGGCGCGATCATGGGGATCGAGAAGCTTGGCGGGCTGACCCCGCGCGGGATCCGCACGCATTTGAGGCTGAACAAGCCGATCTACCGCAAGACCGCCGCTTACGGCCACTTCGGGCGCAAGCCGGAAGGCGATTTCTTCACCTGGGAAAAGACCGATCTGGTCGACGACCTCAAGGCCGCCCTCGGCTGATCCCATAAGACTTTCAGGAGCTTACGAAATGGCAAGTGCCGCCAAGATCGAACAGAACGACTACATCGTGAAGGACATCAGCCAAGCGGATTACGGCCGTCTGGAGATCGAGATCGCGGAGACGGAGATGCCGGGGCTGATGGCGCTGCGGTCCGAGTACGGCGCTTCTCAGCCGCTGAAGGGCGCGCGGATCACCGGATCGCTGCACATGACGATCCAGACCGCGGTGCTGATCGAGACGCTGGTCGCGCTGGGCGCCGAAGTGCGCTGGGCGACCTGCAACATCTTCTCGACCCAGGACCATGCGGCGGCCGCGATCGCTGCTGCGGGGATCCCGGTGTTCGCGATCAAGGGCGAGAGCCTGGCCGAGTATTGGGATTACGTCGCCGAGATCTTCGACTGGTCGCGTTCGGGCGATGACGAGCTTACCTGCAACATGATCCTCGACGACGGCGGCGATGCGACGATGTTCGCGCTGTGGGGCGCGCGGGTCGAAGCGGGCGAGACTTTGTTCGAGCCCTCGAACGCCGAGGAGATCGAGTTCGTCCGCGCGCTGAACGCGTTCCTCAAGGCGAAGCCGGGCTATCTCACCGCCAGCGTGAAGAACATCAAGGGCGTCAGTGAAGAGACCACCACCGGGGTCCACCGCCTGTACCAGATCGCCAAGGACGGCCGCCTGCCGTTCCCGGCGATCAATGTGAACGACAGCGTGACCAAGTCGAAGTTCGACAATCTCTACGGCTGCAAGGAAAGCCTGGTCGACGCGATCCGCCGCGCGACCGACGTGATGCTGGCAGGCAAGGTCGCCTGCGTCGCCGGCTTCGGCGATGTCGGCAAGGGCAGCGCCGCCTCGCTGCGCCAGGGCGGCGCGCGGGTGATGGTGACCGAGATCGATCCGATCTGCGCATTGCAGGCGGCGATGGAGGGCTATGAGGTCGTGACGATGGAAGAGGCGGTTACCCGCTGCGACATCTTCTGCACCGCGACCGGCAACGAGGACGTGATCACCGCCGAGCACATGAAGGCGATGAAGCCGATGAGCATCGTGTGCAACATCGGCCACTTCGACAGCGAGATCCAGATCGCGGCGCTCGACAATTACGAATGGACCGAGGTCAAGCCGGGGACCGACCTGGTGAAGTTCCCGGACGGCAAGCAGATCATCATCCTGGCCAAGGGCCGGCTGGTGAACCTCGGCTGCGCGACCGGTCACCCGAGCTTCGTGATGAGCAGCAGCTTCACCAACCAGGTGTTGGCGCAGATCGAGCTCTACACCAAGGGCGACGAGTACCAGAACCAGGTCTACGTGCTGCCCAAGCATCTCGACGAGAAGGTCGCCGCGCTCCACCTCGACAAGCTCGGGGTCAAACTCACCACCCTGTCCCAGCGCCAGGCCGATTACATCGGCGTCCCCCAGCAAGGGCCTTTCAAGGCCGATCATTACCGCTATTGATCGCCTCCACAGTACCCGGTTCATTGCCCTGCAGAATTTTCACAAACTTCGGCTTTGATCTAACCCCTCACATTAAGCACTAACTCACCATAGAGATTCGGAATGCAAGGATAACGCTTATGAATGCATACGAGAGGCTTTATCCGGAATACGGGGCGGGAGGCTTTACCCGCTATGCAGGCACCGTGCAGTTCTTTGGACGGATCAACGCGCTGGTGGAGCCGGAAATGAGCATCCTCGACTTCGGCGCGGGGCGAGGCCTGCTTTCCGAACACAGGTTGCCGTACATTCGCGGGATCACTAATTTCAAAAATCGCGTTCGAAGGGTCACAGGCATCGACATCGACCCGGTCGTAACCACCAACCCAACCCTCGACGAAGGCCTTATTTTCGATGGGATTCAAATTCCCGCAGACGACGAAGCTTTCGATTTGATCTATTCTGATCACGTATTCGAGCATATCGCAGATCCTGCCCTGATTTCGGCCGAACTGTATAGAGTTCTAAAACCTGGGGGATGGCTTTGCGCTAGAACGCCGCATTTATACTCGACTTTGGTGGTTGGGAGTAAACTCATTCCAAATTCGAAGCATGCGAACGTCCTCACCAAAGTTCAACCAGGTGGTCGCGCTGCCCACGACGTCTTCCCAACATTTTATAGATTAAATTCAATGCGAGCTCTTCGCCGCCATTTTCCTAAAAATAAATGGTCAAATCATTCTTATACTTGGAATCCGGAGCCGGGTTATAATTTCAATTCGGTGATTTTAACTCGCATCCTATCCATCATAAACTACGTAAAAAAACCATTGATGGGCGGGGAGGTTATGCTTGTTTTCGCTCAGAAAAAGAGCTGAATCACTTGTTACGTCCTCCGGCCCACTCAGCGGGCGAGCCAAGGTACATTCTGATACGTCCTGCCCCTCGCGTTGTCGAAGCGCGGAGGGCGATGACCAACGACACGGCGCTCGCCTTCCTCTTCTCCCGCTGTGCGAAACGCGTGAGCGAAGCGTGGAACCGGGATGTGGTTTCCATAAGCTGGACGCCTTCGCGCGTCCAAAGCACGAGAAGGGCCAACGCATACCCAACGTTCCAGCGTGGATGGCTCAAATACGTCGTTGGAAGCCGCGTCGTACCTCAATCCGCGACCGACCAGCCAAGGCCCACGCGAAACTCGGGACGCCCGATGGCGAGGCGGATGAAATTAGGGCCCATTGCTCTTGAACGAGCCGGGTACGAGTACGTTTTATGCGGCTCAGGACGCTTGCGATTCAAATGCTCGCATCCGGTGAATGCGGTGATCGATTTTCGCTCCTCCGTCCAGCGACAGGATGAAATCCGTCCCACTCATCAGCGGACATATCTCCTCAACGCGCGCATCTGTTTCGGCGGAGCGAATGCCTGTAGCCGAGGGTTAATCGAGACCGTGGCAATCCCATATCGATCGGGGCGACTCGCGGCACACGACGCTGCGACTATGGCAGGCGGTGACAATGGCAGCCTCGTGGGCGATAGCCTTGAACAAATTTGGCTTGGGCGCGAAGCCGAGTGACAATGTCGGAAACGACCCGCGCGGGTGGTTACTGGATCAACTTGAGCGCTTCGAAATTTTACCACCACCTCTCCGCACTCAACCCTCAAAAGCAGAGTTGATGGAGAGGCTTCGCAGTTACAGCGAAGCTCAGAAAAACAGCGGCAAAGCCGGCCCGCCCGCAATGGCCGCAGACACGGCGCGGGCCATCCAACGCCAATTACAACAGTCGTATGTTGATGCCGCGAGTGCGCGCGTCACTGCAGCTACTCTGACCGATGCTCCTTTTGTTGAGCGTCTAGTTCACTTTTGGTCCAATCACTTTGCCATTTCGGCCGACAAACAGAACGTGCAGACTTTGGCCGGAAATTATGAGTTCAACGCCATTCGAGTTCATGTTCTCGGCAATTTCCACGACCTGTTGACTGCCGCTGTCACCCACCCGGCGATGATGCTCTATCTGGACCAGACAAAGTCCATTGGCCCACGAAGTCCCTTCGGGCAACGCCGCGCACGACATGAGACCGCCGGTCGAAAGGACGGCCTGAACGAGAATCTCGCACGCGAGATAATGGAGTTACATACGCTTGGCGTCCGCACTGGTTACAACCAGACCGACGTAACTGAGTTTGCACGCGCTCTCACAGGATGGACCATCGCTGGTATCGGCAGAGAAGACATGACCGGCACGGCGGAGAGCGGGGCGAGTGTATTTGTCGATGCATTACACGAACCGGGCTCTCGCACGATACTCGGCAAATCTTATGCGGAGGGAGGAGCAGGGCAGGCGACTGCGGTCCTTGTTGATCTTTCGAACAACCCTGCGACTGCTCAGCACATCGCCACAAAGCTTGCTCGCCATTTCATCGCGGATGACCCACCGTCGAAAGCTGTCGCTCGTCTAAAACAGGCTTTTCTCGACAGCGGAGGAGACCTGCCAACCGTCTACCACGCCCTGATCGACGGACCGGAAGGCTGGAGCAACGCCACCACGAAGTTTCGTACCCCATGGGACTGGGTCTTAGCAGCACTGCGCGCAACCGGCGATGACGGCCAGACGAATGCGCCCTCGGCAAGAGGAATGCTTCAACAATTAGGGCAACCAATCTGGCAGCCCGGTAGCCCGGCCGGGTGGGGTGACACTGCAGCAGATTGGGCAAGCCCTGGTGCGCTGCTCTCCCGTGTTGAGCTAGCGCAACGCATCTCTGGCCGAGTTGGCGATCGGCTGGATGCGCGTACGCTTGCAAAAACCGCGCTCGCTGACGCGCTGACCCCGGCCACGATAGCGGCCATCGATCAGTCGGAACAATCAACCTTGGGCTTAGCGTTGTTGCTGGCAAGTCCTGAATTTATGCGGAGATAATGCGATGGCGTTTATCCTCAGCCGCCGTAATCTGATTCAAGGAGCCGGTGCGCTAGCCGCGGTCGCCGCATTTCCCGGGATCGCGTTCGCCGCCGCGGCAACAAACCGGCGCTTCGTCTTTATCATTCAGCGAGGGGCAGCAGACGGCCTTGCAGTTGTCCCTCCGGTAGGAGATCCCGCGCTGCAGGGTCTGCGCGAAGCACTGGTCGATCCCAAAGCACTTAAACTAGACTCACATTTCGCACTGCACTCCGCGCTTTCGGCGACAGCACCGCTGTTCGCGGCCGGCGAGGCGCGCGCCTATCACGCCGTCGCTACAGCATACCGCGAGCGTTCACATTTCGACGGACAAAACATGCTCGAAAGCGGAGCTTCGTCTCCTTATACTTTACAGAGCGGCTGGATCGGGCGGTTGTTATCTTTACTCCCGCCCCCTGAAGCAAACGCTTTGGCCCTCGCTCCCGGTGTGCCCTTGGCATTGCGAGGAAGCCTGCCGGTTGCAACTTATTCGCCCAACCGACTGCGGGCCCCAAGTGACGATCTTTTGTTGCGAGCTGGCGGCCTCTACGAAGCCGACTCCCAGTTCGGGCCGCTATGGGCAGAAGCGATGAAAACCAAGCTACTTACGCGAGATATAGGGGGCAACGCTGGCCGAAATGGAGCAGATCTTGGGAAGCTTGCAGCCTCCCTGCTGGGGCCCGATAATGGCGCACGTATCGTCATGATTGAGACGGGGGGATGGGATACTCATTCCGCGCAAAATGCTCGTCTCAGCGCGCAACTCCACGGCCTCGACGGCTTGCTGGCCGCCCTTAAACAAGGGCTAGCTGCTGAATGGAAAAATACCCTCGTCTTAGTTGCTACCGAATTTGGCCGGACTGCGGGAATAAATGGAACGGGTGGGACAGATCACGGCACAGCCTCGGTCGCGTTATTGCTGGGTGGCGCCCTCCCTCCGGGCGCGCCCGTCGTGGCTGATTGGCCCGGACTTTCAAAAAATACACTTTACGAACAGCGCGATCTCCAGCCTACAGCAAAACTAAAGGACGTCGTGAATAAAGCAATAATCACTCACTATGACCTTGATCCTGCTCAAATTACCTCATTGTTTATCTAGTTTGCCAGGATTTTTGTTTGCTCAAACCTTTAATTGGGCCAGCTAGATGGCTCAAAAACTTTTCTCGAGGGCCATGTGACCGCCAGATATAAACGATCATGAAGGGCTTCTCTAGTCTGACCACGCCATCCAGATCAAAGCGAAGTGTGCAATTCGAGTGAAAGGCTGAGGGGTGCTTGCGGCGTGTGCTGGCGCATACCCGCAGACGCCTGAAGCCGGCGCCAAGTGGGAGCAGCACGATCGGGTGATCAATCGGCTCGGCAACCTAACCCTGCTCGATAAGCGCCTGATACCGCGATCAAAAACGGCAGCTTCGCATCTAAAAAGGGATCCTACGCGGCGTCTGAAATCATCATTACCAGAGAGCTGAACGATCTGGACGACTGGAGTGAGGATCGTATCGCGGCGCGGCAGGCGGCATTCGCGAATCTGGCCCCCGCGCTTTGGCCGATCATCACAGGCTGAAGCTCACCGCTCGCTCTCAGCAACATCGATTAGGCCCAAACCGGCGACCCCGCCGATCGCGGGCGACGCCTATCGGTCGCCAATAAGGCTTGTCTTCGCAGCCGAAGCGAGCAATCTGCCCTTACTCCCTGTGAAAGCCGGGGAGCGGGGCTTAGTAACCTCAGCATACAAACTCGGTCGAGATCTCGGCCGGGTGGCATGCGCGCATGTCCAGCCCGAAAGGGTAAAGGCGCATGCGCCTGTGTGTATGCCAGGTTACTAACATCCGGCTTCGGCCGTCGCCCCGAGAGGACATAGGAGCGACGCGGAAGTGCAAGGCCGGATAGAGCGAGAGAGTGGCGGGAGTCGTTGTGCGCCGAACAGGTGTGGGCGTCGCTGATGCTCGACTTCAACAAGCTCCTCGAAATGGTCGGGCTCGATCCGACCGAGACGTTGATCGTGCGCCATGCGCCAGTCGAAAAGTCGCTCAGACAAATCCTGCCGCCGCTCGTGATCGAGCGCCCTGATCTTTGGCTCGCCTACCAGCGGATCCAGTGGTCCTCGCTCGAGAAAGCGATGACGAGGGCGAAGCACATCGCCTCTTTCATCGGAATGGAGTCGTCGAGCGCAATCTTTGCCGGCATCTACAGGATCGACGGCTGGGAGGTTCTCGACGCAGAGGGCTACCGCACCTTTCCCGGAAACAAGGAACTCGAAGAACTCGGCATGTCCGGCCGGGATGCCGACATGCCCGACTGCCTTGCATTCAATCTGGAACTGCTCGACCACTATGCGGAGTGGTCCGGCCGCCTCTCGATCACATGGCCCAAACCGTATCAGAACTGGTGGCGCTGGGGCGGACGCGCCGAGTTCCCTGTTATCGCAATCGAGACCGAGAGCCGGTTCGTGCGCAGCATGCCGCACTGGAAGGATCTGGTGCTGGGCTGGCGCGAACTCGGATCGCTACCGCAGTCATGGAAGGCGCGGCTCGGCCAGTGGCGCGGCATCTACCTGATCTACGACTGCGCCCGGCAGGCCGGCTACGTCGGCTCGGCCTGCGGTGCGGACAACATCCTCGGCCGCTGGAGCGATTACTCACGCTCCGGCCACGGCGGCAACCGCGAACTGCGGGCCAGCAATCCTGCAGATCTGCGCTTCAGCATTCTCGAACTCACCTCGCCCGAGCTCGATGTCCCGGACCTACTCGCGCTCGAGGCGAGCTGGAAGGAACGCCTCCACACCCGCGAGTTTGGCCTCAACAGGAACTGAGCTGGATCGGGCAGGAACCTCAGCCGGCAATCTGCTGCTGATAGAAGGCACGGATGTTCGCAAGGAATGATTTGGAGATATCGCGCTCCTCGATCGTCCACGTCTGTTTCGATCCCTGAACCTGGACCGCGACGCTCTTCGCGGCGGCAAGCGCAGCCATATCGGCTGGCTGCAGATACAGCATGCCGCGTTCGTACACCGCCGAGGACGCGGATCTGGTGATCGTGTTGTAATCAACCCGGTCCGAAAACCGCTGCTCGGGCGCGCTGACCGGGACGGAAATCAGCCGGCCTCCATCAAGCAGAAAGCCAACCCTCTGAAGTGAGCCCAGGTTGTTGGGCGACCCGTACAGCGTATCGATGTCGGTTCTGTTCTCGACCACGAAACCCGTCTGGACGACCTTGCCGTCGGCGCGGGTCTTGATGACCATGGGATCGAGATAGAAGCCCTCGGGACCGATATAGAAGCCGCCGACCGGCGACTTCTTGGTCACGCGATTGTTGTGTCCGACGATCGCGGTTGTGGGGCTGGTCGAGAACCGGTCGTCGGTTTGTGCGATGGTGAACTTTCCGGGACCGAACAGTCCTTCGCCAGCGGCAGGTGCGGCCACGCCTAGCAGTGAGGCGGAGAGCGCAGCGGCAAGGGTGAGCCGACGCGACAATGAGCCAAAAACGCAGCTTTTCCGAAACTCGGTCATCCCGTTCTCTCCAGATCCTCGGACGGTCAGGGATTTAGGGAGAGGGTGTTAATAATGACTATATTCCCTAGAGAATATATTCCTTCCGTTGTTCGATCGTGCCCGTGGAAGACTGGCGCGTCATCGTTGGAACCAATGTACGGCGGCTGCGGCAGACAGCCCAGCTGACCCAGGAACAGCTGGCGTTCGAGGCCCACATCGATCTGACCTATGTGGGCGGTATCGAGCGCGGGAAACGAAATCCCAGTCTTCTGGTAATGGCGCGCATTGCCGATGCCCTGAAAGTGGATTTACCGCTGCTGCTCGCCCGCTGAAGGGATACGACCTCACACTTCGCCCATCTCCGGATCCGGAGCGCTTTCATCATCCAGACCCTCCCGCGGCGTGGTCCGGAACGGCGGAAACTTCTTGTACAGGCGCGGCGGAATATGCCTGTGAAACCGGTAGAACAGCCGGCGGTGTTTGTCATAATACTTGCGACCTTTCTCCACCGAGGCGAACTCCGGGATTATGTCCATATACTCCTCCACAACAAAGAAGAGGACGTCGCGGTACTGGATCATCGCCTTCAGAAGCGCGGCCTCCTCGGCGGTCCTCGGGCCAACAATTGTGAAAGTGTTGTCGCGCGCGACGATGATATCGGCGGGATGCGGGAAGCATGGCGGCGGAGGGCGGCCAGCCTTTTCCGCGCGCTCGAACGCGGGGCCCATCGCTTCCTTGTAGTCGAGCACGGCGGTCAGGGCCATCAGCGAACTCTGCTCGGCCGCCTTCTCGGCCTCACCGTACAACTCCATCAACAGCTTCGCGATGGCGGGCTCCTTGTCGGCTACGGCTTCGAGCTTGATCAGCAGGCTCTCGATCCTTGTCACAGGCTTGCCATTGACTTCCCCAACGACCTTGTTTGCGTGCGCAATCAGCCGCTGCTGCAGCGGGGTTGCATTGTTCGGAACGCTCATTTCGACGACCTTCTTTCGGGGGCGGCCAGCCGGATTTGGGCAGTACCCCGGGGGCCACTGGTATTCGGATGGAGGACTGCCCGGCCCCACCTTCTGCGTCGGGTCACGTTCCCAGAACGGAGCCTGCTTCTTTTCAGCGCGCTTTTCAGGTTCGGCCGCGGATGGCGTTCTCGGTGCGGTCACGATTGCACCTCAAGATCACACGCAGCCTCGAGCTCGGAGAACGACGCGCCATCGGCTTCACGGATCGGATCGATTCCGAATGCGGAGCGCATCCGGCGCAGCGTCGCATCAACAAACTTCGGCTCGATCTCGATTCCGTAGGCGCGTCGTTCGGCGGACTGGGCTGCAAGAAAGATGCTGCCGATGCCCGCAAACGGATCGAGCACGATGCCGCCGCGGCTGGTGACATCGAGAATAGCGTCCTTCAGAAGCAGCACGTTCTTGGGCGTGGCGTGAAGCTTCAGCAACTCGTCCCGCTCGCTCGAAGCGGTGGTCATTCCGTCATAATGCCAGGCGGTGCTGCGATTGCGGCCGTGCTTTCCGAGATTCACATTGTTCCGGCTGGGGGCATCCCCGTTCTTGAAATAGACGATCTGCTCGGTTTGTGACCGGAACAGCCCCCCTTGGCCAGGCTGGCTCTTGATCCAGGTGCACATCGCCTTCGCCCGGCCGAACACGATCATGCCGGCGCGAAAAGTCTCGGGCAGAAAGTGATAGCTCATGAAGAACGCGTGGAGGCTGCCCGGCTCGCTCCATTCCTTCATGTGACGCATGAAGGTGGTCTGGAAGCGGGTAAACTCGTTGGGTGACATCTCGCCGTAGGCGAAAGCGAAGTCCTCGCGATCAGGATTGCTGGAAATATCACGCGCCGGCAAATTGTACGGCATATCGGTAAAGCCGAACTGGGCCAGCTCACCAGCCATAAGTGTTTTATAGCTCGAGGCGAACAGGGAGTTGCCGCAAAGCAGACGATGGGGACCGATCTTCCAAAGGTCGCCCGGGCGGGTCACGGGTTCGTAGTCCTCATCAGTTTTCGGAAGTGGCTGCTTTTCCACCATCGGCTGATCGAGGGCGAGCAGCCGCGTCAGCTCACCCTCGGTGATGGCGAGGACCTTCAGGGCGTCTTCACCCAGCAGAATCTCCAGCTCCCGCAGTTCCTCGCCGAGCAGCAAATCGTCGTAGCTTCCCATGTCGGCCAGCTTGTGCGCGTTGATCGCATAGAGCCGCAGCTCTTCCGGCGACATCGAGCTTACCCGCAGGATAGGGATAGTCTCGAGGCCGAGCTTCTGGGCGGCCAGCACAATCGCGCCGCCGCACACCACGCAGTTGTCGGAATCGACCAGCGGCGGTTCGACCACCTGCCCGCCGTCTGACAGCAGCCGGCAGGCGGTTTCGATCTGTTCCTTCGGGTACTTGCGCCACGCGCGCACGCGCGGCTTCAGCGCCAGGGGCGAGATATATTCGATACTGTGGGTATTCACACCAACCTCCTACGGACGCAGCTTTCCCATGCTCCGTGGTGGTGTGGTGTTTGTGCCTTAGCCTACTGCGCGCCGGGTTTCAACCGCTTCCGGAATTCGGAGCATTTCGTGGCATGCGAGGCGAAAGCCGCCGTCTTCCCGTCGAAAAACTGGCGGAGCAGAACATTTCCTGCTGAGGCCGTCAAATTCAATCAGATTCCAATGGATTCCATCCTCGTTCTAGCGAAATGGATCGGCATAACTCATTGGAATAACGAGGTATAATGCACAAGCTGAGGTCCCCAATAACCAGATATTCTCCCTGTTAATCCCGAAAACAGCGAGAATCCGCCAAATGGAGCAAAGGAAGAAACCGTACCGGGCGGGAGGCCCGCGGAGAAAGTTGCGAAGAAATGGCCTGAAATCCTCTTCTCGTCCGCTCTCCCGGTTCGGGAAATCAGGGAAAGTCGCGCAGAACCGCGCGATAAATCGCCTGGTTAGGAGAAGACTGAAAAATACGAGGACTAGGTGGCGGAGCGGGTGGGATTAGAACGGAAATTCGATTTTTGGCAGCTGCGACCAAGCGGAAAGCTGTCAAAATAGCAAAAAAACCATGGTGAGCCCTGCTGGGTTCGAACCAGCGACCTACTGATTAAAAGTCAGTTGCTCTACCGACTGAGCTAAGGGCCCCGACCATGGGTGGCTGCCCGGGGAACGGGCGGCTGCGGGGCTCACCTAGAAAGGGGGCGGCGGGCGGTCAAGCGCGCTTTGAGTTGGCGTACCGTCAGCCCGGTCAGCGGATCGCGCCACCGCGGTGCCACATCGTTGGCCGGGCCGAGCACGAACGGGCGTTCGCGGAAGCGGGGGTGCGGGATCGTCAGCCGGTCCGAGGCATAGGCGCCGCCGCTCCACAGTACGATGTCGAGATCGAGCACGCGCGAAGTCCAGCGCTGGCCGCCCGAGCGGCGACCGAACTCGTGCTCGGCATTTTTGAGCAGCTCGAGCAGCTCCTCGGGCCCGAGCGGGGTTTCGATCAGCAGCGCGGCATTGGCATAGCGGCGCAGCGAGGGGCCGAGCGGCGCGGTGTGGATCAGGCGGCTGGCGCGCACCGTCTGAATCCCGGCCCGGTGCAGCGCGACCGAAGCAGCGCCCAGCACCTTGCGCGGGCTGCCGATCGTGCCGTGCCTCCGGTTGGAGCCGAAAGCGATCACATAGCGATGCTTTGCGCCCATTGCCGCCTCCCGCACCTATTCGTCGCGCGCGATGCGCGCATAGAGCTCCGGCCGCCGGTCGCGAAAGAAGCCCATGCCGGCGCGGTGCCTGGCCGCGCGCTTGAGGTCGAGCGGCGCGAGCAGCACGCCGGTTTCCTCGGCCCCGAATTCGCTCACCAGATCGCCCCATTCGTCGGCGATGAAGCTGTGGCCGTAAAAGGTCTGTTCGCCCTCCACCCCGATACGGTTGCCGGCCACCACCGGCATGCAGTTGCTCACCGCATGGCCGATCATCGCGCGGCGCCACATGCGGCTGGTGTCAAGATCAGTGTCATAGGGCTCACTGCCGATCGCGGTCGGGTAGAACAGCACTTCCGCGCCCTGCAGCGCCATCACCCGCGCGGCTTCGGGATACCACTGGTCCCAGCAGATGCCGACGCCGATCCTGGTGCCGAAGACGTCCCACACCTTCAACCCGTCGTTCCCGGGGCGGAAATAATACTTTTCCTCATAGCCCGGCCCGTCCGGAATGTGGCTCTTGCGATAGGTGCCGAGCACTTCGCCATCCGCGTCGATCATCGCCACGGTGTTGTAATAATGATGCCCGTCGCGTTCGAAAAAGCTGACCGGGATCGCGATCTTCAAGGCCTTCCCGAGCTTGCGCATCGCGACCACGGAGGGGTGCTCGAGCGTCGGACGGGCGAGTTCGAACAGATGCTCGTCCTCGGTCCTGCAGAAATAGGGGCCGGAGAACAGCTCGGGCGGCAGAACCACCTGCGCCCCGTCGGCCGCGGCCTCTTCCACCAGTGCGCCGACCGCGGCGATATTGTCGCGCTCGTCGGCGGAATTGAGCGCAAGCTGGAGGGCGGCGACGGTGAGGGTGCTCATGCGCCCTGAGTTAGTAAGCGCGGGCGCCGAAGTCCACCGCCCCAAGGTCGTTTACGACCGTCAGGGCCGTTTACGAAACAGCAGCGTCATCCGGTCGCTCTCGCCGATCGCATCGACCCGCGCCTTCTTGGCCGGATCGTTAGCGGCGCCCGCATAGCTCGGGGGCAGTTCCCACACGCCAATCTTCCAGTCGGCCGGGTCCCTCGGATTGGCGTTGATCTCGCTCTTCGCGACGAGATCGAAGCCCATCGCCGAGAACAATGCGATCACATCGCTTTCGCGCATATAGCCCTTGTTGCCGTCGCTGCGCTCGAACGACGCGCTTTCGGGCACGCGGTGATCCTCGACCCCGACCAGCCCGCCCGGCTTCAGCAGCTTCCGGACCAGTTGCATGTCCTTGTAGAACCAGCCGAAGCGGAACATGTTGTGGACTTCGCGGAAAATCAGCACCCGATCGACCGTCCCCTCGACGCCCGCCGGCACCGCGTCGGCATTGAAGGCGAGGATTCTCGCGCCGCCAGCCGGCGCCCATTTGGCCGTTTCGGCGAGGAAGGTGCCGGCGAGGTTGCCGTAGCTCTCGGCGAGGTAGCCGGTCTCTTTCGAAACGTCGGGGTTCATCCCGAGATAGGTCCCGCCCTCGCCGAGATAGGGCACGAGGATACGGGAATACCAGCCGCCGGTGGGCATGTAGTCGATCACCGTCATCCCGGGCCGGACCCCGAAGAATTCAAGCGTCTCGCGCGGATGGCGGAACTGGTCGCGCGCACGGTCGCCGTCGCGGATTTTGGCGCCGAGCGCGGTGTCGAGCGCGGGATTGGCCGGGACCGTCTGCTGGGCGAAGGCCGGCACCGTATCCACCGTCATTGTCACAAGTGCCGCCCACGCAGCCAGTCTCAGCAGCTTCCTCATCGCACCTCTCCCGCAGTGTCCCTTGTCACGCGGCAGTCTATGCGCGTTGCTATCGATGACAAGCGGCGGAAGCGTTCCTATCTTTGTCGCAAACAAGGAGATGGACTGATGACGACTGAAACGGCGATCTTCGCGGGCGGGTGCTTCTGGTGCACCGAGGCGGTGTTCAAATCGCTGGCCGGGGTCGAAAACGTCGAGAGCGGCTATATCGGCGGCGAAGTCCCCGATCCGACCTACAAGCAGGTCTGCGGCGGCGACACCGGCCATGCCGAAGCGATCCGGGTGACCTTCGATCCGGCGGTGATTTCCTATGGCGACCTGCTCGACGTGAACTTCGCGACCCACGATCCGACCACGCTCAACCGCCAGGGCAACGACGTCGGCACGCAGTACCGCTCGGCGATCTTCCCGCTTTCGGACGAGCAGCGCGCGGAAGCGAAAGCCGCGATCGCGCGCGCCAATGCCGATCATGACGGGCGGGTGGTGACGACGATCGAAGGGCCGGCCGAATGGTATCCGGCAGAGAATTACCACCAGGATTACTGGGAGGGCGAAGGCCAGCGGAACCCCTATTGTCTCGCAGTGATCCCGCCCAAGCTGGCGAAACTGCGCAAGGGCTTCGCCGAACGGCTCAAGGCCTAAGGAAACTGACCCCTGTGGATAGATCTGTGGAAAACTCAAGCGCGCTTGAATTGACCACTTGGATCAGGACTCTGCGCTGAAACAGGCGATAAAGAAGCCGTCGATCCCGCCTTCGTTAACCAGCATGCCCGGATCGGTCCGCAGCCAGCCTTCGGGAGTGGCCTGCACCCCAGCGGGCAGGATCGAAGGGGCGATCGGCACGGTCTCGAGGCTTACGCGCGCGGCTTGTTGCTCGCCTTCCTCCGGTTCGAGCGAGCAGACCGCATAGACCAGTCTTCCGCCGGGCGTGAGCCAGCCGGTCACGCGCTCCAGCAGCGCGCTTTGCAGCTCCGCCATCTCGTCGATCTGCCGCGCGCCGATGCGGTGGAGCACGTCGGGATGGCGGCGGCAGGTGCCGGTGGCGGTGCAAGGGGCATCGAGCAGGATCGCGTCGAACTTGGTTTCGGGCTCCCAATCGAGGACATTGGCGACGAGGATCTCGGCCGTGAGGCCGGTCCGGGCGAGGTTCTGCCTCACCCGCTCCATCCGCTTCGCGCTCATATCGACCGCGGTGACCTGCCAGCCGGCGGCGGCGAGTTGCATCGTCTTGCCGCCGGGAGCAGCGCACAGGTCGAGCACCGCGCGGCCGTTGCCCTCGCCAAGCTGGCGGGCGGGGAGCGATGCGGCGAGATCCTGCACCCACCACGCTCCGTCGGCAAAGCCGGCGAGGTTCTCGACCGCATCCCCCCGCGGCAGGCGGATGTGACCGGGCAGCAGAGAGATGCCGCCGAGTGCGCCGAGCCATTTTTCGGTCTCGGCCGGATCGCGCAGGGTCAGGTCCAGCGGGGGCGGCACGGCCAGAGCGGCGGCGATGCCCGGGGCACGATCGCCCCAGCGCGCGAGGGTTCGTTCGGGCAGCGTCGGCACGTCGGGCAGTTTCACATTCTTGCGGACCAAAGCGCCGAACACCCCGTGTGCCAACCGCCGGGGGCCGCCCGCGAGCAGCGGCAACGCGGTCGCGACCACCGCGTGCGGCGGGGTCTCCAGCCGTAGCCACTGGGCCAGCATCAGCCGCAGCACCGCGCGCGGCTTCGCATCCTCGGGCAGGATCTGCTGTGTCGCGCTGTCGATCAGCGCGTCGAGATCGGCGAGCCAGCGCAGCACTTCGGACGCGATCGCCTTCGCCAGTGCCTTGTCGGCTGCACCGTGGATGCCCTGCAGCGCGGCATGGGCGGCGATCTCGAGCGTGTCGCCCCGGCGCAGCACGGCATCGGTGAGTTTGAGCGCGGCACGGCGCGCGGGGAGTCCGGGAATGTCGGCCATGAAGGTGCCCTTAGGAGCGATTGCCTTTCTACGCCAGCGTGCCCATCTTGTCGGTATGACCGACCGCGCGACCAAACGCCCCGAGGGCTTTGCCAAGCCCGAACACTGGACCGACAAGCCCGTGCCCAAGCCCGCGCCGGTCAAGGACGACGAGACGCTCAGCCCCACCCGCTATGGCGACTGGGAAAAGAACGGCATCGCGGTGGATTTCTGAGCCAGCAAGGGGAGAAAGGCAGCATATGAACGGTATGTTTGTTTTCATCCCTTTGATGATGCAGGCGATACCCCCTCCTGCTGGCACCCACTTTTTCGCACGAACGGATTACGAAGGACCCGGCCTGCTTTGCGGGGCCGGTTATTCGATCCGTTTGAGAGAGGGCGAAAACGCAGTGGTGAAAACCGACAGTGGCTTGAATTCGATTGGCGAGATAGCTCTGAACGAAGGCCTGTTTTCGATAAGAGGATCCCAATACGCGACCGAGGGCGGCACATTTGTCGCAGATATCGGTGACGGGACGTTGCGGCGCAAACGCAGCACGCACGGGATTGTCTGGATCTATCGCGATAACGCGCCGGGCTCGACTGATGTCTTTGGCGCTGCAGTCAATGCAACCGTACCGACCGCAGCTTTCAAACGCGTCAGATTCGGGGCGCCGCGCTTTGGCATGATCGACGGTGAGCGATGCATGTCCGGAAAAGACTCAGACGAGCGCGTTCTGTAATCTCTTATCGCTTCCGCGTCATTGCCAAGGCGCCCAAAGCCCCCAGCACTGCCATCGGGATCGCCGCGTAGAACACATTGCCCGCAGCGCCGCGCGCGGTCACGTCGGTGATGCCGTGGGCGAAGCCGATCATGTTGGCGATCACGCCGGCCAGCGCCGCACCTACCGCGCCGCCGATCTGGCGGGTGGTCATCAGCGCCGCGCTGCCGATCGCCTGGTCTTCCTTCAGCAGCGAGCGCAGCAGCACGCGGTTGGTCAGGCTGGTCGACATGCCGAAGCCCGCGCCCATCAGCGCGCCCGAAGGGATCACCCAGGCGAGCGCCAGCGTCGGCACCGTCAGCGCCTGCGCGACCGCGGCCAGCGCGATCAGCGCGGTGCCCCGGCGGATCCACGGTCCTTCCTTGCCCGAGACGACATGCGAAATGCTCATCGCGACCACCGTCCAGGTCAACGCCAGCGACGCGACCACATAGCCTGCCTGCAACGGCGAATAGGCCTTGAGCTGCTGGAAGATCGGCGGGGCATAGATCGTGAACGGCATCGAGGCACCGGCCGCCGCGAAGATCGACAGATAGCCCGCGCCGACCACCGTGCGCGGATCGCCCGCGCGGTGCGGCAGCAGGCGGACCTTCGCCTTCGCGTCGATCGCGAAGACCAAGGTCATCACCGCGAAGCCGCCGAAGATCAATGCGAGCGAGCCGACTTGAGCTTCGGCGAGATCGGCCAGCGCGATCATCGAGATGCCCACCGCGACCGCCAGCAATTGCGGCAGCGGAACCGAATTGTGCTCGCTCTCCATATGCGCCTTGCGGAACAGGATCGGCGCGAGGACCGCGTAGAGCGCCGCCTGCGCAAGGAAGATCCAGAACACCGCGCGCCAGTTGCCCGCTTCGGCGAACAGCCCGCCGACCATCGGGCCGAGCAGGGTCGCAACGCCCCAGGTCGCGGCGATGATCGCGAACACCCGGGCGATCTGGCGTTCGGGGAAGAGCTGCGCGATCGCGACCATGCCGAAGCCGCTGAACCAGCCGCTGCCGATCCCCTGTACCAGCCGCCCGCCGAGGAAGGTCCAGATCTCGGGCGCCCAAGCGCTCATCAGGCAGCCGACCGCGAAGACCACCCCGGCAAAGGCCGCGGCCCGCCCGAGCCCGAAGATTTCCGCCACCCGGCCCGAGCTCGCGCCCGCGACCACCGAGCCGATCAGGAAGCCCGCCACCGCCCAGCTGAACGCCGCATAGCCGCCGAGGTCGGCCGCGACGCTCGGCTGGATGGTCGCGGTGACGAGCGCGTCGGCCGCGTTCATCCACACGCCGAGCAGGATGATCAGCAGCTTGGGCAGCAGATGTGCCGAGCCCAGCTCGCGCCAGCCGGCCGCTCGGTCCGTCGATGGAACGGGATTGTCGCCGAGATTATCGAGCGTCGGGCCTTCCATTCTAGATCCATCCCCCCAGCTCGCGCCTTACCAGCGCTTCGAGCATATCCATTCCGGGCTCGCCCGCATTGAGGCAGGCGAGCGTTGCATAGTCCTCGCCCCCGGCTTCGAGGAACTGTTCCTTGCCGCGGATCCCCAGTTCCTCGAGCGTTTCGAGGCAATCGACCGAGAAGCCCGGCGCGGCGACCGCGAGGCGTTTGATGCCGGCTTTCGCTTCGGCTTCGAGCACTGTGTCCGTCGCCGGCTCGAGCCACTTGGCCTTGCCGAAGCGCGACTGGAAGGTCACGTCGATCCGCAGCTTGCGGGGCGCCATCGCCTCCTTCAGCAGGCGCGCGGTTTCGAGGCATTGCTTCTGGTACGGATCGCCCAGCTCGACGCAGCGTTCGGGCAGGCCGTGAAAGCTCAGCAGCAGGACTTCGGGCGCGAAGGGCAGCGCGTCGAGCTGACGCCCCAAGTCCTTCGCCAGCGCATCGATGTAGAGCGGATCGTTGTAATAGGGCGGCAGGTTCCGCAGCGCCGGCTGGGCGCGCATCGCGCCGAGCGCCTCGGATAATTTGTCCGACACGCTGGCATTGGTCGCGGCCGAATATTGCGGATACATCGGGGCGATCAGGATGCGTTCGCAGCCCGCCGCCTGCAGCGCCTGAAGCTCCGTGCCGAGCGCCGGATTGCCATAGCGCATGCCCCAGCGCACCAGCGCAGCATTTCCAAGCCGGGCCTGCAGCATTTCCGCCTGAAGCGCGGTGAAGGCGGCAAGCGGCGAGCCCTTATCGGTCCACACCTGGCTATAGGCATGCGCGGATTTTTTCGGCCGTGTATTCAACACTATGCTGCGCAATATCGGTTGCCAGACGATTGCCGGAATCTCCACCACGCGCGGGTCGGACAGGAACTCCCGCAAATAGCGTTTCACCGCCGCCGAGGTCGGCGCATCGGGCGTGCCGAGGTTGACCAGCAGGACGCCGATCCCGGAAAATGCTGCACCCGTCATTCACCTTCTCCAGATAGCAGTGGCAGATTGCGAAGCCGCAAGCCGGTGGCCGAAAACAGCGCATTGGCGATCGCCGGAGCGGCCACCGCGACGCCCAGCTCGCCCGGATCGAACGGCGGCGCTTCGCTCGCGACGAACTCCACCTCGATCGCCGGGCAGTCCTGCAACTTCGGCAGGCCCAGCGCCGCCAGCCGGCCGCTGACCGGCAGGCCGCGCTCGTAATCGATCGCGGTGCCGAGCGCGAGGCCGATGCCGAAGATCAGCCCGCCTTCGATCTGCTGGCGCGCGATGTCGAGATTGACAATCCGCCCGATGTCGACCGCGGCCGAAAGCTTCTCGACCTTGACCCCGCCTTCGCCCTGGCTGGCGGTGGCGATCACCGCGATCCGCCCGCCGCTGTCCGGCGGCCCGATCCGGTGACACGCGAGTCCCTGCCCGCTCTGGTCCTGCCCGCCGTTCCATTGCGCAAGCCGCGCGGCACGCTGCAGGCAGGCGGCGAGGCGCGGATCGGTGCCGAGCATCTCCATCCGGTAGGACAAAGGCTCGCGGTGATGCAGCGCGGCCAGCTCGTCGACGAAGCTTTCGGTGAAGAAGCAGGTATAGCCGTGGGCGTTGCCGCGCATCCGCCCGGTCGGCAGGCCGATGTCGGTCGGCACGTGATACACCGCGACGTTCTCGATATCGTAGAGCGGGTCCGCCCCGGCGATCGCCATTGCATCGGCGCTGCCGCTGCTCGTCTCGATCGCGGACCGGCTGGTGAGATTGCCGAACTGCCGCGCGCCGAATTCGAGCGCGGTCGGCGGCAGCGCCAGCCGCGCGCGCCAGGTCGCGATGTGGCCGCTGTCGCTGGTCTTGGCCGCCATCATCGCGGAAACCGGGGTGCGCGGGCGCCCGGCCAGCGCCTCCTGCCAGCGCGACCAGATCAGCTGGACCGGCCTGCCGCATTCGCGCGCGATCAGCGCGACCTCGATCGCATGGTCGATCTCGAGCCGCCGGTCGAAACTGCCGCCGGCCGGCATCGGATAGAGAATCACATCGCTGAGCGCCATGTCGAGCGCCTCCGCCGCCGCCTTGCGCGCATGCTCGGGCGCCTGGCTGGCGATCCATAATTCGAGCTTGCCGCCCGCGAGCCGGGCGGTGGCGCTGGCGGTCTCGATCGTGCCGTGCAGCGCCGGGGCGACATCGTAGCGCACCCGGTGGGTCGCCCTGCCAAGCTCGGCATCGCCCGCGCCGTGGCTGAAAATGCTGGTGCCGGCGCCTTGCATCAACCCCTTGTCGAGCGCGGCGGCGATCCCGCCGCTGTCGAGCGGGCCGGTGAGCTTGAAGGTGGCAGCGAGTTTTTCGAGCGCCTTGTCCGCCGCCCACCAGGTCTTGGCGACCGCCGCGAGCCAGCGCTTGCCCTTGACCAGTGTGATCAGCCCCGGGGTGCCGGCGGCGTCCTTCGGCTCGAAATTGGCGAGCTCGGCCTGGTCGATCGGGCCGTGATGGATCGCCGCGTAGACCATGTCGGGCAGGCGCACGTCGCCGGCGAACAGATAGGACCCGTCGACTTTTGAGGGCAGGTCGAGCCGCGGGAACAGGATCGGGGCCTCCGCGCCGAGCTCGTCCGGAACTTCGGCGGGCGGCTGCGAGCGCAGTGGCGGAGGATCGGGCGGCTTGTAGCCGGCGGCATCCTCCACGAGTTCCGCGAAGTTGAGCTTCTTTTCGCCATGGACGACGAACCCGCCGTCGGAGTCGCATTCCGTCCAATCGACGTTCCAGCGGTCGGCCGCGGCCTTGGCCAGCATCGCCCGCGCGCTGGCGGCGGCATTGCGGCAGGGCTCTTCGTACGCGGCGAGCGAGGTGCCGTCCGCCGTCACCATGAAGCGGTGACCCTGCGCATAGTGGCGCACCAGCAGATCGCCGGGCCGGTCGGCCAGGATCGGGATCAGCGGCTTCCACAACGGCGCCCATTCGGCGGCCAGCGGCAGGTTCGGATAGGCGCCGCTGACCGGCGCGGGCTCGACCGCGACCTGGCGCCAGTCCGCCCCGAGTTCCATCGCGACCACCTGCGGCAGGATCGTGGTGACGCCCTGGCCCATCTCGAGCTGCGGCACCGCCACGGTGACGATCCCGTCGCGCCCGATCTTCAGCCAGGCATCGAACGCGACCTCGCCCTGCCCGGCGGCAAGCGGGGCGGCGTAGCGGCGCGGGCCGAGGGCCCAGAAGGCGATCAACCCGCCGCCCGCCGCGGCCCCCACCAGCACTCCTCGCCGGGTGACGTGCATCAGGCCCCGGCCCTTCCGCGCGGTTGGGGGTTACACAAGTGACGGATGTCCGTAGTGCTGTCCGAGCTCGAAACCCGCAGAATCCCGGTGTTTTCCGGCATGAGGGTGACACCTCGGGTGCTGCGCGAAATCGCCGCTTCGCGGGCTATGGCTTTCGGCGCCGAGGCAGGATCGCATGCCGGGTTCATCGCCCATCCGTGGCAGATTCGGATGGAGTAGGAAAATTGTTCTTTCCACCGGCTGCCCGCGCCCCGCGTGTTACCGGTCCAGCCACTCGATCAGCCCGTCCGCGATCGCGGCGAAGGCTTCGGCTTCCGGTCCGTCGCCCGCTGCGGGCGGATGGCCCTCGTCGCTCGCGGTGCGGATCGCGAGGGTCAGCGGCACGCGGCCGAGGAACGGGATGTTCTTTTCCACCGCGACATGTTCCGCCCCGCCCACGCCGAACGGATCGCTGATCTCGCCGCAATGCGGGCAGGCATAGCCGGCCATGTTCTCGACGATCCCGATGATCGGGATGCCGCCGGTCTCGAAGAACTGCATCGCGCGGCTTGCGTCGATCAGCGCGAGATCCTGCGGGGTCGAGATGATGATCGCGCCCGCCGGCTTGAACCGCTGCAGCATGGTCAGCTGGACATCGCCGGTGCCGGGCGGCAGATCGACCAGCAGCACTTCGACATCGCCCCAGTCGGCATCGATCAGCTGGCCCAGCGCATTGCCCGCCATCGGCCCGCGCCACGCGATCGCGCGGCCCGGTTCGACCAGATAGCCCATCGACAGCACCGGCACCCCGCTGGGGGTCGGCACCGGGATGAGCTTGTTGTTCTCGGCCCGTGGACGCTCGTCCTTGGTGTCGAGCAAGGTCGGCTGCGACGGACCGTAAATATCGGCATCGACGATCCCGACCTTGCGCCCGGCGCGCTTGAGCGCGACCGCGAGATTGGCGGTGAGGGTCGATTTGCCGACCCCGCCCTTGCCCGATCCGATCGCGACGATCCGCCGCGTCTTGGGTGCAGGCCGGTCGGCCATCATCGCGACGCGCACTTCGGAGATGCCCTCCGCATCGCGCAGCGTGTCCTTCACCGCGACCTCCATCCGGTCGCGCGCGAGCATGTCGAGCCCGCCCGCGTCGAGGATCAGCGTCGCGATGCCGTCCTTAAGCTTGAGGGATTGCAGGCGCTCCAGCGCAAGCACGGGGAGGCGGGCCTTGAGGGTCTCTTCATTGCTCATCGCAGACCCGTTAGCGGAGCCCGCCGGGGCTTGCAGGGAAAATCTGCGCAACTCGCCCTGTTATTCACGCATTTCCTTCTTATAAGTGGCCGGATGGAACGACTGGGTGGATTTCTCGATAGCATCGTCTTCGCAATGGCCGGCAAGCGCAGCCCCTGGGGCAGTGGGTCGGGCAACGGGGGCGATGACGGCAAGGATGGCGGCGAGCCGAGTACGGAAGGCAAGCCCGGCGGCGACACGCCCCCGGACAAGCCCAAAGGGCCGCGCAATCCCTGGCTCCCCGGCGGGGGCGAGAGCGGCGGACGCCGTTCGGCCGGGATCGAGGACATCTTCAAGACCCGCGGCCCCGAAGGCCCGCGCCGGCGCTCCGGCCCGCCCGGAATGCCGCCGAACTTCCGCCTGCCCCAGGCGCCCGGCGGGCGCAGCTGGCTCCCGCTGATCGCGGCGGCGGTGGTCGGCCTGTGGCTGGTCTTCTCGACCTTCCACCAGCTCGGCCCGAAGGAACAGGGCATCGTCACGACCTTCGGCAAATATTCCCACACGATCAATCCGGGCATTTCGATGACCGCGCCCTGGCCGATCCAGAGCGTCTCGGTCGAACCGGTGTCGGAGATTCGCCTGATCCAGATTCCCGACGGCGACGCCGAGAACCTGATGCTCACCAGCGACCAGAACCTGGTGAATCTCTCCTATCTCGTCCGCTGGAGCATCAAGGATCTGAAGCAGTACCGCTTCCAGCTCGCCGAACCGGAAGACACGATCCGTGAAGTCGGCGAAGCCGCGATGCGCGCTTCGGTGGCGGAACAGTCGCTCAACGGCATCTTCGGCGGCGCCGGCCGCGCGACGGTGGAGGCACAGGTGCGCGAGCGGATGCAGGCGATCCTCGATGCCTATCGCTCGGGCGTGCAGATCCAAGGCGTCGAGATCCGCAAGACCGATCCGCCCGCCCAGGTCGAGGATGCGTTCAAGGCCGTGTCGGCCGCGCAGCAGGAAGCCCAGAGCTACCGCAACCGCGCCGAGGGCGAGGCGCAGCAGGTGCTGCAGCAGGCCCAGGGCAGCGCGTCCGCGTTCGACAAGGTGTACGAGCAGTACAAGCTCGCCCCCGAAGTCACCCGCCGGCGCATGTATTACGAGACGATGGAGCGCGTGCTGTCGAAGAATGACAAGGTGATCGTCGAGAGCAACGGCGTGACGCCCTACCTCCCGCTACCCGAAATCAAGCGGACCCAGCCTGCCGCCAAGACGGGGGCCCAGTGATGAGCGAGCTTTGGCAAACCTACAAGATCGCGATCATCGCACTCGGGGTGGTGATCGTCGCGCTGCTATCGAGCATGGTGGTGGTGCCCGAGGAAGAACAGGCGGTGATTATCCGTACCGGCGAGCCGGTACGCGTGGTCAACCGCTTCAAACCCCAGGTCCCCTATGGCCAGACCGGCGCGGGCATCGTCTTCCGCATCCCGTTCTTCGAGCGGGTCGAGCGGATCGACAAGCGCGTACGCGATCTCGACATGCAGCCGCAGCAGGTGCTTTCGACCGACCAGCTCCGGCTTGAGGTCAACGCCTATGCGCGCTACCGGATCATCGACCCGGTCAAGATGGTCCGCACCGTGGGCGACGTCGAGAATGTCGAGACCCAGCTTTCGCCGATCTTCAGCTCGGTGCTGCGCCAGGAACTCGGCCGCCGGACCTTCGCGTCGCTGCTGACCGCCGAGCGCGGGACGACGATGCACAACATCCGCGACCAGCTCGACAAGGAAGCGCGCGAATACGGTGCCCAGGTAATCGACGTGCGGATCAAGCGCGCCGATTTGCCGCAGGGCACGCCGCTCGAATCGGCCTTCGGCAGCATGCAGACCGCACGCCTGCAGGAAGCGACCACGATTCGCGCGAAGGGCGCCAAGGATGCGCAGATCATCCGCGCGACCGCCGATGCCCAGGCGTCCAAGATCTACGCCGACGCGTTCAACAAGGATCCGAAGTTCTACGACTTCTACCGCGCGATGCAGAGCTACGAGACGACCTTCGCGTCCGATTCGCCCGATGCAAAGAGCAGCACGATCATCCTTTCGCCGGACAATGACTACCTGCGGCAGTTCAAGGGCCATCCGTAAGGTCACGGCCCGCAAAAGCGGCCCAACTGGGGCACCTCCTGCGGGTCACTGACGTTTACCGGTGTCATTCAAACTGCGTTCAGGCCGCGGGGCCATGTAAATGCCCGTATTCGGGGAAGTCCCCGGCTGTGAGTTACGAGAGGAACAGAGGACGTGAAGCCCGTGCGTTACGCTTATGGTATTTCATCCGCATTGTTGATCGGCGGCGCCGCCGTCTCTCTCATGACCGGCTATCCCGCCGGCGCCCAGGTAACCCGCGCCGACAGCGCATCGATCCGTCCGATCGTTCCGCGCGCCGGCGCCCCGGCGAGCTTCGCCGACCTGACCGAACAGCTGCAGCCCGCGGTGGTCAACATCGCGGTCCGCCAGGTGATCGAGGTCCAGAACCAGAACCCGTTCTTCCGCTTCTTCGGCCCCGGCGGCCCGGGCGGCCCGGGCGACGGGAACGGCGGCGGCAACACCAGCCAGCAGGAAGTACAGGCGGCGGGTTCGGGCTTCATCATCTCGGCCGACGGTTACATCGTCACCAACAACCACGTGATCGCGGCCGACCGCAAGACCGCGGCCCAGGCGATCACCGTGACCCTGTTCGACGGCACCGAATATGACGCCACGCTGGTCGGGCGCGATCCGCAGTCGGACATCGCGGTGCTCAAGATTACCCCGAAGAAGCCGCTGGCGCATGTCGATTTCGGCGATTCGAGCCAGGCCCGCGCGGGCGACTGGGTGATCGCGATCGGCAATCCCTTCGGCCTCGGCGGCACCGTCACCGCGGGCATCGTCTCCGCCCCGCACCGCACCACCGGCAGCGGCAGCGCCTATGACGAATATATCCAGACCGACGCCGCCATCAACAGCGGCAACTCGGGCGGGCCGATGTTCGACATGGCCGGCAACGTCATCGGCATCAATCAGATGATCTTCAGCCAGTCGGGCGGCAGCATCGGCATCGGCTTCGCGATCCCCTCCGAAGTCGCCAAGCCGATCGTCGAGAAGCTGATCCGCGGCGAAGAGATCACGCGCGGCTATGTCGGCGCGATCTTCGAAGGCGTCGACGACGATCTGGCCGACGCGCTCGGCCTCGGGCACGATCGCGGCGAAGTCGTCCGCGGCCTCGTTCCCGGCGAACCGGCCGCGAAGGGCGGACTGCAGACCGGCGACATCGTGCTCAAGATCGCCGGGCAGGACATCACCCGCGAACACAATGCGGCCTCGATCCTCGGCAACACCGCGCCGGGCACCAAGATCACGCTGAACCTGCTGCGCGAAGGCAAGCCGACGACCTTGTCGATCACCGTCGGCAAGCGCCCGAGCGAGGACGAACTGGCCAAGAAGACTATCGACACTGGCGACGGCAACCGCCTGTCGCCCGATCAGGACAGCAAGGATGCCTCGGCCTCCAGCTCGGTCGAGACGCTCGGGATCAAGGTCCAGACGCTCGACACCAATCTTGCGCGCCAGCTGACCGGTTCGCCGACGACGCAGGGCGTGGTGGTGCTCGAAGTCGATCCGGGCAGCAATGCCGCGGCACGCAGCGTCGATCGCGGGCTGGTGATCCAGTCGGTCAATTACGAAACGGTGACCACGGCTTCCGAATTCGCGGCCAAGGTCGCGGCGGCCAAGGCGGCCGGGCGGCCCAGCGTGCTGCTCTCGGTCCTCGGCCCGCGCGGCCAGCGCGCCGATATCACGGTGCGCTTCAAGCTGCAGACGCAGCCGGCGGGGTGATCCGTCGCGCGCCCTCCCCCGCAGCGGGGAGGGGGTAGCGGCGTTTTTTACGCAGCGCTGTTGGTGACCGCTTAGTTTTTGGCGCAGGTCGCGCCAAGCAATTCCCAGAATTACCGAATTGCAGCGCCCGCTGCTTCTACTGGTTAGGCGCTTCGCTCGGGCGCGTGCGGTTGCGGTCACGGTCGCGATCACGGTCGCCGCCGGTTGCGCGTTCGAGGAAGTCCTTGTTCGCCGCGGGTGGGGCCGGGCTCGCCGGGACCAGACCGCTGTTGGGCCCGTTGGGCGCCGCGTCGTCGGGCAGGCCATTGTCGTGCGAACCCTGCGGGCCGCTCGGCTCGACCAGATTGCCGTTCTCGTCGACATAGTAATAGTCGCCCGGATCGCCGTTCATCACCTCATCGTCGGGCTCGAGTTGCCAGTCGGGCAGCTTCAGCTCGGTGTCGAAGTTTTCGACCGGGCGGTCCTTCACCGCATAGCGCATGTAATCGGCGAAGGCGCGCGCGGGCGCGGCGCCGCCGCTGAGACCGCCGACCGCCCTGGCATCGTCGCGGCCCATCCACACGCCGGTGGTGACGCCGGACGAGAAGCCGAGAAACCAGCCGTCCTTGTTCGAGGTGGTGGTGCCGGTCTTGCCCGCGACCGGGCGGCCGATCTGCGCCGCGCGGCCGGTGCCGGTGGCGACCGCGGTCTGCAGCAGATCGGTGATCCCGGCGGCGACGTAATCCGGCACCAGCTGGGTCACGCGCGCATCCTGGTGCTGGTAGAGCACCTGACCGTCGACCGAAGTGACCTTGGAGATGCCATAGGGCTCGACCGAACGGCCGCGCGCCGAAACCGAAGCGAAGGCGCGCGTCATGTCGATCAGGCGCACGTCATTGGTGCCCAGCACCATCGAAGGGTTGGTCGCGACCGGGGTGGTGATGCCGAAGCGCCGCGCCATCGACGCGACCGTGCCGAAGCCGACCTCGTTGCCGAGCTGCGCGGCGACGGTGTTCTTCGAATAGGCGAAGGCGGTGCGGACATCGATCTCGCCGGCATAGGTGCCGCCGGAATTGTGCGGGCTCCAGCCGTCGATCGTAACCGGCTCGTCCTTGACCTTGTCGTCGGGGGTGTAGCCCGCCTCGAGCGCGGAGAGATAGACGAACAATTTCCACGCCGAACCGGGCTGGCGCACCGCATTGGTGGCGCGGTTGTAATTGGTCGCGACGTAGTCGGTCCCGCCGACCAGCGCGAGCACCGCCCCGTCGCGGTCGAGGCTGACCAGCGCCCCTTGCGCGCCCTTGGGCACATTGGCCTTGATCGCCTGCGATGCCTGCGTCTGCATTCCGGTATCGAGCGTGGTCCACACATCGAGCGGCTGGTTGGTCTCGGGCAGGATCAGATCGAGCTGCGGCAGCACCCAGTCGGTGAAATAGCGCACCGAGTTCTGGCCCTTCTCGGGCGCGAGCTTGACTTCAGACACGTCGACATCGGCCTCGTCGGCGGAGATCGCGCCGTATTTCTTCATCTGCGCGATCACCACATTCGCGCGCCCGACCGCTGCCTGGACGTCGGCGGTGGGCGAATAGCGGCTCGGCGCCTTCACCAGCCCGGCGATGATCGCCGCCTCGCCGAGGTTAAGATCGCGCGCGGAATGGCTGAAGAAATTGCGGCTGGCGGAATCGATCCCATAGGCACCGCCGCCGAAATAGACCTTGTTGAGATAGAGCTCGAGGATCTGCGCCTTGGAGAACTTCCATTCGAGCGCCATCGCGAGGATCGCCTCGCGCGCCTTGCGATCGAAGGTGCGGTTGTTGTTGAGGAACACGTTGCGGGCGAGCTGCTGGGTGATGGTCGAGGTCGCGCTGGTGCGCTCGTCGCTGCGCCACGAGACCCACACCGCGCGGATCAGTCCGAGCGGGTCGATCCCGATATGCGAGAAGAACCGCCGGTCCTCGACCGAGACCATCGCGTCCTTCATCACCTGCGGGATCTCGTCATAGCTCAGCCACTGGCCGTAGCTCGGGCCCATCGAGACGATCTCGCTGCCGTCGCGCGCGCGGATCACGATCGTCTGGCCGGCCTTGGTATCCTTGAGCGCCGAAAAGCTCGGCAGGCTCTGCGCGGCGAAATAGACCGTGGTGCCGAGCGCGATCGCGGCGAGCAGCGCCAGCGCGCCGCCCCAGATCAGGATCCGCTTCACGATGCGCTGCCACCGGCCCGGCGGACGCGAACCGCCGCCGCGGCCGGTGCCGCCCGTGTTGTTCGCCCTCACGCGGTCGCGCGGTGTGGCTTTGGAGCCGACGCTCCGGTTGCGTGCCATGCGGCTGGTTCGTCCTTAGCTGCGGCCCCGAATGTCCGTGCGCGCGTGTGCATAGAGTATTCGGAACGAGGCGTTAACGGCGATTTCCACAGATGGCCGCAGGAAATCATTCCTTCGGCCCGAATTCCAAGTTGGTGCCGTTAATGCACTAGCCCGGCACTCTCCTCGAATATGCAAGCTGTCCCGGTCCGCTGACAGCAGACCGCAAGCGCGAACGCGCGCCGCGCCTGATGGCGCGGAAAGCCAAGCGGGCGAATGCCCGTGCCGGCGCTTGAGGCGCGGAAAATTACGCGTTCACATCCGCGTAGTGCTTGGGCGGCTGGATCACGTCCATCCGCTCGGCCAGCAGTGGGCGGAAGCTTGGGCGGCTCTTGAACACGGAATACCACCCGCGGGTCTGTTCGTGGCCGTTCCAGTCGATCCCACCGAGATAGTCGGCGACCGAGATCTGCGCCGCCGCGGCAAGATCGGCGAGGCTCATCTGCGCGCCCGCGAGCCACGGGCGGGTGTCGATCAGCCAGTCGAGATAGTCGAGATGCTCGTTCGCCAGCCGCATCGCATCGCGCAGCAGCCGCGAATCCGGCGGCGCGCGCAGGAACAGGCGCTTCTTCATCCGCTCGTTGAGCAGCGGATAGGTCACGTCGTTGTAGAAATTCTCGTCGAACAGCGCGACCAGCCGGCGGATCTCGGCGCGGTTGAGCGCGGTGCCGACGATCATCGGCGCGCGGTCGGCGGTTTCCTCGAAATATTCGCAGATCGCCCGGCTGTCGCTCAGCGTGATGTTCTTCACCTCGTCGCGCAGCACCGGGGTCCGCCCGGCGGCGTTGAGCGCGAGGAATTCGTCGCGCCCTTCCCACGGGTTCTCGCGCAGCAATTCATAGGCGACGCCCTTCTCGCTCAGCAGCAGGCGGACCTTGCGTGAGAACGGGCACAGCGGGAATTGATAGAGCTGCCACATGCGTGTCACCCTTTGCCGCAAGCCGTAACGCGCGTCCACCGATGAGCGGCTTCCGGCTGGGGATTCGCCCCGCGCGGTGCGGGCCGGCTCAGAGCCCCGATGCTTCGAGCGACAGCATGCAAGGCTGCATCAGCGAAGCAAGGTATTGCCGGGGATCTTTCGCACCCGCGCCTTGGTGTTGCAGCCGTCCGGCCTCGGCAACCAGCAGCGCCTGGACCTGCTCATGGGTGAACTGGTGCTTCTCGATCAGCCGGGCCGAAGCGACCACGAAATATTCCTTGCCCCGCGCGGCCAGCGGCGGCCATGTCGAGGCGTTGGGATCGCCGCGCTGCTGATCGCCGGCGACGATCGCGAAGACCGCCGAACAGCGCAGCATCGAGGTTTCCTCAAGATCGAGCTGCGGCGCGGGCGCGGCTTGCTGCGCGCAGACCGGCGCGGCGAGCAGGGCGAGAAGCGGTATCAGGCGTTTCATCGCCCGCGCGCTAGCCAGGCGCGGCTGAACGGTCACTGGACGGCGTCGGCTTCGCGGCGGGTTTTCTCGAAGGCCTCGCCGCGCATCTTCTCGAACCCGACCCGCTGCGCAAAGCCCGGATCCTCGGGGTAGTCGCGATAGTCCGCCAGGGTTTCCTCGAAGATCTGTTCGAGCTCTTGCCGGTGGTCGGGATGGGTGAAGATGTTCGCCCGGTTTGCGCGCATCCCGTCGAGGATCCGCGCGCCGATCACATCCGGCTCCATCCCGAATTCGTGCAGGCCCTGCAGCCGCTCGACCGCCGCCGGATCGACCGCCTTCATCGCGCCCTTCAACGTATCGGGGCGGACGTCGTCGCTCGCATAGATCAGGCTCTTCACCAGCCCCGGATGCACCACCGAGACGCCGATGCCGTATTTGTACATCGAATGGCGCAGCGAATAGCTGAGCCCGCGCACCGCGAATTTGGCGGTGTTGTAGATCCCCGGCGCGCCGCTGCCGAGGAAGCTCGCCATGCTGGCGGTGTTGACGATGTGGCCGCCCTTCACCGCGCCCGAGAGCGCGCGCTCCTTCATCCGCGGGGCGAAGGTCATCACACCGTTGACGACGCCGTGGAAATCGACCCCGAGGACCCAGTCCCAATCGTCGTAGGAGCTGTCCTCGATCGTCTGGAATAGGTTGATCCCGGCATTGTTGAACAGCAGCGAAACCGGGCCGAAGGCCGCTTCGACCCGATCCGCCGCCTCGCGGAACCCCTCGCGGCTGGAGACGTCGAGCCGCACGCCCATCACTTCGCGATTGTCGAACGTCGCGAGCGCTTCGTCGATCGAATCCTGGCGGATGTCGGCGATCGCGACCTTGACCCCTTCGTTCAGGAGATTGCGCACGATACCGAGCCCGACGCCGTTGGCGCCGCCGGTGACGAAGGCCGTGCGCCCCGCGAAATCCTGCATCGCTTCAGTCCTTCTTCGCTGCGTCCGCCGCTTCGTCGAAATGGCGCACCGGGTTCGGCTCCGGCGTCTCGCGCCCCGGGATGAACTCGTTGTAGATCTTGCGGCGGCTGAACAGCCACTGACCGCCGACCCGCACGACCTCGTCCTCATAGGTGCCGTAGCTCTGGATCTGGGGCGAACGGCCGGGGCCGCCGTCGGTCATTTCCCACCAGAAGGCCGTGGTCCAGGCGCGGTCGCCCTCGATCCGGATCACGATCTGGTCGAGCACATGGCGCAGCAGCGCCGGACTGCCATCCTCGCGCTTGAACAGCCGGCCCACGTTCTCGCGGAACTTCACCGCGCCCTCGCGGATCGCCGCGCGGCCGACCAGCGTGTCCATCGCGTAGTCGAGTACGCCGTCCTCGGTGAAGCAATTGGCGTAGGTTTCGGTGTCGTGCCAGTCCATCGCGAACAGATAGCGGCCCATCAAATCCTGGATCTGCGCGCGGTCGTCGGCATAGGTGGGGGAGTAGAAGGTCATCGGGAAGCCTCCGCGCGCAGGTCCAGCAGCCGGACCGGGTTGGTCTCGCCGGTTGCGCGGCCGTCGAGGAATTCGTTGAGAATCCGGCGCTTGGCGAACAGCCAGCGCCCGTCCTGCCGGACCAGTTCGTCTTCGTAAGTGCCGAAGGTGCCGGCCTTCGGCTTGTCGCCCGGCCCGTCGTTGGCCATTTCCCACCACAGCGCGACCGCGAAAGCCCGGTCGCCTTCGACGCGGATCACCGTCTGGGCGAGGATGTGGCGCAGGATCGCGGGCTTGCCGTGGGAATCGGTATAGATCTGCCCGATCGCCGCCTTGAACGCGCGCACGCTCTCGCCGATCGCGGCGCGGCCCTTCGCGGTGCCGCGCGCATATTCGAGCTCGCCGTGTTCGGTGAACATCGCGGCATAGGCTTCGTAATCGGCCCAATCCATCGCGAACAGATAGCGCGCCATCAGGTCTTCGATCTCGGCGCGATCCTGCGCATAGGACGGGCCGCTCACCGGGCGCGTCCCGCGTGCAAACGCGCGTCTGCGGCTGTGTGCATCTGGCATTCTCCCAAGGGATCGACCGCACTTTCGCGACGGTTCGATACATTATTTCGCTTCGCCTTTTAGTATTCACCACTTACAATTCGGCCAAGCACATTCCGGCGAGGCTCCTGCAAAAAAGGGCCACGCGCGGAAGGAGGGGAGACGAACGATGGCGATTGCGCCCAATGCGAGCGAGCTGCAGACGGCAGCGGAGCCGGCGGACGGCGCGGATCAGCCCTGGCCATCCGAGAAATGGGGTTTCTACGCCCTGTTCTGCATCGTCTTCGCGACCTTCATCACCTTCTTCGACCAGACCGTGTTCTCGATGCTGGCCGAGAAGATGAAGGGCAGCTTCGGCATCACCGATTCCACCCTCGGCTTCGTGCTCGGCCCGGTCAGCCTGATCGCCTATGTCATCGTCGGCATCCCGCTCGCCCGGCTGGTCGACATCTATCCGCGCAAATGGGTGCTTTCGATCGGGATCGCCGCGCTCGGCTCGATCATGGCGCTGGGCGGGCTGGCGCAGAACCTCGGCCAGCTGATCGGCACACGGCTGTTCGTCGGGGCCAGTTCGTCGGCGAACGGCCCGGGCTCCTATTCGATGCTGCTCGATTATTTCCGGCCGATGCGCATTCCGCTGGTCTTCGCGCTGCTGCAGCTCGGCTATATCGGCGGCAGCTCGGTCGGCAATATCCTCGGCGGCCAGATGATCGCCTGGACTTCGACGATGCCGGCGACGATCGATTTCCTCGGCCTGCGGATCTTCAGCTGGCAGCTGGTGCTGATCATGGTCGGCACGCCCGGCCTGCTCGCCGCGCTGTTCTTCGTGTTCCTCAAGGAACCGCCGCGCCGCAGCCCGGCCGGATCGCACCAGCTGGTCGCCAAGGACGCTTCGCCGGGCCGCAAGTTCGCCGCCTTCATGGGCTGGGATGCGGCCAAGGCGATCTGGGAGCGCAAATACGTCTTCGTGCCACTGTTCGCCGCGCTCGCGCTGTCGGCGGTTGAGAGCCAGGGCCTGCCATCGTGGCGCATCCCGTTCATGGCCCGCACCTATGGCTGGAACGAGGCCGAGACCGGCGCGCTGCTCGGCACGCTGATGCTCGTCTCGATGCTGGCCGGGATCTTCGCCGGCGGCGTGTTCGTGACCTGGATGGGCAAGCGCTACAAGGACGCGAACATCCGCGCGACCGCGATCATCTTCACCTGCACCACGATCGTCACCGTCGCGACGCCGCTGATGCCGACCGGCGAGCTGGCGGTGGCGATGATGGCCGCCGGGGTGTTCTTCGGCCTCGCCGGAGCGCCCGCGCAGAACGCCGCGGTCCAGCGGATCGTCCCGAACGAGAAGCGCGGCCAGGTCAGCGCGCTCTATCTGTTCATGTTCACCTTCTTCGGCGGGATGGGCAGCTGGGTGATCGGCGCGGTCAGCACCTATATCGTGGGCGACGAGCAGAAATTGTGGGAAGCGATCCTGATCACCGCGTGCATCTTCCTGCCCACCGCAACCTTCTTCATGTGGCACGGCATCCGCCCCTATCGCCAGGAAGTCGAACGCCTCGAAGCGCTTGGGCTCTAAAAGCCCGTCATAAAAATCACTTGGGAGTAACCGAATGTCCGAAGACCGCGTCGCTGCCCTCGAGGCAAAAATTGCCGAGATGGACAAGCGCCTGACCCAGCGTGAGGACGAACTCGACGTCCGCAAGCTGCAGTATCTCTACGGCTATCTGATCGACAAATGCATGTACGACCAGACGGTCGAGCTGTTCACCGAGGATTGCGAAGTGCGCTTCTTCGGCGGCGTGTGGAAGGGCAAGGCCGGCGCGGCGCGGCTGTATATCGAGCGGTTCCGCAAGCGCTTCACCCACAACAACAACGGCCCGATCGACGGCTTCCTGCTCGACCATCCGCAATTGCAGGATATCGTCGACATCCAGCCCGACGGCGTCACCGCCTTCGCCCGCGCGCGCTCGACGATGCAGGCCGGCCGCCACCGCGACTATGCCGACCCGGAAAAGGGCCTGAACGTGCGCCAGTGGTGGGAAGGCGGGATCTACGAGAACACCTACAAGAAGGGTTCCGACGGCAAGTGGCGCATCCACGTGCTGAACTACTTCCCGCACTGGCACGCCGATTTCGACAAGGGCTGGGCCTATACCGAAACCGAATACACGCCGTTCATCACCACGCTCTATCCCGAGGATCCCTGCGGCCCGGACGAGCTGATCGAGGACCACTGGCTGTGGCCGGTGCACAAATTACTGCCGTTCCACATGAAGCACCCGATCACCGGCGAGGAGATGAAGGCCGACCGCTGGGAAGGCGACGCGAAGCGGGATGCGGAGCGCGCTGTGGCGAAGTGATCTTTCGCCGGCGACATTCCCGCTTGGGGTGACGCCGGCGAAGCCTTATTCATGGCGTCCGATGCCGATCTCGCCGCGGGCGATTTCGGCACAGCCCTCTGCTCGTTGGACTGCCCTTGAACCGCGACACGATCTTCCAGTTCTTCAGCATCCTCGCCGAACTCGATCCGAGCCCGCAGACCGAGCTGGAATTCGGCAACACCTACCAGCTGCTGGTCGCGGTGGTGCTGAGCGCGCAGGCGACCGACGCGGGGGTCAACAAAGCCACCCGCAGGCTGTTCGCCGAGGTGACAACGCCCGCGCAGATGGTCGCGCTGGGTGAGGACGGGCTGAAGCAGCACATCAAGACGATCGGTCTGTTCAACGCCAAGGCGAAGAACGTGATCGCGCTGAGCGAAATCCTCGTGCGCGATTTCGCGGGGCAGGTGCCGGAGGATCGCGACACGCTGGTCACGCTGCCCGGGGTCGGGCGCAAGACCGCCAATGTGGTGATGAACTGCGCCTTCGGGATGGAGACCTTCGCGGTCGATACCCATGTGTTCCGGGTCGGCAACCGTACCGGGCTGGCGAAGGGCAAGACCCCCGAGAAGGTCGAGGCGCTGCTGGAGAAGCGGGTGCCGCAGCCGTTCAGGCTCCACGCGCATCACTGGCTGATCCTGCTCGGCCGCTACACCTGCAAGGCGCGCCTGCCCGAATGCTGGCGCTGCCCGGTCATCCAGCAATGCGAGTTCAAGTCGAAGGTGCTCGATCCGCCGCCAAATCGTCCCGGGCGCTCAAGGTCGAAATAACCTGGGCGCACACCAGATCGCCGATCACGTTGAGCGTGGTGCGGCACATGTCGAGGAACCGGTCGACGCCCAGGATCAGTCCGATCCCGGCCGGAGGCACTCCGACCCCGGCCATGATCAGCGCGATCACCGGCAGCGAGCCCGCCGGTACGCCCGCTGTGCCGACCCCGGCAAGGATGCACACCAGCATCACGAACAACTGGTCGGTGAGCGAGAGGTCGACCCCGAAGAACTGCGCGAGGAACAGCACCGTCACGCCTTCGAACATCGCGGTGCCGTTCTGGTTGGCGGTCGCGCCGATGGTCAGGACGAAGCGCGAAATCTGGCGCGGCAGTTTGAGCTGGGTCTCGGCGACGCGCAGCGAGGTCGGCAGGGTCGCGTTCGAACTCGCGGTCGAAAACGCCATCACGCTGACTTCGCGGGTCTCGCGGAAGAACGCGATCGGGCTCTTCTTGCCCACGAACTTCAGCAGCAGCGGGAACACCCCGAACATCTGGATCGCCAGCGCCAGCAGCACCACTCCCACATAGGCCGCGAGCTTGACGATCAGATCCCAGCCGAACTGCGCGGCGAGGTTGAACATGAAGCAGAAGATCGCCAGCGGCGCGAGCTGGATCACCAGCCCGATCAGTTTCATCGAGACTTCGAACACCCCCTCGATCGCATCCTTCAGCGTCGCGCTGCGCGGGGTCTGGACCAGCAACAGGCCGATGCCGAAGAACAGCGCGAAGAACATCACCGCGAGGATGTCGTTGCCGCTCATCGCGGTGATCACGTTCGACGGCACGATGTTGACCACCGCATCCACCCCGGTCGCGGCATCGTGCGATTTGGCGATGATGCCCTTGGCGTTATCGGCCCCCTGCGCGAGCAATTGCTGCGCCGCCACCGGATCGACCCCGTCGCCCGGACGCAGGATATTCACGGCCGCGAGGCTGACCGCGACCGCGATCGCCGAGACGATCACCGTATAGACCAGCGTGCGGATCCCGACCGCCTTGAGCGCGCGGATCTCGCCCATCTCGGCGATCCCGACGACCAGCGCCGAGAACAGCAGCGGGATCACCAGCATGAACAGCAGGCGCAGGAAGATCTGCCCGATCGGACCGGTGACATAGGTGGTGACCGTGTCGATCCACGGCGCGTCGCCGGCGAGGCTGTAGGTCGCGAGGCCCAGCACCAGCCCGAGCACGAACCCGATCAATATGCGCCACTGCAGCTTGCTGTGACCCTGCGGCGCAGTCTCCTGCGCGATTTCGGCGGCGTCAGTCATGTCCGTTCCCCTGCTCGTCCACAGCCCTAGCCGTGCGACGGCCGGGCCGACATTCACATTTTCAACGCCGCCAATGCAATCCGGTTATAGATGCGCGTGAGTACCCGCAGATCCTTAATCGCCACCGCCTCGTCGCGCTTGTGCATCGTTGCGTTGAGCAGGCCGAATTCGATCACCGGGCACAAATCCTTGAGGAAGCGCGCATCGGAAGTGCCGCCGGTGGTCGAAGGTTCGGGGACCAGCCCGGTCTCCGCCTCGACCGCCGCCGCGATCAGCGCGGAGAATTCGCCCAGCGGAGTGATGAACGGCTCGCCGGAGATCACCGGGCGGGCGGTGCCGCCGTGGCGCTCCGCAATCTCGGTCACCCGCCGCGCCAGCTCGGCGCCGCTGTGGTGATCGTTGAAGCGGATCGAGATCCGCCCTTTGGCCCGCGCCGGGATCACATTGGTCGCCGGATTGCCGACTTCGATCTCGGTTATCTCGAGGTTCGACGGCTGGAACCACTCATTGCCCTCGTCGAGCGGCATCGCATCGAGTTCGGTCAGCAGCGCGAGCAGGCGCGGGACCGGATTATCGGCAAGATGCGGATAGGCGACATGGCCTTCGCGCCCGGCCACTTCGAACCACGCATTGAGCGAGCCGCGCCGCCCGATCTTCATCATGTCGCCGAGGCGGTTGACCGAAGTCGGCTCGCCGACGAGGCACAGGTCGGGGATTGCGTCCAACTCGCGGATCAGAACGATTAGCGCGCGGGTGCCGTAAAGCGCCTCACCCTCTTCATCGCCGGTGACGATGAAGCTGATCGTGCCGGCCTCCGCCGGGATCTCCGCGACCGCCGCGATCATCGCGGCGACCGCGCCCTTCATGTCGACCGCGCCGCGCCCGTAAAGCAGCTCGCCCCTCCGCTCGGGCTCGAAGGCGCCGCTCGCCCAGCCCTCGCCCGCCGGCACCACATCGACATGGCCGGCGAAGGCGAAATGCTTCGAGCCCGCCGGGCCCTGGCGGATCGCGAACAGGTTTTCGACCGGGCCTGCCGCCCCGGTTTCACCCCGCTCGCCCTTGAGGAATCGGTGGACCGTAAAGCCGAGCGGCGCGAGCATCTCTTCCAGCCGGTCGAACACCGCGCCGGTCGCCGGCGTCACGGAAGGACAGGCGATCAGCGCCTCGGCGAGTTCGACCGGATCGAGAGTGGAGCCCATGCCCCGGCCCTAGCCAAAGCCCGCGCGCATGGGAAGCGGCGGCCTCAGACCACGAAGGGGATCAGGCGTTTGGTGCGCGCCATATAGGCCGGATAGCTCTCCGGAAACTGGCCGATCATCAGCACTTCCTCCTGCCGCAGCTTGATCCAGCAGCCGAGCACCACCAACCCCACCCCCAGGACGCCACCGAGCGTCTCGAACAGCAGGAACAGGCCGATCACCAGCAGGATCACCGCGGTGTAGATCGGGTGGCGGATCAGCGCATAGGGGCCGCCGGTGACCAGCTCGTGCCCTTCCTTGAGCGTGACGTTGACGCTCCAGTCGCGCCCGAGCGTGACCCGGGCCCAGATCGCCAGTGCCAGCCCCGCCATAGCCGCCGCCGCGCCGGCAGCCGCGAAGGCCAGGCCGAGCGGCAATACCAGCGTGGTGAGCAGATTCTCGCCGCCCCAGACCTGCGGCGTGCTGATCGCGATCAGTATCATGCCGAAGGCGGTCGGGAGGCTATAGGCGCGGCGTTCGCTGCGCTTCTCCTCGCGGACGCTCCGCTTGGCGCCGCGCGCCATGGCTGCCCAGACCAGCATGAACACGCTCCAGCACCCGATGGTGACGTAGGCGAAGATCCTCCAGGTCTCCATGCTCCCTCTCCGTTTGCGTCCTTTTGCCCGCCGGTTTACTCCGGCGCCGGAGGAGATGCCATGCCCAAGCTCGATCTCGACGCGATCCCGCAGACCAACGCCACCGGCTATCCCGCGGTCTATGCCGGGGTGGTGCGCGAACGCTGGTACCGCCGCCTCGCGCCCGCCACTGGCCTTGAGGATTTCGGTGCGAGCCATGTGGTGCTGGAACCCGGCGCATGGTCGTCGCAGCGCCACTGGCATGTCGGCGAGGACGAGCTGGTGGTGATGCTGAGCGGCGAGGCGGTGCTGGTCGACGACACCGGCGAAACCCCGATGCGCGCGGGCGACATCGCGGCCTTCCCGAAGAACGACGGCAACGGCCATGTGCTGCAGAACCGCTCCGGCGAGCCCTGCGTCTATATCGCGATCGGGCGGCCGTCGGCGAGCGACTGTTTTTATCCCGATATCGACATGCATTTATCCGCCGAGGTCGGGCAGCAGCGGCGCAAGGATGGGAGCCAATTCTGATCCCCCGCGCAGGCGGGGGTGTCAGGCAGGCCAGGCGCTGAAACCGCATGAGATTCACGCCTTCGCGGGAACTCGGGCGAGGTCACTTCACCGGCGGCTGGGTTTCCCACTGCGCGATGGTCCAGTCCTCGTCCTCGGCCGCCTTGAGCCAGGCCCGCATCCATTCGTGCTCCATCAGCGCCTGCATATAGACGTCGGCGAAGCCCGGAACCTGGATCGAATAGGTGATGAAGCGGCTGACTACGGGCGCGTAGAACACGTCGGCCGCGCAGAAGGTGCCGAACAGGAACGGCCCGCCCTTGCCGAAGCGCGCCCGCGCCTCGGCCCATAGCGTGAGGATGCGAACGATGTTGCCGCGCACGTCCTCGTCCAGCGCAGGCGTCTGGAACCGGCGGCGCATGTTCATCGGCAGCGCGCGGCGCAGCGGCAGATAGCCGGAGTGCATTTCGGCGACCATCGAACGGGCCATGCCCCGCGCGGCATCGTCCTTGGGCCAGAAGCGGTCGCGCCCCACGCGGTCGGCGCAATATTCGAGGATCGCGAGACTGTCCCAGATCACCGTGTCGCCGTCCCACAGCACCGGGACCTTGCCGCCCGAAGGCTGGAACTCGCCCTGCTGGCGCTTCATCTCTTCCCAGTCCTCGCCATAGAGCGGGACGGTAAGTTCCTCGAAATGGAGGCCCGACTGCTTGACCGCGAGCCAGCCACGCAGCGACCAGCTGGAATAGTTCTTGTTGCCGACGATGAGCTTCATGCCATTTCGCCTAACCATTCAGGCCGATGGTGTCGAGAATGAACGCACTCGGGCGCCATATTCGGTTCGTCGCAAATCCGCACGATCCGGCGGGCGAGAGCTTCGCTCCGGCGCTGGCGCAGGAACGTCCGCCACCTGCGGCGTTTGAATCTCATGTCCCATCCCCGGGAACATGAGAGAGGATCCAAACAATGGAAAATCGCCCCAACCAACAGTCGGGCCAGCAAGGCCGACAGGACGAGAATCAGCAAAATCAGCAAGGCGGAAGCAGCGGCCAGCAGGGCGGCGCGGGCCAGACCGGTCAGCAGAACCAGCAGGGCGGCGCCGACCGCCAGCAGGGCGATCAGAATCGCCAGGACCGCGGAAGCCAGCAGGAGCAGCAGAGCGACCGCGATCGCGGCCAGCAGGGCGAAGTCAACGAACGGCGCGACCAGCGCTGATCCAGCCTCTCCGCTATACCGAAGGGCCGGTCGTCCAGCAGGACGGCCGGCCTTCTACTTGGCCCGTCGTGCGAACCAGATCACGTGCTTGGCGCCCTTGCCGTTGCTACGGGCGCGCACCCTGACCTCATCGACTTCGAAGCCGGCCTTGCGCAAGCGATTGGCGAACACCGGATCCGGTCCGGCGGACCAGACCGCGAGCACCCCGCCCGGCCGCAGCGCCTCGCGCGCGGCGATCAGCCCGGCGCGCGAATAGAGCTGGCCGTTCTCGTCGCGCACCAGCCCGTCGGGGCCATTGTCGACATCGAGCAGGATCGCATCGAATTCGCCGCGCGCGCCGGCGATGATGATCGACACGTCGGCCTCGACCAGATCCACTCGTGGATCTTCGAGGCAGCCGGCAGCCAGCTCGGCCATCGGCCCGCGCGCCCATTCGACGATCTTCGGCACCAGTTCGGCCACGGTCACCCGGCCATCCTTGCCGATCAGCCCCAGGGCCGCGCGCAGGGTAAAGCCCATGCCATAGCCGCCGATCAGCAGATGCGGCTTCCTGACCCGGGCGATCCGCTCGATGCTCATCGTCGCGAGCGCTTCTTCGGAGCCGCTCATCCGCGTGCTCATCAGCTCGTTGCGGTCGAGCACGATCATGAAGTCGCCACCGTGTCGGAACAGGCGGAGTTCCTCGCCGCCCGGGACCTGGGCGGTGTCGATCAGCTCACGTGCGATCATAGCTCGACATCGGCCAGCACCGCCGCACGCAATTCGTCGATGCCCATCTTCTTCTCGGCCGAGGTCACGTGGACCTGCGGGAAGGCGGCCGAATGCTTGCGCGCTTCGACCTGGGTCACCGCCAGCACCGCGGCCAGCTCGCTCGCCTTGATCTTGTCGGCCTTGGTCAGCACCACGCGGTAGCTCGCGGCCGCCTCGTCGAGCATGTCCATCATCTCGACATCGACCTGCTTGGGCCCGTGGCGCGCATCGACCAGCACCAGGGTGCGCTTGAGCACCTGGCGCCCGCGCAGATAGTCGCGCACCAGCATCTTCCATTTGGCGACGACCTTGGGCGGGGCCTTGGCAAAGCCGTAGCCGGGCATGTCGACCAGCCGGAACATGGTCGGCTCACCCACTTCGAAGAAGTTCAGCTCCTGCGTCCGGCCCGGGGTGACCGAGGCACGCGCGATCGCCTTGCGCCCGGTCAATGCGTTGAGCAGCGAGCTCTTGCCGACGTTGGAGCGCCCGCAGAAAGCGATCTCGGGGGCGGTCGGATCGGGCAGGAAGCGCAGTTCCGGGGCGGACTTCAGGAAGTCCACTCGCCCCGAGAACAGCTTGCTTGCGCGCGCCGCGAGGTCTTCAATTTCATCCGTCATTGCGAGCCCCCGCAGGCGGTGCGGCAATCCAGAGCAATTTGCACCGCGCCCTCGATTGCTTCGCTACGCTCGCAAGGACGAAAGAAGGGGAAACACCTCACTTGCCGTCGCGCGCCTTGGCCCGCTCGCTGTCGGCTTTGGCCTTCTCGCTCTGCGCCCGCAGCTGCGGGTGGCGGCGATAGAGATAGGCCTGCTGCGCGATCGTGAGCAGGTTCGACGTGCACCAGTAAAGCAGCAGGCCGGTCGCGAAGGGCGCCATCACGAACATCATGATCCACGGCATGAACATGAACATCTGCTGCTGGACCGGATCCATCTGGGCCGGGTTGAGCTTGAACTGCAGGAACATGGTGAAGCCGAGCAGCACCGCGAGCGGCCCGATCGCGAAGAAGCTGGTCGGCGTGAAGTCGAGCAGGCCGAACAGGTTCAAGATGTGCAGCGGATCGGGCGAGGAGAGATCCTTGATCCATAGCACGAATGGCTGATGGCGCATGTCGATCGCCAGCGTCAGGCACTTGTAGAGCGCGAAGAAGATCGGGATCTGCAGCACCAGCGGCGCGCAGCCGGCCAGCGGGTTGACCCCTTCGGCCTTGTAGAGCGCGCCCATCTCCTGCTGCAGCTTGGGCTTGTCGTCCTTGTAACGTTCCTGCAGCGCCTTCATCTTGGGCTGGACCGCGCGCATCGCGGCCATCGAGGCGAACTGGCGCTGCGCGACCGGGAACATCGCGCCGCGCACGATCACCGTCAGCAGCATGATCGCGAGGCCGAAATTGCCGGTCAGCGCGAACAGGTGCTTGAGCAGCCACAGGATCGGCTTCTCGAGGATTCCGAACCAGCCCCAGTCGATCGCATTGCTGAGATTGGTGATGCCGGTGTCCTGATAATCCTTGAGGACGCTGCTTTCCTTCGCGCCGGCGAACAGCCGCGTGGTGCGCGATACCGCCTTGCCCGGCGCCACCGTGACCGGCTGATAGATCATATCGGCGCGGAAATTCTCGTCGCCGAGCGAACGGAACTCGGAATCGGGCTTTTGCCCGTCCTGCGAGACCAGCGCCGAAAGCCAGTAGATGTCGGTAAAGCCGATCCAGTCGGTCCGGCCGGCCGGCTTCTGCGTGCCGCTTTCGGCCAGATCGTCGTAATTGGGGCCGAACTGCACCGCCGCATCGAACGAGCCGATCGGGCCCGAATGGATATTCCACGAATCGCCGCTGGCGGTCTTGGCCGTGCGGGTGACCGCCGCGAAGGGGCGCACCACCACCGGCGCGGTGCCGGTGTTCGAAACCGTCTGCTCGGCGGTGATCAGGTAGTGATCATCAACCGCGAACTTGATGGTGAAGGTCTGGCCAGTGTCGTTGCTCCAGCTCAGCGTAGCCGGCTTGCCTGGCGCCAGCGGCCCACCGCTCGCCTGCCACACGGTCTTCGCATCGGGTGTCTTCACCCCGTCGCCGACGAAGCCGAACTGGGTGAAATACTGCGCCGGCGATCCGGCGACAGAGAACAGGCGCACCGGCTCGCTGCCCTTTTCAAGCCCCTGCGAATAATTGGTCAGGCTGAGATCGTCGAGCACAGCGCCAACGGGATTGATCGAACCGGTGACCTGCGGCGCCGCGATCTTCACGCGGTCGGGCGCGGCCAGCTCGGTCGCGAGATCCTTGTTTTCCAGCGCGATGTCGGCCGCATTGTGCAGCCCGCCTTCGCGGTTGGTGCGCGAGTGGCGCAGGCTCTTGTCCTCGGCGCTTTCGCTCGCTCCCGGCACCGGCGCGACCTGCGTGGGTTGGGCCACCGGCTTCGGCGCGGGGAAATACCAGCTCGAAAAGGCTTCCCAGCCGAAGAACAGCAACACGCTGAGCACCGCGGCGAGAATGAGGTTACGCTGATTTTCCACTTACGTCCGATCCCTTCGGCGCTTGAAACTTCGATCCCCCGGGGATGAGCGACTGCTCATGGCACCGGGTCGAACCCGTGCCCTCCCCAAGGGTGGCAGCGCAATAGACGCTTCGTCGCCAACCATCCACCCTTGATCGCGCCATGCTTTTCGAGCGCTTCGATCGCATATTGCGAGCACGACGGGATGTAGCGGCAGCTCGGCGGGAGGATCCGCGACGGGCCCAGCTGCCAGCCCCGCGCAATCAGGATGAAGAGCTGTTTCATCGCCGTTTCCCGCGCGGTCTGCGCGGCGGATCCCCTTTGCCTTCGGCCGCGCGGAGCAGGGCGGCGGTGAGTTCTTCGCCGGTTTTGGCGAAGTCCCGCTCGATCCCGCCCTCGCGGCCGATCAGCACATGGTCATGATCGGGCAGGCCTTCAAGCGGCAGCGCCGCGCGCAGCAATTCGCGGAACCGGCGCTTCATCCGGTTGCGGACCACCGCATTGCCGATCTTCTTGGTGACGGTGATGCCATAGCGGATGCCGAGCCCGCCGTTCGGCCGGGCCAGCAAAACGAAACCGGGCCGCGCAACGCGCAGCCCGTGATTCGCAGCGAGGAAATCGGAACGCTTGGTCAGCACCGCCAGAGGCGGCGCGCCGGCGACTGAGTCGCTCAGGCCGAAAGCTTCTTGCGGCCGCGCGCACGGCGGGCGGCGAGCACCTTGCGGCCACCGACAGTGGCCTTGCGGGCGCGGAACCCGTGACGACGAGCGCGAACGAGATTGCTCGGCTGGAAAGTGCGCTTCATGGCGAAGTCCTCAAAAAACTGAAAAGCCGCCGGTTAAGGCGGCCCCGATATGGGCGCGCGACTAGTAGACCGAACTGGCGAAGTCAAGGTCGAGCGCGACGAAAGCAAGCTGCGGCGCAGGCTCTACCACCGGATCGGCCGCGATGGAAGGCGCCGCCTCCGCCGTGGCCACCCAGCCGCGCATCTCCCGCGCATCGAGCCAGCGGGCGCGTTCGAACGGCACCGAATTGGTCATCGCATAGAAGGATCGGGCCTGATCGGCGCTCATTCCCATCGCGCGGTAGAAATCCAGATATTTGGCATTCTCGGGCGCGGCCAGGGAATAATCGCCCGCCTGATGCCCGGTATCGTCTTCCCACGCATGGACCGCGAATCGCGCGCCGTCGTCGATCTGGCGCCGGGCGCCGGCGATGAACAGTTCGACCGCTCCCGAACGAACCGAGCCCCCCTTGGGCACGTGAGTCGCGAGGCCGGCCTCGCGGATCATCCGCCCGAGCCGAAGATTGGCGATATCGTCGAAGGTCCCGGGGCATTCGACCAGGTCGAGCGTGGTCAGCCCCGGATGCTCCCGCAGCATCGCGGCGAACTGCGCCGGGCTGCGCGCATCGGTGATCCCGACCAGCGCGGCATGGGTCGCGTCGGTCACCCGGAACGGCCCATAGGTCGCGATGCCTGAAACCTGTTGCAGCGGCACACCCGAGACGAAGCGCTCGGCAGACCCGCTGGACGTGACCGCCGGCGGCGCATCCTCGACCTCGACCCACTCCTCCACCGTCACCATTGCCGCATGCGCCGGAGTCGGCGCGGCGACCGCGGCTACCGCGGCTACCGCGATCGCTGCTGCAAGAAGAAAGAAGTGCCGCCCCATTCGGCGATGGTGCTGCGATTCGCCCTGCGCGAATCTAAGCAAGAATACTTTCCGACGGTTTTACCATGTTCCCGGCGCTCGACTCCGGTTCCGTAACTGCTATACGGAACAAAAGGGGGACAAGACATGGTCGGATCGGTATCGACGGTCGCCTATCTCGGGCTGGAGGCGCGCGCGGTGGACGTGCAGTGCCAACTCGCTTCGGGCCTGCCCAAATTCCATGTCGTCGGCCTGCCCGACAAGGCGGTCGGCGAAAGCCGCCAGCGGGTCCACGCCGCGCTCGCATCGATGGGCCTGTCGCTGCCGCCCAAGATCATCACGATCAACCTGTCCCCCGCCGATCTGCCCAAGGAAGGCAGCCATTACGATCTGCCGATCGCGCTCGCGCTGCTGGCGGCGATGGGGGTGACCGACCGCGAGGCGCTGGCTGACTGGATCGCGGTCGGCGAATTGAAGCTCGACGGGCGGATCGTCGCCTCGCCCGGAGTGTTGCTCGCGGCGCTGCATGCGAGCGGGGAGGGCAAAGGTCTGATCTGCCCGGTCGAGCAGGGGCCCGAGGCCCGGTGGGCGAGCGGAGTGCCGGTCTGCGCCGCGCCCGATCTGGTCAGCCTGCTCAACCATCTGAAAGGTACCCAGCGCCTCCCCGAACCGCAGCCGGGCGAGATCGAGGAGCGGCGCCACGGCCCCGACCTCAAGCAGGTCAAAGGACAGGAGACCGCCAAGCGCGCGCTGGAAATCGCCGCGGCCGGCGGGCACAATCTGTTGATGGTCGGCCCGCCGGGCGCCGGAAAATCGCTGCTCGCCGCCTGCCTGCCGGGGATCCTGCCCGACATGACCCCGTCCGAAGCGCTGGAGGCGAGCATGGTCGCCTCGGTCGCGGGCGAGCTGGTGAGCGGGCGGATCAGCCGCACCCGGCCCTTCCGTACGCCGCATCATTCGGCCTCGATGGCGGCGCTGACCGGCGGTGGATTGCGGGTGCGCCCCGGCGAGGTCAGCATGGCGCATCTCGGGGTGCTGTTCCTGGACGAATTGCCGGAGTTCCAGCGGACGGTGCTCGACAGCCTGCGTCAGCCGCTCGAAACCGGCGAGGTCAGCGTAGCGCGCGCCAATGCCCATGTAACCTATCCGGCGCGGGTGCAGATGGTCGGCGCGATGAATCCGTGCCGCTGCGGGCACCTCGGCGATCCTGCGCTCGCCTGCTCGCGTGCCCCGCGCTGCGCGGCCGATTACCAGAGCAAGGTCTCCGGCCCGCTGCTCGACCGGATCGACCTGCATGTGGAAGTCGATCCGGTCAGCGCCGCCGATCTCGCGCTGCCCCCGCCGGCCGAAGGGTCTGCCGAAGTCGGCGCACGGGTCGCGGCCGCCCGCGCGATCCAGACCGCCCGCGCTGAGGAAACCGGCGCGCGCACCAATGCCGAACTGGACGGGGAGGCGCTGGAGCGGTTTGCCACGCCCGACGATCCCGGCCGCAAGCTGCTGTTCCAGGCGGCCGAAGCGATGCGGCTTTCGGCGCGGGGCTATACAAGGATGCTGCGGGTCGCTCGGACGATCGCGGATCTGGCCGCGACGGAGACTGTCGGACGGATCCATGTCGCCGAAGCACTGAGCTATCGCCGGCAACCGCCGCGGGCTTGAGGCAAATTCCGGCCCGGAAATGAAGAACCTAAAGGTTCGGTGCTTCCGCCTCGCATTTGGCGAGGTCGCCGTTCTCGCCCAGCCGGTCGAGGTCCTGCCAGCGCAATTCCGAATAATCGATCACCCGGCCGTCATGCGCCTGGATTGTCACGCCGGTGATCGGCAGCCAGTCGCGGCTGTCGACCAGCACCGGATTGGACGGCGAATCCAGCGTGTATTTCTCGCCCCATTCGCGCAGCGCAAGCATCGCCGGAAGCAGGTCGAGGCCCTTCTGCGTCAGGCGGTATTCGATCTTGCGGCGATCGTCCGCGCACGAACTGCGTTCGAGCACGCCGTGTTCGACCAATTTGCCGAGCCGGTTGGAGAGGATATTTCGCGCGATGCCCAGTTCGCTGAGGAATTCCTCGAAATGGTAGAGCTTGTTGAAGGCGGCGCGCAGGATCAGGAATGACCAGCGTTCGCCCATCACATCGAGCGCCTGCGGCAGGCCGCATTCGACCGCTTTGGCCAGAGGTTCGCGCAATTCGGTCCCTTTCGGCTCTCTCGCGCGCAGCACACACGCCGGGTCGGGAAAGCGCAATACGTTTTTAGTTGCTACTTAAAACCTATGAGGATAAGTAGTGATTCGCAACGTATAATCGCAAGACAGGAAGGAGCCCGCCATGACCCGCTTCAAAAACCGCCCCGCCGCAAGCGCGATCCTGGCCGCGACCCTTGCCGTCCCCGGCGCCTTCGCCGGGCTCGCCCCCGCCCCGGCGCTGGCCGCGCAGGGCTCGTTCTATCAGGCTCAACTGGCCGCCCCGCTCAAGGCGCCGCGCAAGGAAGTGCTCAACGGGATCCTGTGGAATTGCGCGGACAGTTCCTGCAGCGGCAGCAAGGGCGGCAGCCGCGCGCTGCTCGAATGCCAGCGCCTGTCGCAGAAGGTCGGCACGATCGTCAGCTTCGCCAAGGGCGATGAAGCGCTGGACGAAAGCGCGCTGGCCCGCTGCAACGGCTGAACCGGACAGTCCCGGCCCGTCCCCCCAAAACTCCAGGCCGGGATCATCGGGCCTCCGCGCGAGCGGGGGCCCTTTCTTTTTGTCAGATCAGCCCGCGCGCGGCGAGATCCGCTTCGAGCCGCTCCGCGTCGGTGAACAGATGCACCTGCCAGCCGAGCGCGGCGGCGGCTTCGATATTGGCCGGGTTATCGTCGATGAACAGCATCGCTTCCGCCGCATGGCCGAAGCGCCGCTCGGCCAGATGGTAGATCGCCGGATCGGGCTTGGCGATCTTCTCCGCGCCCGAGACGACCACGTCGCGGAAATGGCGGAACAGGGGTTCGGTCGGGCGATAGGCATCCCAGAACGGCGCCGCGAAATTGGTGATCGCGTAGAGCGGTACGCCGCGCCGGGCCAGGCGATCGACCAGTGCCGGAGTGCCGGGGACGAGCCCGGGAATCGTCTCGTTGAAACGCGTCGCATAGGCATCGATCGCGGCGGCATGTTCGGGGAACTGCGCCTTGCGCTCGGCCACCAGCGCCGCGAGTTCCTCGCCCGCATCGTGGCGGAAATGCCATTGCTCGGTGACGACTTCGCGCGCGACGAATTCGAGCTCGTCCGGATCGGCGATCACCTTGCGCAGCAGGCGGCGCATGTCCCACTGGACGATCACGCGGCCGACATCGAATACCACTGCGCTGACTTCAGGCATAGAAAAGCCCCCGTTTTCGCGGGGGCTCCCTTGTTAGTCGCGGCCGCGCGAACGCGGCGCGCGAAAGATCAACACGCAGGGTTAGCCTTGGCGCGCTTTGAAGCGGCGGTTGGTCTTGTTGATCACATAGGTGCGGCCACGGCGGCGAATCACGCGGTTGTCGCGGTGACGGCCCTTGAGGGACTTGAGGCTGTTGCGAATCTTCATAGGTCTCTCGTCTGCGGGGAAGCCCCGCTTGAAATCGAAGCCGGGCCGTTACGGTCGAAGGCCTGCCAAGTCAACCTTCACCGCGCAATTCGGTCAATTTCCGCTCCCACGCCAACGCATGTCCGATGATTGTGTCGAGATCGGCATGCTGCGGCACCCACGGAAGGGTCTGCCTGATCCGGCGATTGTCCGAAATCAGCGAATCGGGGTCACCCGCGCGGCGCGGCCCGAGCACGCGCTCGAGCTTGAGGTTGGTCACCCGGTCGACCGCGTCGAGCACTTCGAGCACCGAGAAGCCCCGGCCATAGCCACAGTTCATCGTCAGCGACTGGTCGGGTTGCGCGATCAGTTCCTCCAGCGCCAGCACATGGGCGGCAGCGAGATCGGAGACATGGATATAATCGCGCACCCCGGTGCCGTCGGGCGTCGCATAATCGGTCCCGAACACCGCGACGCTGTCGCGCTTGCCGAGCGCGGCCTCGACCGCGACCTTGATCAAATGGGTCGCGCCGGCGGTCGATTGGCCGCTGCGCGCCTGGGGATCGGCCCCCGCGACGTTGAAATAGCGCAGCGCGCAATAGTTCAGCGGATGGGCCTTCGCGGTATCGGCCAGCATGATCTCGGTCATCAGCTTCGACATGCCGTAGGGATTGATCGGCAGCTTCGGGCTGTCCTCGCTCACCGGCGAAACCTCGGAGATGCCATAGGTCGCCGCAGTCGAGCTGAAGATGAAGTGCGAGACCCCGGCGGCCACCGCGGCCGCGATCAGCGCGCGGCTCTTGGCGGTGTTGTTGTGATAATATTTGAGGGGGTTCTCGACCGATTCGGGCACGATGATCGAGCCGGCGAAATGCATCACCGCGCCGATTCGCTGTTCGGCGAAGATCCGCGCCAGCAGCGCGCCATCCTCGATATCGCCTTCGTAGAGCGGCACGCCCTCCGGCACCGCGAAGCGGAAGCCGGTGGTGAGGTTGTCGATCACCGTCACCGGCCAGCCACGATCGAGCAGCGCCAGCACCGCATGGCTGCCGATATAACCGGCACCGCCGGTCACCAGAACGGGAAGCTTGGTCGTCATGCGCACTCGCTGGCAGGGTCGGGAAGGCGAATGGTTAGACGCGCGGGGACGTTATTCATAGCGGTGCAAGCAAGCACCGCGTAATCCTGCCCCTTCTTTTCCCCGGATCGCACCATGCCCTTCACTGCCAGACTTGCCGCCGCCGGCCTCCTCGCGCTGAGCTTCGCCTCCGCCGCCTCCGCCCGTCCGGGCGGATGGGATGGCCCCGGAGCATGGGGCAGCGGCTGGGGCGGAAGCGGCTGGGGCGCCCGCGAATGGGCCAATTCGCGCTGGGATTCGGCCGAGCCCGGACGCGGACGCGACGACCGCGAAGGCAAGGTCGAGGTCGCGAGCTTCGTCGCGGACGATGCTGCGGCGGCGGCGCTGGGCCATGGGCGGATCGCGGTCGCGCTACAGGACCAACCCGATTCGCAGCGCCTTGCGACCCCGGTGGTGCCCGGCGCATCCTATGAAGCCGCGGTGATCGACCAGATGGTCCATGCCGGATACGACACCAGCGGCACGGCCGGCAGCGAGGACCAGGTGGTCGAGCTGACCCTCGACCGCTCGGTGCTCACCGCGGCCGAGAAAAAGCGCAATCCGGTGAGCGGCGAGATGGAGATGGGCGTCTCCAACCGCGGCACGATGATGGGCCTGGGCATCAATCTCGATTTCTCGAAGCCGAAGGGCGCGCTGGTTTCGACCCGCATGGAAGCGCGCATCCGCGACAAGGCGAGCGGCAAGGTGCTGTGGGAAGGCCGCGCCGACATCGCCACCCGTAACGGCGACGACGACTGGGGCGAACAGTCGATCGCCGTCAAGCTGGCCGGTGAGCTGTTCAAGCGCTTTCCCGGCAGCACCGAAAAACCCAGCCACTAGACCGGGCCACCAACAGGCGGGCTTGCATCCGCACGTGCGGGCGCCCAATTTGGGCCAAGGCCCATATGAGGAGAGCGCCCGATGACCCCCTTACGCCGCGCCCTGCCGCTATTCGCCGCACTGGCGCTGGCCGGCTGCGTCGCGCCGATCGGCCCGGTGGAGGTCACGCGCTTCCTCCAGCCCGCCGCTCTGCCGCAGCTCGGCCACGGGACCATCGCGATTGAATCCGCGCCGGGGACGGATCCCGGATCGCTGGAACTTGAAAACTACAAGGCGGCGATTGCGCGGGAACTGGTGCGGCTCGGCTACCGGCCTGTGGCGGACGGCGCGGGCGACCAGGTCGCGCTGGTGCGGGTCGAGCGCCGCACCTATCAACCCGATCGCGAGCGCGGCCCGGTGAGCGTCGGGGTCGGCGGGTCTGCCGGCAGCTACGGTTCGGGCGTCGGTCTCGGCGTCGGGATCGATCTTTCGGGCGGGCCCAAGGCGCAGACGGTCACCAAGCTTGGCGTGATGATCCAGGATCGCACGAGCGGGCAGACCATCTGGGAAGGGCGCGCGGGCTTCACCGTGCAGGCCGATGCCCCGCTCGCCACCACTTCCCTCGGCGCGCCGAAGATGGCCGCCGCGCTGTTCCAGGATTTCCCCGGCCGCAATGGCGAGACAATTCAAGTCAAGTAAGGGCGAGATCAAGTGAGCAATCCCATCGCAATCGACGCGGCGTTCGACGCCGGCAATATCGAAGTCCTCTCGGTCGAGGGCGGCAGCGCGCGCCTCGCCATCCGCAAGGACCGCCAGTCCGATTTCTTCCAGTGGTTCCATTTCCGCGTCGCAGGCGCCGAAGGGCGCGAGCTGGAACTGAAGATCACCGGGCTCGCCAATTCGGCCTATCCGGGCGGCTGGCCGGGCTATCGCGCGGCGGTGTCGGAAGACCGCGACTATTGGGCGCGTGCCGAAACCGAATGGGATGCCGGCGAGGACGGCGGCACGCTGACGATCCGCTACGCGCCCGAAGGCAACCTTGCGTGGTTCGCCTATTTCGCGCCTTATTCGATGGAGCGGCACCACGATCTGGTCAGCGAAGCGGCGCTGAGCGAGGGCGTGAGCCACCGCGTGCTCGGCCATTCGCTCGACCGCCAGCCGATCGACTGCCTCGAAATGGGCGAAGGCGACACCCAGGTGTGGCTCTATGCCCGGCAGCATCCGGGCGAGAGCATGGCCGAATGGTGGATGGAGGGCGCGCTCGAATGCCTGACCGACCCGGCCGATCCGGTCGGCCGGGTGCTGCGCCAGAAATGCCGTCTGCATGTGGTTCCGAACTGCAACCCGGACGGTTCGTTCAGGGGTCACCTTAGAACCAATGCGGTGGGAACCAATCTCAACCGCGAGTGGCACGAGCCGAGCGAGGACAAGAGCCCCGAAGTGCTCGCGATCCGCAATGCGATGGATGAAAGCGGCGTCGATTTCGCGATGGACGTCCACGGCGACGAAGCGATCGCCGCGGTGTTCCTGGCCGGCTTCGAAGGCATCCCGTCATGGACCGACGAACTCGGCGCGTCCTATGCGCGGTACCGTGCGATCCTCGAACGCCGTACGCCCGATTTCCAGACCGCCAAGGGCTATCCCACCGCGCGTCCGGGCCAGGCGAATCTCACCATGTCGACCAACCAGCTCGCCCACCGCTTCGGCGCCTGCGCGATGACGCTGGAAATGCCGTTCAAGGACAATGACGATTTGCCCGACGCCGCGCAGGGCTGGAGCCCCGAGCGTTCGAAGACGCTCGGCCGCGATTGCCTCGCGGCGCTGGCGGAGTGGCTGGAGGGTCAGGCGGAATAAAGCCGTTCTCCTGCGCAAGCAGGGGTCCAGGGCGGCAAGGCTGTCCGATTGGGTCCTGGTTTCCTGCTTTCGCAGGAACACTGGTCAAAGCATTTCGAGCGTCAGGTGCTTCAGCTCATGCACCGGCGCGAGCCGGCTGCGCAGCGTTGCCGCGTCCGGCCCGCCCGCGACCACGCTGACGATCCCGGCATGGGCATCCGGCCCGACGCGCCACACGTGCAGATCGGCGATCCGCGCATCGCCGGGCGCTTCGATCAGCTCGCGGATTTCTTGCCCGACATGATCGTCGCTCCGGTCGAGCAGCACCCAGGCGGTGTCGCGCATCAGCGTCCATGACCAGCGGGCGATCACCACCGCGCCGACGATCCCCATCGCCGGATCGAGCCACACCCAGCCGAAATAGCGCCCCGACAGCAGCGCGACGATCGCCAGTACCGAAGTCAGCGCATCGGCGAGGACGTGGATATAGGCGGCACGGAGATTGTTGTCGTGGCCGTGCCCATGGTCATGGTCATGGTCATGGTGTCCAAGATGAGCATGATCGTGATGATCGTGGGCGTGATGCCCGTGCGCATGATCGTGCGAATGGCCGAGCAGGAAGGCGCTGACGATGTTCACCGCCAGGCCGAGCACCGCGACCACCGTCGCCTCGCCGAATGCGACCCTGATCGGCTCGAACATCCGCACCACCGATTCGATCCCGATCCCGAGCGCGATGATCCCGAGCACCAGCGCCGAGGCGAAGCCGGCGAGTTCGCCGACCTTGCCGGTGCCGAAGCTGAAGCGCGGATCCTGCGCATGGCGGCGGGCATAGGAATAGGCGATCGCCGCCACGCCCAGCGCCCCGGCATGGGTCGCCATGTGGAACCCGTCGGCCAGCAGCGCCATCGACCCGGTGAGATAGCCGCCGATGATCTCGCCCACCATCATCACCGCGGTCAGCAGCACGACCCACAAGGTGCGGCGCGCGTTGGCATCGTGCCCGGCGCCGAGGAACATATGGTCGTGGGTATAGTGATCGAGATCGACGGGAACGCTTGCCAGTTTGGGCACGGGAAATTCCTAGTTCGAATAGCGGCGGATGACGGTTTTCAACTCTTCCGCCGCCGCGAGGCGTTCGGCGTCGCTCAGCCCGGGTGCGGCAAGGTGCTGGTCGAGATGGTCGGCGATGATCGCATCGAGCAGCCCGTTGACCGCCCCGCGCACCGCCGCGACGAGGTGCAGCACTTCCCCGCACTCGGCCCCGCGATCGAGCCCGCGCTCCACCGCACCCACCTGCCCGGCGATCCGCCGGACCCGGGCAAGCAATTCGTCGCGATGCTTCTGCGTATGCGCCATAGCATACCCCCCTATCCTATAAGAGTGTGGTTCACAACAAGGCCGCTCGCGATGTCGCGATTTCCGTCCAGGCGGAGCCGGAAGACGTGAGTTTCGAGCATCGGAGCGGGGGGCACTTATGGTGCGTGAGCACCGAAGCGCAGAAAGTCGCGGCTTGCAGGCCCGCATGGGCGGAATAGCGGCATCGCGAAATAGAAGGGGGGCGAGGCGCCCCCCGACGCCTCGCCCCAGCCGCGCTGCCTATTTGGCGCGCGTGCCTGTGATCGGGATCGCCCCGAAATCGGCATTTGCCTCACCCGCCAGCGTATCGCCGGTCACGGTGAGCTTGTAGGTAAGATCGAGGTTCATCTGGTCCGTCGCGATGTGCTGCTTGAAGCTGACCATCGCGCCATCGACCTTCACTTCGGAAACAGAGCTCTTCATCGGGCCCATCGGGCCTTCATCCTGCTGGATATCGGCCGTGTAGCTGCCGTCGGCACCCTCGGCGACCGTCAGCGAAGACTTGTACTGCTGGCCCTGCGCGTCGGCGACGATATTCCACTTCCCCACCGCTTCGGAAGCGGCATAGGACGGGCTCGCGTAAAGCGCCGCACCGGCGAGAGCGACGGCGGCCAATCGAACGAATCTGGTCATTGCAGCTCTCCCATCGCTTCATTGAGCATTCAATGACTTCTATCGTGCTCGCGCGAGAGTGCAACCGGGCATTTTGGTAGATGTCGTGACTACACCGGCCAGGTCCAGAGGATCAGCGGCGTGCCGACCACCACCACCATCAGCGACAACGGCGCGCCGAGCCGCGCATAGTCGCCAAAGCGGTAACCGCCGGCGCCGAACACCAGCGTGTTGCACTGGTGCCCGATCGGGGTGAGGAAATCGCAGCCAGCGCCGACCGCGGTCGCGATCAGGAAGGGTTCGGGGCGATAGCCGAGATCCTTGGCGAAGACCGCGGCGATCGGCGCCATCACCAGCACGGTCGCGGCATTGTTGAGGAACGGCGTCACCGCCATCGCGGTCACCAGGATCAGCATCACCGCGCCCCACGGCGGCAATTGCGATGCGATATGAGACAATTCCGTCCCGATCACCCCGGATGCCCCGGTCGATTGCAGCGTCGCGCTGACCGGGATCAGGGCCGCGAGCATGATCAGGATCGGCCATTCGATCGTGTCGTAGGCCTCGCTTGCGGGGAGCGCCCCGGCCACCACCATCAGCGCGGCGGCGGCGAAGAAGGCCACCGCCACCGGGACATAGCCGCTCGCGGTCGCGCCCATCGCAACCGCGAGGATCGCCAGCGGCAGCCAGCCGCGCTTGCTCATGCCGAGCCGGATCGAGCGCTGCGCCAGCGGCAGTGCGCCAAGCTTGGCCAGCCGGTCGGGCAGCAGGCCCATCGGCCCCTGCAGCACGATCACGTCGCCCGGCTGGAGCACGATCTGGCCGAGCCGCCGGGTCAGCCGCTCGCCCGAGCGCGAGACCGCGATCAAATTGATCCCGAACCGCTCGCGCAGCAGCAGGCGCCCGGCGGTGCGCCCGACCAGCGCCGATTCGCTGGCGATCACCGCCTCGATCACGCCGATGTCGTCGCCCTCGATGGAGACCTTGTCCTTGCCCGCCAGCACCAGCCGGTCGCCCGCGATCGCGCGTTCGAGTGCGTCCGGATCGCCGCCGAGGATCAGCAGGTCGCCTTCGCGCAGGTGGACGTAGCCGCTGACGGTCCCTTCCATGTCCCCGCGCAGCAGGCTGGCGACGGTGATCTCGCGATCGTGCCGGTCGAGGAACTCCTCGATCGTCTCGCCGATCGCTGGCGAACCTTCGGCGACCGTGCATTCGGTGACGTAGTCGGTGATGTTGAGCGCCTCGCCCAGGGTCGGCGCCGCGCGCCGGTCGGCCGGCAGCAGGCGATAGCCGAAGCGCAGGAAGATCAGCCCGACCACCAGCAGGCCGAAGCCGGTCGGGAAATAATCGAACATCGCGAAAGGCTGCCCGGTCATGTCCTCGCGCACCTTGCTGACGATGATGTTGGGCGAAGTGCCGACCAGCGTCATCAGCCCGCCGAGCAGCGAGGCGAAGGACATCGGCATCAGGAACATCGCCGGGCTCGCCTCGCTCTTCTTCGACAATTGCATCGCCGCCGGGATCAGCATCGCGAGCGCGCCGACATTCTTGATCAGCGCCGAGAGCACTCCGACCGAGGCGGTGAGCAGCAGCAATTGGGTGCCGAATTTCCGCGCATATTTCGCGATCAACCCGAGCAGCAGTTCGACCGCGCCCGAGCGCTGGACCGCGGCCGAAACCACCAGCGCCGAACCGACGATGATCACGATATCATCGGCAAAGCCCGAAAAGGCGTCCGCCGGTTTCACGATCCCGAGCGCGAGCGCGGCGAGCAGCGCGATCACCGCGGTCACATCGTGGCGGAAGCGTCCCCACAGGAACAGGCCCATCATCCCGACGAGGGTGAGGATCGAAAGCCATTGCTGAAGTGTCATGCGGAAAAGCGATCCCCTCGGGCTTTAACGCATGGGCGCGCTTATCGCTCCGTGCGGCCGCTCGGTTTCGGCGCATTCTTCTCTTGCCGGCCTTCGAATTCCCGCGGCGCGATCTCCGGCTCGAGCCCGGCCATCGGGATCATCGCGCGGAGAATCATTCCAGGCTGCCGGGCGCGAACGCGCGCGGAAGCAGGTCCGCCAGCGTTGCCGCGATCACTTCCTCGTCGCTCGCGCACCAGACCACCGGGTCGGTTCCCCCGAGGTCGGCCAGTTCGAACAGCATCTGGCGGCAGCGGCCGCAGGGCGTGACCGGAGCGGCGCCCGAGCCGATCACCGCGACCGCTTCCAGCCCGCCGCGATGGCCCTCGCCCATCGCCTTCGCCACCGCGACCGTCTCGGCGCACAGGCTCAGGCCGTAGCTCGCGTTCTCGACATTGGCGCCGGTCACCACCGTCCCGTCGGCGAAGCGCAGCGCGGCGCCGACGGCGAAGTTCGAATAGGGCGCATAAGCGTTCTCTCGCGCGCGCCGAGCGGCGATCACCAGTTCGTCGCGGCCCACCCCGTCGCCGACCGAATCCTCGTTCATGCCAGAGCTCCTCTCACGGTTGCGCGACTACCCAACGCGCGGGCAGCGATCCGGCTTCCGAGCGTAGCGCGGAATTGGCGGTCCACAGCACCCACGGGCGCCCTGTATAGTCCGGTTCGAACCGGTCGCGGGTCAGCCACAGCGTGCGGTCGATCGTCGCGGCAAGGTGATAGCGCTGCTCGAATCCCTGCGAGATCTTGAGGATCGCCGGCTTGCCCGCATGGCCTTCGACCTGGTTGAGGAAGGTCATCAGCTCGCTTTCGACCGCCGCATCGCTGACTGCGGGGCAATCGCCGGTCAGCTTGTCGAGTTCGACCGCGGGGGGCAGCAGCGTGTCGTCGCGCGGGACCACGGTGACAAAGTTGGCCGCCTGGCGATCGGCCGGAATGCACGGATCGTAACGATGCACCGCGCCGAACGGCAGGCCGGAAGCGCGCGCCGCATCGATATTGCGCGCGAACCACGGGTCGCGCCCGGCGGCTCCATCGGATGCCTCGAGATAGGCGAAATCGGCGCCGATCGCCTTGAAGGCGACGAAATTGGCGCGCCCGTCGTCCGCGCCGATCAGCACGCCCTGCACCGGATATTGCACGCGCGACGGAGTCCAGTGGATGAACTGCCACCACAGCCAGGCGCCGCCGACCAGCGCCGCAAGCAGCAGCGCGCCCAGCACGCGCCATCGCGTCAAGCCTCGCTTCTTCCTGCCCATGCGCCCTGACTACCCCTGCCGCTCTCAACCCTTGATATGCAGCACGCAGATCAAAGTGAACAGCCGCCTGGCAGTCGCGAAATCGGTTTCGACCTTGCCTTCGAGGGTTTCGAGCAACACCCGCGCCGCCTGATCGTGGATCGCGCGGCGGGCCATGTCGATCGTCTCGATCTCCTGCGCCGAGGCCTTGCGGATCGCAGAATAATAGCTGTCGCAGATCGCGAAATAGTCCCGCACCGGCCGGCGGAACCGCGCGAGGCCGAGCAGCAGGGTCTCGACCGGCGCGCCCGCATCGTCGGCGATCGCCAGCGCCAGGCGCCCGTCCTGCACCGCCAGATGCAGCCGCCACGGCCCGTCGCGGCCGGCGGCGGCGGCGCGGACCGGCCGGAACTTGTTATCCTCGATCAGGTCGAAGATCGCGACCCGCCGCTCCTGCTCGATATCGGCATTGCGGGCGATGATCGTCGATTCGTCGAGCTCGATTTCGCTGATGCGATGATGGTCGGCGGGCTGGTCCATGAAGGACTCGACCTTCGCACCCGCAGCACGGGCGGGCAAGGAATTTGCTCCGTCCCCGATATCCACCGCTGTCCACAAGTTGAGTTCCGCACTCTCCCCAAATCGCACTATCGCCAGGCGTCCCGTTCGCTCATGGAAGCCGTATGTCCGACGAAGACCTGCTGATCCGATCCCGCCCCGAAGCCGCCGCCGTGCCGGTGCGCGCGCTGCCGGCCAATATCGAGGCCGAGGCGGCCTTCATCGGCGCGGTGCTGATCGACAACAAGGTGATGGAGGAAATGGCCACGCCGCTGCGGCCGGAGCATTTCTTCGAACCGGTCCACCAGCGGATCTTCGAGCGGATCGTGATCCTGCTCGATCGCAACGCGGTGGTCACCCCGGTCACGCTCAAGCCCTATTTCGAAGCGGATGAGGCGCTCAGGGAGCTGGGCGGCGTCGCCTATCTCGCGCGGCTGACCGCCGACGGGCAAGGCCTGCTGGCCCCGCGCGAGCTGGCCGGACAGATCTACGATCTCGCCTTGCTGCGCGAGCTGGTGACGGTCGGGCGCAATCTGGTGGAAGGCGCGCTCGACACCTCCGAGAGCGTCGCCCCGATGGAGCAGATCGCCGAGGCCGAAGCGGCCCTGTTCAAGGTCGCCGAAGGGGCATCGAGCCAGAGCGAGGCGCAGAGCTTCGGCATGGCGACGCACAAGGCGCTCGGCATGATCGAGACCGCGATCAATTCGGGCGGCCATGTCTCGGGCAAGACCACCGGCCTCACCAGCATCAACGAGAAGGTCGGCGGGCTCCACGATTCCGATCTGATCATCCTCGCCGGACGCCCGGGCATGGGCAAGACCTCGCTCGCGACCAACATCGCGTTCAACGCCGCCGACCGCCTGCTGCGCGACCGGGCGGACGGGATCGACAAGAGCGTCGGCGCGGGTGTCGCGTTCTTCAGCCTCGAAATGTCGGCAGATCAGCTCGCCACGCGTATCCTCGCCGAGCAGGCGGGGATTTCGTCCGAAGCCCTGCGCATGGGCAAGATCAGCCGCGACGAGTTCCAGAAGCTGTCCTACGCCAGCCAGCGGCTGGCCGAACTGCCGCTCTATATCGACGACACGCCCGCGCTTTCGATCGCCGCCCTGCGCACCCGCGCGCGGCGGCTCAAGCGGCGCCACGACATCGGCCTGATCGTGGTCGACTACCTCCAGCTGCTCCAGGGCAGCGGCCGCGGGCAGGACAACCGCGTGAACGAGATTTCCGAGATCAGCCGCGGGCTCAAGACGCTGGCGAAGGAACTGGCGCTGCCGGTGATCGCGCTGTCGCAGCTCAGCCGCGCGGTCGAACAGCGCGAGGACAAGCGCCCGCAGCTCTCCGATTTGCGCGAGTCCGGCTCGATCGAGCAGGACGCGGACATGGTGTGGTTCGTGTACCGCGAGGATTACTACGTCGCCGCCAAGGAGCCCAAGGTCCCGGTCGACAGCGACGACATGAAAGTCCACGAAGCGCACAATGCCTGGGCCGCCGATATGGAGCGGGTCCACGGCCTCGCCGAACTGATCGTCGCCAAGCAGCGCCACGGCGCCACCGGCAAGGTGCGGATGAAGTTCGAAGCGCGGATCACCAAATTCTCGGACCTCGCCGAGGACCAGCGCGGCAATTACGATTACGAATAGGCGGGGGCGTCCGCACGGTCCCGTACCCGTAGGAAACTGGCTTGCGCGGAGGGGCTTCGCCGGCCCTGTCCGGCCGGCGGCTCCGGCATCGCCCGGATCCGTCTGCTCTGAATTTTTCCGGCGCTGCCCCCGGTCTTGTAGCAAAACCATTTTCCTACACGCCCCCGGCTCGTCACACTCGCCGGATGCCCGAATCCAACAATCATCGCGCCGAGAATGCGCCGGCTTGTCGCACGGGAAAGGCTGCGCCGGGCGATTTCCCCAAAAGGCCGGATGTGTCACTCTCACCGCGCAAACCCGCAGGAATGCTGGACTCCTGCGGGCGGACACATATGCGGACAAGTGTCACATGTGTAACCCTAAAGCCCCGCGTTGAGCCGCCGCGTCACCGAGTAATCCGCGACCGTCACCAGGAACCAGCTGACGATCCATTGCAGCCGGTGCAGCGGCGTGCGGCGCTGCGCGTAAAGTTCGGGGGTGACCGCGGTCGAGTGCGGCAGATGCCCGGCGATGAAGTCGCGCATGCGTGCTGCCAGCGCGGCATCCTCGATCCGCAGCATCAGCTCGAGATTGATGTAGAGGCTGCGCATGTCGAAATTGGCCGAGCCGATATAGGTCGCATCGTCCACCACGATCAGCTTCGCGTGGAGCTTGGCCGGTTCGAATTCGTAGATCGCGACGCCCTTCCGCAGCATCTTGCCGTAGGAGGTGCGGGCCGCGCCGATCGTCGCGGCATTGTCGGATTTGGCAGCGAGCAGCAGCCGCGCGCCCTCGCCTTCGCCGGTGCCGCGCTGCGCGACCTTGCCGATCAGCTTGATCAGGCCCCAGCGCGGCGAGAAATAGGCGACCATCATGTCGAGCCGGGCCGCCCGCCTTATATCGCCGATCACGCTTTGCGCCCACGGGCTCAGGCGGTTGCCCGGCCGGCCGACCAGCCAGCGCACCGTCCCGCTGCCCGATTGCCAGTTGGCCATCTGGCGGCGCGCTTCCATCACCCTGACCTTGCGGCCATCGGTCCAGCGGGCGAGGATCGCATAATATTCGGTGAGCTGCTTCACCGCGGCGCCTTCGACCCGCACCGCGAGATCGTTCCACCCATCCTTCTCGGGCGGATCGAAATAGGCCTGGGCGATGTTGAACCCGCCGATGATCGCGGCCTTGTCATCCACGATCAGCATCTTCTGGTGGTTGCGGATCAGATAGCGCCCGCCCCAGCGCGCGCCGAAGCGCTGGACCGTGCCCCCGGCATCGATCAGCGACTTCAGGAACAGGCTGTCCGCGCTCGAGCCGAAATCGTCGACGATCAGCACGACCTCCACGCCGCGCGCGGCGGCTTCGGCCAGCGCATCGCGCACCCGCTTGCCGCAGGCATCGGCCGAGAAGATGTAGAAATAGAGCTTGAGCGAGGCCTGCGCGGCGGCGATCGTATCGAGCAATGCCTTCAGCCGGCTTTCGCCCGAGGCATAGAAGGTAAGCTCCAGCCCCTGCGCCGAAATCGAGAAGGGTTCCGGATCGGCATAGGGCGCCGCTTCGCCGGACTCGTCATCGCTCTCCATAGGCGGCCAAAGAGCATAGGCCCGGCAATGGAGCAAGCACGGCATTTCCTTGACTTCGGCGACTCTGCAGCCTATCTGGCGCGCTTCCCTGAAGCTCTATTTTTCCGGAGTGCCCATGGCGCGCGTTACCGTCGAAGATTGCGTCGACAAGATCCCGAACCGGTTCGACCTCGTCCTGCTCGCCTCGCAGCGGGCACGCGAAATCTCGGGCGGTGCGGAACTGACCGTCGATCGCGACCGCGACAAGAACCCGGTCGTCGCGCTGCGCGAGATCGCCGAGACCACGGTGCGCCCGAAGGAACTGCAGGAATCGCTGACCCAGTCGCTGCAGCGCGTGCTGCCCGACGACGAGGACGAAGCGGACGAGATCGGCTCGCTCAGCCAGTCGGCCGAAGCGCTGCGGATCACCGCCGCCGCGCCGACCCGTTCGACCTCGATCGGTTCGGATTACGACGGGTAATTTCCAGCTTCCGTTTGGGCCGCTATAGTCGGCCCAAGGGGGCTGTATGAACGATTTGCCGGAAACACCGGATAGCAGCGCGAAGGGCGCTGCTATCGCGCCGCTCGATCACGGCCATTTCGCCGAAAGCGCCTGCCTTAATTGCGGCGCGGTGCTGGCGGGGCATTACTGCTCCGCCTGCGGCCAGGCCGCACACCTCCACCGCACTTTCGGCGCGTTCCTCCATGACATCGCGCACGGCGTGCTGCATTTCGACGGCAAGACCTGGCGCACCCTGCCGATGCTGGCGCTCCGCCCCGGGCGGCTGACCCGCGACTATATCGACGGGCACCGCGCGCGCTACGTCTCGCCGATGGCGCTGTTCCTGTTCGCGGTGTTCCTGATGTTCGCCGCGTTCCAGGTGACGGGTATTTCCGCGCCGACCGAGATCGACCCGGAATACAAGGTCGAGGGGCCGGGCGAGCTGATGACCGCGCAGCTGAAGCGCGAGCGCGCGGAGCTGATCGCCGAGCGTACGCGCAACGCCGCGGGCACCGCGCGGCGCGGCGAGATCGAGGAGCGCATCGCCGACATCGACGACGATCTGATCCAGGCGAACGAGATTCCGAAAGGCCTGCTGGGCGGATCCGGCTTGAACCGCGCACATCCCGGCGCGCTCGAGGCGCGGCTCGATCACGGGATCGAGAAATGGCGCAAGAACCCTGGGCTGATGCTCTACAAATTGCAGTCGAACAGCTACAAATTCTCGTGGCTGCTGATCCCGTTGTCGCTGCCCTTCGTCGCGCTGCTGTTCCTGTGGCGGCGGCGCTTCGGGCTGTATGATCATGCGGTGTTCGTCACCTACTCGATCGCCTTCATGACGCTGCTGTTCGTGGTGCTGGCGATTGCGGGCACGCTTGGCACGCCGGCTTCGGTGATCGCGCCGCTGATGGTGGCGGTGCCGACCGTACATATCTTCGCGCAGGTCAGAGGCGCCTATCAGCTCCGCGTGTTTTCCGCTTTATGGCGGACTCTCGCGCTGCTGCTGTTCATCGTGGTGGTGGCGCTGCTGTTCGCGGCCGCGCTGCTGGCGCTGGGGATGACGGGGTGAACGGGCGGCCCCTTCGCAGGCCGCCCGGAGCGTCAGGTTTTGGGGTTGCCGTCGGTCGCGTCGTTGACCGCCTTCTTCGCGTCCTTGGCCGCGGCGTCGGCCGCCTTCTCGGCCTTGTCCTCCGCCGAATCGATCGCCGAGCTCACATCGGAAGCGGCATCGGCGGCCGCGGTCGAGGCGTCGCTCGCGGCGGATTCGACCGTGTCGCCGGCGGCATCGGCGGCCTGGTCGGCCTTGTCGGAGGTTTCCTGCGAACAGGCGGCGAGGCCGAGGCCCAGAGTGAGCGCGGCACCAGCCAGCAAAAGTCTCTTCATCGCAATCTCCGTTGCCCGTGCGGGATGGTTGAGCAGGCGCGGTGCCTAAGCCCGCGCCCGCCATCAACGGATAAGGAGGCCGCTTTGTTTCCGCAAGCGATGTCCCGGAACAGCTCAGGCGCCCTGCGGCGCCGCCCCTCCCGAGCCCGAGAAACGCTTGCCCGCCTTGGGGATCGACGATCCGCGCACCGGGCGGACCGTCGAGGGGCCGCTCGGCTGCGTCGGCCGGTCGATCGTCCCGTTCTCGAGCAGCTGGGTGATCTCCTCGCCGTTGAGCGTCTCGAATTCGAGCAGCGCCTGGGCGAGCAGTTCGAGCTGGTCACGGTGATCAGTCAGCACCTGGCGCGCCTTCGCGTGCGCATCGTCCACCAGCCCGCGAATCTCGGCGTCGATCAGCTTGCTGGTCTCGTCCGACATCATCGTGCGCTGGTTCGCGCCGTAGCCGAGATAGCCTTCGCCCTGCTCTTCGTACTGGAGTGGACCGAGCTTCTCCGACATGCCCCATTTGGTGACCATGTTGCGGGCCAGCCCGGTGGCGTAGGAAATGTCCGAACTCGCGCCCGACGACACCTTGTCGTGGCCGAAGATCAGCTCTTCCGCGACCCGTCCGCCCATCGAAACCGACAGGTTCGCGTGCATCTTGTCGCGGTGGTAGGAATAGCTGTCCCGCTCCGGCAGGCGCATGACCATGCCCAAAGCGCGGCCGCGCGGGATGATCGTCGCCTTGTGGATCGGATCGGACGCCGGTTCGTGGATCGAGACGATCGCATGGCCCGCTTCGTGATAGGCGGTCATCTTCTTCTCGTCGTCGGTCATCACCATGCTGCGGCGCTCGGCGCCCATCATGACCTTGTCCTTCGCGTCCTCGAATTCCTGCATCGCGACCAGACGCTTGTTGCGCCGCGCCGCGAGCAGGGCCGCCTCGTTCACGAGGTTGGCGAGGTCCGCGCCCGAGAAGCCCGGCGTGCCGCGCGCGATCGTGCGCGGATTGACGTCGAGCGCCAGCGGCACCTTCTTCATGTGGACCGACAGGATCTGCTCGCGCCCGTCGATGTCGGGGATCGGCACGACCACCTGGCGGTCGAACCGGCCCGGGCGCAGCAACGCCGGATCGAGCACGTCGGGCCGGTTGGTCGCCGCGATGATGATGATGCCTTCGTTGGCTTCGAACCCGTCCATCTCGACCAGCAGCTGGTTGAGGGTCTGCTCGCGCTCGTCGTTCGAATTGCCGAGGCCGTGGCCGCGATGGCGGCCGACCGCGTCGATTTCGTCGATGAACACGATGCAGGGCGCATTTTTCTTCGCCTGTTCGAACATGTCGCGCACGCGGCTCGCGCCGACGCCGACGAACATCTCGACGAAGTCCGAACCCGAAATGGTGAAGAACGGCACGCCCGCCTCACCCGCGATCGCGCGGGCGAGCAGGGTCTTGCCGGTGCCGGGCGAGCCGACCAGCAGCGCGCCCTTGGGAATCTGGCCGCCGAGCTTGGAGAAGCGCTGCGGATCCTTCAGGAATTCGACGATCTCCTGCAGTTCCTCGCGGGCTTCGTCGATTCCGGCGACGTCGTCGAAAGTAACCCGGCCCTGGCGCTCGGTCAGCAGCTTGGCCTTGGACTTGCCGAAGCCCATCGCGCCGGAACCGCCGCCCTTCTGCACCTGGCGCAGCGCGAAATAGGCAACCCCGAGGATCAGCAGGAACGGCAGCGACTGGAGCAGGATGAACAGCAGCACGCTCTGCTGCTCGGGCGCGGCGCCTTCGTAGCGGACGCCGTTGGCTTCGAGCAGCTTGGGCAGCTCGGTATCGTTCGCGACCGGGATGGTGCTGAACTTTTCCTTGGTCTTGAGCGTGCCGGTGATCTTGTCGGGCGAAATCTGGACATCGGCCACGCGGCCTTCGGTGATCCGGGTGCGGAAATCCGAATAGGGAATCGAGTTCCCGGCGGGCGTGGTGTCGGCGCTGAACATCGAGACCACCAGCAGCAGCGCGAGGAAAATCCCGCCCCACACCAGCAGGCTCTTAACCCAGGGATTACCGCCCTCCCGTTCGGGGTCGCGGTTCGGATCCTGATCGTTCATGCGCAAATCCTGCCTTTCAGCCGACAATGTAGGATAAGAGCGCTGAATGGCAAGCTAACGCGCGCGTTTGCGCGGCAAGGCGTTTCAAAAGCGCGTGTCCGCCGGATAGGCGCTGAAAAAGTCGTTGTCGGCGGCGAAATTGGTGAAGCTCATCGAGATCGACACGTCGAGCGCCTCGACATGATGCCACCAGCCGATCGGCAGGAACAGCGCATCGCCGGGGCCGATCGTGCATTCGAGCTTGGGCGGCAAGGTGGGGTCGCCCGCTTCCCACTCCGCCGGCTCGCGCCCGCTGAAACAATGGACCGCATTCTTCATCCGCCCGACTTCCCACGAAGGCACCAGCTGGACCTTCTTGCGGCCCATCACCTGGACCAGCAGATTGTTGGTCAGATCGTGGTGGAACGGCGTCAGCGTGCCTTGCGGGCCGAACCAGAAGAACCCGTCGCGCTCGCTGCGCGGCTCGAGCACCGGGACCGGGCCGAGGTCGTCCCACAATTTCGCCAGCGCCTGCTTGTTGGCATTGTCGTTGTAGGCGGTGACGTAGAAATTGTTCGACGCGCCCCCGCGCACCGCCGCGATCAGCCGGTGCATCGGCGCGCTGCGCCGGTGGCGGTCCTTGGCGAGTTCGTAATCGCCCGCACTGTCGCGCTCGCCCTGCAATTCGACCATCGCGCCGCCGACCGTCTCTTCGAGATAGTCGAGCGTCCATTTCTCCAGCGCCGGCCAGCGATCGACCAGCCCGGTCAGCACCACAGGGCGGTTGGCGGCGTAGAACTCTGCGAAGAAGCGCGCCGGCTCGATCTTGTCGATCCGCGGGACGCTCAGCCCCTCGGGCCGCACCGCGGCGAGCTGGCCGTGGAGGCGGAGCATCCAGTCGCGCTTCGCCATCTGCCGCTGGAGCCGCCGGGCCGCGACGAACAGCGGATCCTTCTCGGCCCGGCCCAGCTCGTAATCCACCGTCTTCGACGAGGCGCCGGCGGCGAGCAGCCGCTCGCGCGGATCGGCGCCGTCGAGCAAGGCTTCGGCAATGATCGCGCGCTTGTCGCTCATTCGGTCTCTCCGGCGGGAATGAAGACCCGCTCGCCGTTGCGGGTGATCTCGATCCGCGAGATCAAACCGCCGCGCAGAGTATAGTCGGCAATTACCGGCGCAAGGATAACATCGCCCTGCTTCAGCGGCCCGAACACGCTCGCGGCTTCGTCGCGCAATGCGGTGAAGCGGCTGGTCGCGACCGCGCGGATATGATCGTCGGTCGCCTCGACGCGCTCGAACTCGACCGTCTCACGCAGATAGGCGAAGACCGGCAAATAGAAATCCACGATCGCCTGCCTGCCCTTAAAGATGCCGAAGGCGTGGAGGCTGAACACCATATCGTCGGTGTAGAACTTCGGCCAGCGCTCGAAATCCGCGTTCGAGAAGGCCGCGCCGTAGCTGAGGAAGGCGGCGACCTGGCTCGGATGCGCCCCCAGTCGCGGCAGCCTGGTCACGCCCTTCTCGGGCGGCCAGGTCATGCTCTTGAGCTCCACGATCCGCCCCGCTTCATCCAGCGTGTAGGTGACGAAGAACTTCACCGTGACCAGATCGCCGGGGAACAGGTGCCCGAACGGAAAATCGGTCCGCTCCTTCGTCGCATGGAAGTCCATGTCGACTTCGGCGAACAGGATCCCGTCATCCGACAGCACCCGCTGCGGCCGCATCACCTCGCGGACCCCGTCATGCGCCCAGGCGAGGAAGGCCTTCAGCCCGCCGTGCCCCTCGCGCACGCCATTGGCGCTGACCATCCGGCAAGTGGGTGCGAAAAAGCGTTCGACCAGCGCCTCGTCGTCGCCGGTATTGAACAGCGCCTCGTAAGCTTGGTAGTCGAGCTTCATGGGCGCACTATGGCCTGCCGCGGAGGAAGATCAAGATGAGTGCCCACCCGCCGTCCTCGCCGCTGTTCACGCCGTTCCGCCTCAAGGGCATCGAACTGCCCAACCGCTTCGTGATGCCGGCGATGCAGCGCGGCATGTGCGAAGATGGCAGACCCAGGCCCGAACTCGCCGCCTATTACCGCCGCCGGGCCGAAGGCGGGGTCAAGCTGATCATCGGCGAAAGCGCCGCGATCGACCACCCGACCGCGACCCGCCAGCCGACCTCAGCCTGGATCACCCATGCGACCCGCGACGCCTGGGCGCATTGCGTCGATGAGGTTGGCAAGGCCGGCGGGCATATGCTGATCCAGCTGTGGCACGAAGGCGCGGTGCGCAAGGACGACGGGCTCTCGATCAGCCCCTCGGGCTACGTCAAACCCGGCAGCGCCAACGGCCGCGCCGCGACCTTGGACGAGATCGCCGAGCTGGTCGAAGCCTATACCCGCTCGGCACTGGTCGCGCAGGATGCGGGCGCCGCCGGGGTCGAAGTCCATGCGGCCCACGGCTATTTCCTCGACCAGTTCCTGTGGGCCGGGATCAACCACCGCGACGACGGCTATGGCGGCGCCGACATCGCCCACCGCGCACGCTTCCCGGCCGAGATCGTCGCCGCGATCCGCGCCGCCTGCGGGCCGGAGTTCGTGATCGGCCTGCGCTTCTCGCAATGGAAGGAAGTCGACTACGCCGCCCGCGTCGCCGGAACCCCCGACGAGCTCGCGACCTTCACCGCGATCATCAGGGACGCCGGCGCCGACGTCCTCCACGCCTCGACCCGCCGCTTCTGGGAACCCGAATGGGACGGCGACCACCGCAACCTCGCCGGCTGGACCAGGGCGATGAGCGGCCTGCCGGTGATCACCGTCGGCAGCGTCGGGCTCGACACCGACGTGATGACCACCTTCATCGAGGACAAGGACGCCAAGCCGCGCGTAACCGAAGCAGTGGAAGACCTCGAAACCCGGATCGCCGCCCACGAATTCGATCTGGTCGCGGTCGGAAGAGCGCTGATCGGCGACCCGGATTTCGTGAAGAAGCTCGAAGCCCGCGACTACGCCGGGATCCGCCATTTCACCAAGGCCGACCTCGGCGCGCTGGAGTGGGACACGGACATCATCCACGAAGCGCATGCGTGAGCGGGTGGCTGAGCGGCCACACGGCCCGAATGGTCCCAACGGTCGTACTCGCGGCGCAGATCGCCGGCGGACGAAAGGCCACGAACGTCACCGATTTTGCCCGTGTGACGTATCGAAGTTTAAGCAAAACCGCGGTCTTCGCGCAGTTCGTTGACGAAACACATACGGGCGGCGGGAATTTCGATTTCCATAGGCGGCCCGGCGCGGCGCGCGCGGGAATGCACGCGAACACGGCGGCGCCGGTAGGGAGGAGGAGAACCACGAAGTCAAAGCGCCGGGGCCGGAAGGCCCGCGGGCACGATGGCATGCCTGGGGGTGTGTAGGAAAATGGAAACGGCTCTTACCGCGCGGCCCGTCTCGCAACCGCTCGCTCGGCTTGTTTCAGTTGTAGCGATCAGAACCGTCCAAACCCGTGCGGTAGCCATGAATGCGGGTTTCCGCGGGGGGCCAGCGGGCGGCCGGAACCTTCACCCCAATCGAGCAGATAATGACCACATCGCGGAAGGGACGCAGCGGGAGTGCATTCGACGATACCCAAAGCGAGGGGCATTCCAGCGAACCACCGCGACTGGCGGGAGAGAAATATCCCAGATTTCCCAGGATTTCACCGCAGCCACGAACGGCCGCGAAGCGAAAAATGGTGCCCAGAAGAGGATTAGCCGGTCGCGCACCAAAACTCTAGGATTTCCGTGGGTTTCCTAGACACTTCGTGTCGGCCTTGTGCCTCCTTTTTGCACCTTCTTCAAGCTTGGCGAGCAATTCGAGTCCCTAGCGAGGACTCGAACTCTCCGCCGCATTGAGTCCCGCCGGGCTGACGTTGCGGGGCTTACTGTCCAAGCGCGGATTGAGCGGCTGCTGGGGACCCTAGAGGCGGAGGAAGGGGACCCGTTGGACGTGGCTGCTATCAACGGGGCGCTACTGCTAGTATTTGCCCGGATTGTGACTGACTATCGGCATGGGGTCTTGGAGTTTGAATGGCAGCACGGAGGGAGCGTTGAGCTGCCTTTAAGCCTGCCGGGTTGATGAGGGGGGGCGCAATGGCGCTGGCGGGAGCATTGAATAGGTTTGTGGCGTGGGCATCGGATTTCGAGACGATCAAATCTGCCGGTGGCTTGGCCCTCGCTTGGGGTGCGGGCATCGTAACCGCTTGGTGGAAAGGGCGCGAGCGTTACCAAGCGCACGTAACATGGGAAACTATGGGGCCTGAAGATTGGCCCGTGATCGTTATCCAGAGCGTAGACGAACTGCCAATCAACGTTATTCGAGTCCGCATTCTAAACGTCTTTCGCTTCAGCACAGGGGTCTGGCCGTTCGATAGCGAAGACCCCGACTATCCCGCTTTCCCTCGCGTCATAGAGCCAAAGTCGTCTACTCGTATCTATCTGAATCCAACGGCGCTTAGCCGAACCGCGAGTCGGTTTTGGGTCATGCGCTGGCTGTGGGTGCCAAGGGTCTATGTAGGTGTGACTACGATGGGACGAGCGGAGCGGCTGTTCGTCGGTGAGGGGGGGCTCCCCTATGACAAGCGCCGGAGCCGCTATAAGCTTTAAATTTCGGGAGCGCCGCACTCACCGCAAAGGCCGAATAACAACAAACAACCCGGCGCTTTAACGGCCTTTTCGAAATCGAAATCGCCTGCCGCCTCGGGGGAACCCTGCCAGCACTGAAAGGGGACCCGTTGCGCGGGCAAAGGCAATTCAATCCCCTGCCTCCCCAGCCTGCCCTCCGCCGCCTGCGCCGTGCTGCCCTCGCGTTCCTTCGTTGTCCCGTTGCCATTAGATCGCGCTTCGCGCCCGCTCGCGTTCGCCTCCCTATCCATTCGCTTGCCCCCGGACATTGGGCGGTTGACAGGCCCATACAAAACGGCCTAACGGTCGTTACGCAGATTTGTATGGGATAGCATCATGTGCAAGGTCGTCGCCTATTACCGGGTCTCCACGGCTGGGCAGGGTCGCTCCGGGCTGGGGCTGGACGCCCAGCGCGAGGCGGTCTCTCGCGAGTGCCGGGCGCGAGGCTGGGAGATCATTGCGGACTTTACAGAGGTCGAGAGCGGCAAGCGTGATGATCGTCCCGAGCTGGCCGCTGCGCTGCACAGGGCCAAGGTGACGGGGGCAACGCTCATGGTCGCCAAGCTGGATCGTCTCTCGCGTAGCGTGGCATTCCTCGCTGCCCTGCAAGACAGCGGCGCTCGCTTCCTCGCGGCGGACATGCCGGAAGCAAATGAGCTGACTGTCCACATCATGGCAGCAGTCGCCCAGGCGGAGCGCAAAGCTATCTCGCGGCGGACCATTGAGGCACTTGCGGCGGCGAAGGCGCGGGGGACGCGGCTGGGCAACCCGAACGGGGCCGCTGCGCTCCGTAGGGCTGCTAAGGGCAACGAGGCGGCTATCGACGCGGTGAAGGCCGGGGCGGACGCTCATGCGGCCCGGCTGGCCCCGGAGATCGCATCTATCCGCGCGGAGGGCGCTACGTCTCTGGCGGCGCTGGCGGAGGCGTTGAATGGTCGCGGGATCGTTACGCCTCGCGGGGGCAAGTGGCACCCCAGCTCGGTGCGGAACTTGCTCGAACGGCTGGGTAACTGCGCGGCAGTGCTGCGAATTTGTGAGGGATAAGGCGCACATGGTCCCCTTCCGCGGAGCAGGTAGAAAGGCTAAAACGACTGTATGGACAACAGCATTAAGCCCCGACCTTACTACGCGGCTCGAAAATACGGGGCGACCGCTGCGAGCCTAAGCTTTGAAGACCTTCGCGAACTTCTATTCAGTGCCTATCAGCACTACGATCATAGCGGCTATTTCGTCGAAGCTTTCGGGTTCGAATGTGTCGACTCTGGCTTTGACCCCGGCTCTGTTGGCAGCAATGTGGCTGCATATGCCAAACTCGCGCTTGAACGTCCGAACCTTTGGCCGCTGGACACTCAGCACGGGCATTACGACGAAGATGACACTTTCACGATGATCGAGTTTTTATACGATCACATCAGCAAACCCCGCAGCAAAAGTATGCATGGCTGGAATAACTGTGGCTACCATTACAGTGACTTCGACCGCGACGAAGGCCGCGCGGAGTTCCGTGAGCGCATCAACGTCCCGCTTAAAAGATACGGCGAGGGATGGGAACTAACCGAGAGCGGCGAACTACTAAGTTTGCCACCGCGCGGGATGTCTACTCTCGTCGGTGCCCCGTTGACCGGAGCCGATGCTTCAACAGCGCAGAAAGTTGCCGATGCCACTGTTAAATTTCGACGGCATGGCAGCAGCATTGCAGACCGAAAAGACGCGGTCCGCGATTTGGCGGACGTTCTTGAATGGCTCCGGCCCCAGATCAAAACGGCCTTGTTGAAGGAAGACGAAAACGAGCTTTTCGACCTCGCTAACAACTTCGGCATTCGCCACATGAACCAAAGGCAAAAACTTCAATACGATCAGGCGGTGTGGTTGAGTTGGATGTTCTATCACTACCTCAATACCATCCACGCGTTTCTGCACATCACGAGGCGGCAGGCGGCAAAGGAAAGCTAGCGCAACCCACTGGAAAATGGTGTTCGCCTCCAATTGTGGACAGTCTCAAATTGTAGACAAAGCATTGAAATACAATGTTTTCTTGCCAAGAGCGTTCCGATGATTCAGGTGGGGCGAACGGGGCACGGGACGCCCCGCGCATTACACAGGGGGTCCAATTGGGCATTGATTTTCAAATTGCGGCAGACGGCGATTACGAGGCGCTCCAAGTCTATGACATGGGCGACCTTGGCCAGATTATCGAGCAGGCCAATGAGATCACGGGCGACGTTCGGCAGCTCGCCCTTAGCGACACGCAAGGCGCGGCGCTCGCGAAGCTACTGATTGAACGCTATGGCAAAAACACAGAGCAGAGCGTGTTGACCATTTGAGCCATGACGGAAACGAGCCGAACCGAGATTGCCCGAGCGAGGCGCTACGCCCCTCCGGTCCTGCGGCTGGCGGGGCGCCCTGTCTCGCCCGAAGCTGGGCGGCTCGTTTCCCGTTGCCTCGCCTCTATCGTTCTCGCCTCTCTGCCTCCCCAGCGCCCCACCAGCGTTGCCGGGATCGAGCAGGCGCTAGGAGCGACATGGGCCGGGCTGCTCGGGGCGTTGGAGGCAGAGTGGGGCGACGGGTGGACCCGGCGACCGCTCGCCAACGGGAGCTTTACCGGCGAGCCTGTCAGCCGGGTTCATTTCGGCAAAGTGCTGGACGCCCTGCAAGGCGCGGGGCTGGTCGAGATTGCTCCGGGCTTTCAGGACCGAGCGACAGGCAGAGCCGTCGCAACGCGGGTGCGACTGACAGATGCCGGGCGGAAGCTCGCGGCGGACTACGGGATAACGCGAGAGGACATACGGAGACATTTCGTCACGCCCAGCGAGGCTCAAGACCCTCAAGATTGAAGACCCAGCTAAGAGGGAATGAGAGGGTCTTCCCCTTACGCCTAACCCTAAGTCTTCTAAAGATTCCTCTCTGTCTCCACTTAGTGAAGCGTAAGGTAGACTTTAAGCAATCTGCACGTCTCCCTGACGACCCTATGTCATACTAGGACAGAAAGTCGGCCAGCTCATCGGTCCTGCGTGATGGGGACCGATGGGGACATGATGCAGGGGCTTCAGGCAATCGCAATGCCCCCAGGAGTCAATTTCAGACTCATACAGCGCCTTCAGGGGCCTTCCGGCTACATGGGTAGGTTAGAGGCACCCGAGGTGCTGTATGGACTCTAAATCGACTCCTAGGGGCTATCGCCGTTACCGTTTGATCTGGGCAACGAGCGGCGAGAGCAGAGAGCGGGCGCTCTCCCGCTTGTCAGCGCCCAGCCGATCGAGAGCATCGGTCGCAATGCCCTGTGCTGCCTCCCGGCTCGACGTGTTGCCGATGCTGGAAATAGCAGCTCCGACAATCTCGCGATCAGCCGCGCTCAAGTCCGGGTGGCTTCCGCAGCCCAGCCGCGAGGGCCGCGCGGACGTTTGTGAGGGCGCTTCATTTGCTCGCTAGTCCGCATCGCGGCGAGGCGCTTGCCATAAGCCGAGCGTTCCTCGGGCGTCATGTCTGCCCAGATGCCGGAGGGGCGGGCTGGCGGGCGCTTGGGGGCCGGTTCGCGGACGGGAGGGGCGGGAGGGTTGGCGAGTGCGTGTTCGACGAACTCGGCCACTGTCTGGGGAGCGGCTTCAGGTGCGCTCACGGGGAATGGGCGCATCCGCCGCTTGGCGAATGATTTTGTGGTCATGGGGTCTCGGTTGGAGTGGGTTTGGGGCAGAGCGGAACGGGTCGCTCTGGGTAAATCCGCAGTTTATTCGGCGGGCGGTCTTTTTGCGGGGCTGGCAACAGGAGCCGCAGGTTGTGTTACGTGGAAATCCGGGGATGCTGTTGTTGCGTTCTCTCCTAAAGTGGGTGCTTTATTCGAGCTTCGGCTTATCCCGTTGAATTAATTGCGGTTTTTCGCTTCACGATTCGGCTAGAATTTTCGCCGTAAAACAGAAGAAATTCGATTGGTTAAGTCGGCGCTCAGGCGACCGGCTTTTGAGCGAGCGAACCGGCGCAGGGGAGGCGGTATGTGATCGACAGGACCCGCTTGGCTGGGGCTGCTCTGCGCGGCGCTGGCGTTTGGGGACCCATCTGCCCCGCTCGAAGGGCACCCCCAGGGGGGACGGGCCGCGAACTGCTGCCCGTAAGGGTAGAAATGTTGAGCAGTGCAATTTGAATTTCAACGGGGGGACACATGCCGTTCTATATTCGAAAGTCGGTAAAGGCTGGGCCGTTTCGATTTAATCTATCGAAAAGCGGGGTGGGAATTTCCGCTGGCATTAAAGGGCTTCGCATAGGGACGGGTCCGCGCGGGCACTACATCCACGCGGGAAGGGGCGGGCTTTATTACAGGTCCACCATTCCGAGCGGCACGGGGCAGCGCAAGACAGCCTCGGCAACATTCCCAGCGCCCAACCCCCCGCCACGCCCTCTAGGCACCTCGGAGCCTAACGTGGAAATGGTGAGAATTTCCTCGGGCGACGTGATGGAAATGGAGGACGCTCGCTTTTCAGACATACTTGCGGAGTTGAACGCGAAGCAAATCTCGACGTCATTGCGGGTGGCACTAGGTTGGACGGCGGCAGCTGTCGCCCTACTGGCAACTGTTATAGCGGGAGTTGGAGGTTTCATCGGGGGCGCTATTTTAGTGGGCTTGGCCCTTTGGATTGGGGGCTGGTTCGACAGCTACCGGCGAACTTCAATTCTAATGTATGACCTGACTGACGCCAATCTTGCCGCCTATGAATTGGTTACTACTTCCTTCGACGCAATGATGAAATGTGCGGGGAAGTGGCATGTGGACGCCAGTGGGGCGGTCCGGGACATTCATACATGGAAGCGGAACGCGGGTGCTGCGCATATCGTCGATAAAAGGCCAACTGTTTTCGACTATTCTCTACCCCGTGTAGTTACGAGCAACATCACTCCCCCGGCAATCAAATGCGGGAAAGAGACCCTGTTCTTCCTCCCTGATTTTCTACTCGTGGTCGAGAGCAACAAGGTCGGCGCTGTATCATACGATACTCTCTCCATTCGATGGGAACCGTCCAACTTCATCGAAGACGGCACCGTGCCGCACGATACCCAAATTATTGGACAGACGTGGAAGCATCCTAACAAAAATGGCGGGCCCGATCGGCGCTTCGCCAACAACTATCAGATTCCCATTTGTCGCTATGAGAGCATCTATTTGACGAGCGTGAACGGCCTCAACGAGTTGCTTCAGGTCTCGCGCGGGGGAGTAACGGAACCGTTCGCCCGGAATTTGCGGGCGCTCTCCGCTGTCAATCGGACAGCTGTCTTGCAGCCCGCTCTCCCGGCAATATAACAAGCGTCCGGCACGAGAGGCCGCAATGCTAATCGGGCCACTAACTGGCCCTCCACGGCCTCACAGCGCTCAAGTCCAGCCCTTCGAACCGGAGCTTCTCAATCTCCGCACCATAGGGCGAGCGGTCCCCGTATAGCCGCGTGGTGCTCCCTCCCCTCACGGAATGCCCGGCAAGGTAAGAGATTGCTTCGTCGGTCACGCCAGAGGCTCGCAGGGCTGTCATGAAGTTGTGGCGGAACTCCCTCGCCTGCCGTTTGCCTGCCGGGATCGCGCCATGTTCGCGGACATAAGGCCCCCACCAGCGGCTCCAGCTATCGTGCAGACCCTTCGCAGTCGCCCGCAGCTTGGGGAACATTGCGACGTGGCCCTGCTCCAAGAGCCAGTTGAGATATGCCGGAAGCCCCAAGTCGATAAGCGCCTGCGGGACCGGGAATTGCCGCTCGCCGGTGCCGTGGCGGCTAGTCTTTAGGTGTCGCTGCCCAATAGCGGGATGCTCGCCCTTGTCCGTGTAGCGCATGAACCATTTGCCGCTCTCGTCCTGCCAGAAGTCCGAACGGATGAGCTGGGCAATCTCGCCCGGCCTCGCCCCCGTAAAGAGCGCAAGCAGCGGCATCCAATAGGCCGCCTCCCCTCGGCCCTCGCGGGGGCGCTCGCCTATCGTAAATACCGGCAGACGAAAGACCGCGTTCAACTCACCAACGGTAAGGGGTTGCCCCCCGGTCTTGGCGTCCACGCGAACGTCATGGTTGGAGAACGGGTTAGACGGCGCCTCAATGAAGCCGCGCTTCTCCGCCTTGTTCCAGATAGCCGAGAGGGACCCCAAATGCTGGCGAACGGTCTTGCCAGCGATGCGCTCGACTTTCGCGTCCCCCTCGAATTGCTCGACGAGGGCGGGCAGCGCTTTGCGGTCCAGCCGCTTCGGAATGCCTTTTGGGCGCTGCGAGAGCAGCTCAAGCCACTCGGAGACTTTGCGCCGCGTGATGGAATGGCAATCCAGCTCACCATAAAGCTCACGCCAGAAGCGCAAGGCAGTCTTCCAACTCTGCGCGGTGGTCACGCTGACAGGGTCCGCCGTCTGCTTCATGAGACTCTCGGCCAAGCTGGACATGGTCTCCCCGGTCGTCGAACCGGGCGACTTCGACGCGGCACTCGGAGCGGCAACCGGGACAGGGACCGACATATCCGGCAGCGGCACAGGCTCAATGTCCTGTCCTTCGCTCACAAGACGTTGGAGCTGGACCCCCGCCGCAATGTCGGCCTTGAGCAACGCGAGGCACAAGCCGAAGTGTTCGTCGCTGCCTGGCTTGGCGCTAAGCGCGAACTCCGCAAGCAAATCGTCGGCGCTCTGCCCTTCCGCCTCGGTCACGCCTGCGCGGTCTCCGTCCGCCCAGAGCGCCCGCCAGCCGTCCAACAGGTCCGGTAGCGCCTCGCGGATGCGCTGCGAGTTGGTCCAGGGCTCATCGCGCCCAGCCAATTCCGCACCCGCTTGATCCATGAAGGCGAACGGAGCGTGCCGCCATGCGGAGGCGCCCAGCCACGACCGGCGACTATCCGAGCCGTCAAAGTGGGTGTCAGAGAGATTAGCGCGGAGCCGGTGGGCGTAAGTCTGCGCGAGGAAGCCAATGTCGGCCTCGGCAAGCGGGCGACTGCTCCCCTTCGCCTTGCGCTGCGCTGCCTGAAGGGTCCGTTCGTATTCCGCCTCGGCATCGGCGAGAATCGACAGAGCTTCCGGGGTGAGGCGGTCAGCTCCAAGAGAGCGTTTCAGCTCGCGGGTCTGGCGGGGAACGAAAGGCCGGAGGGGCGCGGGGTAAACCCGCCGATACGAAAGCCGTCCGCTCCGCCTGTCCCGCTCGACATGCCTAGTCATGATTCCCACAATCCAACGCCTTCGCTGTGAGGCGTTTTGCACCGCCTCTTTGCACCACGAAGCGTCTGTAACCGACGGATTTGAGCCAAAAACGCAGATTTCTGGCATCTGCGAGAGTAGTGGTGCCCAGAAGAGGACTCGAACCTCCACGCCCTTGCGAGCGCCAGCACCTGAAGCTGGTGCGTCTACCAATTCCGCCATCTGGGCACGGGCCGGGCGGACAAGGCGTCTTCCCGGCGGGTAGGAGCGGGCCGTTAGCGGGAGGCGGGGCGGTCTGTCAACGCATTCCCTCCCAAAGCGTTCTTGCGGCGTGCTTTCTCTTGCGGCATTGGCGCTGAAGTACTCGATTCCAGCGCAAGGCTTACGAAACCCATGACGTCCCAGGCTTCGCTCGACGGCAAACTGGTGGTCCTGATCGGCGGGAGCGGCTTTCTCGGCACGCATGTCGCGCAGGCGCTGCTCGCGCGCGGGGCGCGGCTGCGGGTCGCGAGCCGGCATCCGGAGCGCGCGTTCCGCCTGCGCCCGCTCGCCAATCTCGGGCAGATCCAGTTCGCGCGGGTCGATGTGACCCGGCCGGCGAGCGTGGCCGCGGCGATGGCCGGGGCCGATGCCGCGGTCTATCTGGTCGGCGCGTTCAAGGGCGATCTGCAGGCGTTGCAGGCCGACGGCGCGGGCATCGCCGCGCAGGCGGCGGCGGCGGCCGGGGCGCAGGCGTTTGCCTATGTCTCGGCGATCGGGGCCGATGCGGATTCCGACATTTCCTATGCGCGGAGCAAGGCCGACGGCGAGCGGCAGGTGCTCGGCGCCTTCCCGGGCGCGACGATCCTGCGCCCGTCGACGCTGTTCGGCGAGGACGACAAGTTCATCAATCTGTTCGCCGGGCTGATCGGCGCGCTGCCGGTGCTGCCGGTGTTCGGGGCGCAGGCGAAGCTGCAGCCGCTGTGGGTCGACGATGCGGCCGAGGCGATCGCGGGCGCGCTGGCCGATCCGGCACAGCATGGCGGCAAGACCTACGAAATCGCCGGACCCGAGCCGATCACGATGGGCGCGCTCAACCGGATGATCGCGGCCGGCCAGCAGCGCAGCCCGCTGTTCATCGAGCTGCCGGATGGCGCCAGCGCGCTGTTCGCGGCGTTGCCGCTGACCCCGATGAACCGCGACCAGTGGCATTTGCTCAAGGCCGGCAGCACCCCTTCGGGCAAGTATCCCGGCCTCAAGGCGTTCGGCATCGTGCCCAAGCCGGTCGAGCTGTTCCTCGACCGCTGGATGGTCCGCTTCCGCAAGCATGGGCGCTTCGGCGTGAAGATCAGCGCGGCGCGCTGACAGCTAGGCAATCACCGGCTCGACCAGCAGCACCGCCCCGTCGCTGCCGGTGATGCGGACATGCGCGCCCCGCGCGGCGTCCGCGCCCTTGGCGAGCCATTCGCTGTCGCCATATTTGACCCGGCCCGAGCCGTTGCCGATCGCCTGCGTGACCACCGCCACTTCGCCCACCAAGCGCGCGGTGCGGTGGTTCATGTTCGGATCGGCTTCCTCGATCGGATTGGCCTGCAGATAACGCCGGCCGAGGAACACCGCGACCACCGCCAGCGCCGCGAACAGCACGATCTGCACCGGCAGGCCGATCGGCAGGATCATCGCGGTGAGCCCGGTGACGATCGCCGCCCCGGCCAGCCAGATCAGGAACACGCCCGGGATCGCCATTTCGGCGGCGGCGAGAAACAGGCCGATCGCGAGCCAGGCCCAGTGCGGCTCGACATCGTTGAGCCAGCCCGTCACTGGCCACCCCCCGCCGGCGGAACGCCGCGGCCGCGCGGCGGCTGAGGCGGAGTTTTCGGCGCGGTAGGCGGCGGATTGCCGACCGCATCCTTGACCAGTTCGCCGATCCCGCCGAGCGTGCCGATCAGCTGGGTCGCCTCGACCGGGAACAGGATCGTCTTGGCATTGGGCGAAGTCGCGAAAGCCGCGACCGCCTCGGTGTATTTCTGCGCGACGAAGTAGTTGAGCGCCTGGGTGCCCGAGGTCGCGATCGCTTCGGATACGACCTGGGTCGCGCGGGCCTCGGCCTCGGCCGCGCGCTCGCGTGCCTCGGCGTCGCGGAAGGCCGATTCGCGGCGCCCCTCGGCGGCGAGGATCTGCGACTGCTTAAGGCCCTCGGCGCGCAGGATGTCCGACGCACGGGTGCCTTCGGCCTCGAGGATCTCGGCGCGCTTGAGCCGTTCGGCCTTCATCTGCCGGGCCATCGCTTCGCTGATGTCGACCGGCGGGCGGATGTCCTTGATCTCGACGCGGGTGATCTTCACGCCCCAGGGCGCGGTCGCATGGTCGACCACCACCAGCAGCTTGGCGTTGATCTCGTCGCGCTTGGAAAGGGTTTCGTCGAGGTCCATCGAGCCCATCACCGTGCGCAGGTTGGTGGTGGTGAGCTGCATGATCGCGAGGTAGAGATTGTGGACCTCATAGGCCGCCTTGCCCGCGTCCAGCACCTGGAAGAACACCACCGCATCGACCCCGACCATCGCATTGTCGCGGGTGATGATCTCCTGCCCCGGAACGTCGAGCACCTGCTCCATCATGTTGACCTTCTGGCCGACCCGGTCGACGAAGGGGATGATCAGATGCAGGCCGGGTTCGGCCGCGAGCGTGTACTTGCCGAGCCGCTCGATGGTGTAGACGTAGCCCTGGCGGACGACGCGCACCCCCATCATCAGGAACACGAACACCACCACCAGTATCGCAATCAGGAAACCGCTCAGTCCGGCCATCGAAACTCTCCCTCCAACTCCCGGCATGTTACCCGAGGGGGGATGTCGGGCAAGCAAAACCGGAGCCCGTCCTCCGCTCTTCGGCAGGCCCTGTCAGGGTTACACAAGTGACACTCTGTCCGCCTTGCTGTCCGGCCCCGAAAAGCGCGTATTTTCGTGGCTTTTGCACCTGAGGGTGACACATGGCGTCCATGCGGAACATGGCCGCGCGATACGCCTGCGGCGAAGGTCCAGCGAACCGGGAGGCGGGCGGGGCGAGGGGCGCGTTCATCCGCAAGGATAGACCAGATTTTCGCGGTGTAGGAAAATTGAAAATGAGGCCAGCATCGCCCGAAACCGGCGATTGCCCGAAGGCGGCCAAAGTGCTTAGTGTGCGCATCAAACGGCGCCGCGAAACCGTGGGCCGGATCGAAACGGGAGAGTTTTGCATGAGACGGGTGATCGCTCTGGCATTGGGAACCGCGCTTGCGATTGGCGGAAGCGCCGCGTTGGCGCAAGATGGCGGTGCGGCGCCCGCCGCCGCTCCCCCCGCAGTCCCGGCCGCAGCCCCGGCCGCGGCCCCCGCGCCGAGCCCGTTCCTCGCGACGCCGCTGGGCGCCGGGCCGTGGGACTATCAGACCGAGAAGAACAAGATCCACGTCGAGGTGGTAACCAAGGGGCTCGACCATCCGTGGGGCATGGCGTTCCTGCCGAATGGCGACATGCTGGTGACCGAGCGGCCCGGCCGACTGCGGATCGTCAGCAAGGCCGGCGTGCTCGACCCGACCCCGATCGCCGGACTGCCGGCGATCTTCGCGCAGGGGATCGCGGGGCTGATGGATGTCGCGCTGCACCCCCAATTCGCTAAGAACCGCCTGATCTACGTGACCTACACCAAGCCGAGCCCGACCGACCCGAAGAGCACCACTCTGGCGGTGATGCGGGCGAAGTGGGACGGCAGCCACCAGCTGACCGATGTGAAGGACATCTTCGTCGCCGATACCTGGTACGGTCAGGATCCGCTACCGCAGCGCTGCTGCGGCCAGGGCCCGCCGACCGGATCCTATGGCGGGCGCATGGCCTTCGACGGTGACGGCTTCCTGTTCGTCACCAGCGGCGACCGCAATTACGGCGAGATGGTGCAGAAGACCGACAATGATTTCGGCAAGATCCTGCGCCTGAACGACGATGGGAGCATCCCGAAGGACAATCCCTATGTCGGCGACAAGGACTACAAGCCCGAGATCTGGACCATCGGCCACCGCAACCCGACCGGGCTGACGATCGATCCCGAATTCGGCGAGATGTGGGAAACCGAGTTCGGCCCGCATGGCGGCGACGAGGTCAACCGCATCCAGCGCGGGGCCAACTACGGCTGGATCGACGTGACCCAAGGCCAACATTACGACAAGACGCCGGCCAAGGGGGTCAAGGGCGTGAGCGGGATGACCGATCCGCTGATCGTGTGGCTGCCGGAATCGGCCAATCCGGGCAATCTGACCTTCTACCACGGCAAGCGCCTGCCCGGCTGGGACGGCAGCCTGTTCATCGCGATGATGTCGAAATCGCTGATCCGGGCCGAGATCGGCGCCAACGGCGATCCGAGCGGCAAGCAGGAGAAGCTGCTGGAGGACCTCAAGCAGCGCCTGCGCGACGTGCGCCAGGGGCCCGACGGCAACCTCTACGTGCTGACCGACGAGAAGGACGGCGCGCTGCTGAGGATTGCGCCGGGCAAATAGCGGAAGAGCGTCCCCGCCCGGGCGGGGACCTCGGGCAGATGTGGCGCCGGTCTGCCTGAGACCCCCGCCTGCGCGGGGGATCGGAAGGCGCGGGAGAATGCGCGATGCTCAACCAGGCGGATAACGAGCTGCTCACCCGGGTCGGCCCGGGCACGCCGATGGGCGGCATGCTGCGCGAATACTGGGTGCCGGCCTGCCGCTCGGCCACGCTCGAGGCCGATGGCGCGCCCGAGCGGATCCGCCTGTTCGGCGAGAACTTCGTCGCCTTCCGCGTCACCGACGGGCGGGTCGGGTTCATGCAGGAAGGCTGCCCGCACCGCTGTGCCAGCCTTGCGCTCGCGCGCAACGAGGAGGGGGGCCTGCGCTGCATCTTCCACGGCTGGAAGTTCAGCGTCGAAGGCACATGCGTCGACGCGCCGACCGAACCGGCCGGCCAGCGCGCGAAATTCGCCGAGAGCGTGCCGGTGCGCAGCCACCCGACGCATGAGGCCGGCGGGATCGTCTGGGTCTATATGGGCGAGCGGGCCACTCCGCCGCGCTTCCCCGACTATGAATTCACCCATCTGCCGGCGGATCATATCCAGCCGATCCGCGGGATCATCCGCACCAACTGGCTCCAGGGGCTCGAGGCGCTGCTCGATTCCGCCCATGTCGGCTTCCTCCATTCGGCCAATCTGCTGAGCGACAGCGGCAAGGCGATCTTCAAGGACGAGGCCGCCTTCATGGTCAACGACGGGGCGCCGGTGTTCGAATTCGTCGAGCAGCCCTATGGCTTCCGCGAAGGCGCGATCCGGGAGGAGGGGCCGGATCGCAGCTATGCGAGGGTGCGCGAGGTCGCGCTGCCGTTCTTCAGCTTCATCCCGTCGGCCCCGACCGGCGCGCGGGTCGTATGCTGCTCGATCCCGATCGACGATGTGACCACCGCGCAGTGGTATATCGGCTACGATCCCGGGGCGCCGCTCGCCTACGACATCCTCACCGATTTCGGCGCGACCTCGGGCGATCCCGACCATTTCAACGCCGATATGGGCGGGCCCGAGAACCTCTGGCACCAGGACCGCGCGGCGATGAAGGCCGGGCACTGGAGCGGGATCACCGGCCGCGGCAACGCCTATGAGGATTTCGCGGTGCAGGAGAGCATGGGGCCGATCGTGGACCGCACGCAGGAATATCTCGGCACTTGCGACCGGGTGATCTACCGCGCGCGGATGCTGCTGCTCGAGGCGGTGAAGCGCTTCCGCGACAGCGGCGAGCTGTCCTTCGCCGACGACGGGATCGACTTCGCGGCGATCCGCGCGGTGAGTTTCGCGTTCGGCAAGGACGAGGACTGGCGCGACTTCGACGCGCATGAACTGGCGGCGGTGGCGGCGGAGTAGCGCCCCCTCCCCCGAGTCCCCCCGCAGGCGGGGACCTCAGGCAGTTATCAGCGCGTGAGGGCCTGAGACCCCCGCCTGCGCGGGGGATCATGTTTCACGCAGCTAAGAAGCCGCCGCCGGCACCGCATCCCCAACCAGATCGGCCCAGTAAAGCCGGTTCGGATTGTCGACCAGAAGCTTGGTCTGCAGTTCCAGCGTCGGCGCGATGCGGGGGATCATGTCGACGATGTGCCCGTCGTCCGGGATCTTGTCCTGCATGTTCGGGTGCGGCCAGTCGGTGCCCCAGATGCAGCGATCCGGATAGTCGGCGACCAGCGGCGCGACCGCGCTCGCGAATGCGTCCCACGGATCGCCCGACGGATCGAGCCGGTCGGGGCAGGTCGGCTTGAAGTGGATGTCCGGGCGCGAATCGAGCAGGCGGCGGAAGGCCTTCATGTCGGCGCCGTCGGGCCCCTGGGTCACGTCCGGGCGGCCCATGTGGTCGATCACCAGCGGCACCGGGATCGCATCCATGAAGCCGCGCAATTCCTCAAGGATGTCGGCTTCGAAATAGATCACCACATGCCAGCCGGCGGGCAGGCGCCGCGCGACTTCGAGGAACTTGTCCTTCGGCGCATCATCGACCAGCCGCTTGAGGAAGTTGAAGCGGATCCCGCGCATGCCGCCGTCGTGGAGCATCAGCAAATCTTCCTCGGGAATGGCCGGATCGACCACCGCCACGCCGCGCGCCTTGCCTTCCGAAGCGGCGATCGCGTGGAGCGTCGCGGCATTGTCGGTCCCGTGGCAGCTCGCCTGGACGATCACGTTCTTCGCGAAGCCGAGCCGGTCGCGCAACGCGAACAGCTTTTCCGGGCCGGCGTCTTCCGGGAGATACTTGGCCTTCGCGCTGAACGGGAATTCGGCCATCGGGCCGAACACGTGGCAATGCGCATCGACCGCGCCTTCAGGCGGGACGAAGCGCGGCTTCGACGGGTTCGAGTGCCAGGAAACGATACGCTTGTCGGTTTCGGCGGTCACGCGAACACTACTCCATCCATCAGCTTGCGGGCGGTCCGCAGCAGCGCCGCGCTCACCACTTCCCCCGCATCGTTCACTTCAAGCACACAACTCATCTCGCCGGTCGGGTGTTCCACGCTGAGCACCTTGCGGCTGCCTTCCGGGATCGCCGCGACTTCCGCCGCGGGCGAGCCGTGGATCAGGCAGGCGGTCGCGACGCTGACCGCGCCGAGCACGCCGATCGTCGCATGGGCGCGGTGCGGGATGAAGCTGCGCACGCAGACCGCGCCGCCGTCCTTGGGCGGGGCGACCAGCATCATCTTGGGGACCGACTTGTCCTTCACGTCGCCGAGATTCATCAGCGGGCCTGCGGCGAGGCGGATCGTTTCGATCTTTTCGCGCAGGGTGGCGAAGGCATCGCTCTCCAGCTCGTCGCGGGTTTCGTAGCCGGTTGCGCCGACATCCTCGGCCTTGAACACGATGCAGGGCATGCCGTTGTCGATCAATGTGCAGCGCACGCCTTCGATTGTATCCACGACATTGCCGGTCGGGAGCAATGCGCCGCAGCTCGATCCGGCGGTGTCGCGGAATTCGAGCGGCACCGGCGCATGGCTGCCCGGAACGCCGTCGATCTTCGCATCGCCCTGGTAGGTCGGCACCCCGCCCGGCGTCTGGATCGTCGCGACCGCGACCTGCCCGGTGTTCTCCATGAAGATGCTGACGCTGGTCTCGTCGCCGGTCGCGCTCACCAGCCCGCGCTCGATCGCGAAGGGCCCGATCCCGGCGAGGATATTGCCGCAGTTCTGCTGGTCGGTGACGATCGCCTGATCGACGAACACCTGCAGGAACAGATAATCGACGTCGATCCCGTCACGCTCGGACTTCTTCACCACCGCGACCTTGCTGGTCAGCGGATCCGCCCCGCCCATCCCGTCGATCTGGCGCGGATCGGGCGAACCCATCACGCCGAGCAGGAATGCGTCGCGCTCGGCGATGTCGGCGGGCAGGTCGGACGCGAGGAAATAGCCGCCTTTCGACGTCCCCCCGCGCATCCACATGACTGGGGCCTGGTTCATCAGATCAGATCCACTTCAGGCCCATGTCGGTAAGCTTCTGGCGGAAGCCGTACATATCGAGGCCCAATTCGCCCGAGGCGAGGCGCTTGCGCTTGTCTTCCTCATTGGCTTCGCGCGCCTGGGCCTTCTTGAGCACTTCCTCGGCATCGGCGCGGCGGACCACGCAGACGCCGTCGTCATCGGCGACGATCACGTCGCCCGGCTCGATATAGGCGCTGGCGCAGACCACCGGCACGTTGACGCTGCCGAGCGAGGCCTTGATCGTGCCCTGCGCGAACACCCGCTTCGACCAGACGGGGAACTTCATCTCGGTCAGGTCGCGAACATCGCGGATACCGGCGTCGATGATCAGGCCCTTCACCCCGCGCGACTGCGCCGAGGTTGCGAGGAGATCGCCGAAATAGCCGTCTTCACAGGGGGAAGTCGGCGCGATCACCAGGATGTCGCCATCCTGGCACTGTTCGATCGCGGCATGGACCATGTAATTGTCGCCCGGGGGCACGCTGATCGTCACCGCGCTCGCGCCGACGCGCATGCCCGAATAGATCGGGCGCATGTAGCTCGCGAGCAGGCCGGTGCGGCCCTGCGATTCGTGCACGGTCGCAACGCCGCAGGCGCCGAGTGCCTCGACCACCTCGCGCGGCGCGCGCTGGATATTCTGGACGACGACTCCGCTCATCTCGTTGCTCTCCGTTGATATGGTGAAGGGCGCTTGCATCCGCTAGAGCCCCTGCGTCAAGCCGCAACGCGCCAAGGCCCGGGCGTGCCGCAAACTTGTAAGTAACACTTACATTTTGTAGATTGGCCGGAGAGAGGATTACGCACCGAATCATGAGTGCAACGCTGCCCCATCTTGCCCTGATCGGCTTCGGCGAAGCCGGATCGACCTTCGCCCGCGCCGGCGAATGGGCGGCGGCGGCGCATGGTTGGGACATCCTCCCAGAACGCCGCGCGGCGATGGAGGAGCTCGGCGTGGTCGTCGCCATCGGAGCCGCCGATGCGCTGACCGGCGCCGAGATCGCCCTGTCGCTCGTCACCGCCGACACCGCGCTGGCGGTCGCGCAGGACGGCGCACCCTATCTGCGCCCGGGCACGATCTGGTGCGACATGAACTCGGCCGCGCCCGAGACCAAGCGCGCCGCGGCAAAGGCGATCGAAGCGGCCGGCGGGCGCTATGTCGATGTCGCAGTGATGGCCCCGGTCGATCCCGCCGCGCTGCGTGTGCCACTGCTGCTGGCGGGTTCCGCCGCCGCGGAGGCCGAGGCGCTGCTGAACCGGCTGGGCTTCGCCAATACCCGCATCGTCGGCGACGAAGTGGGCCGGGCGAGTGCGATCAAGATGATCCGCTCGGTGATGGTCAAGGGGATCGAGGCGCTGAGCTGGGAATGCGCCGAAGCCGCGCGCGCCGCGGGGGTGCTCGACGAAGTCACCGCTTCGCTCGACGCGAGCGACAGCCGCGCGCCCTGGGCCGAGAAATTCGCCTATAATGCCGAGCGGATGGAACATCACGGGCTGCGCCGCGCGGCCGAGATGGAAGAATCCGCCAAGACCCTGCTGGACCTCGGCGTCGAGCCGGTTATGACGCGCGGCACGGTCGCCCGCCAGCGGGCCGCCGCACAAGACAACGCGAAGAGGAACGAAGTCGCATGAGCATGGTGATCGACTGCCACGGACATTACACGGTGCTCCCCAAGGGGCACGATGCGTGGCGCGAGGAACAGATTGCCGCGTTCAAGGCCGGCACCCCCTGCCCGCCCTACCCCGAGATCACCGACGCCGAAATCCGCGAGACGATCGAGGCCAACCAGCTGCGCCTGATCAAGGAACGCGGCGCGGATCTGACGATCTTCTCCCCCCGCGCCAGCACGATGGCGCCGCACGTGGGCGACGAGGCGGTCGCAAAGGAATGGGCGTTCCGCTGCAACAATCTGATCGCGCGGGTAGTGGGCCTGTTCCCCGAGACCTTCGTCGGCGTATGCATGCTGCCGCAGAACCCCAAGGCCGACATGGCCGGCTCGATCGCCGAGCTGGAACGCTGCGTGACCGAGCTGGGCTTCATCGGCTGCAACCTCAATCCCGATCCGAGCGGCGGCAAGTTCGACCATCCGCCGCTGACCGACCGTTACTGGTATCCGTTCTACGAGAAGATGGTCGAGCTGGACGTCCCGGCGATGATCCACGTCTCGGGCAGCTGCAACCCGGCGATGCACGCGACCGGCGGCTATTACATCGCGGCCGACACGCTGGCCTTCATGCAATTGCTGCAGGGCAATCTGTTCGCCGACTTCCCCACCCTGCGCTTCATCATCCCGCATGGCGGCGGCGCGGTTCCGTATCACTGGGGCCGTTACCGCGGGCTGGCCGACATGCTCAAGCAGCCGAGCCTCGACACCCATCTGATGAACAATGTGTTCTTCGACACCTGCGTCTATCACCAGCCGGGCGTCGATCTGCTGGCCGATGTGATCGAGAACAAGAACATCCTGTTCGGTTCGGAGATGGTCGGCGCGGTGCGCGGGATCGATCCGACCACCGGCTTCTATTTCGACGACACCAAGCGTTACGTCGATGCGCTCGACATCTCCGACACCGAACGCGCCGCGATCTTCTCGGGCAACGCCCGCAAGGTCTTCCCGCGGCTCGACGCGAAACTGAAAGACCGCGGTCTTTGAGCGACGAAAGCGCCCTTGAAACGGCAAGCGTTTCCACCGGCTTCGCCCCTTGCGAAAAGCCGGCGCGCTATCTCCAGCAGCTCGTCAGCCACTGGAGCCACAAGATGGCCGCGACCTGGACAGATCCGGTCGCGGCCTTCCCTTTCTCCGACGTGACGACGGCGGTGATGCAAGCCCTGCCCACTGGCATTGGTATTACCCTGACCACTGCCGACCATGATGAGAACGTCCGCATGCGCGGCGTGCTCGAAAAACATCTCGACCGCTTCGCGTTTCGCGAAGCGCCGCTAACCTACGAATGGGAAGAGCCCAAGGAACCTAAGCTATGACCGACAAGAAAGAGCGGATCGACATCCACTCCTACCTCGCCGCCTTCGACGACATCCCGGGCACCAGGGTGTTCACCGCGAAGCGCGCGCGCCAGGGCTACCACCTGAACCAGTTCGCGATGAGCCTGATGAAGGACGAGAACCGCAAGCGCTTCCTCGCCGACGAAAGCGCCTATCTCGACGAATGGGACATCACCCCGGCGGCCAAGAAGGCCGTGCTCGCGCGCGATTACAACGGCATGATCGACGAAGGCGGCAACGTCTACTTCCTGTCCAAGCTGTTCTCGACCGATGGCAAGAGCTTCCAGTTTGCGGCCGGATCGATGACCGGCATGAGCCAGGAAGAATATGCCCAGATGATGATCAATGGTGGCCGTTCGCCCGAAGGCGTCCGCTCGCTCAAGGGAGGTTTCTGAAATGGCCCGCGTAACCACCGGCATCACGTCCAGCCACATTCCGGCGCTCGGCGCCGCGATGCAGACCGGCACTTCCGGCAACGACTACTGGGGCCCCGTGTTCAACGGCTACCAGCCGATCAAGGACTGGATCAAGCAGCCGGGCAACATGCCCGACGTGGTCGTGCTGGTGTATAACGACCACGCCTCCGCGTTCGACATGAACATCATCCCGACCTTCGCGATCGGCTGCGCCGAGACGTTCAAGCCGGCCGACGAGGGCTGGGGCCCGCGCCCGGTGCCCGACGTGATCGGCCATCCGGACCTCGCGTGGCACATCGCGCAGAGCCTGATCCTCGACGATTTCGACATGACCATCATGAACAACATGGATGTCGATCACGGCTGCACCGTGCCGCTCAGCATGATGTTCGGCGAAGTCGATACCTGGCCGTGCAAGGTGATCCCGTTCCCGGTGAACGTGGTGACCTATCCGCCGCCGTCGGGCCGCCGCTGCTTCAACCTGGGCGACAGCATCAAGGCCGCGATCGAGAGCTTCCCCGAAGACCTCAACGTCCACGTCTGGGGCACCGGCGGGATGAGCCACCAGTTGCAGGGTCCGCGCGCGGGCCTGATCAACAAGGAGTTCGATCTCAACTTCATCGACAAGATCATTTCGGACCCCGAAGTGCTGAGCAAGATGCCGCATATCGAGTATCTGCGCGAAGCGGGCAGCGAAGGCATTGAGCTGGTGATGTGGCTGATCATGCGCGGTGCGCTGGGTGAGAAGGTCAAGGATCTCTATACCTTCTACCACATCCCGGCATCGAACACCGCGCTCGGCGCGCTGCTGCTGCAGCCGGAGGAAACCGCCGGCGAACCGCTCGAACCCCGCCGGGTGATGAGCGGGCACAGCCTGACGGCGTGATTTTAGCCCTCTCCCCCAAAGGGGGGAGAGGGTTGGGAGAGGGGGCGGTCCCTCAAACATTTTTCATGGGCCGGAGCGGGAGACCACCCCTCTCCCCGGCCCTCTCCCCTTCAGAGGGGAGAGGGAGAATAGTGTATGCGTATCGCACTCGCCGGGGCCGGCGCTTTCGGGGAAAAGCACCTCGACGGTCTGAAGAACATCGACGGGGTCGAGATCGTCTCGATCATCTCGCGCCGCGCCGAACAGGCGGCCGAAGTCGCCGCCAAATACGGCGCGAAGCATTCGGGCACCGAGCTTTCGGAAGCGCTCGAGCGTGACGACGTCGACGCGGTGATCCTCTGCACCCCGACCCAGATGCACGCCGAACAGGCGATCGCCTGCATGGAAGCGGGCAAGCATGTGCAGGTCGAAATCCCGCTCAGCGACAGCTGGGCCGATGCCGAGGCGGTGCTGAAGAAGGCGCAGGAAACCGGCCTTACCTGCATGGTCGGCCACACCCGCCGCTTCAATCCTTCGCACCAGTATGTTCATAACAAGATCGTCGCGGGCGAGCTGAACATCCAGCAGATGGACGTTCAGACCTATTTCTTCCGCCGCAAGAACATGAACGCCAAGGGCGAAGCCCGTTCGTGGACCGATCACCTGCTGTGGCATCACGCCGCGCACACGATCGATCTGTTCGCCTATCAGGCGGGCAAGATCGTCACCGCCAATGCGATCCAGGGGCCCAAGCATCCCGAGCTCGGCATCGCGATGGATATGTCGATCCAGCTCAAGAGCGAAAGCGGCGCGATCTGCACCCTGTCGCTCTCGTTCAACAATGACGGGCCGCTCGGCACCTTCTTCCGCTACATCGGCGACAGCGCGACCTATATCGCGCGCTACGACGATCTCGTCACCGGCAAGGAAGAGCCGATCGACCTGACGGGCGTGACCGTTTCGAACAACGGGATCGAGCTGCAGGACCGCGAATTCATCGCCGCGATCCGCGAAGGGCGCGAACCCAACAGCTCGATCGCCCAGGTGCTCGATTGCTACCGCGTGATCGGCGAACTGGCGCTGAGCCTCGAGGCGCAGGACGGCTGGTCCTGAGCCAGCCCTGATTCGCCCCATATCCGCATCTATCCGGAGCGCTCCTGATTGCCAGGGGCGCTCCGTGTCGTTTAGGCCGCTCCATACCGACGGCGGGAGGGCCGGCGCCCGCCAGCGGCGCGTGGGGGGATGTTGACATGGCAGAACTGGAACAAGTCCTGGGTGCGATGCACCAGATCAACGACCGGATGCTGATCGCGGTCAGGATGGCCGGTGAGGAGCGCAACCGCCAGATCGTTTCGCTGCGGAGCGAATTCGCGACCGAGACCGGCAATCTGATCACATTGCTCCCGGGCGTGAAGCGCCTGACGGCCCGGCCGCTGGTATTCCAGGAATTCCAGGACCGGTTGTCGCTGGTGCGGACCAAGCTCGCGAGCCATCAGGCCAAATGGTCGATCGAGGACATCAATCGCCGGCGCGGCGACTATCTCGCCTCGAGCAAGGCGATCCACGACAGCATCGCCGAGTATCTCTCGTGGGCGCGCAGCGCGTTGCACCCGCATTGACCTGTTCAGGGGTTTGCCTAAACACGCGGCGAACCCTTGAAGCGAGACCCCCTAACATGAAGCGCCTGCTGGCTAACCGCCCCGTCCATCCCGTCGGCCTCGGCTGCATGAACCTGTCCTGGGCCTATGGCACGCCGCCGTCGCGTGCGGACGGGATCAAGCTGCTCAACCGTGCACTCGATCTCGGCTACGATCATCTCGACACCGCCAGCATCTATGGCGAAGGCGCCAATGAGGAACTGATCGCCGAGGCGCTCGGCACACGCCGCGACGAGTTCTTCCTCGCGTCCAAATGCGGGATCGTGGTGGATGGGCCGAAGCGCGGGGTCGACTGCAGCCCCGAAGCGATCAGGCGCGTGCTCGACGGCAGCCTGCAGCGGCTCAAGGTCGATCGTATCGACCTCTATTACATGCACCGCTTCGATCCCAAGGTTCCGGTCGCGGATTCGGTCGGCGCGCTGAAGGATGCGATCGATGCCGGCAAGATCGGCAGCTACGGCGTGTCCGAATGGAGTTCCGCCCATATCCGCGAGGCGCACGGCGTTCATCCGATGGCCGCGGTGCAGACCGAATATTCGCTGTGGACCCGCAATGTCGAACTCGGCGTGCTCGAAACCACCCGCGAACTCGGCATCGCGCTGGTCGCCTTCTCCTCGACCGGGCGCGGCGCGCTCGGCGGCGAGATCCGCGATCCCTCGACGCTCGAAGACAGCGATTTGCGCACCAAGATGCCGCGCTTCGATGCGGAGAACTGGCCGCACAATCTGGCGCTGATCGAGCAGTTCGTCGCGCTGGCCGAAGGCGCCGGCTTGACCGCCGGCCAGCTCGCGCAGGCCTGGGTGCTGAGCCGCGGCGACCACGTTCACGTAATCCCCGGCACCACCAGCCTCACGCATCTCGAAGACAATTACCGCGCGGCCGATCTCGAAATCGCGCAGGATGTGCTCGACAAGGCCGATGCCTTGATCAATCATTCGACCGTCGCCGGCCATCGCTATCACGATGCGATCAAGCCGACGATCGACACCGAAGAGTTCGCTTAAGGACCCGGATCAAGGAGAGGACATATGCCGGCGGGAAACGTGCGCGCGGAGATCGGCTATACCGAGGATACGGGCCGGAAGCCGTTCTTCTACGCCAATGCGCATGAGAAGGATTACGTCCCCCTCAAGCCGGCCGCGATGGACATTACCGATGCGCGCGGGCTCGACATGTCCCTCGACCGCGAAGGTTTCGTGCTGGTCCAGCACAAAAGTGCGGTGCCCGACCTGACCGATCTTGCCACGGTCGCCGAAATCCACGCGGGCGAGATCGAGCGGATGCTCAAGGATCTGACCGGGGCCGATCACGTCGCGATAATGCCCCGCGGGATCCTGCGCTTCTCCGAACGGCTCGGCTGGAACGACGAACACGACAATTCCCACCCGGCGCGCTTTGCCCATGTCGACATGTCGAAGGAAGCCGCGGCGGGAGCCCGCGCGCAGGGTGCGCCCGAGGGAAAGAAGATCGTCCGCAGCGCGCAATACAATGTCTGGCGTGTGCTGTCCGACCCGCCGCAGGACGTGCCGCTGGCGCTATGCGCCTTCCCGAGCATCGAGGACGGCGACCTGCTCGATTGCACCGCGATCTTCGACCCGCCCGGCGGCGCGCCCGAATGGAGCTTCGGCAATTACGTGATCCAGCACAACCCGGCGCACCGCTGGTATTATTATTCGGACATGACACCCGGCGAAGCGATCGTGTTCAAGACCAGCGAGAGCGATCCGGCGCGCGCGCAACTGATGCCGCACGGCGCGTTCGACAATCCGATCGCGGGCGCCGACGCGCCGCCCCGGGTGAGCCTGGAGATGCGCGGCACCGCCTACTGGTACGCATAGGTTACAAGAAGGGGGACTTACCGATGGGACGTTTTGGACGGGGCGTCGCGGCGGCGCTGGCACTCTGCGCACTCGGCTCGGGCGCTTTGGCCCAGGCCGATTTTGCACGCCAGCAAGCCGAACAGGACAAGGTGCCGGACACACCCGGCGACGGCCCCTATCCCACGACCATGGGGACCGATCCCACGCTGGGCAGCTACGTGATCTATCGTCCCGCCGATCTCGCGCCGCTCCGCCCCGGCAAGCTCGGGGTGTTCATCTGGGGCAATGGCGGCTGCGCGGACGACGGAGCGAGTTCGCGCCAGCACCTCGCAGAGATCGCCTCCTACGGCTACCTCGTGATCGCACCCGGCAAATGGCGCAGCGGCCCCAATGCCAGGGACCCGCGCGCCGCTCCTGGTGGGCCCGGCCCCGATGGCAAGTTCCCGCCTCCACCGACCAGTGCCGACGATTTGCGCAAGGCGCTCGACTGGGCGCTGGCCGAGGATGGGCGGGCAGATAGCCCCTACGCCGGGCTGGTGGACCACAAGGCGATCGCGGTCGGCGGCTATAGTTGCGGCGGCGCGCAGGCGATCGACGTTTCGGCCGACGCGCGGATCGGCGCGGTGGTGATCCAGAACAGCGGCCTGTTCAACGCGGGCGGATCGGCAATGGGCGGCAGCATGGCGCTGGGCAAGACCGCGCTGGGGCGGTTCCACACGCCGGTGCTGTATCTCCTCGGCGGGCCGACCGACATTGCCTATCCCAACGGGACCGACGATTTCGCGCGGATCGGCCACGTACCGGTGGTGCTGGTCAACATCCCGACCGGCCACGGCGGCACCTATGGCGAGCCGATGGGCGGCAAGGGCGCCAGGATCGTGATCGACTGGCTCGAATGGCAATTGCGCGGCAACAGGCAGGCGGAAAAGACCTTCATTGGCGAGGATTGCAGCCTGTGCCGGGATCCCGACGCGCAGATCGAACGCAAGAACTTCCCCTAGGCCACACCCTCGATGGAACTCCCCGCTCGGCCGGATGTTTAGGCATCATACGCAATATAGGAGAGCGATCGTGTTCAAATGGGCTTTGATCTTCGCCGTCGTCGCGGTTGTCGCCGCGCTGCTCGGCTTTGGCGGCATCGCCGGCGCTTCGGCCGGTATCGCCAAGCTTCTGTTCTTCCTCGGCATCGCGCTGGTGGCGGTATTCCTCCTCCTGGGCGCTTTCGCGGCAAAGAAAGTCACCTGACCCACAAGGCCGGGTAAAACGAGAAGCCCCGGACTGCGAGTGGCAGCCCGGGGCTTTTTCGTATCCGTCTGACGGGCAAGGCGCGTCACCCCATCTTGCTGTAGTTCCACAGCGACAGCAGCCGCGCGCGGTTCGCTTCTTCCTTGTGATAGGACGGCGCATCGATCGTGCACCAGCCGTGATCGGCCGCGAACAATTCGATCCGGGCGCCGACCTGCGCGTCTTCGGCCGCGAGGCGCAGCTGGTCGCGTTCCTGCGGACGGGCGACATCGTCATTATGCGCGACCGCGAACAGATACAGCGCGGTGGTGCCCTTCATCAGCTGGTCGGGGCTGTCGGGCTGGCCGGTCACCAGGCCGGCACCGTGGAACGAGCTGGCCGCGCCGATCCGGCCCGGCACCGCATTGGCGCAGCGCGCGCCGTAGCCACCGGTCATGCAATAGCCTTCGACGCCGATCTTCTTCGCCGTATCGACCTGCGGCTGCGCATCCACCCAGGCGACCAGCGCCTTGGCGTCGCTGGCGATGCCGGGATTGGTGATCTTCTGCATCATCGGCGCGAGCTTGTCGCGGCCGCCCGGCTGGAAGAAGTCCGAGATCGTGTTCATCACCGGCGCCGGCGCGCTGCGGTAATACTGGTTCACCGCCAGCACCGCATAGCCCTTCGCGGCGAGATCGCGCGCCATCACCTTATAGGCATCGCGCAGGCCCGCGATATCGGGCCACATGATGATCGCCGGGTGCTTGCCGGTGGATGGATAGACGAAGAACGCGTCCATCGTGCCGTCGGGGGTCTTCACCTTGACCGCGGCTTCGCTGGTCGGCACCCCGCCGGCGGGCGCCGCGGAGGGGCCGTCCTGCGCGAAGACCGGCGTGCCGGCCGCAAGCGTGGTCATGCTGACGGCGGTGATCGCCGCGAATTCCCGGCGGCTCAACCCGCGCTTCGCAAGGTTAAGCTCATCCGCCTCGAGCGTGTGTTCATCGCACATATTATTGCCTCCCTGGGCTATCCTACTCTCGGAACGGGAAGATAGCGCGCGCGCTCGCCGCGTCCAGTGGTTGATTTAGTCCGGTGGGCAATTTTCAGCTGCGCGCGAACAGCACATGCCCGCCGCCCGGCCGAGCACCGGCGGCCCGGGCCGCAGCGGCGATCTCAACGCCGAGGAAACGCCCGGCAAGATCGATCCCGGCGAGGTCCTCGATCCCGACATAACCGAGTTCGCCGAGCCTTGCGTGGAGCGCTTCGGGCTCGAGCCAGCCGATCATCGGCTCGCCCACTGCGGCCACCCGCGCCTGCAGCGCCGCGCGCGCCGCGAGGCCCTGCTCCGACATCTCGCCGTGCTGCGGCTCGGCATAGTCGAACACGATCTCGCCCCCGCCCGCCCAGCCGGCCACGGCGGCAAGCGTCCTGTCGATCGCCTTGGCGCTGAGATACATCGAGACCCCGAGCCAGAACACGAAGCTGCGTTTGGCCGGATCGAACCCGGCCCGGAGCAGCGCGTCGGCGAAGGACTCGGTTTCGAAATCCACCCCGGCGAAGCTCAGCCAGCCGGGCAGATCGATCCCCATCGCGGCGAGCCGCTCGCGCTTCCACGCCTGGGTCGCCGGATGATCGACCTCGAAAACCCGCAGCGCGTCGCCGAACGGATTGCGGTAGGCAAAGGTGTCGAAGCCCGCGCCGAGCACCACCAGCTGCGATACGCCGCGCTGCTCGACCGCCTCGGCCAGCTTCGCCTCGGCATAGGCGCTGCGTGCGGCGATGAAGAAGCGCAGCATCTTCGCGCCGGGCGGGTCGTCGTTCTCATAAACCAGCCCTTCGTCCCCGGCCTTGCCAACCCCGCCGAGGATCGCCACCGCCAGCGGATCGTGGAAGATCCGGCCGCCTTCGGCGATCTGGTGGACCGCACGGTGGCGCGCGGCGCCCCAAGCGGTGCGGCTCGGCCGCTGCGGCTCCATCGCCCGGAAGTCAGGTCAGATCGTCGAGGCTGATCACCAGCCCGGCTTCGGCCGCCTTCATCGCATCGCGGCGGAGCTGTTCGATCTTGAGCCGGCCCGGGGGCGCTTCCTCGATCGGCAGCGCGGCCATCGTCGCGGCGTGGATTTCCTCGAAGTCGGGACCGTGTTCCGGATGGGTCAGGATCAGGCCCTTCTGCTCGGTCATGCCGTTCAGGATCTTGGTGCCGACCTCGTAGGGGTCCATCCCCTCCTCGAACGCGGTGCCGAATTGCTCAAGCTCGCCTTCGCGCACTTCGGCAAAGCCGCTGTCGCCGAAGGCCTCGGGGCGCTTGGTCGCGCTGGCCCAGGCGTTGGTCCGGGTCAGCGCCGGGCAGCACAGCGAACAGCCGATCCCGTGCGGCGCGAGATTGTAGCGCAGGCTTTCGGTCAGCCCGCGCACCGCGAATTTGCTGGCGGTGTAGATGCCCGCCTGGGGCCCGGGGAGGAACGCCGCCATCGACGCGACATTGACCACATGGCGCCGTCCGGTGCCTGCCTTGAGCTTGGGCAGGAAGCTGACGAGGCCGTTCACCACCCCGCCGAAGTTAACCCCCATGATCCAGTCGTAATCGTCATAGCTCGCCTCGTCGGTCGGGCCGAACACCGAGACGCCGGCATTGTTCACCAGCACGTGGACTTCGCCGAAATGCTCGGCGACCAGATTGGCGGCGACCGCGAAGCGCTCGCGGTCGGTCACGTCGAGCTTGATGAACAGCGGCTGCTCATAGCCCTTTTGCGAGAACCATTCCTCGGTGCGGGCCTTGTCGTCCTCGTTGCGGTAGCTCAGCGCCAGCCGCATTCCGGCGTCGGCGAAGGCCTGCGCGATGCCCAGCCCGATCCCGGTGACCGCGCCGGTGATGAAGGCGACCCGCCCTGCCCATGCGCTCGCTGGGGTGCTCATATCGGAAAATCCTCTCGCCAAAATTATCACGATCGTTAGTAACGGCTCAAACACAAATTGGGAGAGAGCAAATGAGCGATGTCGAGGCCCGGCTGGCCGAACTCGAGCAGAAGGTCGGCATACTGGAGGACATCCAGGCGATCCGCCGGCTGCACTGGGCCTATGGCTATTACATCGATTTCAACCGCCCGGACGAGGTCGCGGAGCTGTTCTCGGAAGACGGTTCGGTGGTGTTCCTGTCGGGCGAATATGTCGGCCATGCCGGGGTAAAGCGCCTTTACGGCGACTGGATCGCCGGCCGCTTCACCGGCGGCCGTCCGGGCCCGGTGAACGGCCTGCTGCTCGACCATTTCCAGATGCAGGACATCATCACCGTCGCGCCCGACAGGCAGACCGCCAAGGGCCGCTTCCACGGCATTTTGCTGGGCGGCTGGCACGATGATTTCCAGGAAACCCGCGAAGAGATGATGCCGCAGCAGTTCATGGAAGCCGGCATCTACGAGAACGACTATGTCCGCGTCGATGGCCAGTGGCGGATCAAGCGGCTGGACTACATGATGCAGTGGCAGGGCGATTACGAGAGCGGCTGGGCCCACACCACCGCGCATCTCCAGCCGGCCGCCAAGCTGTTCCCCGAAGATCCGCTCGGCCCCGACTTCCTGCTCCCGGCCGAGCAGCACCGCCAGACCTGGCCCTATCGCCAGGATGTGCCGATGCACTTCGCCCACCCCAAATTCGGCGCAATGCTGGCGGGGCAGGAAAAGAAGTGAGGCTGGCCTGCCTCGCCGCGATCGGGTTGCTGGCCGTTGCGGCGGCGCCCGCCGCGGCCAAGGCGGACTGCACCACCCGCGACGTCGCGAACGGCTTCATCCCGCTGTTCTACGAACAGGGCAAGGTGCGCGAAGCCTACGAGACCTGGGTCGCCGCGGACTACAAGCAGCACAACCCCAACGCGACCGACGGCCGGGACGCGGCGATCGCGTTTCTCGAACCGTTCTACCAGCGCAACCCGACCCACAAGATGACCGTGTACCGCGTGCTGGTCGACGGCGATTTGTTCGCGGTCCACCTGCGTGGACAGACCGGCCCGGACGATCCGGGCGCCGCCGCCGTCGATATTCTCCGGGTCAAGGACTGCAAGATCGTCGAGCATTGGGACGTGACTCAGCGCGTGCCCGAGACCTCGGCCAACCCCAACGGGATGTTCTGAGCCGATGGACTTCGATCCGCGCGACACGTCGGGCCGGGAGAGCCTGTCCGCCCGGCAGGTGGCCGAGCGCTTCGTCGAACTGTTCCACCGCCAGGACAATGTCGTCGATGCCTTCATGGCCTGGGTCCACCCCGACTATATCCAGCACAATCCCAACGCGCCGAGCGGGCGCGACGAGACGCTGAAGGTGCTCGCCGCGGCCGTGGCGAACAACCCCGAGCTGACCCATGACGTGAAGCGGGTGATTTATGGCGAGAACATGCACGGTCCCGAGGGCATGGTGGTGGTGCATCACAATTTCCGCCGCAGGAAAGACGAACGCGGCTGGGCGGTGATCGACATCATGCGGATCAAGGACGGCTATGTCGTCGAGCATTGGGACGTGATGCAGGAAGTGCCCGAGACCGCGAAGAACACCAATTCCATGTTCTGACCGGCTGCGGCCGGAGGAACGTTCTGACAAGGAAACGCCACGATGCCGCTGTTGCCGGATGGAAGCGAGAAGGGCCTCAAGGGCCATTTCGAGGAAGACTTCAGCCACCGCACCCGCATCGGGCTGGCCCCGCGCGCCGGGCATATCGACCGCGACGCGCCCTACAAGCGCATCGCGACCGAAGAGGCCTGGACCTTCCCCGCGCTGGTCGAGGCGCAGGTGAAGTATTTCGAGAGCGGCCAGGCGCCGAATGACGATTCGCTCAAGATGGCCGGCATGTTCTCGAAGATGCCGAGCCTCCAGCGGATGCTGCAGGACCTCGGCGATCTGCGCATCGCGCATATGGACGAATACGGGATCGAGCGGCAGTTGCTGCTGCTGACCGCACCCGGCGTGCAAGTGGTCAAGCCCGGCGAAGGCACCGCCCTCGCCCGCGACGCGAACGACATAGCGGCCGATGCCTGCGCCCGCCACCCGGACCGCTTCAGCGCTGCCGCATCCTTCGATCCGCGCGACGTCGCCGGGTCGGTCAGGGAGATCGAGCGTGCGGCGGGGCTCGGCCTCAACGGCGCGGTGCTCAATTCGCACTTCCAGGGCCACTATATCGACGAGCAGGATTACTGGCCGATCCTCGAAGCGCTCGAGGCGCACGACCTCGCGCTTTATATCCACCCGACCGCGCCCTATAACGCTCCGCATTACGAGACCCGCGGCTTCTTCGGCGCGCTCGGCGGGTTCCCGCACGATGTGTGGATCCACACGATGGGGCTGATCTTCTCGGGCGCCTTCGACCGCTTCCCGCGGCTCAAACTGGTGATCGGCCACATGGGCGAATGCCTGCCGCTGCAGCTCTACCGCTTCGACTGGATGCAGGGGAATGCCGACAACCGCGCCGGGCTGCGGGCCAATATCGGTGGAGGCCAGCCGGTGAAATTGCAGCACACGGTCAGCCATTATTTCAAGAACAACATCTGGATCACCACCAGCGGCGTGGCGTGGGAGCCGGCGATCAAATTCTGCATGGAACAGCTCGGGCCGGAGCGGGTGCTATACGCGATGGACTATCCCTATCAGCAAAGCTCGGACGAGGTCGCGGCCTACGACCGGATGAGCCTGAGTCCGGAACACAAGAAGATGCTTATGGAAGACAATGCGCGGAAAGTGTTCAACCTGCCGGGATGAGGCGGTCGGTCCGAGCGCGAATTGGCTGGCGGCATCGCTCTCCCTGGCGGACCTCCGGAACTCGACGACAATCGCGACGAAAAACAGACGGGCGGTCTCAAACGGCCGCCCGTTCCATTTGCTGCAATGCGACAATTAACCCGCCGAACTTTGCCCCGAGCGAACTCTCCAAGCAGGCAGCGCAATCCTGGCGGGATTTTGTTGAATCCGTGCATCACACGCCGCGCAAAAGCGTGCGTTTTTCTCCGAATGGATTGCGTCTGCCGGGTAGCCCCTTATCCACGGATGAGGCCCTCACGGGTCGGGGGCTGAATCGAGAATAACGGGCCGGTAAGTGCCCGAACTTGGAGAACAAGATGCCTGCTCCCACTATAGCGGCTTCGCGCCGCTCGTTTGCTCTTGCCGTATCGACGGTCGCATTGCTCGCCGGCGCCCCGGCCTTCGCCCAGGATGGTGCGGCGCCCGCCGCCGCGGCGGACAGCGCCGATCCGGGCGAAATCATCGTCACCGCGCAGTTCCGCCAGCAGAATTTGCAGGACACGCCGCTCGCGATCACCGCGGTCAATGCCGAAACGATGGCGGCGAAGAGCCAGACCAACCTTGCACAGGTTGCCGACAGCGCGCCGAACGTTACGCTGAAGCCGCAGGGCGCTTCCTTCGGCCCGTCGATCTCGGTTTCGATCCGCGGCATCGGCGCGGGCGACTTCAACCCGGCTTACGAGCCGGGCGTCGGCATCTATATCGACGACGTCTATTATCCGCAGCTGACCGGCGCGGTGTTCGATCTGCTCGATCTCGACCGGGTCGAGATCCTGCGCGGGCCGCAGGGCACGCTTTCGGGGCGGAACTCCGAAGGCGGCTCGATCAAGATGTTCACCAAGAAGCCGACCGGAAGCAACACCGGCTATATGGAAGGCACCTTCGGCAGCCGCGACCGGATCGGGTTGCGCGGCAGCTTCGACTTCAAGCTGACCGACGATCTCTCGGGCCGCGTCTCGGGCGTCTACAAGCATCAGGAAGGCTATGTTAACCGGTACGACTTCGGCTGCCTCTATCCGGCCGGCGGTTCGGCAACCTTCACCGCCAACGACGGCTCCACCCAGCTGGTCAATCCGGCCGGCGGGATCGAGCGCACCCGTCCCGAAGGCTCGTGCCTGATCGATAAGCTGGGCGAGGTCGGCTACCAGGCGATCCGCGGCGCGCTGCGGTATAACCCGTCGACCGATGTCGATATCAACCTGTCGGCGGAATACATCCACGACAGCCATACGGCGGCAGGAGAAGTGCTGGCTGCGACATCGCTGGTCAACAATCCCAACACCAATGTCGGCGGTGTGCCCTACGACAATCGCTTCATCTGCGGGAAGTATTGCAACTTCTCGTCCTACTCGTCGCCCGCGATCATCTATAACGGCGTGGCGACGCCGCCGGGTGGGCAGCCGTTGCTCGCCACAAGCAATTCCGACCAGAGCCTTTACAAGGGTTACAACCTCGCGGCCAACGTCCATCTCGGACTCAACGACATGTTCTCGGTCGATAACATCCTCGCTTACCAGAATTGGAAATCGCAGTTCGGAGTGGATGACGATCTTTCGCCGATCGCATTGTCGGGTGGCTACAACAGCCTGACCCACTGGAACTGGAGCGAGGAACTGCGGCTGAACGCCAAGCTGGCCGACACTGTGAACGTTGTGGTCGGCGGCTACTACTTCAAGCAACAGACCAACTATTATTCCTATCAGGACCTGCGCTACATCAACGCGCCGGCTGCTGACGGGGAGCCGGCCGGCGGTACCTATGCGCTGCCGAGCCTCGGCGTCTATGCGCTTCAGTTTATCCAGCCCGACCAGACCCCGGCAGCGGCCAAGGCCGTGTTCGCCAATGTCAGCTGGGAAATCGTTCCCAACCTGACCTTCGACGGCGGCCTCCGCTACACCAAGGAGAGCAAGGAGTATCACTACTTCCGGCTCAATCCGGATGGGACGATCAACCCCTATCTCGATCCGGCCGGCGCCGCCAACGGCGCGGGGACTCCGGGCGCGCTGACCGGGCTCGTCTCGAACTACGAAGGCAGCCGCTGGGATTGGCGCGGCGCGCTGAACTATCGCTTCTCGCCCGAAGTGATGGTCTATGCGAGCGTCGCAACCGGCTTCAAGGGCGGCGGCACCAATCCTCGGCCGTTCGTCGCCGACCAGGCGAAGCCCTACAATCCGGAAGTGCTGACCAGCTATGAAGCCGGGATCAAGACCGATCTGTTTGATCGGCGCCTCCGCTTCAACCTGACCGGCTTCTACGCGACGCTGAAGGATGCCCAGATCGGTATTTCCTATTGCGCCGACAGTTCGCTGCCGAACACTTGCGCGGAAACCGCCAATGCGGGCGATGCGAATGAAAAGGGCGTCGAGGTCGAATTCACCGCGCGTCCGGTCGAGGGTCTGAGCATCGACGGTTCGCTCAGCTACCTCGATTTCCAATACACCACGATCGATCCGGCGGTGACGAGCGTCTCGATCGACGATCCGCTCGCCGGTTCGCCGAAGTGGAAGTGGACCCTGGGCGCGCAATATGTGGCCGATCTTGGCTCGGTCGGCACGCTCACTCCGCGCGTCGATGCCACCTACCAGAGCAAGATCTACTCCGGCTCGAAGTATAATGACGAGCTGCAGTACATCGACGCCTACACCATCGTGAATGCCCGCCTTACCTGGCAGAACGAAGGCGGCGATCTGTCGGTCTCGCTCGAGGGCACCAACCTCACCAACAAGTACTATTACCTGACCCTGTTCGACCTGCGTGATTCGGGGGCGGGGCTCGACAAGGCCCAGCCGGGCCGGCCGCGCGAATGGGCGGTTTCGGTCAAGAAGTCGTTCTGAGTTAATCGTCAGCCAAAAGGAAAGGGCGGCCCGCGAAGGCCGCCCTTTTCATTTCAGCGATCGGAACCGCCGGAAGGATCAGCCCCAGACTTCCTCGGCCACCTCCACCACCAGACGGATCTTGTCCGATTGCTGCTGGATCGAGAGATCGTTGCCGTGGTGGGTCGAGGCGAAGCCGCACTGGGGCGAGAGCGCGAGCTGGTCGAGCGAGGTGAACTTGAGCGCCTCGTCGATCCGACGCTTGACGTCGTCCTTGGTTTCGAGCTCGCCGAGCTTGGTGGTGACGAGGCCGAGCACGACGACCTTGCCCTTGGGCAGGAACCGCAGCGGCGCGAAATCGCCCGAGCGCGGATCGTCGTATTCGAGCAGGAAGGCGTCGATCTCGAGTTCGTTGAACATGATCTCAGCCACCGGCTCATAGCCGCCCTCGGCCGCCCAGCTTGAGCGGAAATTACCGCGGCACAGATGGATCGCCTTGAGCATGTCGGTCGGCGCATCCCGGAACGAGGCGTTGATCAGCGCGGCATAGGCGCGCGGGGTCTCGTCCGGATCGACGCCGCGCTTGCGGGCGTTCTCGCGGTGGGTCTCGTCGCAGAGATAGGCGAGGTTGGTATCGTCGAACTGGAGATAGCGGCAGCCGGCATCGGCGAGATCGGCGACTTCGGCGCGATAGGCCTCGGCGACATCGTCGTAGAACTGCTGCATCTCGGGATAGACGTCGGCCGGGATGCCGTCGCGCCCGGCGCGGAAGTGCAGCATGGTCGGCGACGGGATCGTGACCTTCGGGGTCTCGCTCACCACGCTCCTGAGATATTCGAAATTGGCCCGCTCGATCGGCTTGGCGTGCCTGATCTTGCCGTCGATCACCATCCGCGGCGGGGCGAAATGGACATCGGTCCCGGCGGCGTTGTGGAACGCCACTTCCATCCCGCCTTCTTCGACCACGCCGTCGAGCTGGAGCAGGAAATCGGTGTGGAAGAACTTGCGGCGGAACTCGCCGTCGCTGACCGCCTTGAGGCCGAGGCTTTCCTGATATTTGGCGATATCCTTGATCGCCTGGTCCTCGATGAAACGGAGGTTTTCCGCCGGCAATTCGCCCTTGGCGAAGGCATCGCGCGCGTCGAGCACGGTGGCGGGGCGGAGAAAGGAACCGACATGGTCGGCGCGGGAGGGCAATTGAGCGCTCATATGAAATCCTGTCGCTAGCGGTAAGGGTGCTAAGCCAGGGTCATAACGCGGGCTCGCGCTCGTCCGACGAGTGCTGCATATGGCGATTGCCTTTGCCAAGGCAACATGCTGAAAATGTATACTTTATTGCCTAGTGAACGCGGATCCCCCTTCGGGATACCGCGGGCCGTTCGCGCTTGACCGGACTCGCCCGTGGACCGTAAGCATCGCTTACAAATACGGCGCCGAAAATCGAGCGCCGAAGCCTTCGGGCAGGAGACATGGATGGCCGACGTCAAGCTCTACCACTGGGAGCCGAACGCCAATTCGGGCAAGCCGATGCTGGCTCTGGTCGAGAAGGGCGTGCCCTTCGCCAGCCACTACATCAACATGCTGGAATTCGACCAGCACCAGCCGGAGTATCTCGCGGTCAATCCGCAGGGCACGATCCCGGCGATGTTCCATGGCGACCGGATCCTGACCGAGAGCACCGCGATCATGGAATATGTCGACGAGGCCTTCGCCGGCCCCGCGCTGATGCCGGTCGACGCGCGGGACCGCTGGCGGATCCGCTGGTGGATGAAGTTCATGGACCAGTGGCTCGGGCCGAGCTTCTCGATGATCGGCTGGTGCACCTTCGTCGGCCCCGCCCTCGCCCACAAATCCGAGGAAGAGCGCGAGGCGATGATCGCGCGGATCCCGCTGCCCGAACGCCGGGTCGCGTGGCGCAAGGCGATGTTCGCCGAATTCAGCGAAGCCGAACTGGCCGAAAGCAAGCGCCGGATCGCGCATGGCGTCAGACTGATCGAGGAAGAACTGGGCAAGCGCGCCTATATCGGCAGCGACCGGTATTCGCTGGCCGACATCAACATCTTCAACTCGACCTATATGCTCCCCGTCGGCAACCCCGAACTGACGAGCCCCGAACTGACCCCCAATCTGTGGCGCTGGCTCAAGACCGTCTATCGCCGCCCGGCGGTGCAGCAGACCTGGGCGATGGGCTCGGGCCGCTTCACCGACCGCTTCAACGCGATCATGGGAGAATTCGCATGAGCGCGGTGCTCTATCACGGCGAGCCCAACGGGCCTTCGCTGAGCGTGCTTGCCGCGCTGGAGGAAAGCGGGCTGGCGATCGAGACCCGGCACATCGACCTGCTCAGGGGCGAACGCCACACGCTGCCCGGTGTGACCGAGGACGTCGCGCTGGCGATGGCGGTCGAAGGCGAAGGCCCGGTGCTGGTGATCGACGGTGAAGCGATGAGCGAAGCGGTGTTCCTCGCGCAATATTTCGACGACGCGGCAGGTGGCTGCGGTCTGCAGCCGGCCGATCCCTATGCCCATTGGCAGATGCTGATGTGGTGCCGCCAGGCGACCGAGCGGCTGAGCCCCGCGGTCGCCTATCTCGGCATTTTCGCGCGGTCGCAGGCGAAGGTCGCGGCGCTGGATGCGGACGAGTTCACCGCGCTGCTCGGCCACATCGAGAGCGAGGATCTCCGCGCCCGCTGGCAGGAATTGCGCGACGGCGCCGTGGACGAAGGCAAGGCCGCCGATAGCCGCGCCAAGATCGCGCAATTCGCCGAGCGCGCCGAGACCCAGCTCGCCGACGGCCGTGAATGGCTGATGGGCACCTTCTCGATCGCCGATCTCGAAACCTATGCCTGGCTGGTCGGCGCGCAGGAACTCGAGCCGGCCGCTTTCGAGGGCAAGACGAAGCTGAGCCAATGGCTGGAACGGGTCGCCGCACGGCCGAGCGTGCACAAGGCGCTGGCGCGTGTGCAAATGAGCAATCCCCGCAGCAATTTCGCGCCGGGGCCGGAAATCAATCGCTGGGGCTAAGGCGGCGACGGGAGAAGTAGGAATGCGGTTAGGTCTCGTCGCGGCGCTGGCCGCTGCTTTCGCGCTGGCGGCCTGCGGTTCGGGCACCAAGCCCTCGGCGCTCCCGACCGAGGGCGTGACCGACGCGATGCTCGCGGCGGCCGACGGCAATGAATGGCTGACCTACGGCCGCGACTATGCCGAGCAGCGCTTCAGCCCGCTGACCCAGGTGAGCGACAGCAATGTTTCCAAGCTTGGCCTCGTCTGGTCGGCCGATCTCGACACGGCGCGCGGGCAGGAAGCGACCCCGCTGATGCATGACGGGGTGCTCTACGTCAGCACCGCCTGGTCGATGGTGAAGGCCTATGACGCGAAGACCGGCGCGCTCAAATGGTCCTACGATCCCAAGGTCCCGCGCGAGACGCTGCCGGTCGCCTGCTGCGACGCGGTGAACCGCGGCGTCGCGCTCTATGGCGACAAGGTCTATGTCGCGACGCTCGATGGTTTTCTGGTCGCGCTGAACCAGAAGGACGGTTCGGTCGCCTGGCGCAGCGAGGTGGTGCCCGATCACCAGAGCTACACGATAACCGGTGCGCCGCGCGTCGCGCATGGCAAGGTGCTGATCGGTTCGGGCGGCGCCGAATACCGCGCGCGCGGCTTCATCGCCGCCTACGACTGGGCGACCGGCAAGCAATTGTGGCGCTTTCACACCGTCCCCGGCGACCCGTCGAAGGGCTTCGAGGACAAGGCGATGGAAACCGCCGCCAAGACCTGGGGCGGCGAATGGTGGAAGCTCGGCGGCGGCGGCACCGTGTGGGATTCGATCACCTATGACGCGGCCAGCAATCTGGTGATCTTCGGGACCGGCAATGCCGAGCCGTGGAACCCCGACGCGAACGGCCGCAACAAGACCGCCGATTCGGCCAATGGCGACAATCTCTACACCTCGTCGATCGTCGCGGTGAACGCCGACACCGGCGAATATGCGTGGCACTTCCAGGAAACGCCAGAGGACCGTTGGGACTTCGACAGCGATGCGCAGATCACTCTCGCCGACCTGACCATCGATGGCCGGCAGCGCCACGTGATCATGCAAGCGCCGAAGAACGGCTATTTCTATATTCTCGACGCGAAGAGCGGGCAGTTCCTCTCGGCCACGCCGTGGACCCAGATCAACTGGTCGACCGGGATCGATCCGAAGACCGGCCGCCCGCAGCTGAACCCCGAGGCGCGCTATGAGCAGACCGGCAAGGTGTGGGTCTCGCTGCCCGGGGCGGCCGGCGCCCATTCGTGGCACCCGTCCGCGTTTTCGCCAAAGACCGGGCTGATGTATATCCCGGCGAACGTCGCCGGCTTCCCCTACAAGGCCGCGAAGGGCTGGAAGGATTCGCCGCTCGGCTTCCAGACCGCGCAGGATTCGGCGGCGGTCGCGATGCCGGCGATCGAGGCGGTCCGCGAGCAGGCACTGGCCGGCACCACCGGGGCGCTGGTCGCGTGGAATCCGGTCGCCAAAAAGGAAGCATGGCGGGTGCCCTACAAGGGCCCGTGGAACGGCGGCACGCTGGCGACCGCCGGCAACCTGGTGTTCCAGGGCACGGCGGCCGAGCAGTTCGCCGCCTATTCCGCGGATAGCGGCAAAATGCTGTGGTCGTTCCCGACCCAGAGCGGGATCGTCGCCGCGCCGATGACCTATGCGATCGACGGCGAGCAATATGTCGCGGTGCTGGCCGGCTGGGGCGGGATCTGGGACATCGCGCCCGGCATCATCGCGTCGAAGTCGGGCTTCCCGCGCAACATCAGCCGGTTGCTGGTGTTCAAGCTGGGCGGGACCGCGAAGCTCGCGCCGGCGCCGCCGCTCAACAAGCTCGTGCTCGATCCGCCTGCCTTCAGCGGCACCGCCGCCCAGGCCGCGCGCGGCGCCGAGGTGTATGGCCGCTATTGCTCCGCCTGCCACGGCGACGCGGCGATCGCCGGCGCGCTCAATCCCGACCTGCGCCGCTCCGGCGCGATCGAGCATGCCGACGCGTTCAAGGCGATCGTGATCGGCGGCGCGCTCCACCAGGGCGGAATGATCTCGTGGAAGCAGGTGGTCAGCCCCGAGGATGCCGAAGCGGTGCGCCAATATGTGATCAAGCGCGCCAACGAGGACAAGGCGCTGGGCGGGCCGTGAAAAAGATTTGGATTCGACAGAAGGCGCCCTAGATTATAACGATCGTTACGATGTGCGGCGCTTTGCTTGGCGGGCGGTGCGCGGATTTGCTAGCTTGCGAACAATGGTAAAAGATTCGCTTCGGGAAAGGACCGTCCAATGAACGAGATGACCACGATCGACCGCACCCAGCGGGAATATTCGGCTGCCGCGAAGGCATTCCTCGCGCGCAAGCCGCAGCTTTTCATCAACGGCGAATGGGTCGATTCCTCGCATGACAAAGTGCTCGAGGTCGAAGATCCGTCGTCGGGCAAGATCGTCGCGCATATCGTCGATGCGTCGGACAAGGATGTCGACCGCGCGGTCGCCGCGGCCAAGGCCGCGCTTGACGACAACCGCTGGTACGGCCTCCCGCCGATGGAGCGGGAGCGCACGATGATCCGCTTCGCCGATCTGCTCGAACGCGATGCCGATCTGTTCGCCGAGCTCGAGGCGATCGACAACGGCAAGCCCAAGGGCATGGCCGGCGCGGTCGATATTCCGGGCGCGATCAGCCAGATCCGTTACATGGCCGGCTGGGCCAGCAAGAGCGGCGGCCAGGTGATCCAGCCCTACACCATGCCGACCGGCACTGTGTTCAGCTATACCGTCAAGGAGCCGGTCGGCGTCTGCGCGCAGATCGTGCCGTGGAACTTCCCGCTGCTGATGGCCTGCCTCAAGATCGCCCCGGCGGTCGCCGCGGGCTGCACCACCGTGCTCAAGCCGGCCGAGCAGACTTCGCTCACCGCGCTCAAGCTGGCCGACATCGTGCAGGAAGCCGGTTTCCCGGCGGGCGTGATCAACATCATCACCGGCAACGGCCACACCGCGGGCGACCGCATGGTCAAGCACCCCGACGTCAGCAAGGTCGCCTTCACTGGCTCGACCGAGATCGGCAAGGTAATCAACCGCAACGCGACCGACACGATGAAGCGCGTCACCCTCGAACTGGGCGGCAAGAGCCCCGTGGTGGTGATGCCCGACGTCGATGTCGCGACCACCGCCCCCGGCGTGGCCGGCGCGATCTTCTTCAACTCGGGCCAGGTCTGCGTCGCCGGTTCGCGCCTGTTCGCGCACAAGTCGGTGTTCGACCAGGTGCTCGAAGGGATGACCCAGACCGCCGACTTCTGGGCCCCGCGCGCTTCGCTCGATCCGGCCGCCCACATGGGCCCGCTGGTCTCGAAGGAGCAGTACGACAAAGTCATGGGCTATATCGACGCCGGCAAGCGCGACGGCGCGAGCGTGGTGATGGGCGGCGACAGCCCGGGCGGCTATTACGTCAACCCGACCATCCTCGCCGACGTGAACCCGCAGATGAGCGTCGTGCGCGAAGAGATCTTCGGTCCGGTCGTGGTCGCCCAGCGCTTCGAGGATCTTGACGAGGTCGCCAAGGCCGCGAACGACACCTGCTTCGGCCTCGGCGCCGGCGTGTGGACCAAGGACGTCTCGGCGATGCACCGGCTCGCGTCCAAGATCAAATCGGGCACCGTGTGGGGCAATTGCCACGCGATGATCGACGCGGCGCTGCCGTTCGGCGGCTACAAGGAATCGGGCCTCGGCCGCGAACAGGGCCAGGCCGGCCTCGACGCCTATCAGGAAACCAAGACCGTCATCATCCAGCTCTAAAGCTGATTGAAGGACTTGCGGGCCCATCCTCTGCGGTGCAGGGGATGGGCCTGTTCATTTCGGCTGGAGAAGACGCGCCGTGCCCATCGACCTCACCAAGATCCGCGCGATCGACGTCCACGTCCACGCCGAAGTCTCGTGCCACGATCCGGAAGATCCGGTGATGGGCCAGTATTTCGACGCGGCCAGCGCCTATTTCAAGGCACCGCGCGAACGCCCCAAGATGCCCGAGATCATCGAGCTCTACCGCGAGACCAACATCGCGCTGGTGCTGTTCACGGTCGATTGCGAAAGCGGCATGGGCGCCAAACGGGTCAGCAACTACGAAGTCGCCGAGCAGGCGCTGAAGAACGACGACATCTGCATGGCCTTCGCCAGCATCGATCCGCACAAGGGCAAATACGGCGCCCGCGAGGCTCGCGACCTGATCGAGAATTATGGGGTCAAGGGCTTCAAGTTCCACGGCATCGCGCAGAACGCGCATCCGGCCAACCGGATGGCCTATCCGATCTATGAAGTGATCGCCGAATACGGCCTGCCCGCGATCTTCCACACCGGCCATTCAGGCATGGGCACCGGGATGCGCGGCGGCGGCGGGATGCGGCTGAAATACGGCCAGCCGATCCTGATCGACGATGTCGCGGTCGATTTCCCGGACATGAAGATCATCCTCGCCCACCCGAGCTGGCCGTGGGTCGATGAGAGCCTGTCGATGGCGCTGCACAAAAACAACGTGTTCATCGATCTGTCTGGCTGGAGCCCGAAGTATTTCCCGAAGCAGGTGATCCAGTATGCGAACACCCAGCTCAAGCACAAGATGCTGTTCGGCACCGACTTCCCGCTGATCCACCCGGACAAATGGATGGCGGCCGCGGCCGAAGTCGGCTTCCGCGACGAGGTGATGCCGCTGATCATGAAGGACAATGCGGCGAAGGTATTGGGGCTCGCGTGAGCGACCCCGACGACATCCGCGGCTGGCAGCGCCTGTCGCCGGGCGTCACCACCTCGGGCCGGATCGAGGACAAGGATGTCGCGCGGCTGGCCGAACTCGGCGTCGCCCATGTGATCAACCTCGCGCTGGACGATCATCCCGACGCGCTGGCGGATGAAGGCGCGAAGCTGACCGAACGCGGCATTGTCTACACCCATATTCCGGTGCCGTTCGAGGCGCCGGAAGAGGCGCATTACGCCGCCTTCGTCGAAGCCCTCGAAGGCGGCGGCGCGCCGGTCCATGTCCATTGCATCGCGAACTGGCGGGTCTCGGCATTCTTCTATCGCTATAACCTCGAGCGCGGCATGGCCGAGCCCGAGGCCCGTGCGCTGATGGAGCGGCAATGGTCGCCCGGGGCGCACGACCATCCGGCCGCGCCAAAATGGGCGGCCCTGATAAACAAGAGGACCTGAATGGATTTCGCGGGCAAGCATATCGTCGTCACCGGCGCATCGAGCGGAATCGGGCTCGGCGTCGCCAGGCTGCTGGCCGAACGCGGCGCACGGCTGTCGCTGATCGCGCGGCGCAAGGAACTGCTCGACGAAGCGGTGGCGGAGCTGGGGGCGAATAGCTCAGGCTTCACCGCCGATGTCGGCGACAAGGCCCAACTCGACGCGGCGATCGATGCGGCCGCCGCGCATTTCGGGCCGGTCGAGGCGCTGTTCGCGAATGCCGGCCTGACCGGCGGCTTCACCCCCTTCACCGTCTTCGACCCCGAGGTGTTCGAGCAGACCCTTCGGGTGAATTTGACCAGCGTGTTCTGGGCGGCGCAGAAAGTCCTGCCAGCGATGATCGAAGCGCGGAAAGGCGCGATCCTCGTCACCGGCAGCATGGGCTCGAAACGCGGCATGGCGATGAACCCGGCCTATGTCGCATCGAAGCACGGCGTGCTCGGCCTGACCCGCGCGATCGCGGTCGAGATGGCGCCGCACAATATCCGCGCGAACTGCATCATCCCCGGCTTCATCCGCACCGAAGCGCTCGACCGCATCCCGCCCGAACAGCAGGGCAAGATCGAAGGCCGCGTGCCGATGCGCCGGATGGGCTCGGTCGAGGAGCTGGCAGAAGTCGCCGCCTTCCTGCTGTCCGACGCGGCGAGCCATGTCACCGGACAGGACTGGGCGGTCGACGGCGGGGTACTGGAGAGCATCGAGGTCTGATCTCTGTGTCCCCGCGCAGGCGGGGACCTCAGGCGGTAGAGCACTACCGATGGAGACCCCCGCCTGCGCGGGGGCTCAGGAGAGGTTGAGAGGAAGCACAATGGCCCTGAAATACTACCACGCCGAACCGCTGGCGAACTCGCTCAAGTCGATGCTGCCGCTGAAGGAAAAGGCTCTCGCCTACGAGAGCATCTATGTCGATCTGCACAAGTTCGAGCAGCATTCGGACTGGTTCGTCGCGATCAATCCCGAGGGCCAGGTGCCGGTGCTCGACCATGACGGGACGATCGTCACCCACACCACGGTGATCAACGAATATCTCGAGGACGTCTTCCCCGACGACCAGCCCGCCAGCGGTCCGCTGCGCCCGAAGGACGCGCTCGGCGCGGCGAAGATGCGCTACTGGAACAAATTCATCGACGAGCATGTGATGAACCATGTCTCGATGCACGGCTGGCACCGGATGGTCGGCATCATCGCCCGCAACATCGACGACGGCACCTTCGAGGAATTGCTCGCGAACATCCCGCTGCCCGACCAGCGCAAGAAATGGGCGACCGCGCGCTCGGGCTTCTCCGAGGCCGACCTCGCCAATGCGACCGCCAAGATCGTCTATGCGCTGACCAAGATCGAGAAGCAGCTCGGCGAAACCGCCTACCTCGCGGGCAATAGCTATACCCTCGCCGACATCAACTTCTTCGCCCATTGCGGCGCGATGGTCGACCGGATGTTCCCCGAGCTGGAGGTCGATGCGACCTATCCGAAGCTCGCCGCCTGGCGCGAGACCGTGAAGGCGCGCCCGGCGGTGAAGGAAGCGCTGGCGGGCGAAGACCGGACGACGCCCGGCCTGCGCACCTGGAGCGGCGACCGGTGAAGCCGAAGATCGGCCTCGTGACGCTCGGCGTCGCCGATCTCGCGCGCTCGCTCGCCTTCTACCGCGACGGGCTGGGTCTGCCGGCGCACGACTACGATCCCAAGGCGGGCGTGGTGTTCTTCAAGCTCGACGGGACCTGGCTCGGGCTGTTTCCGCGCGACGAGTTGGCGAAGGACGCGAGGCTGCCCGACGACGGCCATGGTTTCCGCGGTATCACCCTCGCGCACAACGAGCCGAACAAGGAGGGCGTCGATGCGGTATTCGCCGAAGCGATCGCCGCCGGCGCCACCCTGGTGAAGCCGCCCGAGGAAGTGTTCTGGGGCGGCTACTCGGGCTATTTTGCCGATCCGGATGGCCATCTGTGGGAAGTCGCCTACAACCCGATGATGGATCTCACCTGACAAGATTTTTTGGAGAGTATAATGCGCGCATGGTTGCTGCCCGCCGGTTCCGACGGTTTCGACAAGCTCTATCAGGATACGCTGACCGATCCGACGCCAGGCCCGGGCGAAGTGCTGATCGCGCCCAAGGCGTGGTCGATCAACTACCGCGATTTCGCGGTCGCCGCCGGCAAGTATTTCGGCGGCGTGCTGCAGAAGCCGGCGATCCCGCTGTCGGACGGCGCGGGCGAGGTGGTCGCGGTCGGCACGGGCGTCACCCAGTTCAAGCCGGGCGACAGGGTCCAGGGCACGTTCTTCACCAACTGGGTCGAAGGGCCGCCGCGGATGAGCCCGGCGCTCGGGGACGGCCAGGCCCCCGGCATGCTGGCCGAGCTGGTCGTGCTGCCCGAAACCGGCGTGGTGAAAATGGCCGAGAGCCTGAGCTATGTCGAAGCGGCGACCCTGCCCTGCGCGGGCGTGACCGCATGGAACGCGCTGCACGAAGGCCCGCGCGCGCTGCGTCCGGGCGATCGGGTGCTGGTGCTCGGCTCGGGCGGCGTCTCGGTCCTCGCGCTGCAGATCGCCCGCGCAAGCGGCTGCGAGGTCTTCGCGACCTCGTCCAGCGATGCGAAGCTCGACCAGCTCAAGGCGCTCGGCGCGTCGCAGGGGGTAAACTACAAGACCACTCCAGATTGGGGCCCGCATATCGGCCGCGCGCTCGGCGGGGTGGACAAGGTGGTCGAAGTCGGCGGCGCCGGCACGGCGGAACAGTCGATGGCCGCACTGCGCACCCAGGGCGAAGTCGCGCTGATCGGCGTGCTCTCGCCCGAAGGCGGGCCGAACCCGCGCGGGCTGATGATGACCGCCGGGTCGATGCGCGGAATCTTCGTCGGCTCGGCCGCGATGGCCAAGGCGCTCAACGCGGCGATCGACGTCAACGGGATCAAGCCGGTGATCGGCAAGAGCTTTGGCTTCGATTCCGCAAAAGAAGCCTATGCGCATGCATGGGGACCGGACAGCTTCTCCAAGACGGTGATCGAGCTCTAGGGACCCCTCCCGACCTTCGCCCCTACCTTCGTCATTGCGAGGGCCGCAGGCCCGTGGCAATCCAGAGCGAACTGCACGGCGCTCTGGATTGCCGCGCTTCGCTCGCAATGACGAGCAGGAGGGGATGGAATGGCGACACACGCGGCGGCTCGGCCGAAGAGCGACCTCAACTATATGCTCGGGCTGATGCTCGTGCTCACGCTTGGCAACGGGATCGTCGGGTTCGATCGCCAGACGGTGTCGTTCCTCGCGCCGTTCATCGTCAAGGATCTCGGGCTCAACAACACCCAGATCGGCTCGATCGCCGCGGCCTTGTCGCTGGCGATCGCGCTGTCGTCCTTCGCCGGCGGGCAGCTGGCCGACCGGACCGGCCGCGGCAAATTCGTGCTTGTCGCCTGCACGCTGCTGTTCTCGCTCCTGTCGGGCCTGAGCGGTTTCGCGAGCAGCTTCATGGTGCTGCTGCTGTGCCGCTTCGCGCTCGGCGCGACCGAAGGCCCGATCGTGCCGATCAGCCAAGCGATGATCCTCAAGGCGAGCAGCCCCAAATGGCGCGGGTTCAATATGGGTTTCATGCAGATGGTCGGCGCCTTCGGCATCGCCGGCTTCATCGGCCCGGTGGTCGCGACCCATCTGGGCGAAAGCCACGGCTGGCGCACCGCGATGTTCCTCTCGATCATCCCGGGCCTGATCGTCGCGGCGATGATGGTGTTCCTGATCAAGCCCGACCCGAAGCAGCGCCCGATCGAGGCCCAGCCGAAGGGCTCGCTGCTGGCGGACTTCGGCGAGCTGCTCAAGATCGGCAACATGCACGCCTCGCTCGCGATCGCGGGCCTCGTCACCGCCTGGCTGGTGCTCAACAGCACTTTCCTGGTGCTGTTCCTCACCACCGAAAAGGGCCTCGCGCCGACCACCGCCGGCTGGGTGATCGGCATGGGCGGCTGGGGCGCCTTCGTCGGCGGAATTCTATTCCCGACCATCAGCGACCGCGTCGGGCGCAAGCCGGTACTGGTGCTCGGCTGCCTCGCCGCGGTGATCGGCCCGATCGCGATGCTGACCCTGCCGGCGGATCCGGTGCTGCTGGCGGGCGGCGTGCTGGTCGGGTGGATGCCGCTCGGGATCGCCCCGCTCTATTGCGCCGCCGTGCCGAGCGAGAGCGTCTGCCCCGGACTCGTCACCACCGCGGTAGGCCTGTCGATGGGCTTTGCCGAATTGTTCGGCGGAGTGGTCGTTCCCCCGCTCGCGGGCCGCGCGGCCGACGCCTTCGGGCTCAACGCGATCTTCGTGATCTGCATCGGCCTTGCGCTGGTGGCGGCTTTCGCGGCATTGTTCCTGAAGGAAACCGCGCCGGGCAAGATCGGCGCCGCCTGAGAGGCTGCAAGACCATGTGGGAAGTCCGCGTGACCCCGTCGGGGGATTTCGACAACCATCCGTACCAGACCAATCATTTCCGGGTCGAGCCGCTGACCGCCGCGATGGGCGCGGAGATCGTCGGCCCGCGCCTGCCGGATATGTCGGACGAGGCGTTCGAAGCGTTCAAGCAGGCGCTCTACCATCACAAGATGCTCTACATGCGCGACCAGCACCTCACCCATGCCGAGCACGAGGCCTTCGGCGCGCGGCTCGGGCCCTTCGCGGTCGATGCCTATACGCAAGGGGTGCCTGGCCACCGCGACGTGCATCCGATCATCAAGGAAGCCGATACCCGCGTGCCGAGCCTGTTCGGCGGCGGCTGGCATACCGACAGCCCGTTCCTGGCCGAGCCGCCGGCAATCACCACCCTGCGCGCGGTCGAGGTCCCGCCATTCGGCGGCGACACCAGCTGGACCAATTGCGCGCTCGCCTTCCGCCATTTGAGCAAGACCTACCAGGACATGCTTCGCCCGCTGAAGGTCCATATGTCGGCGCGCAACAATTACCTGACCCAGAGCGTGCTGCTCGACAAGCCGATCGAATTCTCGAACGAGGAGACCAAGCGCGAAGGGCTCGAAGGCCGCTACCACCCGCTGGTCCGCGCCCATCCGGAGACCGGCGAGGAATCGCTCTATATCTGCGATACCTACACGACCGGGTTCGAAGGCATGACCACGCAAGAGGCCAAGCCGATCGTCGACTTCCTCGTCGCGCATTGCACCCAGGCGGCGTTCACCTGCCGTCTGCGGTGGGAGCCGGGCATGGTCGCGCTGTGGGACAACCGCGCGGCGATGCACCTCGGGCCGAACGATTACGACGGCTACCGGCGCGAGATGTACCGCACGACGACCGCGGGCGGGAAGGTCGAAGCGGCGGTATAGTTCTTCTCCCGTTGACGGGAGAAGAAAGCCCCGCCTTCGTACAAACCATTTTCCTACAGGCGCCCACCTGTGGCTTATGCTGGGGATGGTCCAAACCGGCATCCTCACACCGCGCAAACCCGCCCCGCGCTGCATATCGCACAGGCATTTTCCGTCCGCAGCGGTGTCACCCTGCGGGAAGGATCCAAAACGCAAGGAAATCCGCGGCTTTGCGGGCAGGCTCGCGAGGGTGACAGGGTGTAACTTGTGTAACCCTGCCCCGCGCGCCTCAATCCGCGAAGAAGTTCAGTTCGAGCAGCACATTGTTCGGATCGGCGGTGAAAATCTGGCGCAGATTGATCGCCGAGACGAGGTTCTCCTGATAGTCGGCACCCATCGTGTCGAGCTTGCCCTTGACCTCTTCATAGCCGACGCATTTGAGCGCGACGTGGTGCAGCGCGCCGGTCAGTTCGCCCGGGGTAACCTCGCGGTCGTAGGTGCGGTAGCAGTCGAGCGAGTTGATGTGGATGATCGCCCGGTTCTCGGCATCGAACATCCAGGTCGCGGTCTCCGGAGTGAGCGGCGGGGGCGCATCCTTGCGTATCAGGCCGAGCAGTTTTCCGTAGAATTCGGCCGTTTCGTCCAGCCGGTCGGTGATGATGTTCACATGGTCCAGCGCTTCGACGTTCATGCCATCTCTCTCCTGCGTAATCCGGCCTGTTTTCGCTTGCAGCCATAGCCCAGTATTGTATGTGCCGCATACAATTTTCGCATATATGATTCATTCATAAGTGAGAGGAAGTTTATGGCCAAGAATCTGGAAGAAATCGTCGCTGGAAACAGCGACATCGTCGGCACCCTGCGCAACTCGCAGATCGGTGCTTACGTGTATCCCGTCGTCGCTCCCGAGTTCTCGAACTGGCGTTCGGAGCAGTGGGCCTGGCAGCACAGCGCGGTGCTGTTCGACCAGTCGCACCACATGTTCGACCTCTACATCAAGGGTCCCGACGCGCTCAAGCTGCTGTCGGACACGATGGTCAACTCGCCGGCCGGCTGGGAAGTCAACAAGGCCAAGCAGTACGTCCCGACGACGCCTTACGGCCACGTGATCGGCGACGGCATCATCTTCTACCTCGCCCCGGAAGAGTTCGTGTATGTCGGCCGTGCGCCGGCCGCGAACTGGCTCCGTTTCCAGGCCGAGAAGGGCAAGTACGACGTCGAGATCATCAACGATCCGCGTTCGCCCGCTCGCCCGATGGGCAAGCCCGTCAACCGCATCAGCTGGCGCTTCCAGATCCAGGGCCCGCAGGCCTGGAACGTGATCGAGAAGCTCAACGGCGAACCGCTCGACAAGCTCAAGTTCTTCAACATGAGCGAGATGAAGATCGGCAACAAGACCGTCCGCACCCTGCGCCACGGCATGGCCGGCTCGCCGGGTCTCGAAATCTGGGGCCCCTATGACGAGCAGGACTACATTCGCGACGAGATCCTCAAGGCGGGTGAAGAATTCGGCCTGATCGCCGTCGGCAGCCGCGCCTATCCGTCGAACACGCTGGAATCGGGCTGGATCCCGAGCCCGCTGCCCCCGGTTTACACCGGCGACGAACTCAAGGATTACCGCGAGTGGCTCGGTGCCGACAGCTATGAAGCGACCGGCGCGATCGGCGGTTCGTTCGTCGGCAAGTCGATCGAAGACTACTACCTCAACCCGTGGGAGCTGGGCTACGGCCCGTTCGTGAAGTTCGACCACGACTTCATCGGCGCCGACGCGCTGAAGAAGATCGACCCGGCCGTGCAGCGCAAGAAGGTCACCCTCGAGTGGAACAAGGAAGACATCCAGAAGATCGTCTCCTCGCTGTTCGAGCCCGAGGGCCAGCAGTACAAGTTCTTCGACCTTCCGCTCGCGAACTATGCCAACAGCAACTATGACTCGGTCATCGACGCTGACGGCAACAACGTCGGCCTGTCGATGTTCACCGGCTTCTCGTTCAACGAGAAGAAGGCGCTCTCGCTCGGCACCGTCGATCACGAGATCCCGCTGGGCACCGAACTCCACGTCGTGTGGGGCGAGGAAAATGGCGGCACCAAGAAGACCACGGTCGAGCCGCACAAGCAGCTCAACGTCCGTGCGATCGTCTCGCCGGTTCCGTACAGCCAGATGGCTGGCGACACCTACGCCGCCGGCTGGCGCTCGGGCCGCAAGGCCTAAGCTCTTCCCAAGCGCTTGAGAACGGGCCCGCAACCGCAAGGTTCGCGGGCCTTTTCTTTGTCCGGAATCCGGGGCAATCAAGGCCGATAAGAGGAGAGAACGAATGGCGAATTACGTGCTGGTCCATGGCGCCTGGGGCGGCGGGCAGACCTACGGCGAAGTCCCCGATGCGCTGCGCGCGGCGGGCCATGACGTGCTGGTGGCGACGCTGCCGGGGCTCGGTACGCGGCAGGGCGAGCTGCACCCCGGCATCACGCTGACCGACCATGTGAATGCGGTGCTGGAGCAGGTCGAGGCGGCCGGGTTCGAACGCTTCATCCTCGCCGGCCATTCCTACGGCGGGATGGTGATCACCGGGGTCGCGACCCGACTAGGCGCGCGGATCGATGCGATCGCCTATCTCGATGCATTCCTGCCCGGCGACAACCAGTCGCTGTGGGACATCACCGGAGAGTTCGAGCACAATTGGTACATCGACACGCAAAAGAACAAGCCCGGCTATGTCGATCCGATCGGCGCGGCGGATTTCGCACCGGTGCCCGGCATCGTCGGCTACCACCCGCTGCTGACCCTGCTCGAAGCGGTGAACTACACCGGCGAGGAAACTAAGATCGGCAAACGCGCTTACGTCCTCGCGACCGGCTACGAGCCCACTCCGTTCCCGCGCTTTGCCGAGCAGGCGAAGGCCGAGGGTTGGATCTATCACGAGACGGCGACCAGCCACTTCGTGATGGAGGAAGATCCGGAGCTGACCCGCGCGGTCCTGCTGGGACTGGCGGAGTGAGCTAGCCGCGCGCCGCACCGCCCTTCGCGGCCGCGATCGGCGGTGCGGGTTTCACCGGCGTCACCCGCCATACCGCATCGCCGACGTCGTCTGCCACAAGCAGCGCGCCCGACGGATCGAACGCGACCCCCACCGGGCGGCCCTGCATCTTGCCGTCCTTGCGGAGGAAGCCGCCGACGAAGGTCTGCGCCGGGCCGTTGGGCTTGCCGCCCGCAAAGGGCACGAAGGCGACCTGGTAGCCGTTGGGCTTCTGGCGGTCCCAACTGCCGTGTTCGCCGATGAAGGCACCGCCATGGTAAGCGGCCGGGAAGCCGCTGCCTTTCTCGAACACCAGCCCCAGCGGGGCGACATGCGAACTGAGCGAATAGTCGGGTGCGATCGCCTTCTTGACCATATCGGGGCGGCGCGGGACCACGCGGATATCGACATGCTGGCCGTAATAGCTCCACGGCCAGCCGTAGAAGGCGCCCGGCTTCACCGAGGTCATGTAATCGGGCACCAGATCGTTGCCGAGTTCGTCGCGTTCGTTGACCACGCACCACAATTGCCCGGTCTCGGGATTGAAGGTCAGGCCATTGGGATTGCGCAACCCGCCAGCATAGAGCCGCATCGCACCGTCTTCCGGATGAATTTCGTAGATCGCGGCCCGGTCCCGCTCGGCATCCTGCCCGTTTTCGGTGATGTTCGAGTTCGAACCGACCCCGACGTAAAGCCGGCTGCCGTCCGGGCTCACCGCGAGGCTCTTTGTCCAGTGGTGGTCGATCGCGCCCTTCGGCAGCTCGGTCAGCTTCTCGGCCGGCCCGACCGCCTCGTCGCCTGGATTGAACTTGTAGCGCAACAGCGCCCCGGTCTCGGCGACATAGAGATAGCCGCCGCTGGCGACGATCCCGAACGGGGAATCGAGCTTATCTGCCAGCACCTTGGTCACGTCGGCCTTGCCGTCGCCATTGGTGTCGCGCAGCAGCAGCACGCGGTTACCGGGCTTGGTCAAGCCGTGGGCCCTGCCGATCACGATCCCGAACACGATGTCCTTCGGCCGGGTGACCGGCTCGACGCCCGGCCCGCCGGATTCGACCGCCAGCACGTCGCCATTGGGCAGCGCCAGCACGTTGCGCGGGCTGTGGAGGCCACTCGCGAAAGCCTGGATCGCGAAGCCGGCCGGGACAGTGGGCTTGATCCCGTCCTGCCAGCCGACTGCCTCGGTTACACCCATTGGCGGGAACAGGAATTGCTTCGGTTCGGGCAGCTTCGGATTGGCGCCGTACTGGATCGCGGGCTCGGCGATCGGCTTGGAACAGCCGGCCACGGCGGCAAGGCAGCACGCGGCGAGGAGCAGGCGGGCGTTCATGGCCGTTCCCTCCCGACATAGGCATAAGTCATGCGGTGGCCGAGGAAGCCGGTGACGACGAGCAGCAGCACGGTGATCACCGACAGGGTGAGGCCGGTCGGCACTACGGAAGTCCAGCCGTCGCGCGCGTGGACGAAGCTGTTGAGCAGCGCGAGCAGCAGGATTGCGGCGTTGCCCAGCAGATGGAACCAGCCGATCCGCGGCCGTGCCCTTCCGCCGAGCAGGAAGTCGATCAGGCCGAACAGACCGGCGAGCACGCCGAACAGCAGGCCGAAGGCGAGCAGCCAGGCGGAGAAATTGCTCCACTGCATCACGCCGGTGCGGGAATGGACGATGTCGGTGATCATCGCGCCGGTGAAACAGGCGATCGGAAACGGCACCAGCATCGCGTGCAGCGGTACGCGCGCGATCCTGACGGTGGGCTGGAAAATTCGGGCCATGCTGACCTCGCTCCTCGGGTAGTCCCCACCCGCTGCCTGCCTAACGGTCGCAGATCAAAAGGGTTTCAGGCGCGATACGCTTCTTCGGAAGAAACCACATCACGGGCGAATTTCCTGCCGCCCCGGCCCGCCGTCACAGCGTCAGGCGGTAAGTCAGAAAGCCATCGTCGCGCTCCCATCCCGCACGTTCGTAGACCGCTTGCGCAGTGAGATTGTCGGTCGCTGTCGAGAGTACCAGCCGCGTCGCCCCTTCGCCTCTCGCGAACTCGGCCGTGTGGCACAGCAACGCACGGCCCACACCGCTGCCGCGCGCTTCGGGCACCACGAACAGATCGTTGAGGATGAAGATCGGCGCCATCCCGGCGGAGGTGAAGGAGGGGTAGACCTGGGTGAAGCCGAGTGCGGCACCCGCGTATTCGGCCAGAAAGATCACCGACTGGTCGCGCTCCATCCGCTCGGCGAGGAACGCCTTCGCCCCCGGCAGATCGGACGATTGCTTGTAGAACTGACGGTAGAGATCGAACAGGTCCGCGACCGCATCGAGATCGCCCGAAACCGCTCGCTTGACGTCTATACCCACTGCGACCCTTACCGCCGCGAAAGCGCCGCCTCACACTCTGCCATCAGCGTCGCGATAATCGCGGCGACCGGCTCTTCCTGCTTGACCATGCCGACCGACTGGCCAGCCATCAGGCTGCCGTTCTCGACATCGCCGTCAATCACCGCGCGGCGCAGCGCACCGGCCCAGTAATGTTCGATCCGGAGCTGCGCCTCGAGCATGTCGACCTTGCCCTCGTCCAGCAGCTGCGCGACTTCGCGCTGCTTGGCGGTGAATTCCTCGGTGCCCTTGTTCTTCAGCGCGCGCACCGGGATTACCGGCAAGCGTGGATCGACCTGCACGCTGGCGACCGCATCGCGGGCATTGGCGCGGAAGAACGCCGCCTTGAACGCCGGATGCGCAATGCTTTCACTCGCGCAGGCAAAACGGGTGCCGAGCTGAACCCCGGCCGCGCCCATTTCGAGATAGGCGGCGATGGTTTCGCCCCGGCCGATCCCGCCAGCAACGAACACCAGATAGTCTTCCGACAGTTCGGGCAAAAACTCCTGCGCCAGCACGCTCGTTGCCACCGGACCGATATGGCCACCGGCCTCCATACCCTCGATCACCAGCGCGTCGGCGCCGGAGCGCAGCAGCTTCCTGGCCAGCGCGATGGTCGGCGCGAACACGATCACCTTGGCGCCGAAACCCTTGATCGCCTCGACGCTGCCCTTGGGCGGGATCCCGCCCGCGAGCACCACGTGGCTGACCCCGTGCTTGCCGCAGACCTCGATCAAGGCGACCAGCATCGGATGCATCGTGATCAAATTCACGCCGAAAGGCTTGTCGGTCAACGCCTTGGTCGCCGCGATTTCGGTGTCGAGGAGCTCGGGGGTCATCGCGCCGCAGGCGATCACGCCGAAGCCGCCGGCGTTGCTGATCGCGGCGACAAGATTGCGCTCGCTGACCCAACTCATCGCGCCGCATAAAATCGCATACTCGGAACCGAAAAATTCGGCGCCGCGGCGCATCAGGGCGGTGGTCTTTGGGTAAGATGTCATGTTGCGCGCTTAAAAGCACTGAAGGCCAGCGGCAACCCCCGCGAGTGACGCTCCACTAATCGGATTTTCCGCACTTAGTGACTAAGGTTCATCGTTTTTGTCGATGGATGGGATGCACTAACCTCACCGCACAGAATCACAACGATCAGGAGAAGGTTCATGGACGCTAAAACCGGTTCGATTTCGGGATGCCCGGCCCACGGCGGCGGTGGCGTACGGGCGCTGCTCGGCCGGACCAACAAGGACTGGTGGCCCGAGATGCTGGCGACCGAAATCCTCAATCCCAACGGCGCGACCAACCCGCACGGGGAGGATTTCGACTATGCCGAGGCGTTCAACGCGCTCGACTACAATTCCCTTAAGGCCGACCTGACCGCGCTGATGACCGACAGCCAGCCGTGGTGGCCGGCCGATTACGGCCACTACGGCCCGTTCTTCATCCGCATGGCCTGGCACGCGGCCGGGACCTACCGCACGGCCGATGGTCGTGGCGGCGCCAATAGCGGGCAGCAACGCTTCGCTCCGCTCGACAGCTGGCCCGATAACGGCAACCTCGACAAGGCCCGGCGCCTGCTGTGGCCGATCAAGCAGAAATACGGCAAGAACATCAGCTGGGCCGATCTGTTCATCCTCACCGGCAATGTCGCGATCGAATCGATGGGTGGCCCGGTGTTCGGCTTCGGCGGCGGCCGCGCCGACGTGTTCGAGCCCGAGCGTGACATTTATTGGGGCTCGGAAGACAAGTGGGTCAACGAAGGCGTGCAGACCCGCATCGCGCCCGAGCACGGGATGCACGAACTCGAAGGCCCGCTCGCCGCGATCCAGATGGGGCTGATCTACGTCAATCCTGAGGGCCCGGGCGGCAATCCCGACCCGTTGCAATCGGCGCGCGATATGCGCGCGACCTTCGAGCGCATGGCGATGAACTCGGAGGAAACGGTCGCGCTTACCGCCGGCGGCCACACTTTCGGCAAGGCCCACGGCAATGGCGACGCCTCGACCCTCGGCGCGGCTCCCGCGGGCGGCGATCTCGCCGCGCAGGGCTTCGGCTGGGTCAGCGGCGAGGAGCACGGCGGAATCGGCGAGCATACCGTGACCAGCGGCATCGAAGGTTCGTGGGTCAACACCCCGACCGAATGGACCGAGAATTACTTCCGCCTGCTGCTCGATTACGAATACGAGCTGGTTCATTCGCCGGCCGGCGCGCAGCAATGGCAGCCGGTGAACCAGAAGGAAGAGGACATGGCCCCGGCGGCCTGGGACTCGTCCAGGAAGGTCCCGACGATGATGACCACCGCCGACATGGCGCTGAAGGTCGATCCCGAGTTCCGCCAGATCAGCGAGAAATTCAGGAACGATCACGAGGCGTTCAAGGACGCCTTTGCGCGGGCCTGGTTCAAGCTGACCCACCGCGACATGGGGCCGAAGAGCCGCTATCTCGGGCCGGAAGTCCCCGCCGAGGATCTGATCTGGCAGGATCCGGTTCCGGCCGGCAGCAAGCCGTCCGATGCCGAGGTCAAGGCGGTGAAGGACAAGATCGCCGCGAGCGGGCTGACGGTCAGCCAGCTGGTCAAGGCGGCCTGGGCCTCGGCCTCGACCTATCGCAAGTCCGACTATCGCGGCGGCTCCAACGGCGCACGCGTCCGTCTCGCCCCGCAGAAGGACTGGGACGTCAACGAGCCGGCGGTGCTGGAGAAGGTGCTGGGCACGCTCGACGGGCTGCGCGGCAATCTGTCGCTCGCCGACGCGATCGTGCTTGGCGGCGTAGTTGCGCTGGAAAAGGCGGGCGCGGCCGGCGTCCCCTTCACCGGCGGGCGCGGCGACGCGACTGAAGAGCAGACCGACGGCGAGAGCTTTGCGGTGATGGAGCCGCAGGCCGACGCCTTCCGCAACTATCTGCCGAAAAGGCTCGCGGTGAAGACCGAGGAAATGATGCTCGACCGCGCCAGCCTGCTCGGCCTCTCGGTGCCCGAGATGGTCGTGTTGATCGGCGGGCTGCGGGTACTCGGCGCCAACCATGGCGAGCGCGGCCACGGCCACCTCACCAAGCGCTCGGGCCAGCTGACCAACGACTTTTTCGTCAATCTGCTCGACATGACCAATGTCTGGAAGGCGGTCGATGGTTCGGACGACGAGGAATATGTCGCGACCGACCGCGCGGCCGGCCACGAGGTCTGGCGCGCGACACGGGCCGATCTGATCTTCGGATCGAACGCGGAACTTCGCGCGATCTGCGAAGTCTATGCCGAAAAGGGCGGCGAAGAGAAGTTCGCGAAAGACTTCGTGAAGGCCTGGACCAAGGTGATGAATGCCGGCTTTGCCTGAAGCGTAACCCCCGGAGCCGTCTTGCCCTCATGAGGCGGCCCAATAAAGCCTCCCCGCCCGCCCCGGCGGGGAGGCTTTCTTTTTTCCGATAGCTCTCTAACGTCCGCACCAAACAAGGGAGAGATCGATGAGAGGCTGGACTTCGGGTTTGGGATTTGTGCTGGCGCTGGCCGCCGCGGCCCCGGCAATTGCGCAGGAGATGACCGCGCAGGCGCTGAGCGATCGTGCGGAGATAAGCGACATCCTCACCCGCTATTACAACAATTTCGGCAACAACGCGGAGGACACGGTCGGCCAGTTCTACGCCCCGGATGGCGAGATGGTGCTCGGCACCACCAGCTATAAGGGAATCGAGGCGATCAAGGGCGCCTATGCCGGCGTGCCCAAGGACGCGCCGCAAAAGAGCGCCTTCGCGCTCAATATCCTCATCAGCAACCTTCTGGTCACGGTCCATGGCGATGCCGCGACCGCGCGGCTGGTGTTCACCGAAACGCTTACGGACAAGCAGGGCGAAGCCCCGCGCATCCTGACCCAGGGCCGAGAGTTCGACCATTTCGTGAAACGCGACGGCAAATGGCTGATCGCCAGGCGCCAGATCATGGGCGCGAATGGGGTGCCTGACGGGTGGGAGGATTGATATTCCTCGCTGTATCTTGAGTCCCTCGCGAAGGCAGGGATCTCGTGCAGTTTCAGCACCGGCATAGGAGGCCTGAGGCCCCCTGCCTTCGCAGGGGCTCGGGTTTAGAGCCGCCCGGCCACCTTCGCCAGGTCTGCGGCGAAGCGTTGTTCGGCCTCATGCCGGACGCCGTCCTGCAGGCGCAGCAGATAGGACGGGTGGTTCGTCACCCATAGTTCGCTGCCGTCGTCGAGTTTGTGCGCCGCGCCGCGCATCGCTTCGAGGCTGACCGTTTTGCCCAGCACCCCGCGCGCCGCGCTGGCGCCGAGCGCGAGGATCACGCGCGTCTTCACCAGCGCGCGCTCACCGTCGAGCCAGAAGCGGCAGATGTCGATTTCCTTCGCGGTCGGGGTCTTGTGCAGCCGCCGCTTGCCCCGCTGCTCGAACTTGAAATGCTTGACCGCATTGGTGACATAGGCCTGTGCCCGGTCGATCCCGGCGTGATCGAGATGCTCCATCAGCACCCGACCGGCCGGACCGACGAACGGCCGCCCTTGGGTTTCCTCGACATCGCCTGGCTGCTCGCCGACTACCATAAGCGCTGCACCCGCCGTGCCCTCGCCGCCGACCGCGTTCGTGCCGTTGCAGCCGATTGGGCAGCGACGGCAGCGCTGGATCGCCTCGGCGATGCCGTCCAGCGTCTCGGCCCGCTCCGCATCGGCAAACAGATCGCTTCCGGCATCGACCATCGCCAGCTCCCTTGCTCGTGCGCCCGCGACCAGCTGGGGGATCAGCGCGGTCTCGGGCATGTTCTTCCAATATTTGCGCGGCATCTCCTTGAGCATCGCGCCGATCTTCAAACGCGCGGGATTGAAAGTGGCCGCATAGTAATCGCGCCAAAGCGCTTCGGTCGGATCTCCTTGCGGCGCATCGCCGCGCCGCGCCGGAGGGCCTTCGCGTAAAATCTCGCCATCCCAGTCGAGCGAGCCGCGCGGGGTGAGGATCGACCAGCGCATGCTGGCGAAGCGGTTGACGAAGAACCCGGCGTTGCGGCGCAATATGTGATGCTCGGGCTCGAACCATGCGACGAAACGCTCGCCCCACTCGTCCTCGACTGCACGGAAGCGGACGAAGGCACGCATCTTGTGGATGTCGCGCCGCACTTCGCGCGCCAAAGCTTCGAGCCGGCGGATCAGCAAATCGGCATGGTCTTCCAGCAGCCGCGGGTCGCGCTGGAGGCGCCACAGCAGGCGGTAGAGCAGATCGAAGCGCTGGGGTTCAGAATGGATCAGAGCAGTCTGGGCGAGCTGGAGAAAGGCGCGCGAAACTTTAGGCTGTTCGGCATCGGGCGCGGGCGGCGGGATAGGCGCGGCGCTCGCGAACAGATCGCCGGCCCAGCTCACCGCATCGGGCGGCAGACCGGCCATCAGACAGGCGCGCGCCGCATCGCGCCAGCCGTCGAAGTCGTCGGGCCGTTCGAGCGTGACCGAGATCGCCTGTGCGAGCATCACGCCGCGAACAGCTCCAGTTGCTCCTGCGCGCTCGGCGTGATCAGCGCCTTGAGATCGACGCGGTCGGTCAGCGCGGTCGGGCGCCAGTCGGCGGCGACGATGAACGGGCGGATCTTCGCGACCGACACAGTCAGACGCGCGAGATCGGCCAGGCGCACCGTGCGGTGTCGCCGCGCGGCGATCAGCGCATCGACCGCCTTCACGCCGAGACCCGGCACCCGCAGCAGCGCCTCGCGCGGCGCGCGGTTGACGTCCACCGGGAAGCGCTCGCGAAACCGCAATGCCCACGCGAGCTTGGGATCGATGTCGAGCGGGAGCATCCCGTCGGCCTCCGCCGCATCCTGCACTTCCCGCGCGCCGTAGCCGTAGAAGCGGATGAGCCAGTCGGACTGGTACAGCCGGTGCTCGCGTATCAGCGGAGGCCGCTTCAAGGGCAGCACCGCGCTCGCATCTGGGATCGGGCTGAAGGCCGAGTAATAGACCCGCCGCAGCCGGTGGGCCTGGTAGAGCCCGCTCGCCCGGCCGATGATCGCGACGTCCGACGCGCCGTCCGCCCCGACGATCATCTGGGTCGATTGTCCGGCGGGGGCGAATTGCGGCGCGGAGCGGAAGCGCTTCTTCGCGTCCTTCGCCTCGACGATGGCGTCCTTGAGCCCGCCCATCGCCTGTTCGATCTGCGGGGCGGATTTGTCGGGCGCGAGGCGGGTCAGCCCGGCCTGAGTCGGCAGTTCGACATTGATCGACACCCGGTCCGCCAGCCGCCCCGCCGCATCGAGCAGTTCCGGATCGGCCTCGGGGATCGCCTTCAGATGGATGTAGCCGCGGAAGTCGTGTTCCTCACGCAGGATCCGCGCCGTCTCGACCAGCTGCTCCATCGTGTGGTTCGAGCTTTTCACGATGCCGGAAGAGAGGAACAGGCCCTCGATATAGTTGCGGCGATAGAACGACAGCGTCAAATCCGCGACCTCCTGCGGCGTGAAGCGCGCCCGCTCGACGTTCGAACTCTTGCGGTTGATGCAATAGTGGCAGTCGAAGATGCAGAGATTGGTCAGCAATATCTTGAGCAGCGAGATGCAGCGGCCGTCCGGCGCATAGGCATGGCAGATGCCCATGCCCTCGGTGGAGCCGATGCCCTTGCCGTTCGCGCTGTTCCGCTTCGCCGTCCCGGATGAGGCGCAAGAGGCATCGTATTTAGCCGCATCCGCAAGCACGGACAAACGGTGGGAGAGCGAGCGGCGGTCCATATCGTTCGTGATATGTTCCAATGGCTGTCGAAGCCAGCATTTTGCGACGGCCCGAGCGACGGGCCGCGCAAACTTCAGTTCAAGCGAAAGCCCGCTTAAGCCGCCTCGTCCGCGTCCAGTTCGTAGGCGGTGTGGAGCACGCGCACCGCGAGTTCGGTCTCGTCCTCGTCGATCAGCACGCTGACCTTGATCTCGCTGGTCGAGATCGCCTGGATGTTGATCCCGCGGTCGGCGAGCGCCTTGAACATCGTGCTGGCGACGCCCGCATGGCTGCGCATGCCGACCCCGACGACGCTGATCTTCGCGATCTTGTCATCGCTGATCATGCGGTAGAAGCCGATCGCCTCCTTATGCTCTTCGAGCAGCGCCTGCGTGCGCAGCAGATCGGCCTTGGGCACGGTGAAGGTGACGTCGGTCTCGCCCTTGTCCTTGGCGATATTCTGGATGATCATATCGACGTTGATGTTCGCCGCGGCGAGCGGGCCGAAGATCGTCGCGACCGCGCCGGGCCGGTCGGCGATGCGGGTCAGCGTGACCTTGGCTTCGTTCTTGTCGGCGGCGATGCCGGTGATCAGCTGGCGTTCCATATCGAGTCCTTCTAGTTCGTCATCGCTCACGATCATCGTGCCCGGGAGCGTATCCGCCGCCGGCGCATCTTCGTCGACGAAGGACGAGAGCACCTGCACGCGTACCTTTTCCTTCATCGCCAGGCTGACCGAGCGGGTCTGCAACACCTTCGAGCCGACCGAGGCCAGTTCGAGCATTTCCTCGTAAGTGACGTGGCTGAGCTTGCGCGCCTTGGCCACGATCCGCGGATCGGTGGTATAGACCCCGTCGACGTCGGTGTAGATGTCGCAACGGTCGGCGTGGATCGCCGCCGCCACCGCGACCGCCGAGGTATCCGAGCCGCCCCGGCCCAGCGTGGTGATGCGGTTATCGTCGCTCAGCCCCTGGAAACCGGGGATCACCGCGATCTCCCCCGCTGCCATCGACGCGAGCAACGCGGAAGAATCGAAGCCCTCGATCCGCGCCTTGGCATAGGCATCGTCGGTCTGAATCGGCAGCTGCCAGCCGAGCCAGCTGCGCGCCTTGCAGCCCATCGCCTGCAGGGTCAGCGCGAGCAGGCCCGAAGTAACCTGTTCGCCCGCCGCGACGACCACGTCGTATTCGGCCGGATCGTAAAGCGGATTGGCTTCGCGGCAGAAGTTGACCAGCCGGTCGGTCTCGCCCGCCATCGCCGAAACCACCACCGCGACTTCATGCCCGGCGGCCTGCTGGCGGCGCACGATATTGGCGACACGGCGGATACGCTCCGTCCCCGCCATCGAAGTCCCGCCGAATTTCATCACGATCCGGGCCACGTAAACTTAGCTCCTGCAAGCTGGAATCAGGTCTGGCGCGCTGTTAGGGGGGAGGCATGACCATTGCAACTGTCGCATCGGAAACCATCCGGCCCGAGGAAGCCGCCCATTTCGGCGCGCTGGCGAAGGAGTGGTGGGACCCGAAGGGCTCCTCGGCGATGCTCCACAAGCTCAACCCGGTGCGTCTGGGTTTCCTGCGCGAGGCGGTGGACGATCACTGGCATGGCGACCGCGAGAGCATGAAGCCGCTCGCCGGCAAAACGGCGCTCGATGTCGGCTGCGGCGCCGGGCTGCTGTGCGAGCCGCTTGCGCGGCTCGGCGCGGCGGTGACCGGGGTCGATGCGGCGGCCGAGAACATCGCCGCAGCGCAGGCGCATGCGGGCGGATCAGGCCTTTCCATCGATTACCGCGCGGGCGAGCTGGCTTCGCTCGGCCTCGGCCGGTTCGACCTCGTCACCTCGATGGAAGTGCTCGAGCATGTCGCGGACAAGCAAGCATTTGTGGCCCAGCTCTCCGCGCATTGCGCACCGGGCGGGCTGATGGTGCTTTCGACCCCCAACCGCACCCCGCAATCGCGGCTGCTGCTGGTCGGCGCCGCGGAGATGGTCGGGGCGGTGCCGCGGGGCACGCACCACTGGGAGGATTTCGCGACGCCCGACGAATTGCGCGGCCTGCTCGCCGAAGCCGGTCTGACGATGGGCGAGCCGCGCGGCATTTCCTTCTCGCCGATGAAGGGCCTGCACCTGTCGGACAATCTCGCGCTGAATTATATCGTGACCGCGCGGGCCGCCGCATGATCGTCCGCGACCGGCCGCATTGGCGCGAGCTGGCCTTCGCGGTACGCGGCTCGATCGTGCCGGTGATCGCGCCGCGGATCGCGATGCTGATGCTGTTCGCCGCGGCGATGGTGTGGCTCCAGCACCGGATCGCGAACTTCCCCGAGATCGACGCGATCGGCTTCACCGTGTTCGGCATTGCGCTGTCGCTGTTCCTCGGCTTCCGCAACAACGCGGCCTACGATCGCTGGTGGGAAGCGCGCAAATTATGGGGCGGACTACTGGCCGATCTGCGCAACTTCGCGCGCGAGGCGCAATTGTTCATCGCCGACGAAGCGCGCTGGTGCAGCATTATCCGCCACTCGCTCGCCTTCATCCACCTCCACCGCGCGAATTTGCGCCAGCTCAGGGATGACCCCCGCGCCCGCGAGCTCGGCGGCGCGATGGCCGACGCGCCGCATCCGCCCGACGCCGCACTCGACCGGATCGCGGCCGAGATCACCGAAGCCCGCACCGCCGGTGTACTCGATGGTTGGGGGGCAAAGGCGCTGCAGGAACGGCTCGCGAGCATCACCTTGCAGCAGGCCGGCTGCGAGCGGATCGCGACCACCCCGCTGCCCTATGTCTACTCGCTGCTGATCTACCGCACGACCTACCTCTATTGCCTGCTGCTGCCGCTCGCATTGGTCGGCCCGGCCGGCTGGCTGACCCCGATCTTCGTCGGGATCGTCGCCTATGTGTTCCTCGGCCTGGCCGAAGTGACCGAGGATCTTGCGCAGCCCTTCGTCACCACGCCCAATGCGCTGCCGCTCGACGCGATCTGCCGCGCGGTCGAGATCAGCCTCGCGCCGCATCTGGGCGAGCAGCCGCCCGAACCGCTCAAGGCGACGGACTTCTACCTGAGCTAAGCGACCGTGGCCTCGAAGTCGTCGCGCTTGATCACCTTGTGCGCATCCTCGCTCGCGCCGGCTTTCCAGTAGCTGGAAATATAGAGATCGGCGGGCCCGAGGCCGCGCTCCTCGCGCAGGTACGTCCGCAGCGCGCGCATCGATTCGAATTCACTCGCGACCCAGCCATAGACGCTGCCTTCGGGCCAGGAGAGCGAGCGGAGATGATCGGCCAGCAGGCCCGGCTGCGCTCCGGGGTGCGGATTGACCAGCCAGTGGATCTCGACGCCTGCCGGCGCGTCGATCGCCTGCTTGTCGTCCTCATGCTGAATCTCGATCGCGGCGACGCCTTTCGCATCGCGCGGCAAATTCTCGAGATTGACCCCGATCGCCGGCAGCGCGGTCATGTCGCCCGCGACGATGTACCAGTCGGCGCCTTCGGGCAGCGGCTTCGCCGCGCCGGGGCCCCCGACCAGGATCGCCTCGCCGCCACCGACTGACAGCGCCCAGTTGGTCGCCGGCCCGGAGCTTTCCTCATCCGCGCCATGCAGCGCGAAATCCACGTCGAGCGCGTCGGAGCGCTGGCGGCGGATCGTATAGGTGCGCACGATCGGCTTTTCAGAACCCTCGGGTTCGACACGGAATTTCAGATAGCCGCCCTGCTGGCCCTCGGGAAACCCGTCCATTCCTTCGCCGCCCAGAGTCACCCGGTGCATCGAAGGGGTCAGCCTTTCCGTGGCAAGGACTTCGAAGCGGCGCGGCGGCGGACGGTTGGGGGGAGCCATGATTCGGTACCTTCGAAAATCGTCTAACTATCTCGCAGCAATCGCATCCGCCGGGTTGTCGGTAAAGACCGCATCGACCTTTGCCGCTTCAAGCAGCTTCACCAGCGCGGCGTAATTGCCGTGCGCCGCCGGATCGTCGCCGATCTGCAGCGGCTTGGGCAGGAAGGCGTTTTCGTGCCGCAAGGTCCACACCTGGACCTTGAGACCCGCGGCATGGGCATCGGCGACCAGCGGCGTCGGGCTGCCATCGGGATTGAGCACCAGCGCGAGATCGGCTCCGATCCATCCGGCGTATGCCGCGATCCCCTTCAGGCCGGCGGGCGTCATCATCGCCGCGACCGGCACAGCCGGAAGGTCGGGCGGGGTGGTCCCGCCCTGGACCAGCTGAACCAGTTGCAGTTGGGTCTTGGTCGCAAGCTTCGCCAGCGTGCCGACCTCAAAGCACTGGATGATCACCGGATCGTCCTTCTTCGCGTAACCGGCGTCCGCGAGCTGCTTGAGCGCCATATCGTCGAGCGCGAAGCCCTGCGCTGCGAAATAGCTCGGGTGCTTGAGCTCGGGCTCGATTCCGATCCGCCGTCCTTTCTCCGCTTCCTTGCGCTTCACCAGCGCGAGGATCTCGGCGAAGGTCGGGATCTCGAACTGCCCGTCGAATTTCGTGTTGGCCGGGCGCAGCTCGGGCAGGCGTTCACGCGCGCGCAGACTCTTCAACTCGGCGAGAGTGAAATCCTCGGTGAACCAGCCGGTGACGGCCTGCCCGTCGATCGTCTTGGTCGCCTTGCGGGCGGCGAATTCCGGATGAGCAGCGACATCGGTGGTGCCCGAGATCTCGTTCTCGTGCCGCGCGACCAGCACGCCGTCCTTCGTCGAAACGAGGTCCGGCTCGATGAAATCCGCGCCGACGTCGATCGCCAGCTCGTAGGACGCCAACGTATGCTCGGGCCGCTCGCCGCTCGCGCCGCGATGGGCGATCACGATCAGCGGCACCTCAGCCATGGCGGGCGCAGCCGCGAACACGGCCAGCGCCGCCAGACATAATTTCACCCAAACGCCGCGACCCATTCTTCCTCCTTGAAGCCGACCAGCACACCGCCGGGATAGTCGACCACCGGGCGTTTGATCATCGAAGGATGTTCCAGCATCAAGACAATTGCCTTGTCGGCATCGAGGCCCTGCTTCTGCGCGTCGTCGAGTTTGCGGAAAGTGGTGCCGGCGCGGTTGAGGATCGTCTCCCAGCCCTTGGCGGCAACCCAGGACTTGAGCTTCGCCGGATCGGCGCCGTCCTTCTTATAGTCGTGGAAGACGTAGTCGATGCCCTTCGCGCCAAGCCAGGTTCGCGCCTTCTTGACCGTATCGCAATTGGGGATGCCGTAGAAGGAAATGCTCACGTCGCGCTCCTGTCGAACCGTGTCACCCGCGGCTCGTCGCAGGAATAGACGGTGTAGCTCTGATAGTAATCGCCGCGGCCCTTGCGCTGCACTGCCGCGTGATCGAGATTGCGGGCCCAGGCGCGGGCGTGCTCTTCGCTCTCCCACTCGGACATCGACACAGTCTCGCCATCCTCGGCCTTGTAGCTGCGATAGGCGAGGAAGCCCTGCTGCTCGCGGGCGAGCGCCTCCATCCGCGCGGCATCTTCGGCATAGGCGTCGGCATCGATGTCGGCGCGTTTTCGGCTGCGGAAGACGTTCATGTACATAATTTTACCTCGTCATTGCGAGGGGCGAAGCCCCGCGGCAATCCAGAGCGGTGCGGACGGCTCTGGATGCTTCGGTTCGCTCGCAATGACGAAGGAGAAGGTCAAGCGCGGCCGCCCCCCAGATGCGCATCGGCGATCGCGACCGCCAGCGCATCCGCAGCGTCGGCGCCGATGATCGCGGCCCCGGGCAGCAATATCTTGAGCATCGCCTGAACCTGGGCCTTCTCGGCCGCGCCGGTCCCGACCACGGCTTTCTTCACCGCGCGCGCCGCATGCTCGGCGACATCGAGCCCGGCCATGCCGCAGGCCGCCAGCACCGCCCCGCGCGCCTGGGCGAGCTTGATCGTCGATTGCGGGTTCTTGTTGAGGAAGATCTCCTCCGCCGCCGCGCGGTCCGGCCCATAGGCGCGGATCACTTCCGCAAGACCTTCCTGCAGCGCGCGCAGGCGCTCGGGCAGCGATGCCTTTGCGTCGGTCAGGATCTGACCGTTGGCGATATGGGTGAGCCGCGAACCCTCCGACCGCACGACCCCCCAACCGGTGCAGGACAGCGAGGGATCGAGGCCCAAAATCAGCATAAGAAAAGATCCTCCCCCTTCGGGGGAGGTGGCAGACGCGATAGTGTCTGACGGAGGGGGACTGCGACTGGGCGAGCCCCCTCCACCGTGCTGCGCACGGTCCCCCTCCCCCGATGGGGGAGGATCTGAACCATTAGCCCAACTTCTCCATCACCTCGTCGGAGATGTCGTAATTGCCCCACACGGTCTGGACGTCGTCGTCGTCGTCGAGCACGTCGATCAGCTTGAGCAAGGTCGCCGCATCGTCCTCACCGACTTCGGCCTTCAGGGTCGGGCGCCAGGCGAGCTTGACCGCCTCGGCTTCGCCCAGCACCTTTTCGAGCTCGCGCGCGACCGGGTGGAGGTTCTCGATGCTGGTCCAGATCGAATGGCTGCCGCCTTCTCCGGTATCCGATTCGACATCATCCGCGCCGGCTTCGATCGCCGCTTCAAGAACTTTCTCCTCGTCGCCGGCTGCGGCCGGATATTCGATCAGGCCGAGCCGATCGAAGCCGTGGCTGACCGCGCCCGACGCGCCGAGATTGCCGCCGTTCTTGCTGAAGGCGGTGCGGACGTTGGTCGCGGTGCGGTTGCGGTTGTCGGTCAGCGCCTCGACGATCAGCGCGACGCCGCCGGGGCCGTAGCCCTCATAGCGCACTTCCTCGTAATTCTCGCCGTCGCCCTTCGACGCCTTGTCGATCGCGCGCTGGATGTTGTCCTTCGGCACCGACTGGGCCTTGGCCGCGTTGACGGCCGCGCGCAGGCGCGGGTTCATGTCGGGATCGGGCATGCCCATCTTCGCCGCGACGGTGATTTCGCGGCTGAGCTTGGAGAAGAGGCCCGAGCGCTTCTTATCCTGCGCACCCTTGCGGTGCATGATGTTCTTGAATTTGGAATGGCCTGCCATGGGAACCCCGGAACGGTGTTATTTTCTTGGGGGCGCTCCTAGCGAAGCCTCACGCGCGGGGCAACTCTAGCCATTTACGATGGTGCCCCCGTTGGGATGAAGCACCTGCCCCGACATGTAGGACGAATCCTCGCAGGCAAGGAACAGGAAGGCGGGCGCGACTTCGTTCGGTTCGCCCGGGCGGCCCATCGGCGTGTTCTCGCCGAAATGCGCGAGCTTCTCCTTGCTCGCGCCGCCGCAGGGGTTGAGCGGGGTCCAGATCGGGCCTGGCGCGACGGCGTTCACGCGGATGCCGTATCCGATCAGATTTTCGGAGAGCGAGCGGGTGAAGGCGGTGATCGCGCCCTTGGTGGCGCTATAGTCGAGCAGTTCCTTGGAGCCCTGATACATCGTCACCGAGGTGCAATTGACGATGCTCGCGCCCGCCTTGAGGTGCGGGCGCGCCGCCTGGACGAGGTAAAACATCGCGAAAATGTTGGTCTGGAACGTGCGCTGGAGCTGCTCGGGCGTAATGTCCTCGATCTCCTTGTCAGGGTGCTGCTCGCCCGCATTGTTGACCAGCACGTCGAGCCGGCCCCATTTTTCGATCACCCCGGCGACGATCTCCTTCGAATGCTCCGGATCGCCGAGATCGCCCGGGAACAGCAGCACTTCGGCGCCTTCGGCCTCGCAGGCGCGCTGGGTTTCCTGCGCGTCGTCATGTTCTTCGAGATAGGCGATCGCGACATTCGCGCCCTCGCGCGCGAACAGCACCGCGGTCGCGCGGCCAATCCCGCTGTCGCCGCCGGTGACGATCGCGACCTTGCCCTTGAGCCGGCCTGAACCGGGGTAGCGTGGCTGCCACTTAGGCTTGCGGTCGAGCGCGGATTCGTGGCCAGGCAGCGCATCTTCGTGGATTTCCTCCACCTCGGCGGCGGTTTCGGTGTGACGCAGGGCTTCGGTCATGGCTGGTATTCCTCAGGAAGCTTTACCCAAGTGCAACCGGAGCGATGCTAGTGCGTTCCCGCAACCACCGACCGGCCGCTCCGGCCAAGGGACAGATCGATGACCGAAACCATTCGCACGCAGGATGTGCTGCGCGGCTTTGCCGCTTTCCTGCGCCGACCCGAACTGATCGTGCCGATCGGCCTGCGCGGCAAATCCGCCTGGCGGCAGTGGGCGATCCTGTTCGCGATGCAGTTCGGCGTGCTGATCGCGGTTGTGCTGCCGCTGGTCGCGGTGTGGCAGAAGATCTTCGCACTGGCCGGACCCGACGCGTTCGAGCAATTGCCCAAAGGCTGGCTGGTGCCGCTGACGGTGGCGATCGCGCCGGTGCTGGAGGAATTGTTCTTCCGCGGCTGGCTGACCGGCAGGCCGCGGGCGCTGTGGCTGTTCCTGTGCACACTGGCGGTGATCGGCCTGATGAGCGCGAGCGCGTTCAAGCTCACGACCCCGCTGGTGGTCGGGATCGGCTTCCTCGCGATCCTGCTGGCGGCGATCGCCGGCTGGGTCTGGCTGCGCAAGAAAAGCGCCGCGCCGCGCTGGTACGCCCGCGCCTTCCCGGCGGTGTTCTATCTGGTGATCGCCGGCTTCGGCCTGCTGCACCTGAGCAATTATTCGACCTGGTCGCTGCTCGCGGTACCGCTGGTCCTGCCGCAATTGTGGATCGGCACGGTGCTCGGCTATATCCGCATGAAGATCGGCCTGCCCGGCTCGATCCTCGCGCATATCTGTTCGAATGGCGTGGTGGTGCTGCTGGCGCCGATTTTCGGCTGAGGCTTCAGCCTTCGCTTGCGGCGGCAACCTCGCGGTAGGCGGAGATCGCGAACAGCACCGTCCCCAAGGTCCGCAGCGCGGCAACCGCCTGCTGGAGCAGCAGCCCGAAGGCCACCGTCGCCTCGCCCCCGAGCACCCGGTTCACCGCCAGGTCGAGCAGCAGCGATGCGAGCAGCAGGACGATATACAATCCCCACAGGCCGAAGCCGGGCCCGGTAAGATAGCCGAAGATCGCCTTGAACCCGATCGTCCGGCCGCTATGCCCCGCCGCCGCCATCCATACCAGCAGCGGGAAGAACAGGCTGCTCCAGAACAGATTGAGTCCGGTCGCGGCCGGAAGCGCCATCTGCAGATCGCCCTCCAGCGCGCGGCCGATGAACTCCTGCGCGAGCCCCGGCGGCACGATCCCGAACACGAAATAGGCAAGCGCCAGCGCCGCCCACAGCCCCGCCGCAGTGCCGCTCGACATCTCTCCGCCGAGCGCGCGGGCGAGGAACAGCGCGATCAGCGCCCATAATGCATATTGCAGCAGCGATGCGGCGAGGAAGGTGAACGGCCCGGCGATCCGGTAGGCAAGCGCCGGATCGGCGACCAGCACCGACAGCCCCCGGCTCGCCCCGGCGAACAGCGCGAAATAGGCGAGTAGCCCGATCCATGTCGCGCCGCGCGCGAACAGCATCAGCCATGCGCCGATCCGCAGAACACTATTGGGTTGTTGCACGCCGGTCCCCTTCGCGGGGGAAATGCGCGAGTCAGGCCCGCTTCGTCAAGGCGGATCAGCCGATCCCGAGCGCGGCCTTGTAGACGTCGAGGATCGCTTCCATCTCGGCGCGGTCGTCGGGCTTCATCTTCCGCAGGCGCACGATCTGGCGCATGATCTTCGCGTCGTAGCCGACCGCCTTGGCCTCGGCATAGACGTCGCGGATATCGTCAGCGATGCCCTTCTTCTCTTCTTCGAGGCGTTCGACGCGCTCGATCAACAAGCGCAGGCGGTCGTCGGTGGTTTCAGCCATTGGAAGCTCCGTGGGAATCAGAATCGGGTTGCGGCGCTGATAGCGAGCGCGGCGGAGAGGGTGAAGGCGGGGTGGAAAACTTCTCCCGCGCTCAGTTCCGTTTCAGGCTTTCCGCCATCCGGGCGAGCTGTTCGGGGGTCGCCTCCGTCTGGAACTTCGCCTTCCATTCCTCCTGCGGCATGCCGTGGATGAGTTCGCGCGCGGCTGCCTTGTCGCCTGCGTAACCCGCATCGCGGATCCAGTCGGACAAGCAATTGCGGCAGAAACCGGCGAGGCCCATCAGCTCGATATTCTCGGCATCGTGGCGCTTGCGTAAATGGCGGACCAGCCGGCGGAAGGCGGCGGCCGCGATATCGTCGGGCAGCGTATCGAGGGGGTCGCCGGAACTGTTCGGAGCTTGGGCCATGGTCTTCTATCCTTGAATTGTCGCACGCCTCTGACATAGGCACGGGGTTATGGCAAAGCTCGAACCCCGCGGCCGCAAGGTCAAGATTCTCGCGACGATCGGCCCCGCAAGCCGCGATCCCGAGATGCTCCGCCGCCTGCTGCGCGCCGGCGCCGATGCGTTCCGCGTCAACATGAGCCACGGCGACCACGCGACCCATGAAGAGACGATCCGCGCGATCCGCGCGCTGGAAAGGGAATTCGCCCACCCGATCGCGATCCTCTGCGATCTGCAGGGGCCGAAATTGCGCGTCGGCACCTTCCGCACCGGCGAGCGGCTGGTGATCCGCCACGGCAGCCGCTTCACCCTCGACCGCGACCCCGCGCCGGGCGACGAGACCCGCGTGTACCTGCCGCACCCCGAATTGTTCGGGATCCTCGCGAAGGGCCAGCGGCTGCTGATCGACGACGGCAAGATCAAGCTCAAGGTGGTGAGCGCCGATGCCGACCGGATCGTCACCACCGCCGAAGTCGGCGGAGTGATCTCCGACCGCAAGGGCGTGAATGTGCCCGATGCGGTGGTCCCGGTTCCGGCGATGACCGACAAGGACCGTGCCGACCTCGCCTTCGCGGTCAAGCAAGGCGCAGACTGGATCGCGCTCAGCTTCGTCCAGCGGCCCGACGACATGGCCGAAGCGCGCAAGCTGGTCACCGCCGCCGGCGGCACTCAGGTCGCGCTCTGCGCCAAGATCGAGAAGCCCGCCGCGGTCACGAGGCTGGACGAGATCCTCGAACTGTCCGACGCGGTAATGGTCGCGCGCGGCGATCTGGGCGTCGAGCTGAACCCGGAAGAAGTGCCGCCGCTGCAGAAACGCATCGTCAATGCCGCGCGCAGCCTTGGCAAGCCGGTGATCGTCGCGACCCAGATGCTCGAATCGATGATCGAAAGCCCGACCCCGACCCGCGCCGAAGTCTCCGACGTCGCCAATGCGGTCTATGACGGGGCGGATGCGGTGATGCTCTCGGCCGAAACCGCCGCGGGGCAATGGCCCGAGGAAGCGGTCAACATGATGGACCGCATCGCCCACCAGGTCGAACGCGACGAGAGCTACCGGAACCGCATCCGCTTCCACGAGACCCCACCCGACGCGACCACCGCCGACGCGCTCAGCCATGCCTGCATGACGATCGCGGACACCGTCTCGGTCTCGGCATTGGTGGTCTACACCGGCTCCGGCTCCTCCGCCCGCCGCGTCGCGCGCGAACGGCCGGCGGTCGAGTTGATGGTGCTCACCCCGTCGGTCGCGATCGCCCGGCGGGTCGCGCTGATCTGGGGCTGCTATGCGGTCGCAACCAAGGACATCGGCAATTTCGAGGAGATGGTCGCCAAGGGCAAGCGGATGGCGCTGCGCCACGGCTTCGGCAAGGCCGGCTCGAAGCTCGTGATGCTTGCTGGCGTGCCGTTCGGGACCCCGGGTTCGACCAATCTCCTTCATGTGGTGACGCTGACCGGGGATGAGTTGGACGCGCACACGGGCTGACGCCCGCGTATGAGATCCCACACCTGAGTCCCTGCGAAGGCAGGGACCTCAGGCAGATCGGGCGCTGTTCTCCATCGCCCGAGACCCCCGCCTGCGCGGGGATCAGCTCTATTGCGAAGCCCGCTCCAGCCGCGCCCGCGCTTCACCCTCGCCGATCAGCGGCAGCAGCGCTTTCATATCGGGGCCTGAATCCTTCCCGGTCAGCGCCAGCCGCAACGGGTGGAACAGGTCGCGCCCCTTGCGCCCGGTCGCTTCCTTGAGCGCGGCGGTGAGAGCGGGCCACGGGTCGGCGCTCCAAGCCAGCAGACGGGCGGCTTCGGCGAGATAGGCGCGGTCGGCTTCGTCGAATTCCGCCCTATCGATCGGGCCGGTCACCACCCGCCACCACTCGGCCGCCTCGCCGACATGGGCAAGGTTCGGGCGGATCGCGAGCCAGGCATCCTCGCCCATGCCTTCGGGCAGGCGCGATGCCACTTCGGCGAACGGCGTCTGATGCAGGATCGCCGCGTTGAGCCGCTCCAGCTCCGCCTCGTCGAACCGCGCCGGCGCGCGTCCGAAATGGGCGAGGTCGAAGCTTGCGACCAGCAGCGCGCGGTCGGCGATCGGTTCGACCGGCTGCGAGGTGCCGAGCCGCGCGAGCAGCGCGACCAGTGCTTCGGGCTCGATCCCACGCTCGCGGAATGCCGCGCTGCCGAGCGAGCCGAGCCGCTTGGACAATTTGCCTTCACTCCCGACCAGCAGCGCCTCATGCGCGAAGCGCGGCGGCCCGCTGCCGAGCGCGGTGAACATCTGGAGCTGCAGCGCGGTGTTGGAGACATGGTCTTCGCCGCGCAGCACGTCCGTCACGCCCATCGCGACATCGTCGATCGCGCTCGGCAACATGTAGAGCCACGAACCGTCCGCCCGGCGCACCACCGGATCGGAGAGCGAGGCTGGGTCGAAATGCTGGTGCCCGCGCACCCCGTCCTGCCATTCGATCGGCGCCGTGCGGTCGAGCTTGAAACGCCAGTGCGGGGCGATGCCCTGCGCGGCATAATCCGCGTGCTGCGCCTCGGTCAGTTCCAGCGCCGCGCGGTCGTAGATCGGCGGCAGACCGCGTCCGAGCAGCACCTTGCGCTTGAGTTCCAGCTCCTGCGCGGTCTCGTAGCAGCGGTAGATCCAGCCGGCGCTTGCGAGCTTGCCAAAATTCTCCTCGTAGAGCCCGAAGCGCGCCGACTGCCGCTCCTCGCCGTCGGGCGCGAGCTCGAGCCACGCGAGATCGGCGCGGATCGCATCGACGTAATCCTCACGGCTGCGCTCCTTGTCGGTATCGTCGATCCGCAGCAGGAAGCGCCCGCCTGCCTTGCGGGCGAGCATCCAGTTATGCAGCGCTGTGCGGATATTGCCGACATGCAGCAGCCCGGTGGGCGACGGGGCGAAACGGGTGGTGGCGGTCATCGCCCGCGCGCTAACGCAGATCGCGCCCGCGGCAAAGCGCTATGAACGCGCAACCCTTCGGCCCTTCGCCCGTTTGGCTTCCATCGAGAACATCACGAGGAGACGAACATGAGCGACGATCGGGTAGTGGTAGTCAAGGAAGGCAGCGGCGGTGGCAGCGGCTGGCTGATCGCGCTGATCCTGCTGGCGGCCGTAGTGGTCGGCGGGGTCGTCGCGATGAAATACGTCAACAGCAATGCCGCGAAGAACGACGCGGTGAGCCAAGCGGCCAACTCGGTCGGCAATGCCGCGAGCGAAGTCGGCGATGCGGCCCAAAAGACCGCGGGCGACTAATCCACGACCAGCGTTACAGTCCCGCCGGTGCCTTCGATCATGATCCCGTCCCACGGCGTGGGGCTGGCCTTGACGGCACCGGCGAACACCCGACCGAGCGCCGCTTCCTCATCGGTCACCGCCCGGCGGCAGGTCGGGCCCTCGATCACGGCGGTGACCAGCTTCGCGCCGTCGAAGCGATAGCTCCACCCGTTGCTGGTGCAGTTCCCGCGCACTTCGATCTTGTCGCCGGAAATCGTCACCTCGAACCCGTCGTGCAGCGACGTGAACTCGGTTCCGTCGATCCCAGCGACCCGGTAGTTGCCCTTGAGCTGGCTCGCCGCAGTGAAGGTCTTCATCGTGTCGAGCGGGGGGAACCGGCCGGCATCGCCGCTTCCGTTGGCGCTGCAGCCCGTAAGGGCGAGTATGAGGACCAGCGGGAAGAGGCGCATCACTTGCTCCTGAACTTGTGCGTAATCGGATACCGCCGGTCGCGCCCGAAGTTCCGCATCCCCAGCTTGACCCCCGGCGGGGCCTGCCGCCGCTTGTATTCGGCGAGGTTGAGCAAATGTTCGATCCGCTCGACGGTCGCGCGGTCGAGCCCTTCGGTGACCAACTGATCCACGCTCTTCTCGTGTTCCACCAGCCCCAGCAGGATGCGGTCGAGCACCGGATAAGGCGGGAGCGAGTCCTCGTCCTTCTGGTCGGGCCGGAGTTCGGCGCTGGGCGGCTTGTCGATGATGTTCTGCGGGATCACCATGCCAGCGGGCCCAAGTCCGATCTTCGGCACCGCGGTGTTGCGCCAACGCGAGATGCCGAACACGGTCATCTTATAGGCGTCCTTCAGCGGGTTATAGCCGCCGGCCATGTCGCCGTAGATCGTCGCATAGCCGACGCTCATCTCGCTCTTGTTGCCGGTGGTCAGCAGCATCGGGCCGAACTTGTTGCTCAGCGCCATCAGCGTGACCCCGCGGATGCGCGACTGGATGTTCTCTTCGGTCGTGTCGACCCTGGTGTCGGCGAAATCCTCCGCCAGCATCGCGTCGAAGCCGTTCACCGCGGGCTGAATCGGGATCGTCGAATAGCGGCAGCCGAGCGCCTTCGCGCAGGCTTCGGCATCGTCGAGGCTCGCCTGGCTGGTGAAGCGGCTCGGCAGCATAACGCACCACACCCGGTCCGCACCCAGCGCATCGACCGCGATGGCCGCGCAGATCGCGCTGTCGATCCCGCCCGAAAGGCCGAGCACCACGCCGGGGAAGCCGTTCTTGTTCACATAGTCGCGCAATGCGAGGACCATCGCGCAATAGGTCTCCTCGCTCTTGTCGGTCAGCGATTCGAGTTCGCCGCGGTTGCAGTTCCAGCCGCGCGCGATCTTGGTCCATTTGGTCTCGACGACTTCCTCTTCCCAGTCGCGCATCTGGACCGCAAGGCTGCCATCGCCGTTGATCACGAAGCTCGCGCCGTCGAACACCAGCTCGTCCTGCCCGCCGACGCGGTTGAGATAGGCCATCGGCACCCCGGTATCGACCGCGCGGCGGCGCGCGATCTCGTCGATCCGCAACACGTCCTTGTCGATCTCATAGGGGCTGCCGTTGACGCAGACGAACAGGCCGGCACCGAAATCGGCGAGGTGGCTGCAGACATCGGGGTGCCAGATGTCCTCGCACACCGGCAGGCCCAGCATCGCGCCGCGGAACAGCACCGGTTCGGGCAGCGGCCCGGGGGTGAAATAACGCGCTTCGTCGAAGGTGCCGTAATTGGGCAGCTCATGCTTGAAACGGGTCGCGGTGACGCGCCCGCCATCGAGCAGCGCGACCCCGTTGTGCAGCGCTCCGTCGCGCACGAACACGCTGCCGACCAGCATCGCCGGGCCGCCATCGCCGGTGCACAGCGCAAGCCGCTCCATCTCCGCTGCCGCGCGCTCGATCAGCGCGGGCTTGAGCACGAGATCCTCGGGCGGATAGCCGATCAGATGCATTTCGGGGAACACGACCAGATCGGTCTTGCCCGCCCCGGCGCGGGTCTTGAGCATGCGCTCCGCATTGCCGGCGATGTCGCCGACGTTCTGGTTCTGCTGCGCAAGGGTGATGGAGAGACTGTCGGCCATGGGACGGCTCTAACGCATCGGAAGCGAAAGAGGGAATTGGTTTTCCGGCGCGCACCGGAAATCGGAAAATGCGGCCGTCCGTATCATCGCATATTGCGCACAGGCGCTCTTGCCGCATACCATCCACGCCGGGGTTTTGCTGATTTCGGGGTTGGGGCATTCATGAAGACATTTCTGCTCGGCGTGGCTGCGGCCGAGATGATTTTCGACGCGTCCGCGGCGCTGGCCGGGACGGGCGAGGAGAAGGCGGCGAAGCTGGAGCAGGAAAAGGTCCAGAAGGAAGAGGAAAAGAAGCTCGGCTCGCTCTACCTGCGCTGCGACGGCAAGCCGAACAATATGACCGATGGCGAGAGCTTCGCACGGTTTGTCGGGGCGGTCACGCTGCTGGCGCTGTTCGCGCCTTCGCCCGAATCTCCCGATCCGGCCAAGCGCCTGTTCGCGGAAAAAGGGGTCGAGGCCTGCACCAGGCTGATCGACGGGGAGAAAGCCGAGGGCAACGGATTGCGGCGCCTGCCGCTGATCCTCGCCCGTGGCCTGCATCAGATCGAGGCAAAGAATTACCAAGCCGCGCTCGACGATGTCGCGAAGGCACGGGCCGAGGCTGCCGCACTGGGCCTGATCGGCAATCCCTATTTCGACCGCTCGATGGGGCTTTCCTTCGGCAGGATCGAAGCCGAGGCGCGCTTACGGATGGGAGATCCGGCAGGAGCGCAGGCGGCCTCGCTGAACCAGGTCAAGGACATCACCTACGGCTTCGTTCCGCTGTTGCTGACCCGCACATATGCTGGATTTAACCGCGAACTCCGGCCGGAAGAAGAGCGCGTGGACGCCGCGACGGCGCGGATCCTGGCCCCGACCGTGCTTGGATATGCCGCCAGGCTCGAAGAGGTCGGGCGATTCGCCGATGCGGCCGTCCAGCACGAAGCCATGATCGCGACGGTCGAGGGCCTGAAGGCTAAGGAGAAGGAATCGTCCTTCTACGCACGCGCCGCCATCGGCCATGCGCTGGCCGGCGAATGGGACCGAGCGAAGGAGCGGGCGGATTTCGCACGGAGCAACATGGCCGACCGCCGCGCGCGGGGTGTGCCCGACGACGACAGCTCTCGGATCGTCGAACTGCTCGATCTCTACGAGGTCCTGCGGCTGGAGCACGATGGTCAAGCCGCTCAGGCCCGGCGAAACTTCGCCGCGCGGTCGCAATGGGTCGAACCGAGCCTCGGTCAGGTGATGGAAGCGGACCGCAGGCTGCGCGAAGGAGCGTCGTCCGGCGAGTTGTTCGGCGCGCTGGCCAAGGCGCCCGAGGAGCTTTGGCAGGAACGCCGCGATGCCGAGCTTGCGGTCAAGCTGCAGGCGGACACCGACAACAAGGAATTGTTCAATCTGATCCTGCCCTACGCGAAGATCGACGATTTCGAGGGCAGGTCCAATGTGACCTGGCGGGTCGCGAAATCGAAGATGATGGCCGAGAAGCCCGATGAGGATAGCGGGATGTGGCGGCTGTTCTCGGCGGGCAACGTGCAGACGGCGGCGGATTCGATCGTGCTTCATGCCGCGCTCCAGGCGCAGGCGAAGGGCAAGGAAGGTTTCACGCTCGTGATGCTGCCGCCCAGCAGCAAGACGGCCTACGGCCCGGTGACGATCGCCTGGGTCCATTTCGCCGATCGCTCCGAGACAGGCGCCGAAGCCAGCCGCTTCCTTTCCGCCGACCAAGTCGTCGCGGAACTCAGCCAGGTGATCCCTTCGCCAGAGACGCTCAAGGCGCGGAAGAAGCAGACCAAGGCGGCCTGACCGCCTACCGGCTGCCGTCGCCAAAGAAAAAGCCCCGCCGGATCGCTCCGGCGGGGCTTTTCGTTACGCCCTGGCTGGCGCCTTCGGCTTATTCGCCGTCGGCCGCCTCGGGGTTCAGGTAATCGCCCGCGTCGGCGTCGGTGCCGTGGGTCTCGCCCTCGACCGCCGCCAGCGCGTCGTTGCCGGTATCGTCAAGCACGTCGCGCTTGAGTTCGGCGGCATGCTCTTCGGCCGCCGTCGCCGGAGCGATCAGCGATTCCTGGAGCTTGCGGTACTGCGCGCGGAGCGCGGCATCGCGGCCCGAAGCGGCGACACGAATGCGGTTCATGCCCGCACCGGTACCGGCCGGGATCAGGCGCCCGACGATCACGTTTTCCTTGAGGCCGATCAGCTGGTCCTTCTTCCCTTCGACCGCCGCCTGCGTGAGCACACGGGTGGTTTCCTGGAACGAAGCGGCCGAGATGAACGAACGGGTCTGGAGCGACGCCTTGGTGATGCCCAGTAGCACCGGCTTGCCTTCCGCGGGCTTCTGGCCCTTGGTCAGCTTGGCGTTGAACTGGTTCATTTCCTCGTAGTCGACCTGCTCGCCCGGCAGCAGCGTGGTATCGCCGCCGTCGGTGATCTCGACCTTCTGCAGCATCTGACGAACGATCGTCTCGATGTGCTTGTCGTTGATCTTCACGCCCTGGAGCCGATAGACTTCCTGGATTTCCGCGACCAGATATTCGGCCAGCGCCTCGACGCCGAGCACCTCGAGGATGTCGTGCGGGTTCGGGCTGCCCGAGATCAGGTTGTCGCCCTTCTTGACGTGGTCGCCTTCCTGGACGTCGATTACCTTGGTCTTGGGGATCAGGTACTCGACCGGATCGCCCTCTTCCGGGATGATCGCGATCTTGCGCTTGGCCTTGTAGTCGCGGACGAATTCGATCCGGCCCGAGACCTTGGCGATGATCGCATTGTCCTTCGGGATACGCGCTTCGAACAGCTCCGCCACCCGCGGCAGACCGCCGGTGATGTCGCGGGTCTTGGCGGCTTCGCGGGTTGCACGGGCGAGAATGTCGCCCGCTTCGACCCGCTGGCCGTCCTCGACCGAAAGCTGCGTGCCCGGAGCGAGCATGTAGCGCGCCGCTTCGGTTTCCTCGCCCTTCTTGCCGCCTTCTTCACCCAGCAGGGTCAGGCGCGGACGCAGGTCTTCCTTCTTGGTGCGGCTCGCGACCGCGCGATGCTCGGTCACGACGCGGTTGGTCATGCCCGTCGCCTCGTCGGTCTGCTCGGTCAGGGTCTTGCCGTCGACCAGATCCTGATAGCGAACCACGCCCGATTGCTCGGTGATGATCGGCAGGGTGAACGGATCCCATTCGGCCAGACGCTCGCCGATCTTCACCTTCTCGCCGTCGCTGTGCATCAACACGGTGCCGTAGGGCACCTTGTGGATTTCCCGTTCGCGGCCTTCGGCGTCGATCACGAGGATCTCACCGTTGCGGGCCAGCGAGAGCATGCGCCCGCGCTTGTCCTTGATCATCGGCATGTCGCGATACTGGATCTTGCCGTCCGAGATCGCTTCGAGATGCGAGGTCTCGTTGACCTGCGCCGCGCCGCCGATGTGGAACGTACGCATGGTCAGCTGGGTACCCGGCTCACCGATCGACTGCGCCGCGATCACCCCGACCGCTTCGCCGATGTTGACCGGCGTGCCGCGGGCGAGATCGCGCCCGTAGCAGGTGCCGCAAACGCCCTGTTCTGCTTCGCAGACCAGCGGCGAGCGGATCTTGGCCGACTGGACTTCGGCGTCCTCGATCGCCTTGACCATCGGTTCGTCGATCAGCGTGCCCGACTTGACCAGCACTTCGCCGGTCTTGACGTCGACCAGATCCTCGGCCGCGGTACGGCCCAGGATACGCTCGCCCAGCGAGGCAATCGTCGAACCGCCCTGGATGATCGCCCGCATTTCAAGCGCGCGCTCGGTCTTGCAGTCTTCCTCGACGATCACGCAGTCCTGCGACACATCGACGAGGCGGCGGGTCAGGTAACCCGAGTTCGCCGTCTTGAGCGCGGTGTCGGCCAGGCCCTTGCGGGCGCCGTGGGTCGAGTTGAAGTATTCAAGGACGGTCAGGCCTTCCTTGAAGTTCGAGATGATCGGCGTCTCGATGATCTCGCCCGAAGGCTTGGCCATCAGGCCGCGCATACCGGCGAGCTGCTTCATCTGCGTCGGCGAACCACGCGCACCGGAGTGGCTCATCATGTAGATCGAGTTGATCGGAGCTTCACGCCCGTTGGCGTCCTTCGGGGTCGCGCGGATCTCGTCCATCATGGCGCTCGCGACCTGGTCGCCGCAACGGCTCCAGGCGTCGATCACCTTGTTGTACTTTTCCTGCTGGGTGATGAAGCCGTCCTGGTACTGCTGCTCGTAATCGGCAACCAGCGCCTTGGTTTCATCGACCAGCGCCACCTTGCTGTCCGGGATGATCATGTCGTCCTTGCCGAACGAAATGCCGGCACGGCACGCGTGGCGGAAGCCCAGCGACATGATCGCGTCGGCGAACAGCACCGTGTCCTTCTGGCCGGTGTGACGATAGACCTCGTCGATAACGTCGCCGATGTCCTTCTTGGTCAGCAGGCGGTTGACCACGTCGAACGGCACCTTGTGCGATTGCGGCAGGGTCTCGCCCAGCAGCATGCGGCCTGGGGTGGTGTTGTAGCGGACCATGTGCTCGACACCGTTCTCGTCGGTCTGCGGCACGCGGCTGACGATCTTGGTGTGCAGCGTGACCGCCTTCACCTCGAGCGCCTGGTGCACTTCGGACATATCCGACAGCATCATCCCTTCGCCCGGCTCGCCTTCGCGGTCCATCGAGAGATAATACAGGCCGAGGACCATGTCCTGCGACGGCACGATGATCGGCTTGCCGTTCGCGGGCGAGAGGATGTTGTTGGTCGACATCATCAGCACGCGCGCTTCCAGCTGCGCCTCGAGGCTCAGCGGAACGTGCACGGCCATCTGGTCGCCGTCGAAGTCGGCGTTGAACGCCGAGCAGACCAGCGGGTGCAGCTGGATCGCCTTGCCTTCGATCAGCACCGGTTCGAACGCCTGGATACCGAGGCGGTGGAGCGTCGGCGCGCGGTTCAGCAGCACCGGATGCTCGCGGATCACCTCGTCGAGGATGTCCCAGACTTCCTTGCGCTCCTTCTCGACCCACTTCTTCGCCTGCTTCAGGGTCATCGAGAGACCCTTGGCATCGAGGCGGGCGTAGATGAACGGCTTGAACAGCTCGAGCGCCATCTTCTTCGGCAGGCCGCACTGGTGCAGCTTGAGCTCAGGCCCGGTCACGATCACCGAACGGCCCGAATAGTCGACGCGCTTGCCGAGCAGGTTCTGGCGGAAGCGGCCCTGCTTGCCCTTGAGCATGTCGGACAGCGACTTCAGCGGACGCTTGTTGGCGCCGGTGATCACGCGGCCCCGGCGGCCATTGTCGAACAGCGCATCGACCGCTTCCTGCAGCATGCGCTTTTCGTTGCGGACGATGATGTCCGGCGCGCGCAGCTCCATCAGCCGCTTCAAGCGGTTGTTGCGGTTGATCACGCGGCGATAGAGATCGTTGAGATCCGAGGTCGCGAAGCGGCCGCCGTCCAGCGGCACCAGCGGGCGCAGCTCGGGCGGGATGACCGGCACGACTTCGAGGATCATCCATTCCGGCTTGTTGCCCGAATCGATGAAGCTTTCGACGACCTTCAGGCGCTTGATGATCTTCTTCGGCTTGAGCGTGGACTTGGTGGTCGCCAGCTCATGCATCAGATCGTCGCGCTCCTGCACGAGATCGAGATCCATCAGCATGAACTTGACCGCTTCAGCGCCGATACCGGCGGTGAAGGCGTCTTCGCCATATTCGTCCTGCGCGTCGAGCAGCTCATCCTCATTGAGGAGCTGGAACTTCTCGAGCGGGGTCAGGCCGGGCTCGGTGACGATGTAGCTTTCGAAGTAAAGCACGCGCTCGAGCTGCTTGAGCTGCATGTCGAGCAGCAGGCCGATGCGCGACGGCAGGCTCTTGAGGAACCAGATGTGCGCGACCGGCGCGGCCAGCTCGATATGGCCCATGCGTTCGCGGCGGACCTTGGTGACGGTCACTTCCACGCCGCACTTTTCGCAGACCACGCCCTTGTACTTCATGCGCTTGTACTTGCCGCACAGGCACTCGTAATCCTTCACCGGGCCGAAGATGCGCGCGCAGAACAGCCCGTCGCGCTCCGGCTTGAAGGTGCGGTAGTTGATCGTCTCGGGCTTCTTGATCTCGCCGAAGGACCACGAGCGGATCCGCTCGGGACTGGCGATCCCGATCTGGATCTGGTCGAAGGTTTCCGGCTTCGCGAGCTGGTTGGTGAATTTGGTCAGGTCGTTCATATTTTAAGTCCCTTGAGAGGGTCAATTTCTGGGTCGGCGCGATGCTGTCCGCGGCCTATTCGGCCGCGATCTGCATCCCGTCTCCGCCCTCTTCGTCCTCGTCGACCAGCGACGAGAGTTCGACGTTGAGGCCGAGGCTGCGCATTTCCTTCACCAGCACGTTGAAGCTTTCCGGAATGCCGGCCTCGAAGGTGTCGTCACCCTTGACGATCGCATCGTAGACCTTGGTGCGACCGACCACGTCGTCGGACTTCACCGTGAGCATTTCCTGCAGCGTGTAGGCGGCGCCGTAGGCCTGGAGTGCCCAGACCTCCATTTCGCCGAAGCGCTGGCCGCCGAACTGCGCCTTACCACCCAGCGGCTGCTGCGTGACGAGCGAGTAGGGGCCGATCGAACGGGCGTGGATCTTGTCGTCGACAAGGTGGTGGAGCTTCAGCATGTAGATGTAGCCCACGGTCACTTTGCGGTCGAACGCCTCGCCGGTACGGCCGTCGTACAGCGTCACCTGGCCCGAAGTGCCGTAACCGGCCTTCGCCAGCATCGCCGAGACATCCGCCTCGCGCGCGCCGTCGAACACCGGAGTGCCCATCGGGACGCCGGCGGTGAGGTTGCCGGCCAGCTCGATCACTTCGTCAGTCGAACGCGCATCGATTTCCTGATGGTAGTTCGGGCCGTAGATGTCCTTGAGCTTGTCGACCAGCGCGCTCGGCGGAGAAGCCTTCTCCGGATCGGGATTGGCTTCGCGCCATTCCTCGAGCGCCGCCTGGATCTGCTGGCCGAGACCGCGCGCGGCAAGGCCGAGGTGGGTTTCGAAGATCTGCCCGACGTTCATGCGCGAAGGCACGCCCAGCGGGTTCAGCACGATGTCGACATGGGTGCCGTCCTCGAGGAACGGCATGTCCTCGCACGGCAGGATGCGCGAAATGACACCCTTGTTGCCGTGGCGGCCGGCCATCTTGTCGCCCGGCTGCAGCTTGCGCTTCACCGCGACGAAGACCTTGACCATCTTGAGCACGCCCGGGGCAAGTTCGTCGCCCCGCTCGAGCTTCTCGCGGCGGTCCTCGAACTTGTCGTTGATGACCTTCACCGCCTCGTCATACTGGGCCTTGACGGCTTCCAGCTGGCTCTGGCGGGCATCGTCGGCCACCGCGAACTTGAACCAGTCGTGGCGGTCGACCGAGCCGAGCAGTTCCTCGTCGATCGCGGTGCCCTTCTTGGCGCCCTTCGGAGCGGCCGAAGCGACCTGGCCCAGCAGCATGTCGCGCAGGCGGTTGTAGGTCGCGCGGTTGAGGATCGCGCGCTCGTCCTCGGCATCCTTCTTGAGGCGCTCGATTTCCTCGTTCTGGATCGCACGGGTACGGTCGTCGATCTCGATGCCGTGGCGGTTGAACACGCGCACTTCGACGATCGTGCCCGAAACGCCCGGCGGCAGGCGCAGCGACGTGTCGCGCACGTCGCTCGCCTTTTCGCCGAAGATCGCGCGGAGCAGCTTTTCTTCCGGCGTCATCGGGCTTTCGCCCTTCGGCGTGATCTTGCCGACCAGAATGTCACCTGGATGGACCTCCGCCCCGATATAGACGATGCCGGCCTCGTCGAGGTTGCGCAGGGCTTCCTCGCCGACGTTCGGGATGTCGCGGGTGATGTCTTCCGGCCCGAGCTTGGTGTCGCGCGCCATGACCTCGAATTCCTCGATATGGATCGAGGTGAACACATCGTCCTTCACGATGCGCTCGGAGATCAGGATCGAGTCTTCGTAGTTGTAGCCGTTCCACGGCATGAACGCGACGAGGCTGTTGCGGCCGAGCGCGAGCTCGCCGAGATCGGTCGAGGGCCCGTCGGCGAGGATGTCGCCTTCCTCGATGATGTCGCCCACCTTCACCAGCGGACGCTGGTTGATGCAGGTGTTCTGGTTCGAGCGCTGGAACTTCTGCAGCGTGTAGATGTCCACGCCCGACTTGCCGGCCTCGATATCGCCCGAAGCGCGGATCACGATACGGCTGGCATCGACCTGATCGACCACGCCGCTGCGCAGCGCGGAAATCGCCGCGCCCGAATCGCGCGCGACGGTTTCTTCCATGCCGGTGCCGACGAACGGCGCCTCGGCGCGAACCAGCGGCACCGCCTGACGCTGCATGTTGGAGCCCATCAGCGCGCGGTTGGCGTCATCGTTTTCGAGGAACGGAATCAGCGACGCAGCGACCGAAACGAGCTGCTTGGGCGAAACGTCCATCAGCGTGACGTTCTCGCGCTGGGCCATCACGAATTCGCCGTTCTCGCGCGCGGACACGAGATCCTCGGCGAAGCCGCCGTCTTCGTTGAGTTCGGCCGATGCCTGCGCAACCGTGTGCTTCTGCTCTTCCATCGCGGAGAGATAGGTCACGTCGCCGGTCACTTTGCCGTCGATCACCTTGCGGTACGGGGTCTCGATGAAGCCGTACTTGTTCACGCGGCTGAAGCTCGCGAGCGAGTTGATCAGGCCGATGTTCGGGCCTTCCGGCGTTTCGATCGGGCAGATCCGGCCATAGTGGGTCGGGTGAACGTCGCGGACTTCGAAGCCCGCGCGCTCACGCGTGAGGCCGCCCGGCCCGAGCGCCGAAACGCGGCGCTTGTGGGTGACTTCGGACAGCGGGTTGGTCTGATCCATGAACTGCGAGAGCTGCGAGGAACCGAAGAACTCGCGCACCGCGGCAACCGCGGGCTTCGCGTTGATCAGGTCGTTCGGCATCACGGTCGACACGTCGACCGAGCTCATCCGCTCCTTAACGGCGCGCTCCATGCGCAGCAGGCCGACGCGGTACTGGTTCTCGAGCAATTCGCCCACCGAACGCACGCGGCGGTTGCCGAGGTTGTCGATGTCATCGACTTCGCCCTTGCCGTCCTTGAGGTTCACCAGTTCCTTGACCACGGCGAGGATGTCCTCGGCGCGCAGGGTGGTGACGGTGTCCTCGGCATCGAGGCCGAGGCGCATGTTCAGCTTCACGCGGCCGACGGCCGAGAGGTCGTAGCGATCGCTGTCGAAGAACAGGCCTTCGAACAAGGCTTCGGCGGTTTCCTTCGTCGGCGGCTCGCCCGGGCGCATGACCTTGTAGATCGCCTCAAGGCCCTCGTCGCGGTTCTCGGCCTTGTCGACCTGCAGCGTGTTGCGGATCCACGGGCCGGTGTTGACGTGGTCGATGTCGAGCAGCTGGAGCCGGTCGATCCCGGCCTTGTCGAGCAGGTCGAGGTTCTCGGGCGAAACTTCGTCGCCCGCCTCGATCCAGATGCGGCCGGTCGATTCGTCGATCATGTCGTTGGCGGCGTAATGGCCGAAGATTTCCTCGGTCGGGATCAGCAGGTCGCCGAGGCCGTCCTTCTGCGCCTTGTTGGCGGCGCGGGGGCTGATCTTCTGGTTGGCGGGGAACACTTCCTCGCCGGTCTTCGCATCGACCAGCGCGAAGGTCGGCTTCTGGCCGCGCCATTGCTCGGCCACGAACGGGATCTTCCACCCGTCCTTCGCGCGTTCCCATGCGATGGTGTTGTAGAAATAGTTGAGCATCTGCTCACTATCGAGGCCCAGCGAATAGAGCAGCGAGGTCACCGGCAGCTTGCGCTTGCGGTCGATGCGGACGTTCACGATGTCCTTCGCGTCGAATTCGAAATCGAGCCACGAACCGCGATAGGGGATCACGCGGGCAGCGAACAGGAACTTGCCCGAGGAGTGGGTCTTGCCGCGGTCATGGTCGAACAGCACACCCGGCGAACGGTGCATCTGCGACACGATCACGCGCTCGGTGCCGTTGATGATGAAGGTGCCGTTCTCGGTCATGAGCGGCATGTCGCCCATGTAGACGTCCTGCTCCTTGATATCGAGGACCGAGCGGGTCTCGGTCTCGGTGTCCACTTCGAACACGATCAGGCGCAGCGTCACCTTCATCGGCGCCGCATAGGTAATGCCGCGCTGGCGGCATTCGGTGGTGTCGTACTTCGGATCCTCGAGTTCGTAATGGACGAAGTCGAGCTCGGCGGTGCCGGCGAAGTCGCGGATCGGGAAGACCGAGCGTAGCGTCTTCTCAAGGCCCGAGACATAACCGGTCTTCGGGTCGGAGCGCAGGAACTGCTCGTAGCTTTCGCGCTGCACCTCGATCAGATTCGGCATCTGCACCACTTCGTGGATGTCGCCGAAAATCTTGCGGATGCGCTTTTTCGCGCTGCCGGCCGGAGCCTTCGCCTTGGTCGCCATAGGAGGATATGCCTCTTTCGTATTGGCCGGCGCCTGTTCACGCCGGCTGAATTTCGCCACACGCGCGTGGCCCATATCGGACGCCGAAAAGCCGCAGGCAAACGCGCCCCACCGGGGCCGCTGCTGCAGCTTGCGTCGCGACTATGGAAAGCCAGCGCTTCCTTCCTGGGTGGTCCCCCGCGCAGGGACTGCCTTGCTCGAAGCGATCTGACAGGGGCGCATATAGGGCGCGGGCCCCGGAATGTCAAAGGCCGGCACCGCACAAATCCTCGCGCGGCACCCGCCTGCGGACAGAATTATCGTTATTCGATATTATCGATTGACGATATGCGCGAATCGCCTTATTGAATATCGATATCGCACATAGTGGAGATCGATAAATGACCCGGAACCTGAACAACGCCGTCGCCGCTCTTGCAGCGCTGGCGCTCACCTTCACCGCAATGGCCTATGCCATCGTTCCCGCCGAGCACCCGGCGGCCATCATAGCGACACTCGCGTAAACGCGCGCTCGACAGACAACGGAGGACAGCCATGCCCAAAGATGAAACCTGGACCACCGACGGCCTGCCCCGAAGGGACATCCTGCTGGTCACCGCCAAGCTCGGCACGATCCTGATCCGCGTGGTCCTGGCGCTGGCCATGGCCCTGATCGGGATCGTCGCCGCGATCACCGTTATCAATGGCGGCGTCCCGCCGGAAACCATCAAGATCGTGGTCGCGGGTGCCGCGCGTAACGACGTCACCGGCGCGGTGCTGGTGGTGCTGCTGTTCACCATGGTCAGCCTCACCCTCGCGTACGATTTCGTCACCCGCCTCGCGCAGATCATCGACACGGTCGGCCAGGGCGATCCGTTCACCGCCGCCAACGCCGGCCGTCTGTCCCGGATGGCGTGGACCGCGATCGCGATCCAGCTGGTTGAGCTGCCGGCGATGCTGCTGTCGGAATGGCTCAAGCCGCAACTGGTGGAAGGGACCTTCTCGGTCACGACGGATTTCTCGCTCACCGGCATCGGCCTGGCCCTGGTCCTGTTCATCCTCGCCCGCGTCTTCCGCAAGGGCGCCGAGATGCGCGACGATCTGGAAGGAACCGTGTGATGCCGATTTTCGTGAAACTCGACGATCTGCTCCACGCAAGGCGGATGACCCTGACCGAGCTGGCCGAACGGATCGGCCTCACCCTCGCGAACCTCTCGATCCTCAAGACCGGCAAGGCCAAGGCGATCCGCTTCTCGACCCTCGAGGCGATCTGCCGCGAGCTGGAGTGCCAGCCGGGCGAAGTGCTGGGGTTCGATGGGAAGGCGAGCTCGGCCAGCGAGGACGAGTAGGCCTCCCTTCTCCAATGCTCCCGCGCAGGCGGGGACCTCCATCCGGCGGACACGACCATGCCGGCCTGAGACCCCCGCCTGCGCGGGGGCTCAGCGTTTGGGGCCGCGGCTTTCTTGACTCTTGGCCGTTTTCCGCTAATTGCGCCCTCGACCTCTTCGGGGGTCATCCGTCCGAGACAGTTGGTGGAGGCAATTGGGCCTCCTTAATTTCCAGCCTAGACGGGAAAGAGATTTACGCGCTGCCCCGGCTTTTGCCGTTGTCGCGCATCAGCGTTTCAAAACGCACTCCTTCCCCTCAACGGACTCGCCCGTGCCGATTCGTCGGCATGGACATACGTAGCCGGCCGCCCATCAATCCGGGCGGTCATTTGTGAAGGAGTAAGGCATGGATCGTTCGCAAAAAGCCGACTCGGTCGCTTCGCTCAACGCAACCTTCAACGAGGTCGGCGTGGTGGTTGTCACCCGCAACCTCGGCTTGTCCGTGGCCCAGTCCACCGACCTGCGCACGAAGATGCGGGATGCGGGTGCGACCTACAAGGTTGCGAAGAACCGTCTTGCCAAGCTTGCCATCAAGGACACGGACTACGCCGGCATCGACAGCTATCTGTCGGGCCCGACGGCGCTGGCGACTTCGGTCGACCCGGTTGCCGCCGCAAAGGCGGTCGTGGACTTCGCCAAGACGAACCCGAAGCTCGAAATCGTGGGTGGTTCCATGGGCGGTCAGTTGCTCGACGAAGCAGGGGTTAAGGCGCTCGCCTCCCTGCCCTCGCTCGACCAGCTGCGGGCAACGCTTGTCGGTCTCGTTCAGGCTCCGGCGACCAAGCTCGCCCAGCTTTCCACCGCTCCGGCGGCGAAGCTGGCGCGTGTCTTCGGCGCCTATGCCGCGAAAGACGCCGCGTAAGAGGTTTTTCCAGCGAATTTACCCGGCACCTGTCGGGCCAAGCTATCATTTGGAGTATTTGAAATGGCCGATATCGCAAAGATCGTCGAAGATCTCTCGAAGCTGACGGTTCTCGAAGCCGCCGAACTCGCCAAGGCGCTTGAAGAAGCATGGGGCGTTTCCGCCGCTGCCGCCGTTGCCGTTGCTGCCCCCGCGGGCGGTGGCGCCGCCGCCGAAGCCGCCGAAGAAAAGACCGAGTTCGACGTGATCCTCACCAGCGATGGTGGCAAGAAGATCAACGTCATCAAGGAAGTCCGTGCCATCACCGGCCTGGGCCTGGGCGAAGCCAAGGCGCTGGTCGAAGAAGCACCGAAGGCGATCAAGGAAGGCGTGTCGAAGGCCGAAGCCGAAGACATCAAGAAGAAGATCGAAGAAGCCGGCGGCGTCGTCGAGCTCAAGTAATCCAAGCCCAGGCCGCGTGCGAAGCGCGCGGCCTGGGCCTTGCTTCATCCCCGCGCAGGCGGGGATCCAGGCGATCACACGGAAGGGCGGTCCTCAGGGGCCGCCCTTTTCGTTTATCCGGCAGATGAGTGACCTGCGCCGGAATAAGATTTCTGGGTGCTTATCCGGGGGGACCTTGGACCGGGGGTCGGCCAAGGCGCAGGCCACTCAACGCGAATCCTTTCACGACTGGCCGCGCGCGACAATCCGCGGTGGCGCGATTCCGGGATAAAGCGACGCTTTCAGGATACGCCGTGCCGTGGGTGCGGCGGTTGGGCGCCGTCCATCCCGGTCATCGGGCGTTCAGCTTCGCGGGATAGATTTGGCGGCACCGATTCAGCCTACGGAGAGATTCCATGCGCCGCATGCACATCGCCCTTCTCGCCGGAGCCGCCGCCGCCCTCGCCCTCGCCGCCGGCACCGCTTATGCCGAAACCGCCAAGACCCACCACATGGATGTCGCCCTGCCCGACGGTTCGGTCGCGCATATCGCCTATGTCGGCGATGTCGCGCCCAAGGTCACCGTCGAGCCCGGGGCGCGCAGCCGCGCGACCGCTTTCGGCGATCCCTTCGCCCAGGCCGGCGATCCGTTTGCCGGGATGGACCGGATGGTCGCCGCCATGCAGGCCCGTCATGACGCAATGATGCGCCAGATGGCCGCGCTGGAACGCAGCGCCGGCAGCGTCGCCCAGGCAACGGCCGGTGCGCCCGGGCAGCTGGTGGCCAGCGGCAACCTGCCCGCCGGCAGCCATTTCACCATGGTCCAGTCCTCGACCGACGCGAACGGCTGCACCCGCACCGTGCGCATCAGCTCCGACGGCGCGAGCCAGCAGCCGATGAAGCAGGAAGTCAGCTCCGGCAAATGCGACAAGGCCGAACGCAGCGATGCGCCGGCACCCGTTCCGGCCGAGGCCGCGCCCGTCCGCCGCTACGTGCCCGGCGCGGTCTGAGATTTTCTCCAGCGAGAGACGGAAGGGCGGCCCCCCGGGGCCGCCCTTTTTCGTTGGCGTAGCTCTCAGGGCGCCTCCAACGATCTCGCCCCTCGCACCGCCTATCTGCGGTGTCTTCGCCCGCAAAAAAAGCGAAATGTCCGTAGAAGTGTTTCAGCCTTTCTTAGGCTGCGCACCCGCATAATTGTTTTCGGTCGGCGACATCCAGGGGGAGCGGGCGGGAAATGAAACCTCGGCGAGCGCCAGTAGCTGGCGAGCGTATGAAGCGGCGCCTTTGGCTATGGGTGGTTGCGGCGGCGTTCACCCTGCCTGCGATCACGCTGACAGCCGACCTGGCCGATGGCCGCACGCACGTATTGTGGGATCGCCCTGTGGCGATGTGGACCGAGCCGGCGCTGTTCGCTGTTACCGCCGTCGTCGCCCTCGGCTGCATCGCGGTCGGGGCCGTATTCTGGCTGGCGAGCATTGGCGATTGGAACGAGCTATGGCTCCCGCCCCGCCTAAGGGGCAAGCCGCTGATCCTGCTCGCGAGCATTACGCTGCTGACCGCCGGTGCGATCTGTTTCAGTGTCGATGTGCTGAGCGGAGACCTCAGGGTGCGCCGCCTCGGCCATGTGACCGCCGACGGAACTCCGCTGCGGTTCGCGTGGGTGGCTCTGTGCTGCCTGGTTGGTTGGGTGTTCGTTGCGGTCGGATGGTATGCGATCTGGCATATCTGGACCGGCCCCAGCAGACCGCGTTGGCGCCCCGCTCGACGAACCTGAAAAGCGGACTCAAATGTAACGTCCGGATCAGATGACCGACCACGCCACCGGCCGGATCGTCGCGCAGGCCGGGCTGCCGTCTTTCCCCGTCCCGTCGATCGTCCCAGCCAGCGCTCCGCCCCGCTCCGCGGCCTCAAGCAGCGCCGGGTTGATATCGTGGATGTCGATCTTCATCCGCCGGGTCCATGCCGAGGCGGGATCGCCCGCCAGCGTGCCAATGCGGATATAGACGAAGCGGCGGGTGGGCCCTTCCGGGCGGACCTGCTTGCCGAAGAATTTGGGCGCCCCGCTTGCGGAGCGCCCGATCCTGACCGCGAAGTCGAACACCAGCGCCTCGCCCGCGGCCGAGGCCTTGGGATCGAGCGGCGTGTCGTCCTGCTGCAGCGCGTGCGGCACACCCGGGACCGGATTCTCGATCACGATCCGCATGCGGACCTCGATCTGGCCGGCCCGGGGCATGGGGCTTACTTCAGCGTCTTGAGGTATTCGATCACTTCCTTGCGTTGGGCCGCATCGGGCAGCCCGCCGAAGCTCATCTTGGTGCCCGGCACCAGCGCCTGCGGATTGGCGAGCCACTTGTCGAGCGTCGCATCGTCCCAGGTCAGGCCCGCCTTGAGCAGTTCGGGACTGAATTCGAAGCCGGCGACTTCGCCAGCCTTGGTGCCATAGATCGCGTGCAGCGAGGGGCCGATGCCGTTCTCCCCCTTGTTGACCGAGTGGCAGGCGCTGCAGATCGCGAAGGAGGCGGGCGCGGTCGCGGCTGCGGCGACGGTGGCGGTCTCGCTCGGCGCGGCGGCGCTCTCGGTGGCTTCGACGGTGGCTTCGCTTCCGCTGCCGCCGCAACCGGCGAGCAGCGCGCCAAGCCCGAGCGCGGCGGCAAGCTTCAGTGCATTCATGGGTTCAGTCTCCGAAAAATCGCGCCCGGCTCATGCCCTGAACGCGCAAATCTGCCAAGCCCCGACGCACGGATTGGCCGCGCCTGTGACCCGCTTGCCGCAGCCCGCCCGAGATTGCCCGGCCGGTTTCAATTGTTCCTTTCCACGAATGCGCAGCGCCCCTATCCGGGCCGGCTTTATGTTCGAGACCGATGCTCACCCGACCTGGCGAACCGAACTCGCCGCGACACTGCGCCTCGCGGTGCCGCTGGCGCTCGCCGGTCTGCTGCAGATGGCGACCCATGCGACCGACGTGATCTTCGTCGCGCGCCTGGGCAGCGAGGCGCTGGCGGCGGCGAGCCTGAGCATCTCGGTGTTCGGGGTGATCGTGTGGAGCCTGTCGGGCTTCACCGGTGCGGTCGCGGCGCTGATCGCGGCCGAGCTGGGCCGGCGCCGGCACGCGGTGCGCGAAGTGCGACGCTCGGTCCGCATGGCGCTGTGGCTGGCGCTGATCGTTTCGGCGCTGGGCATGCTGCTGTGTTCGCAGGGCGAGCGGCTGATGGTGCTGACCGGACAGGACCCGGTGGTCTCCGCCCGGGCGGGAGAATATCTGGCGCTGCTGCTGTGGGCGATGCCCGGGATGATCCTGGCCAATGTGCTGCGCAGCTTCGTCTCGGCGCTCGGCCGGCCGTTCTATGCGACCGCGATCACCGGCTTCGGCGTGCTGGTGAACTGCCTGGGCAATTACATGCTGGTGTTCGGCCATTTCGGCGCGCCGGCCCTCGGGCTCGACGGATCGGCGATCGCCACGGTGATCGCGTCGCTGGTCAGCTTCGGCGCCTATGCGCTGGCGATCCGCCACAACCGCGTGCTGCGCCGCTATCGCATCTGGGGGCGGTTCTGGCGCACCGAATGGAAGCGCTTCGGCGATATCCTGCGGATCGGCGCGCCAGTGGCGATAACAGTGCTGGCCGAGGGCGCCTTCTTCAGCGGCGCGGCCTTCCTGATGGGGCGGATCGGCCCGGCGGAGCTCGCCGGGCATACGCTGGCGCTCAACCTCTCGTCCTTCGCCTTCCAGGTGCCTTTCGCGATCGGCCAGGCGGCGGCGATCCGGGTCGGCTATCACTACGGCGCGAAGAACCTGCCCGCGATCGGCCTGGCCGGCTGGGCGGCGATCGTCTCGGGCACTGCCTTCATGACGGTGAGCGCGGCCGCCTTCCTGCTGGTGCCGCGCCTGCTGCTGTCGCTCTATGTCGATGTGAACGCGGCCGCCAACGCCGCGCTGGTGATGTTCGGCGTGCGCTACATGATGGTGGCCGCCGCGTTCCAGCTGTTCGACGGAATCCAGTCGGTGGCGATGGGGGCGCTGCGCGGACTGCAGGACACGCGCATTCCGATGGGTTTCGCGATATTCGGCTATTGGGTGCCGGGACTCGCGTGCTCGCTCGCCCTCGGCTTCTGGACCGCGCTGGAAGGGACCGGCGTGTGGATCGGGCTCGCGGTCGGGCTGGTGGTGGTCGCCGGGCTGATGCTGCGGCGCTGGATGCGGCGCGAACGGCTGGGCCTGCTGCCCGTTTGATTCACCGCTTGCGCCCGGCGCCGGCCTGAACGCGAAATAATTCACCGGAATCCGCTTGACCCGCCCCGGCCGCCTCACCATATCCGCGCCGCTGGCACTCTCGAGAGGGGAGTGCCAATCGCTTCAACTTTTATTGGAAGAGGTCATCTTATGGCATTCCGTCCGCTGCACGACCGCGTGCTGGTCCGCCGCATCGAAGCCGAAGAAAAAACGGCTGGCGGCATCATCATCCCCGACAGCGCCAAGGAAAAGCCGAGTGAAGGCGAAATCGTCTCCACCGGCACCGGCGCGCGCGCCGAAGACGGCACGATCACCCCGCTCGACGTGAAGGCGGGCGACCGCGTGCTGTTCGGCAAGTGGTCGGGCACCGAGGTCAAGATCGACGGGGAAGACCTGCTGATCATGAAGGAAAGCGACATCCTCGGGGTGATCGGCTGACCCAAGCCTTCGCAGGCCTATGGTCACTGCGAACATTCGGAACATTCCAATTTGAAAGGTTAGTCACATGGCTGCCAAGGACGTAAAATTTTCCCGCGACGCACGCGAGCGCATCCTCCGCGGTGTCGATACGCTTGCCGACGCCGTAAAGGTCACGCTGGGCCCCAAGGGCCGCAACGTGGTGATCGACAAGAGCTTCGGCGCACCGCGCATCACCAAGGACGGCGTCACCGTCGCCAAGGAAATCGAACTCAAGGACAAGTTCGAGAACATGGGTGCGCAGATGCTGCGCGAAGTGGCCTCGAAGACCAACGACATCGCCGGTGACGGCACCACCACCGCCACCGTGCTCGCCCAGGCGATCGTGCGCGAAGGCATGAAGTCGGTTGCCGCCGGCATGAACCCTATGGACCTCAAGCGCGGCATCGATATCGCCGTGCTCAAGGTCACCGAGAACCTCCAGTCGCGTTCGAAGGCGGTTGCCGGCTCGGCCGAAATCGCCCAGGTCGGCATCATCTCGGCCAATGGCGACACCGTCGTCGGCGAGAAGATCGCCGAAGCGATGGAGAAGGTCGGCAAGGAAGGCGTGATCACCGTGGAAGAGGCCAAGGGCCTCGAATTCGAACTCGATGTCGTCGAAGGCATGCAGTTCGACCGCGGCTATCTCAGCCCCTATTTCGTGACCAACCCGGAAAAGATGCTGGTTGAGCTCGAGAACCCCTACATCCTGATCCACGAGAAGAAGCTGGCCAGCCTCCAGGCGATGCTGCCGGTGCTCGAAGCCGTCGTCCAGACCGGTCGCCCGCTGCTGATCATCGCGGAAGACATCGAAGGCGAAGCGCTCGCGACCCTGGTGGTCAACAAGCTGCGCGGCGGCCTGAAGGTTGCCGCGGTCAAGGCTCCGGGCTTCGGCGATCGCCGCAAGGCGATGCTGCAGGACATCTCGATCCTGACCAAGGGCGAGATGATCTCGGAAGACCTCGGCATCAAGCTTGAGAGCGTTACGCTGGGCATGCTCGGTGAAGCCAAGAAGATCACGATCGACAAGGATAACACCACGATCGTCGACGGTTCGGGCGAAGCGGCCGACATCAAGGCCCGGGTCGAACAGATCCGCGCCCAGATCGAGACCACCACCAGCGATTACGACCGTGAGAAGCTGCAGGAACGCCTTGCGAAGCTTGCCGGTGGTGTTGCGGTGATCAAGGTCGGCGGCGCTTCGGAAGTCGAAGTGAAGGAACGCAAGGACCGCGTCGACGACGCTCTCCATGCGACCCGCGCTGCGGTTGAAGAAGGCATCGTCCCCGGCGGCGGTACCGCGCTGCTCTATGCGACCAAGGCCCTCGACGGCGTCAAGGGCGCCAACGACGACCAGACCCGCGGGATCGACATCGTGCGCCAGGCGATCCTCGCCCCGGTGCGTCAGATCGCCCAGAACGCCGGCCATGACGGCGCGGTGGTTTCGGGCAATCTCCTGCGCGAAGGCGACGAAACGCAGGGCTTCAATGCGGCAACCGACACTTACGAGAACCTCGTGACTGCCGGCGTGATCGACCCGACCAAGGTCGTCCGCACCGCGCTGCAGGATGCGGCTTCGGTCGCCGGCCTGCTGATCACCACCGAAGCGGCGATCAGCGAGTTGCCCGACGACAAGCCGGCCGGCGGCGGTGGCGGCGGCATGCCCGACATGGGCGGGATGGGCTTCTAAGCCAGCCTCGTCAGCGAACACGAAGGGCCGGGGAAGCGATTCCCCGGCCCTTTTCGATTCGTGCCCGCACTCGGCGGTTCCCGCGATTCGCCTCGCAAATCCAGCGATTTGGCGCGATTGCGCACGTTTCGTCGGTTTATGGGAGTCGGTTCGTCGCGCGGGCGGTTGCGCCGCGGTGCGCCGTGTTTAATCAGATGCTCAGCTTGTTTAAGCTAGGGTCGGATATGGCAAACAAGATTGGACGGGTACTAACAGCACTGGCTTTTGCCGCCGCGGCGCTGTCGCCGATGCAGGCGGGCGCCGAGAATTTCGAGAACGCCTTCGATCGGACGTTCGGAACCCAGCCGCGCGCGCCGGTCATTTTCCAAGCCGCGCCCAGCTCGCAGCTCGAAGAATATGTCGCTCGCCTCGCCGAAGGCACCCAGGGCCGCATCGGCGTCGCCGCGCTTGACCTGAAGACCGGCGAGCAGGTTTCGATCCTCGGCAACCAGCGTTTCCCGATGGCCAGCACCAGCAAGGTCGCGATCGTCTCGACCTTCCTCGACGGGGTCGACAAGGGCCGCTGGACGCTCGACGATCCGCTCCCCAAGATGGTCACGCTGCCGTCGCGGAAATCTTCCGGCATGGCGCCGTCGAAGCCAGGGCAGGTTCTCCCCGCCCGCATGCTGATCGAACAGGCGCTGATCCACAGCAACAACGAGGCGACCGACGGGCTGCTGGCTGCAGTGGGCGGACCGGCGGCGGTCACCGCCTGGGTCCAGCGCACCGGCATCCAGGGCTTCAGCCTCAACCGCGATATCGGCACGCTGGTGCGCGACGAGCAGGAGCACGATCCGTCGCTCTATATCGACCCGCGCGATTCCGCGACGCCGCTGGCGATGGTCCAACTGCTCAGGGGGCTCAACGAAGGCCGCTGGCTGAGCCCGGCGAGCCGCAACTTTCTGATTGCGACGATGGAACGTTGCGTGACCGGCAAGAACCGCATCAAGGGCCAGATGCCGGCCGGCACCACGGTCGCGCACAAGACCGGATCGCTCTACAACACCTCGAGCGATATCGGCATCGTCACCATGCCCGACGGGCATTCGGTCGCGCTGGCGATCTACGTGACCGGCGGAGGGAACGACCGCGCCTATCGCACCGACCGGATCGCGTTGATCGCACGGGCGATCTACGACGGCTTCTCGGGCAAGCCGGTCGGCGACACGCGGGTCCTGCTGGATGCCAACTACGGGGCCAATCACCCCAGCAACCGGTCGGTCACCACTTATGCCGCGGACGACCGCCGCTAGCCGCTTCGCCGGGCCTACCAACCCGGGACAAACAAAAAGGGCGCGGCCGCAAGGCCGCGCCCTTTTGTGTTCGTGCAGCTGCGACTTACTTCGCGGCTTCCGAAGCTTCCGAAGCGGCATCCGAGGCAGCGTCCGAAGCGACGGCGGCGTCCGAAGCAGCGTCCGACGCGGCTTCGCTGGCGACGTCGGTGGCAGCTTCCATCGCCGGTTCTTCGGTGGCGGCTTCCGATTCCTTCGACCCGCAGGCCGAGAGGCTGAGAGCGGCACCGGCAACGGCGGCGGCGAGAATGATCTTGCGCATGGAGTGGTCTCCTTCAGTTTGCGGTTGGGAATTCCACGTTAAACAAAAAAGGCGTGGCCGCAAATGCGGTCACGCCTTTTCCGTTTTTCGTGCAGCTGCGAATTACTCGGCAGCGGCGTCCGACGAAGCGGCGTCCGAAGCAGCGTCCGAAGCGACGGCAGCGTCCGAAGCAGCGTCCGAAGCGGCGTCCGAAGCAACAGCGGCGTCCGAAGCAGCATCCGAAGCGGCGTCCGAAGCGGCTTCCGACGGGGTCGACGACGAGCAAGCCGACAGGCTCAGGGCAGCGCCGGCAACGGCAGCGGCGAGAATGATCTTGCGCATGAATGGTAATCCTTGAACAGCGAGTAGACTACGCACGGTTTACCACCGTACGCAAAGCCTGCCGTCTCAAGCAGACTTCGGAGCGGACAAATAATGTCCAAATCAGGGGGATGCAAGCGTGTTGCACTGCGGCGCGGCCAGGTGACCCGCACTGAAACGCTCTTCCCCATGATTTGCGCGACATTTGAGGCCGATTTGTGACGACAAATCACGCGAGGCGACGGGGAGGACGATTCGGGCTGATTTCACGGCGGCGCGCTGCTACCACCCGTGCATGTCATCGACCTCATCCGCCGAAACTCTAGCGAAATCGTCGACAAAGCAGCATCTCTACCTTGTCGACGGCTCGTCCTATATCTTCCGCGCCTATCACCGGCTGCCCCCTCTGACAGACCCGGAAGGCACCCCGGTCGGCGCGGTTTACGGCTACACCACGATGCTGTGGAAACTTGCCGACGATCTGCACAAGGCGGACGGCCCGACCCACCTCGCGGTGATCCTGGACAAGGATTCGAAGAGTTTCCGCAACGATATCTACGACCAATACAAGGCGAATCGCCCCCCGCCGCCGGAAGATCTGGTTCCGCAGTTTCCGTTGATTCGCACCGCGACGCGTGCCTTCGGCCTCCCCTGCATCGAGGAGCAGGGCTTCGAGGCGGACGATCTGATCGCGTCCTATGCCCGCGCCGCCACCCGGCGCGGGTGGGATGTGACGATCGTTTCGTCGGACAAGGACCTGATGCAACTGGTCGGCCAGTGCGGCCAGCCCGACGAGGGCTGCGAAGGCGGCTGCATCGACATGCTCGATACGATGAAGAACCAGCGGATCGACGTCCCCGAGGTGATCGAGAAGTTCGGCGTGCCGCCGGAGAAGGTCGGCGACGTGCTCGCGCTGATGGGCGATTCGGTGGACAACGTGCCGGGCATCTTCGGGATCGGACCCAAGACCGCGACCAAGCTGATCCAGGACAATGGCGATCTCGAAGGCGCGCTCGCCTCGGCCGAGGGCATGAAGCCGTCCAAATTGCGCGAACGGCTGATCGAAGGCGCCGACATGGCGCGGCTCAGCCGGGTACTGGTCGAGCTGAAGCAGGACATGCCGCTGCCGATGCCGCTCGACGCTTTCAAGCTCGACGGCATCCCGCACGAGCCGCTCGCCGCGTTCCTCGAGAAGCATGGCTTCACCAGCCTGCTCAAGCGCCTGGGCGACGGCAAGGGTAGCCCCGAGCGCCCGACCGCGCTCCACCCCGCCAAGCAGGACACCAAGGGCGAGCAGGCGGCCCCCGAGGGCAACCGCCAGCCGCTGCCGGAAATGCCCGCGGTCGACCGCTCGGCCTATGCCTGCGTGCAATCCGCCGGCGAACTGGCCGAATGGGTCGCGCGCGCCTTTGCCGCACGAATCGTCGCGATCGACACCGAAACCTCCTCGCTCGATTCGATGAAAGCCGATCTGGTCGGAGTGAGCCTCGCGCTCGGCCCGAACCAGGCGTGCTATATCCCCCTGCGCCACGGCGGCACCGATCTGCTGGCCGAAACCCCCGAGCAGGTGCCGTTCGATACCGCGCTCGCGCTGCTCAAGCCGCTGCTCGAAAGCGATGCGGTGCTCAAGATCGGGCAGAACATCAAATACGATCTGACGATGTTCGCACGTAACGGAATCGACGTTGCGCCGATCGACGACACGATGATCATGAGCTTCGCGCTCGATGCCGGGCGCTCGCTCGACGGGATCGGCGGGGGCCACGGGATGGACGAATTGTCCGAGCGCCATCTCGGTCACACCACGCTGACCTTCAAGGAGATCTGCGGTTCGGGCAAGAAGGTCATCCCGTTCGGCGAAGTGCCGATCGACCGCGCGACCGAATATGCGGCCGAGGATGCCGACGTCACCTGGCGGCTGTGGAAGCACCTCAAGCCGCGCCTCGCGCAGGAGGCGGGCACCAGGGTCTACGAGCAGGTCGATCGCGGGCTGATCCCGGTGGTCGCGCAGATGGAGCGCCACGGGATCAAGGTCGATCGCGAACAGCTGTCGCGCCTGTCGGGCGAATTCGCCGAAGCCACCGCCGCGCTGGAAGGTGAAATCCACGCGATCGCGGGCGAGAGCTTCACGATCGGCAGCCCGCAGCAGCTCGGCAAGATCCTGTTCGAGAAGATGGGCCACAAGGGCGGGCCCAAGGGCAAGAGCGGCCAATATTCGACCGACCAGAGCGTGCTCGAACGGCTCGCGGGCGACGGGGCCGAAATCGCGACCAAGGTGCTCGAATGGCGCCAGCTCACCAAGCTCCGTTCGACCTATACCGAAGCGCTGCAGGCCGCGATCAATCCGCGCACCGGGCGGGTGCACACCAGCTACAGCCTGGTCGGGGCGCAGACCGGGCGGCTCAGTTCGACCGATCCGAACCTCCAGAACATCCCGATCCGCACCGAGATCGGGCGGCAGATCCGCAAGGCCTTCGTGCCCGAACCGGGAAATATCCTGCTCGCGGCGGATTATAGCCAGATCGAACTGCGGCTCGCGGCGCATATGGCCGACGTGCCGGCGCTGAAGGAGGCATTCGCGCGCGGTGAGGACATTCATGCCCGTACTGCCGACGAGATGTTCGGCACGGTCGACCGCGACACCCGCGCGCGTGCCAAGACGATCAACTTCGCGATCCTCTACGGCATTTCGCGCTGGGGCCTCGGCGGCCGGCTCGGCGTCAGCGCGGACGAGGCGCAGGCGATGATCGACCGCTACTTCGAACGCTTCCCCGGCATCCGCAACTATATCCACGCGACGCTCGAAGGGGTGCGCGAGCGCGGCTATTCGCAGACATTGTTCGGGCGCAAGACCTGGTTCCCGCGGATCCGCTCGGGCAATCCCAACGAACGCGCGGGGAGCGAACGCGCCGCGATCAACGCGCCGATCCAGGGCACCAGCGCCGACATCATCAAGCGCGCGATGGCGCGGATGATGCCGGCGCTCACCGACGCGGGCCTCGGTCATGTTAAGATGCTGCTGCAGGTCCACGACGAACTGGTGTTCGAACTGCCCGAAGGCGATGCCGCGGCCGCTTCGCCGATCATCGCGCGGGTGATGGCCGAAGCCGCCGGTCCGTCGGTGAAGCTCGAGGTCCCGCTGGGGATCGAGATCGGCACCGGCGACAGCTGGGATGCCGCGCATTGAGCAGCCCATGCTGAACCTCGACCTGCCAGGCTGGATTCCCCTGTGGGCGGTTGACGCGACCTGGGCGGCGATCGTCGCCGCCGCGGCCGTGGCGCTCGCATTCGCCCTGCATTTCGTGCTGTTCCTGATCCTCGCGCGGGTCACGAAACTTTCCGACACGACCTCCGACGAAGTGGTGGTCGAGCGGCTGCGCCAGCCGATCCGCTGGTCGCTGGTCGCGGTGGCGCTGTCGATCGCGGGCGAAGCCAATCCGGTGCTCGGCCATATCTGGCAGAGCGTCGCGCGCTTCGTGGTCCCCGCGCTGATGGGCTGGGTCGCGTTCTCGCTGGTCAAGGCCTTCTCGCTCGCGATGGCCGCGCGGGCCGATCTCTCGGCCGACGATTATGCGCTGCGCAGCCGCCGCACGCGGGTCGCGATCCTGTCGCGCACCGCGGGGTTCGTGATCGTGTTCGTGACCGTGTCGCTGATGCTGCTCGGCATTCCGGGGGTGCGCAACATCGGGGTGACGCTGATGGCCTCGGCCGGCCTCGCCGGCCTCGCGGTCGGCGCCGCCGCCCAGCCCGCGCTCAAATCGCTGATCGCGGGCATCCAGATGGCGCTGACCGAGCCGGTCCGGATCGGCGACTATGTGGTGATCGAAGGCGAAGGCGGGCGGGTCGAGGACATCAAGATGACCTTCGTGGTGATCCGCACCTCGGACGACCGCCGACTGATCGTGCCGACCTCGAAATTCCTCGAATCGAGCTTCCAGAACTGGACCCGCGTCGCCGGCGGACTGACCGGATCGATCGTGCTGCCAATCAAGTCCGGCCAGCCGATCGCTCCGATCCGCGAGGCGTTCGAGAAAATCCTCGCCGAGCGGGACGAGTGGGACAAGCGCACCGGCAAATTGCAGGTCTATGAGATCAAGGTCGACCAGGTCGAACTGCACCTGGTGGTCAGCGCGCGCGGGCCTACGCCGCTGGCCAAATTGCGCAGCGATATGCGCGAGCTGATGCTGGAGTGGTTGCGGGAGCACATGCCCGGGGTGCTGCTGGCGAAGGCCGAGAGCGATCCTCCGCCGGCGAACACGGAATAACGCCAGAAGTGAGAGACACGGGCAAGGCCGGTGCAACGCAGCGCCAGCGGGTGAGCTGGCGATTCAGCGTAGTTTTGGTTTGCGAACGGCGAGGCAAGACTAATGCTGGAAACTTGCTCGCTCGGCCCTTTCCTGGCGGAGGAGGCAGGTTAGAGCTCGCAGGTGTGCAGCCCCCTTCTGACCCGTCAGGCGTTACTGGCGCCACCGGCAGATAGCTTTCGCTATCCGGCCCGCGAGACACCGGCCTAATGCGGAAGCAAGAGCGAAGCGCTTTGCTCCCGCACCCGTCTCCCACATATAACCAATATGGTTTGTTTTGTCAAGCCGAAACTGGCCCATCCCAAACCCGAGCCCCTGCGCAGGCAGGGGCCTTAGGCTGCGCGCACCAGCGCTGACACACGGCCTGAGGTCCCTGCCTGCGCAGGGACACAAGGAGCGCCCCGGCGCATCGCTTGCCGGCTCTTTCTTCGTGTCGAAGATGGAGCGCTTTGCCGCGAACCTTCCGCGTCTCCGCATGAACCAGAAGAAGCGGGACCCCGGAACAAGTCCGGGGTCCCAAGGAAAGCCTCCGCCTACCCGTGCTTCTGGTCGCGCGTGGAGGTCACCATGCCTTCGTGGATGAAGCCGATCGGCTGCACCTCGTTGGCCCGCTTTTTCAGCTCGCCCTTCATCTTCTCGTATTCGGCCTCGATCTCGGCGGTCACCGTCGCGCGCGAATCCTTGAGCGCTTCGGTGAAATCCTCCGCGGTGACGACATCGACCCTGGCCCCGGCGCGGCGGATCGCGACGAGGCCCGCACGGCGGACCACATCTTCGAGATCCGCGCCAGTGAAGCGCGCGGTTTCCTTCGCGATAGCGGCAAGATCGACGCCCTTGGCCAGCGGCATATCGCGGGTGTGGATGCCGAGGATCAGCTCGCGGCCCTTCGCATCGGGCGTGCCGACATAGACCAGCTCGTCGAACCGGCCCGGCCGCAGCAACGCCGGATCGACCAGTGCCGGGCGGTTGGTCGCGCCGATCACCACGACCGACTGCAATTCCTCCATCCCGTCCATCTCGGCGAGGATCGTGTTGACCACCCGTGCGGTCACCTGAGGCTCGCCGACGCCGCTTCCGCGCGCCGGCACGAGGCTGTCGATCTCGTCGATGAACACCACGCAGGGTGCGACCTGGCGGGCGCGGGCGAACAATTTGCTGATCTGCTGCTCGCTCTCGCCGTACCATTTGGACAGCAGATCGCTCGACTTGATCGAGATGAAATTGGCCTCGGCCTCTTTCGCGACCGCCTTGGCCAGCAGGGTCTTGCCGGTGCCCGGCGGGCCATAGAGCAGAAAGCCCTTGGCCGGGCGGATGCCGAGCCGGTGGAATGCCTGCGGGTTCTTGAGCGGCAGTTCGACCCCTTCCTTGAGCTTCGCCTGCGCTTCGCCAAGCCCGCCGATATCGTCCCAGCCGACATTCGGCGCCTGCACCATCACCTCGCGCATCGCCGAAGGCTGGACGCGCTTGAGCGCCTCGAGGAAATCGTCGCGCTCGACGCACAGATCCTCGAGCACTTCGTTCGGGATCGTCTGCGCTTCGAGATCGAGCCGCGGCATGATCCGCCGGACCGCCTCGATCGCCGCCTCGCGCGCGAGCGCCGCCAGATCAGCACCGACGAAGCCGTGGGTCGTGCGGGCCAGTTCGTCGAGATCGATCCCCTTGCCCAGCGGCATGCCGCGGGTGTGGATCGAGATGATCTCGCGCCGGCCCTTCTCGTCCGGCACGCCGATCACGATCTCGCGGTCGAAGCGGCCGGGACGGCGCAATGCCTCGTCGATCGCATCGGGCCGGTTGGTCGCGGCGATCACGACGAGGTTCGAACGCGCATCGAGCCCGTCCATCAGCGTCAGCAATTGCGCGACCAGCCGCTTCTCCGCCTCGCCGCGCACTTCGCTGCGCTTCGGCGCGATCGAATCGATCTCGTCGATGAATACGATCGAGGGCGAGGCGCGCGCGGCTTCCTCGAACACGTCGCGCAGCGCCTTCTCGCTCTCGCCATAGGCGGAGCCCATGATCTCGGGCCCGTTGATCACGAAGAACTCGGCGTCGCTCTCGCTCGCCACCGCCTGCGCCAGCCGGGTCTTGCCGGTGCCCGGCGGGCCGTGCAGCAGCACGCCCTTGGGCGGATCGACGCCCAGCCGGGTGAACAATTCGGGATAGCGCAGCGGCAGTTCGACCATTTCCTGCAATTGCCGGATCGTGTCGCTCATCCCGCCGACGTCGTCGTAATTGACCGAGCCGCGGCCGCCCTTCGGCTCCTCGAATTCGGAGCGCAGCTCGACCTCGGTGTTCTCGTCGATATGGACGATGCCCTTGGGCGCGGTCGAAACCACGGTCAGGCGGATCTGGGTCAGCGCATAGGCGGGCGCGTTGAACATCCGCATCACCTCGGGCGGCACATCGCGCACCGGCTGCTGGCCGGCGGTCGCGACCAGGTCGCCCGCGACCAGCGGCCGCTTGAAGAAATTGCGCTTAAGCGCCTGGCTCGGTCCCTGCAGCCGCATCTCTCTCTGGGCCGGGGCGAACACCACGCGGGTCGCCGGGCGGCTTTCGGCCTTCCTGATCGTGACATGCTCGTTCGAGCCGACTTCGGCATTGCCGCGCTGGAGCCCGTCGAGCCGAATGATCTCCAGCCCCTGGTCTTCCTCATAGGCCGGCACCGCGATCGCCGCGGTGATGCGCTTGCCGGAGATCTCGATCACGTCGCCTTCGGTGATGCCGAGCTTGGCGAAGGCGGTCTTGGGCATGCGCGCGATCCCGTGGCCGGATTCCTCCTGCCGCGCCGAAGCCACCTGCAGCTTGACCGTGTCTTTTTCCAGTATCGCCCCGTCCGCGTCCGCCATGCGTTTTCACCTGAGTATGAAGTTTCAGGGCATTAGCTAGGAAGGGGGCGGAGCGATTGCAAACCGGCAATTGCCCCTCGCCAGGGAGCCGCGCGGATTGCGGACAAAAAAAGGCCCGGACGTTGCCGGCCGGGCCATGGAAGTTTTGGGAGAGGATGCCTGAAAGGCCATTTTGATATGCTCCGGCCCCCAGTTTGTTGCAAATGCGAAAAGTTCACCTATGGTTGCAAAACGTGCAACCATTATTCAAATCACTGATTTATAACGGTTTTATTTCGGTCACTTTGCCTCTTCTCGCAGGTGCAAAATCGCATCTGCGAATTGCCGGCAAATCGCTGTTGCGGTGCAGCATGAAGCTTTCCGTTACGGAAAGCTGGCTTCACGGTGCCTCGGGCGATTCCGACTCGCGAATCGGCGGTTCGGCGCAGCCGTCGGCACTCGCGTCGCCCAGCGTGCGGTCGACCGTCCACGGATAGGTCTTGTCCGACATGCCGTCGCTGCACGGACCCGGGGTGATCAGCAACTGGAGCGGCTGCCCGTCGATCGACGCGGTGAGCAGCGCGTTCGCGGCGCCGTTGGCGCGAACCACCGGCACGGTGACGCCGCCGGCCTGCTGCGTTTCCGGCGTGATATAGGTCAGCTGGCCCTTGGCGACGGTAACGCTCCAGAACGGCTCGGTCCCGCTGGCGTGGAATTCGGCGGGCAGGAACGAGAGCGAAACCGGGTCGGGCTCCGGCTCCACCGCGGTCGGCTTGGGCGCCGGCGGCTTCTCGCCGCTGCCGCAAGCCGTCAGCAACAATGCCCCGGCGATCCACGCCACCTTCGCCGATTGTCGCATTTTCAGCCTCCGCCTTTGTCCTTTGCGCATGTTACCCCGCCGGGGGTGACAAGCGCCATCGCAAATCATATTGCAGTGCAGCACCGCGCCCACCGCTTCTGCCTGGACGGGAGATTCGATTGCAAAAGCTTTACCCCGATGCCGCCGCCGCCCTCGACGGGATCCTCAAGGACGGGTTGCTGATCGCCGCCGGCGGCTTTGGCCTGTGCGGCGTGCCCGAGCGGCTGCTGGACGCGATCCAGGCAAGCGGGGTCAAGGACCTGACTTTCGCCAGCAATAACGCCGGGATCGACAACGAAGGCATCGGCAAGCTCCTGCGCACCCGCCAGGTGAAGAAGATGATCAGCTCCTATGTCGGCGAGAACAAGGAGTTCGAGCGGCAGTATCTCGCCGGCGAGCTCGAGGTCGAATTCTGCCCGCAGGGCACTCTGGCCGAGCGCATGCGCGCCGGCGGTGCGGGCATTCCCGGATTCTACACCAAGACCGGCGTCGGCACCGCGGTGGCCGAGGGCAAGGAGGTCAAGGAGTTCGACGGCCCAAACGGACCTGAGGACTATATCCTCGAACGCGGCATCTTCGCCGACCTCGCGGTCGTGAAGGCGTGGAAGGCCGACGAAACCGGCAACCTCCAGTTCCGCAAGACCGCGCGCAACTTCAACCTGCCGGCAGCGACCTGCGGCAAAATCTGCGTGGTCGAGGTTGAAGAGGTGGTGCCGGCGGGCAGCCTTAACCCCGACTGCATCCATTTGCCCGGCGTCTACGTCCAGCGGATGATCATCGGCGCGCCCTACGACAAGAAGATCGAGTTCCGGACCGTGCGGGAACGGGCAGCCGCGTGAGACGCAGGCTTGCCCTATTGCTGGCCCCGGCGCTGCTGGCGGGCTGCGCGGCCGGGATGCCGCCTGCCTCCGCGCCCGCCCCAGCGCCGGCACCCACCGTCCCCCCGGCGATGCAATATCTCTACGGCTCGGCCGAGGCCGCCGGGGTCAGCGAGCAGGCGTTCAACCTGCTGGTCGATGCAATGCGCGCCGAGATGGCCCGGCCGGTGCACACCGGCGCGGTGCTCGCCCCGGGCGCCACGCTAACCGATCCGAAGGCGCTCGATTGCGCGGGCAAGCCGCCGGCGGCGGTGTTCGACGTGGACGAAACGGTGCTGCTCAACCTCGGCCTCGAATATCACGACGCGGTCCATCCCGAGCACACCTCGGACGGCACGCGGCTCGACCGCTGGGCGCGCGAGGGGGCGGACAAGGTCCTGCCGGTTCCGGGTGCGAAGGATGCGCTCGCCGCGCTGCGGTCGATGGGCATTGCGGTGTTGTTCAACACCAATCGCGGCAACGACAGCGCGGCCGCCACCGAAGACGCGCTGGTCCGCGCGGGGCTCGGCCCCGCGAAGCATCTCGAGCAATTGTGGCTCAAGGGCGATGTCGACGGTCAGCCGGGCAAGGACGGGCGCCGCTGGGCGATCTCGGACAAATATTGCGTGATCGCGCTCGGTGGCGACCAGCTCGGCGATTTCACCGATCTGTTCACCGGCACCGCGGGCGAACGCCGCGCGGCGGCGATGACGCCGGCGGTTTCCAGCCTGTTCGGCCGCCGCTGGTTCATCCTGCCCAACCCGGTCTACGGATCGGGCCTGAAGGGCGGCTTCGACGATATCTTTCCTCCCGGCATGCGCTGGGAAGACCAGCACAGGGGTGGCCAGTAATGCCTTGGAACCGCGACGAGATGGCCGCCCGCGCCGCGCGCGAATTGCAGAACGGGTTCTACGTCAATCTCGGCATCGGGATTCCGACTTTGGTCGCGAACCATATCCCCGCCGGAGTGCAGGTGACGCTCCAGTCCGAAAACGGCATGCTCGGGATCGGCCCCTTCCCCTATGACGACGAGGTCGATCCCGATCTGATCAACGCCGGCAAGCAGACGATCAGCGAGCTGGCCCACTCCGCCTATTTCGACAGCGCCGCGAGCTTCGCGATGATCCGCGGCGGGCATATCGACCTGACCGTGCTCGGCGCGATGGAGGTCTCCGAGGGCGGCGACATCGCGAACTGGATGATTCCGGGCAAGATGATCAAGGGTATGGGCGGCGCGATGGATCTTGTCGCCGGGGTCAAGAAGATCATCGTGGTGATGGAACATTGCGCGAAAGACGGCAGCCCGAAGTTCATTCCGAACTGCACCCTGCCGCTGACCGGGCGCAATGTGGTGGACATGATCGTGACCGATCTCGCGGTGTTCCAGCGGCCCGATCACGCGAGTCCGTTCCGCCTGGTGGAACTCGCGCCCGAGGTCACCCGGGAGGAGATCGCGGCGAAGACGAGCGCGCATTATCTCGCCTGACCTCCGCGCTGGCGCAGAACCGCCAACTGTGACACTTAGCCGGGATGAACCCCGTGGCCGCCTATCGCTCGCGCTTCCTCGACGTGCTGGCGTCGATCTACATCTATAACGAGCATCGCGGCTACACCTCGCTCGACCGGGTGCTCGAAGCGGCCCGCAAGCATTGCCCGGACGACGCCGAGTTCATCAAGGCCATCGAAAAGCACCGCGGCGACGAGCACAAGCATTACCGCATGTTCCGCCGCTGGTTCGAACTGCAGGGCAGGATGCCGCTGAAGGTCGACCGCACCTGCGGCCATATCGACCACTTCATCGAGAAGGTGTTCGGCTGCACGATCGAGGATCTCGACACCGATGCGATCGTCGCCGATCACCGCGAGTTCGAGAAATTGTGCCGGGTGATCATGCTGACCGAACAGCGCGGCATGCGCCAGGTGATCGACCTGCTGAAGAATCCCAACGTGCTGTCGAACAAGGCGATGAAGCGGATCTTCGAAGTGGTCGAGGTGGACGAGCCGGACCACTACATGCCCTACGAAAAATGGCTGCTCGCGCATGATTGCATCACCGCCAAATGGCGCGAACGCTGGGCGGATTACTGGATCAACTGGTCGCTGGTGTGGGTCAAGCTCCCGACGCTGTTCGTTCGCCGGGGGACCCCGCGTCTTTCGGTCTGGCCGGATGAGGATACTACGGTCTATGCATCGGTCTGAATGAGGCAGGCCGTCTAAACGGCCGCCGGGGGAGAAATCAAGCATATGACACTGGCAACACGCCGCGATTCGCCCTGGCTGGCGCTGACCCTGCTGACCGGGGTCGCCACGGTCGGCTTCATCGACCGGATCGTGGTCAATGTGCTGGTCGAACCGCTCAAGCGCGAATTCCAGCTCAGCGATTTCCAGGTCTCGCTGATGGCGGCCGCCTTCGCGGTGCTCAACGTGCTCGTCGGCATCGGCATCGCGCGCGTCGCCGAGCGCAAGCCGCGGGTCGGGATGATCGCGCTCGGCACGCTGATCTGGTCGCTCGCGACCGCGCTTTGCGGCATGGCCGCCAATTTCGTCCAGTTGCTGATGGCGCGGGTCGGCGTCGGTCTCGGCGAAGCGATCGGCATTCCCGGCAACCAGTCGGTCGCGGCGGATTACTTCCCGCCGCAGCGCCGCGGGCTGGCGATGTCGATCCTTCTGCTGGCGCCGCCACTCGGCGCCTTCATCGGTTTCGTCGGCGGCGGCTGGATCGCGCAGAATTTCGACTGGCGCTGGACCTTCCTGATCGCCGCGATCCCGGGGCTGGTGCTGGGCGTGCTGGTCTATCTGTTCATCGCCGAGCCGCCGCGCGGCCGCCACGATGCCGATGCGAGCGACGACGTTCCCGGCGTCGGCGCGGTGCTGGGCCGCCTGTTCCTGCTCCCGAGCGCGCGCCATCTGGTGATCGGATCGACCATCGCCGCGGGGATCGGCTTCGGGCTCAACACCTTCTTCATCTCGCTGATGATCCGCCGCTTCGGTCTCTCGATCGGCGAGGCCTCGCTCTATGCCGGGCTGATCGCGAGCCTGCCGGCGGCGATCTCGGTGGTCGGGATGGGCTGGCTCGGCGATCGCTTCGGGGCAGACAATCCAGCCGCCTATGCGATCATCCCCGGGGCGGCGATGCTGCTCGGCGGGCCGCTCTATATCTTCGCGATCACCCGGGCCGATCTCGCGCCGTTGCTCGGCATGGTGACGATCGCCGCGGTGCTGCAATTCGGCTATCTCGGGATCACCTACGCCTCGCTGCAGAACCTCATGCACCCACGGATGCGCGCGACCGCCTCCGCCACGCTCAACGCGATCTATGCGGTCGCCGGCGCACTCGGACCGATGATCCTCGGCCGGCTCAGCGACTGGCTGGAGCCGTTCTACGCGCCCGGCGAAGGGCTGGCGCTGGCGATGGCGGCGGTCTCGCTCGCCTATCTCTGGGCGGGCGCGCATTATCTGCTCGCCGCGCGCCATATCGGGCCGGATCTGGAAAAGACGCGCGCGGGCGGGATCTAGCAGGGGTGATCCTCTCCCCTTGCGGGAGAGGATCGCGCAACTTGCCGCGAAAGCGGCCAGCGTGGCTTGGAGAGGGGTCGCGGTTGCGAGCTCCCCTCTCCAACGGCGGCTAGCGAGCGAGCTCGCAAGCCTTCGTATCCTCTCCCGCAAGGGGAGAGGATACAGGACTCAGGCCAAAGCCGCCTTCAGATCGTCGACCAGATCGGTCTTTTCCCACGGGAAGAAGTCGCCTTCGGCCTTGCGGCCGAAATGGCCGTAGGCGGCGGTCTTGCGGTAGATCGGCTTGTTCAGCTTGAGATGCGTGCGGATGCCGCGAGGGGTCAGCCCGCCGAGCTTCTCGATCCCCATGATCGCCTGCTCGATCTTGTCGTCGCCGACCGTACCGGTGCCGTGGGTATCGACATAGAGCGACAGCGGCTTGGACACGCCGATCGCATAGGCCAGCTGGATCGTGCAGCGCTGGGCGAGCCCCGCGGCGACGATGTTCTTGGCCAGATAGCGGGTGATATAGGCGGCCGAACGATCGACCTTGGTCGGATCCTTGCCGCTGAACGCGCCGCCGCCATGCGGGGCCGCGCCGCCGTAAGTGTCGACGATGATCTTGCGCCCGGTCAAGCCCGCATCGCCGTCAGGCCCGCCGATCTCGAAGCTGCCGGTCGGGTTGATGTGATATTCGGTCGCATCCGACAACAGTGCGGCCGGGAGGATATCGGCCACCACCTGCTTCACATAGGCGTGAAGCTCGGCCTCATTGGCACCGGCGTCATAGCCCTTCGCATGCTGGGTCGAAACGACGATCGCGGTCGCGGCGACCGGTTTGCTGCCTTCGTAGCGCAGAGTGACCTGGCTCTTCGCATCGGGTTCGAGGAACGGCGCCGCGCCGCTGTGACGGTCGGCCGCCATGCGCTCGAGGATCTTGTGGCTGTAGTAAAGCGTCGCCGGCATCAGGTCGGGCGTGTCGTCGGCCGCATAGCCGAACATGATCCCTTGGTCGCCCGCGCCTTCGTCCTTGTTGCCACTCGCATCGACGCCCTGCGCGATGTGGGCCGACTGGCCGTGGAGGCGGTTGATGAATTCGAACTTCTCCCAGTGGAAGCCGTCCTGCTCATAGCCGATCTCGCGCACGGTGTTGCGCACCGCCTGCTCGATCTCTTCCTGCGCGCCCGGCGCCCACTGACCGTTTTCGTAAACGCCCTTGCAGCGGATTTCCCCGGCCAGCACGACCAGCTGGGTGGTGGTCAGCGTTTCGCAGGCGATCCGCGCCTCGGGATCCTTCGACAGGAACAGATCGACGATCGCATCCGAAATCTGGTCCGAGACCTTGTCGGGGTGGCCTTCGGAAACGCTCTCCGAAGTGAACAGGTAATTAGCACGCATATCGGGCGAAATCCTCCGTAGCCGGCGTAGCTGTCCGGCGTAGCGATACCTAACGGCGGCGCAGGCGCAACGCAATCGCGGCGATCACGAGCAGCGCCGCCGCCCAGCACAGCGGCAGCAGATTGCCCAGCTTCGCGAACAGGGTCGGCGGCAGCGCGGGCGGTATGATCCCGTCGAGCCGCCCCGGAACATGCTGGCCGATATGCGCGCGGACCACGCCGTGGGCGTCGATTACCGCGCTGATCCCGGTGGTGGTCGAGCGCAGGATCGGCAGGCCCTCCTCGATCGCGCGGAGCCGCGCCTGGGCAAGGTGCTGCGGCGGGCCGAAGCTGCCGAACCAGCCGTCATTCGACGGGTTGAAGATGTAGTCCGGGCGGTGCTTGCGGTCGGTCACCTGCCCGGAGAACACGATCTCGTAGCACACCTGCACCCCGGCCTTGCCCCACCCGCCGAGATCGAGCGTGCGCGGCCCCGGGCCGGGCCAGAAGTCGATCGCACCGGGCACCAGCCGGGACAGGCCGATCGGTTCGAGCCAATAGCGCATCGGCAGATATTCGCCGTAGGGCACCAGATGCGCCTTGGCATAGTGGCCCCGGATCGCGCCGGTTTCGTCCAGCGCGGTCACCGCGTTGCGCGCGCCGGCCGCTTCGCCGTTGCGAAACTCCAGATCGACCGCGCCGGTCATCAGCAGGCTGCCGGGGCCGATCGTGCGCCCGATCCGCAGCCGCGCGAGATCGGGATTCCCGAAAGCGGTGACGTAGTCGTAATAGCGCTGCGGATAGCCATCGAGCAGGTAATCCGGCACGCCCGATTCGGGCCACAGCACCAGCCGGTGCTCGCCCGCGCGGACGGGCGCGGAGAGCGCGGCGGTCTTGCGGAAATTGGCTTCGTAGAACTGCCCTTGGTTCAGCTCCTCCTGCCGAATGTCGGGCTGGACCAGCGTATAGCGCAGCGTCCCCTCGCCCTCTTCCGGCCCCGGCCAGAGCATGCCGGCGGTGACCAGCGCGGCAAGGAAGCCGAGCAAAACGAGCTGCCGGCGATACAACAGGAGCGCGGCACCCGCGCCCAGCAGCACCGCGAGGCCCGACAGCGCATAGGTGCCCAGCCACGGCGCCAGCGCCGCGATCCCGGGCCGCGCGAAGCCGGACAGCAGCACCACCCCGAACGGGTTCCACGCATAGCCGGTGAAGATCCACGAACGCAGCCATTCGCTGACGATCCACGTGCCGGCGAAGGCCAGCGCGAGGGGCCAGCCGGCGGCGCCCTCGCGGATGAACAGCCGGGCGCCGAGCGCCGCGAGCGCGGGATAGAGCGCGAGATACAGTGCCAGCAGCGGCACCGCCGCCCAGCCGAGCACGGCGGGCATCTCGGCCTGATAGGTGAAGGCCGTGGCGATCCAGTTGTTGCCGAAGGTGAAATGGGCCAGCCCGAACAGCCAGCCGAGCAGGAATGCCTCGCGGCGTCCCTCGACCCTGCCGAGCAGCAGCACGAAGCCGCCGATCGCGAGCAAGGCTACCGGCCACAATGCGAGCGGTGCGAAGCCGAACGCGGAAAACAGCCCGAGTGCGAGCGCGGTCAGGCGCTTATGCGCGGCGGCGCGGCGGGCAAGATCGGTCGGCAGGGTCAGCGCAGCGCTCATGGCCGAGCCATGTGGCGCGCGCGGCCCAGTGGCGCAAGGAAGTTTGCCGGGGCGACCGAAACCCCGTCACATCGCCGTAAGCCAGAAGTCATTCCGGCGAACCGGAACTCCGGGCCGATCAGCCGACCGCTTCGAGTTCCTCGTCGTCATTGCTGCGGCGCGAACGGGTGCGCGGCTTGAGCCCGCGGCGCGACGCCGGAGCAGGAGCCGGGGCTTCCTCCTCATGCGCGTCCTCGGGCTCGTCCGCCGGCTCTTCGCTGCGGCCGATCGCGCCCGGAAGCGCGGCCGGATCGATCCGGTTGCCGATCCCGTCATCCTCGGCTTCGCTGCGTTCGCGGCGCGGGCGGCGCGGCTTGGCAGCGCGGGCCGGGCGGGTGAACGGATTTTCGGCGGTTTCGTAATCGCTCGAGTCCCGGTCGGAGCCTTCGCCGGAACGGCGGGCCCTGTCCCTGTCTTCCGTGTCCCTGTCTTCCGCGGACCTGCCTTCCGTCGCCCTGTCTTCGGAGACGGTTTCGTCAGCGACCGGCTCGTCGCGGCGGCGCGTATCCTGCCGCTGGCCGCGATCGAATTCCTCGTCGAAATAATCCTGCTCTTCGCCGCCGTCGCGATCGGCATCGCGGCGCGGGCCGCGCGGATCGTCCTTCGCTACACGGCTGTCGGCGAGCACACGGAAATAATGATCCGCGAACTGCAGATAATATTCCGCCTGGACACGATCGCCATTGAGCGCGGCGTCATGTGCCAGCTTCTTGTATTTTTCCAGCAATTGCGGCGCGTTACCGCGCGCGCGGCTGTCGACCCGGTTGACCTGGCCGCCACCACCTTGCGAACGATTGTTTCCACGACCGCGACGGCGGTTGGTGTTGTTATTGCGATTGTTGTTACTCAAAGGGAAATTCACTTCCTCAGCATGGACGTCCGGCCGTTGGGCCGACGACAGTCACAAAGACCCCTTGCCACACCGCGTGTTTACCGCGCCTGTGGTCCCTCCATCTGCAATCCGCTTTGGCCGGAGCCCGCGGGGCTTACGCAAATGTTGGAGTAGGCCGTACAGTCAGGAAATCCCGTCCAACTGTCGGACCTGAAGACTAACTAGGGGCTTCCCGGCGTTTTGCCAAGAGGTAAACGGAGAATTATTGCTCTTGCCCGCCCGCCGAGGTCCTTGCGCAACTCCGCCGAAAACCCGGCTTCTTCAGCAATTTGCCGCACTGCGTCAGCCTGGCTTGCACCGATCTCGACCACCGCGATCCCATTTGGGGACAAAAGCCCGGAAAACTGCGGAATCAGCGCCCGGTAATCGTCCAGCCCCGCAGGTCCGGCGAACAGCGCCGAGGCCGGCTCGAACGCACGCACCGAGAGCGCAAGGTCGGCACCATCTTCGACGTAGGGTGGGTTAGCGAGGATCAGGTCGAAGATGCCGAGCCTGTCGCTCCAGCCCGCTTCGCACCAATTCCCCGCGCGAATTTCCGCGCGGGCGGCCAGGCCGAGCCGCTCCGCATTGACCGCCGCGACCGCCAGGGCCCCTGGCGAGCTGTCGATCCCGATGCCGCTCGCGGCAGGCCGTTCGGCCAGCACCGTGAGCAACAGCGTGCCCGAGCCGACCCCGCAATCGAGCACGCGCGCCGGTGAGGCTTCGAGCGCGGCGACGACGATCGTCTCGCTGTCGGCTCGCGGGATCAGCACCTCGGGCGTCACGCGGAATTCGCGTCCGTAGAACTCCTGCGTCTCGGTTATATAGGCGACCGGCTCGTGCCCCGCACGCCGCTCGACCAGCGCGGCGAATCCGTCCGGCACCCCGTCGCGCGTGTGCCGCAGCAGCAGGTCGGAACGCGTAACGCCGAGCGCGTGGGCCATCAGCACTTCGGCGTCGAGGCGGGCGGTGTCGCTGGTCTCGGCAAGGCGCTGCGCGGCCAAGCGGAGCGCCTCCGCGACCGTCACTCGCCCCCCGGTCACTCGCCGAGCGCCGCCAGCCGCTTGGCCTCATCCTCGGCGATCAGCGCATCGACCAGCTCGCCGAGGCCCGGCCCTTCGAGGATCTCGGGCAGGCGGTGGAGGGTGAGATTGATCCGGTGGTCGGTCACCCGGCCCTGCGGGAAATTATAGGTGCGGATGCGTTCGGAGCGGTCGCCCGAACCGACCATCGCCTTGCGCGCCTCGGCCTCGGCGCCTTGCGCTTCGGCGCGCTTGAGGTCGTAGAGCCGCGCACGCAGCACCTGCATCGCCTTGTCCTTGTTCTTGTGCTGGCTGCGCTGGTCCTGCTGGATGACCACAAGGCCGGTAGGCAAGTGCGTGAGGCGCACTGCGGAATCGGTAGTGTTGACGTGCTGGCCGCCGGCCCCGCTCGCGCGGTAGATGTCGATCTTGATGTCGCCGTCGGCGATCTCGACATCGACTTCGGTCGGCTCGGGCAGCACCGCGACGGTCGCCGCCGACGTATGGATCCGCCCGCCGCTCTCGGTCACCGGCACGCGCTGGACGCGGTGGACCCCGCTTTCGAACTTGAGCTTCGCGAACACCCCGGCGCCGGCGATATTGGCGACGATCTCCTTGAACCCGCCGATGTCCGATGCATTCATGCTGATCGTTTCGACCCGCCAGCCCTGCTCGGCCGCATAGCGTTCGTACATGCGGAACAGATCGGCCGCGAACAGCGCCGCCTCGTCGCCGCCGGTGCCGGCCCGGATTTCGAGCATCGCCGGGCGGGTGTCGGCCGAATCGCGCGGCAGCATCGCGATCGCCAGCGCGCGTTCGGCTTCAGGCAGGGTGCCCTTGATCCGTTCGACCTCCTCCTGCGCGAGCGCGCGCATCTCGGGATCGGGATCGTCGAGATGTTCGAGCTCGGCCAGTTCGCCGCGCAAAGTGCGGACCTGCTCGGCCGCTTTGGCGACAGGCTCCAGCTCTGCATAATCGCGGCTCGCGGCGACAAAGGCATCGCCCTCGAGCTGGCCGGAGGCGAGACGCGCTTCGAGTTCGGCGAAGCGGTTCGCGATCTGCGCGAGGCGGTCCTCGGGGATGCCGCTCACAGCCACTTCCCCCTACCCCCGTCATGCTGAACTTGTTTCAGCATCCATCGCGCCGTCGAGACCGACGGCCTAAACGGAGAAATCGATCCTGAAACAAGTTCAGGATGACGGTGATTGTTTTTGGTCAGTTGTGTCACGGCGCCAAGATTTCGTGAATGCGCATCGTACGATTGTCATAGTCGTTTTCGCCTCTCACGTTGACGGTTGGCCGACCATCGTCAAAGCCAATCGAGGCTATTCGCAGCGCTCCGGACTTCACCGCTTTGTCGAAGCGCTTCTTCGTTGATCCCGTTGCTACGATGTCAGCAACGATTCCGGCCCGCCGAAGCTCGCTGAGCTTGCCAAGCGCAAATCCGCTCGCCTCGTCATTCTCGACCGCGATTATGACTTCGAGCTCAGCTTCGCCCTTTTCACCCACCAGCATCGCCAGCCGTTCGATCCCCGCCGCCCAGCCCACGGCAGGCGTATGCGCGCCGCCAAGGCTTTCAATCAGGCCGTCATAGCGTCCGCCGCCGAGCACGGTGCCCTGTGCGCCGAGCCGGTCGGTGACGAATTCGAATGCGGTGTGGCGGTAATAATCCAAACCGCGCACCAGGCTCTGCATCCGGTTCCATGCGACGCTGGCCGCATCCAAACCGCCGGTCACCTGCCCGAAGAAATCCTGCGCCTCGCCGCTCAGATAATCGTCGATCTTCGGCGCATCCGTGACGAACGGCCGGTCGCGCGGATCCTTGCTGTCGAGGATGCGCAGCGGGTTCTTCTCGAGCCGCTCCTGGCTGTCCTCGCTGAGCGAAGCCGCATGATCGCGGAAATAGCCGACCAGCGCCTGGCGCCAGGCCTCGCGGCTGGGAGCATCGCCCAAAGTGTTGAGCTGCAGCGTCACCCCGTCGTCGATCTTCAGCTCTTTCAAAAGCTGATCCGCCATCACCAGCAGCTCGACATCGGCCTGCGGCTCGCCCGCACCGATGATCTCCGCGTCGATCTGGTGGAACTGGCGGTAGCGGCCCTTCTGGGGGCGCTCATAGCGGAACAGCGGGCCGTGGGTCGCCACCTTGACCGGCGCATATTGCTGCCAGCCGTCGGTCAGATACGCGCGGCTGATCCCGGCGGTGAATTCGGGGCGCAGGGTCAGGCTCTCGCCGCCGCGATCCTCGAACGAATACATCTCCTTCGAGACCACGTCGGTCGTCTCGCCGAGCGAGCGGGAGAACACCTCGGTCTTTTCGAACACCGGCATTTCGACCCGGCGGAAGCGGTAGAGCTTGCGCACGCGTTCGAAGGTTTCGACCACATGGGCGAAGGCCTCGGCCTCGGCGCCGAAGATGTCCTGGGTGCCCCTGATCGGGCGCGGGGTTTCGATCCTGCTCATGGCGCGGGCGCTTAGCCCGAATGTCGCAAATGGGGAAGGACTCGCGATTGCGCGAGTCGGACACCCGCGCCATGATGCTTTCCATGAAACCAATGCTCGCGGTCGCCACGCTCCTGCTCGCTTCGACTTCGCTTTCCGCGCAAAGCGAGAAATCCGCCCCCACCGCGTCGCCGCTCGACCGGCGCATTCCCGACGCGGCGGATACCCCCTATCCCGGAACGATCGCGCTCGACATCGACGCGAGCGACACCCGGCGCGGCATCTACCACGTGACCGAAACGATCCCGGTCGCCCCCGCCACCCGCGAGCTCACACTGCTGCTGCCGGAATGGATCCCCGGCAAGCATGCGCCGCGCGGACCGATCAACCTGCTCGGCGACATCCATTTCACGGTCGACGGAAAGGCGGTGCGCTGGACCCGCGATCCGCTGCAGGTCTACGCGTTCCATGTCGCGCTGCCCGAAGGGGCGCAGGAAGTGGTCGCGCGGTTCGTACATACCTCGCCGCTGGTGGCGACCGAGGGGCGAATCACCATGACGCCGGAGATGCTCAATCTCCAATGGGACGCGATGAGCCTCTATCCGGCCGGCCATTACGTGCGGCAAATCCGGGTGCGGCCGACGGTGAAGTTCCCGGCGGGCTGGACCGCGTTCACCGCGCTGGATGGCGCCGCGCCCTCGGGGGACCGGACTGCCTGGGCCGAGACCGATTACGAAACTCTGGTCGATTCGCCGGTCTTCGCCGGAAAATATACGCAGAAATGGGATCTCGGCGGCAATGTCAGCCTCGACGCAGTGGCCGACGATCCGAAGCTGCTGGCGCTTTCGTCCGATCATCTCGAACATTTCCGCCGGCTGGTGAGCGAAGCCATGGCGTTGTTCGGCGCGCGTCATTTCGACCATTACGCCTCGCTGGTCGCGCTGACCGAGCGGATGGGCGGCATCGGGCTGGAGCACCACCGCTCCAGCGAGAACGCGCTCAAGCCCGAAGCCTTTGTCAAATGGGACCAGTTCGACTGGAACCGCAACGTCGTCAGCCACGAATTCACCCATAGCTGGAACGCAAAGTTCCGCCGCCCGGCCGATCTGTGGACGCCCGATTATCGCACCCCGATGCAGGGCAGCCTGTTGTGGGTCTACGAAGGCCAGACCCAGTTCTGGGGCCATGTGCTGGCCGCGCGTGCCGGTACGCAATCAAAACAAACGGTGCTCGACATCTTCGCCGGCATCGCCGGCACCTATAGCGAAGGCCAGCCGGGCCGCGGATGGCGCGCGGTCGAGGACACGACCAACGATCCGATCGCCAACGCCCGCCGCCCGGTGCCCTACGGCACACTGATGCGCAGCGAGGATTATTACAGCGAAGGCGCGCTGGTGTGGCTGGAGGCGGACCAGCTCATCCGCACCGGCACGAAGGGCGCGAAAGGTCTCGACGATTTCGCGAAAGCCTTCTTCGGCATGCGCGACGGCGATTGGGGCGAGCTGACCTACACTTTCGATGATGTGGTCGCGGCCCTGGACGGCATTTACCCCTATGACTGGGCGGGCTTCTTCAAGACCCGGATCTACGAACCCGGCCAGCCCGCGCCTCTCGCGGGGATCGAGCAGGGCGGATACCGGCTGGTGTGGAAGGACATACCCAATTCCTACGATCTCGGCCGGATGAAGGATGCGAAGAGCCTGTCGCTGACCTATTCGCTCGGCCTCACCCTCGACAAGGACGGCAAGGTTACCGCGACGCTGTGGAACGGGCCGGCGTTCAACGCCGGGATCGTCAACGGCGCGACGATCGTCGCGGTGAACGGCGATGCCTATAGCGATACGAAACTGACCGACGCGATCGCCGCGGCGAAGAACGGCAAGGACCCGATCGAGCTGCTGGTCAGGCGCGGCGACCGCTTCCTGACCGTGCCGGTCGATTGGCACGGTGGCCTGCGCTATCCCTGGCTGGAGAAGACGGCGAAGGGCGACACGGGGCTCGACCGGCTGCTCTCACCGCGGGTCAAGGCGACGAAGTAACCCGGCCGAGCTCCGGCGCAGCCTCGGGCCTCGTGCGGTGGTGCCCTGCAGCCTGACGCCTCAGCCTGCGCTGGGGCGTCAGTTGCCCTACTCCGCCGCTTCCAGAAACCGGTCGTCGATCGAAGCCTCGGCTTCCCAGCTCTTCAGTTCGGGCAGCACTTCCTTCGCGAACAGTTCCATGTTCTTGCGTGCTTCTTCCTGCGGCATGCCGCCGTAATAGACGTGCGGGAAGAAGCCCTGCGGGTTGAATTGTTCCTTCAGCTCCCACATCCGTTCGAGAATCATCTGCGGGGTGCCGGTGACCGCGCCCTTCGCGAATTCGGCAACGTAAGGCTCGATCGCCTCGGGCGCGAGGACCATGTTCTCGTAATGCTCATAGCCCTTGATGTTCGGGAACTTGCCCGGCGTATCGAGGTGGTAGTTTTTGATCGCCGAGCGCATCGTGTGGGCGAGGTATTTCTCGCCCTGTTCCTGTGCAAACTCGGCGCTTCGATCGACATAGTAATTGCCGCCCAGCATCGGCGGCGGCGGCGTGGTTCCGGGCCCGTGCACTTCCTGCCAAACCGCGGTGTATTTGTCGGGCGCCACATCCTTGCCGCGCTGGGGCAGCATCAGCACCATGTTGCCGCAGCCGAGCTTGGCCGCCATGTACATCGAGCTGCCCGAGAGCGAGCCGCAGAACTTGCGCCCTTCGAAGCTCTTGATCGGGCCGGGGCGGAGTTCGCTGCGCGGAATGTCGCCATAGATGCCCTGGCCTTCGATGATCCCGGTCTCGAGCGCCGGAATCAGCGTCTCGAGCAGATCGTTGTACATCTGGCGGCTGTTGTTCATGTCGATCCCGAGACCGGCAAACTCGTGCTGCGCCAGCCCGCCGCCGAAGCCGAGGATCGCGCGCCCGCCCGAGAGGATGTCGAGATTGACGATCCGTTCGGCCAGCCGCACCGGGTGGTGCCACGGGGCGATGATGCACTGGGTGCCGAGCTTCACGTGGTTCGTGCGGCTGGCGATGTAGGTGAGCAGCTGCACAGGATCGTTCGACATCGAATAGTCGGAGAAGTGATGCTCGGTGATCCACACCGAATCGAACCCTAGCTCCTCGGCATAGACGAGGTTGTCGACCTCCTCGCGGAGGAACCGGGCGTCGTCGTAATCCCGGCCGCGCTGGTGCGCAAAGCCGCTGGCCAAGCCTACATGCATCGATGCTCTCCTCTCGACTCCGGCTTGTTTTTGGCGCCGGTCCTTGAATTTTCACCAGACTGCCAATTTCCGGCACCCATCGCAATCGCTTCCTTGGAATTGCGGGCGGGCTGCGCTACCTGCGCGCCGCGACGCGAGAAAACGGCCTTCAGGCCCGCGCGCCTCTGGGAGGGGGACCGCACAACAGATGGACCCCGATTAATGCAGATCGAGCTGATTCCGACCGGCGACAACCCGCCTGAAAGCCTGAATGTCGTCATCGAGGTGCCGACCGGCGGCGAACCCGTGAAATATGAATTCGACAAGGCCTCCGGCGCGCTGTTCGTCGACCGGATCCTGCACACGCCGATGCGCTATCCGGCGAATTACGGTTTCGTGCCGCATACGCTGTCGCCCGATGGCGACCCGCTCGACGCGCTGGTGATCGCGCGCAGTCCGTTCATCCCGGGCTGCGTCGTCCGCGCCCGGCCGATCGGTGTGCTCAACCTCGAAGACGAGCACGGCGGCGACGAGAAGCTGATCTGCGTGCCGGTCGATTCGACCTTCCCTTATTACAGCGATGTCGGCGAACGCGAAGATCTGCCCACGATCGTGCTGCAGCAGATCGAGCACTTCTTCACCCACTACAAGGATCTCGAAGCCGAGAAGTGGGTCCGCGTCGGCAAGTGGGGCAACGCCGCCGAAGCGCGCCAGATCGTGATCGAGGCGATCGAGCGGGCCAAGGAAGCCAAGGCCAAGGGGTGATTGCAACGCGTGCGTCCCCGCGCAGGCGGGGACCTCGTGCCGCAAGACTGCTGCCGCCTGAGACCCCCGCTGCGCGGGGGCTCGCCTAGCTCAGTCCCCCGCGACCGTCATCCCTTCGATGCGGATCGTCGGCACATCCATCGAGCGCTGGAATTCGAGGTCGTCGGCGACGCTCATTGCCTTGAACATATCGACCAGATTGCCCGCGACGGTGAATTCGGCGACCGGCCCGGCGATCTCGCCCTTCACGATCCGAAAGCCCGACGCGCCGCGGCTGTAATCGCCGGTGACGCCGTTGACGCCCTGGCCGATCAGCTCGTTGACGAACACGCCTTCCTCGATGTCGGCGATCAGTTCGGCCACCGAGACGCTGCCCGCTTCGAGATGAAGGTTCGAAGCGGAGATGCCCGGCGCGCCGCCACCGCCGCGCGAGGCGTGGCCGGTAAGGCCGATGCCGAGCTGGCGCGCGGCGGCGGCATTGGTCATCCAGCCCGTGATACGCCCGTGCTCGACCCATGCGCGGGCCGCGGTCGGCAGCCCCTCGCCGTCGAACGGACGCGAGCGCAGCCCGCGCGGTCGCAGCGGGTCCTCGACGATGCGGATGCCGGCGGGGAACAATTCCTCGTCCTCGCGCCCGAGCAGGAAGCTCGCCTTGCGTGCGATCGCCGCGCCGGAAATGCCCCCGAGGAGGTGCCCGAGCAGCGAATTGCCGACCCGCGGATCGAACACCACGCTCATCGGCTTCGACTGCATCCGGCCCGGATCGAGCCGACGGACCGCCCGTTCGCCCGCGCTGCGGCCGATCTCCTGCGGAGACAGCAAATCTTCGGCATGGCGCGCGGTGCGATAATCGTAATCGCGCTGCATCCCGCCGCCCTCGCCCGCGATCACGCTGGCAGACAGGCCGATGCTGGTCGCCGCATAGGCGCCCGAGAAGCCGTGGCTGGTGACAAGCGCGACCGACGAACGGCCGAAGCTCGCTCCGCCGCCTTCACTGTTGGTCACGCCCTGCACCGCGCGCGCGGCGTCCTCGCATTCCTCGGCGAGGCGGCGCAGGGTCGCGGGCGAGGTTTCCTCGGCGGCCTCAAGGTCGAGATCGGGAAACGGACCCTGCGCGAGCAGTTCGGCCGGGGCGAGGCCGGCATATTGGTCTTCCGGCGCGGCCCGGGCCATCGCCACCGCGCGCTCGGCCAGTTCGGCGAGCGCGGCGTCGCTCATGTCGGTCGCATGGATCGAGGCGGAGCGCTGGCCGCAGAATACCCGCAGCGAAATGTCCTCGCTTTCGGAGCGGCCGACATCCTCGAGCTTGCCAAGGCGGACCTGGACTTCTTCGGAGGATGATCCGATCGCGACCGCATCGGCGGCATCGGCGCCGGCCTTCAGCGCGAGATCGATCGCGGCGGCACAGCGGGCTTCGGCGTCTTTGATGGAAAGCATGGGCAAGCGCCCTAGCGCCAGCGCGCCCTCAGTGCAAAGCCTGTCGGTTCAAGTCAGGCGAACCGCTCGACCATGCGGATAATACCGGTGACGATCAGCGGCAGGCTCAGCGCCGCGATCCACACCTTGGTCGCATCGAACCTGAACGCCCGCGCCAGCGCCGGATCGGAGGCTTCCTCGTCGCTCAGATGCGCCCAGCGCTGTTCGAACATGCGCGCGCCGGGAATGATCGCCGCGACCAGCAGCACGAGTGCGAAGAACGGGACGATCGATTCCCCGTCATTCTGGAGCGCGCCCATCGTGACGAAGATCTGCAGGCCGGTATAGGCCAGCAGTGCGAAGGCGACATGGTCGCTCATCTTGCGGCGCCAGTCGCGCTTCGCCAGAGGCGCGGCGGTTGCCCGATCCGAATTCCAGAGCGCCTTGTCCATCCGGCCAACTCCTCTCTCTACAGAATCGGACTATTTCACGAGATCGTCTTACAATCAAGCGCAGCCGCGATGCGGCTTTCGGAGCGCGGAAGCCGCGGGTCATGCAGGAATCTTGCCAAACGACCACTTGCAGGGTTTCCTGCATGAAATCCCGTGGTAAAAGCCGGCGCGATGACCACTGCCGATCAGTCGCTGATAGACACCGACGCGCTCGCCGCGGCTGCCGCCGAGGCCCCGGCCAAGGCCGCCCCTCCGATCCCGCAGGGCGGGCTCGAAGTGATCTCGATCGCCAAGAGTTACGACAAGCGTGCGATCCTGACCGATATCTCGCTGTCGGTCGGCAAGGGCGAAGTGCTCGGTCTGCTCGGCCCGAACGGTGCGGGCAAGACCACCTGCTTCTATTCGATCATGGGGCTGGTGCGGCCCGACAGCGGGCGCATCCTGATGGACGGGATCGACGTCACCAAACTGCCGATGTACCGCCGCGCGATCCTCGGCCTCGGTTATCTGCCGCAGGAAACCTCCATCTTCCGCGGCATGACGGTGGAACAGAACATCAAATGCGTGCTTGAGATGGTCGAGCCCGACAAGGATATCCGCGCTTCGGAGCTTGAGCGGCTGCTCGACGAATTCGGCCTTACCCGGCTGCGCGGCAGCCCGGCGATGGCGCTGTCGGGGGGCGAGCGGCGGCGCTGCGAAATCGCCCGAGCGCTGGCGGCCAAGCCCTCGATCATGCTGCTGGACGAACCCTTCGCCGGGATCGACCCGCTCTCTATCGCTGATATCCGCAACCTGGTGGTCGATCTGAAGCAGCGCGGCATCGGCGTGCTGATCACCGATCACAATGTGCGCGAGACGCTCGACATCGTCGACCGCGCCTGCATCGTTTATGGCGGACAGGTTCTGTTCGCCGGGAGCCCGGAAGATCTCGTCGCCGACGAGAATGTCCGCCGCCTCTATCTCGGCGAGAGTTTCACGCTGTGACGGCGGAGCCGGGCGGGAACTGACCGATGGCTTTGGGGCCCCGCCTCGATCTCAGGCAGACCCAGTCCCTGGTGATGACGCCGCAGCTCCAGCAGGCGATCAAGCTGCTGGCGCTGTCGAACCTCGAGCTCGAAACCTTCATCGGCGAAGCGCTGGAAGCCAATCCGCTGCTCGATATCGGCGACCAGGCGGGCGGCGATGCGCCTGACGCGCCCGAGGCGACGGGCGAGATCGCGGCCGATGGCGGCGCAGCGGCCGACGAGCTGATCGCGCAGGGCCACGGCGAGGCCGATGCCCCGCTCGACATCCATCCCGAGACGCTCGACCGTGACCGCGATACCGGAGACTTCGGAACTTCCGAAGGCGGGGCGGCCGCCTCGGGCGAGGACGGGCCGGGGATCGACGAGCGAGGCGGCGCGGCCGAGACTCTCGCGGAGCATCTCGAAGCGCAGATCGGCGCGGTCGCGCCCGATGCGGAGACCGCCTTCGTCGCCCGCTACATCGTCGGCCTGCTCGACGAGGCGGGTTATCTCGGCCAGTCGCTGCGCGAGATCGCCGCCGAGCTCGGGATCGCTTTGGCCGAGGCGGAAGAGGCGCTGAAACTGGTGCAGTCGCTCGATCCGACCGGGGTCGGCGCGCGCAGCCTGTCCGAATGCCTCGCGCTGCAGGCGCGGGAGGCCGACCGCTACGACCCTTGCATGGCGCGAATGATCGACAATCTCGATCTCCTCGCGAAGGGCGCCTTCGCCCAGCTTAAACGCATGTGCGATGTCGACGACGAGGATTTCGCCGACATGCTGGCCGAACTCCGCAGCTACGATCCCAAGCCGGGCCTCAAATATTCGAGCGCAACGACCGAGCCGGTCACTCCCGACATATTGATCCGCGCGCACAAGGACGGGTGGGACATCGCACTGAACCAGGCGACCCTGCCGCGGCTGATCGTCAACCGGGCCTATTATGTCGAACTGCGCGACGGCTGCCAGGACAGGGGCTCAAAAGGCTGGCTGTCGGAACGGCTGGCGGACGCAAACTGGCTGATCAAGGCGCTCGACCAGCGGCAGAAGACGATCCTCAAGGTCACGACCGAGATCGTCAAGCAGCAGGATGGTTTCTTTCGCCGCGGCGTGTCCGAACTGCGCCCGCTGACCTTGCGCGCGGTCGCCGAGGCGATCGAGATGCACGAATCGACCGTCAGTCGGGTCACCTCGAACAAATATCTCAATTGCGACCGCGGCACCTACGAGCTGAAATACTTCTTCACCTCCGGCGTCGCGCGAGTGGGCGCCTCCGGCGGGGGCGCCGACGGCGAAAGCTCGGTTTCGGCCGAAACGGTCAAGGCGCAGATCAGGGCGCTGATCGATGCCGAAGCACCGAACGATATCCTGTCCGACGACACTCTGGTCGATCTGCTGAAAGAAAAGGGCTTCGACCTCGCCCGGCGGACGGTCGCGAAATACCGCGAGGCGATCGGGATCGGCAGCTCGGTCCAGCGGCGGCGGCAGAAGAAGCTCGAAGGGGTGCGCTAGAGGTCGCGGCGGGCGGCAGGCAGTGACCAAAGCCTTAAGACGGGCAAATAAGGTGTGTCGCGAAAGACTCAGGTAAGAATCTCGCAAGGGTTTCATCTAAAATTAACCTTTTCCGTTGAGATATGGCGTGGTTAACAAAGGCGATCGTCCGTGCCGGGCGGTTACCGAGAGACCAGGGGCGATAACAAGGGGGCTCCCATGCGTGTTCTGCTGATCGAGGACGAGCCGACGACCGCCAAGGCGATCGAACTGATGCTCACCACCGAAGGGTTCAACGTCTATTCGACGGATCTCGGCGAGGAGGGTTTGGATCTCGGCAAGCTGTATGATTACGACATCATCCTGCTCGACCTGAACCTGCCCGACATGCACGGCTACGACGTGCTCAAGAAATTGCGCGTCGCGAAGGTGCAGACGCCGGTGCTGATCCTCTCGGGCATCTCCGAGATGGATTCGAAAATCCGCAGCTTCGGCTTCGGCGCCGACGATTATGTGACCAAGCCGTTCCACCGCGAAGAGCTGGTCGCCCGCATCCATGCGGTTGTGCGCCGGTCGAAGGGCCACAGCCAGTCGATCATCCGCACCGGCAAGCTGGCGGTCAACCTCGACGCGAAGACGGTCGAAGTCGACGGCGCGCGGGTCCACCTGACCGGCAAGGAATATGCGATGCTCGAGCTGCTGTCGCTGCGCAAGGGCACCACGCTGACCAAGGAAATGTTCCTCAACCACCTCTATGGCGGGATGGACGAACCCGAACTCAAGATCATCGACGTGTTCATCTGCAAGCTGCGCAAGAAGCTGGCCCATGCCTGCAGCGGCGAGAACTACATCGAAACCGTCTGGGGCCGCGGATATGTACTGCGCGATCCGGGCGAAGAGGCCGAAGCGGCCTGAACCAATTCGTTATCGCATGACGGGGGAGTGAAACCGCTCCGGAGCCCAGGCTCCGGGGCGGTTTTGTTTGTGCTTGCCGTATGGACAAATGCCCCCGGCACGCCCTAGCGGGCAAATCATGACCGCACACAAACCCGGCGACCCGACCACGATCAACCGCCTCTACGGCCGTTCCAAGGGCAAGCCCTTGCGCCAGGGCCAGCAAGGGCTGGTCGATGAGCTCCTGCCGCAGATCGCGGTGCCGACGGAAGGCCCGGTCACCGCCGCGCGCCTGTTCGGACAGGAGAAGCCGCTGCATTTCGAGATCGGCTTCGGCGCCGGCGAGCATCTCGCCTATCGCGCGGACCTGCTGCCCGACCACGGCTTCATCGGGGCCGAGCCGTTCCTCAACGGCGTGGCCCAGGCGCTTGCCCATCTGGATGGCGACGGCGGCAGCCACGAGCCGATCCGCAACGTCCGCATCCAGCACGGCGACGCGCTGGAAGTGCTCGGCCGCGTGCCCGATGGCGCGCTCTCGTTCCTCTATCTGCTCCACCCCGACCCCTGGCCCAAGGCGCGCCACGCAAAGCGGCGGATGATGAACGATGGCCCGGTCGATCTATTCGCGGCGAAGCTCAAGCCCGGCGGCGAATTCCGCTTCGGCACCGACGATCCGACCTATGTCCGCCACGCGCTGATGGTCATGCGGCGGCACATGCATCAGTTCGAATGGCTCGCCGAGGGTCCGCAGAGCTGGCAGACCCGCCCCGGCGGCTGGTGCGAAACCCGCTACGAAGCCAAGGCCCGCCGCGAGGGGCGCGAGGTGTGGTACTTCCGATACCGGCGGAGGAACGAGGGATGAGGCCTGTCACATTACGGCCTGCGCGGGCGATCGGGCCGATGCTATTGTTGCTGCTTGGCGCCTGCGAAAAGGAAATCCTGCAGCCTCAAGACGTGATGGACCGGATCGAAAAATCGGTGACCCTCCCCGACGGGGCGGCCCCCGTGAGCGCATATGACCGTTATTACGCCTTCGATAAGCCCGGCGAGGTCAAGGCGGTCTATCTGCGCGCTCCGAACCAGTCGGCAGGCAAGCGCAGCTGGCTTGTCGATCCGGCAAAGCTTCCGATCGGGTTCGATGGCGACTGCCGGCTGGTAACGGTCCTTTACGATGTCCCCGCCAAGCGCTTCATTTCCGTCACCTGCTATGACGAGGCGAAGGACCTCAGCTAGCTCACCACCCCGGCGCTCGCGAGCACCGCCAGCGTCAGCAGATCGGGCGCCGATGCGGTCATCGGGGCGATCTGGACCGGCTTTTCCATCCCGATCAGCATTGGCCCGATCGTGGCGTTGCCGCCCAGTTCGCGCAGCAATTTGGCCGAGAGATTGGCCGATTGCAGGCCCGGCATGATCAGCACGTTGGCCGGAGCGGAGAGGCGGCAGAACGGATAGAGTTCCATCACCTTCGCATTGAGCGCGGCGTCGGGCGCCATTTCGCCTTCATATTCGAAGTCCGCGCCCTCGCTGTCGAGGATATGGACCGCTTCGCGAATGCTCCTCAGCCATTTGCCCGGCGGGTTGCCGAAGGTCGAATAGCTGAGGAACGCGACCCGCGGCTCATGCCCCAGCCGCCGCGCGACATTGGCGCTTTCGCGCGCGATATGGGCGAGTTCTTCCGAGCTCGGGCGTTCGTTGATCGTCGTATCCGCAAGGAACGCGGTGTAGTTCTTGCCGATCATCATATGCATGCCGAACGGAATCGCGCCCGGCTTCGGATCGAGCACATGGCGCACTTCGCGCATCGTCTGGGCAAAGGGCCGCGTAAGGCCTGAGATCATCGCGTCGCCGTGGCCGAGTGCGACCAGCAGCGAAGCGAAGATGTTGCGGTCCTGATTGACCATCCGGCGCACGTCGCGCTCGGTGAAGCCGCGGCGCTGGAGGCGCTGGTAGAGATAGTCGACCATTGCGGGGACGTGCCCGGACACCGCCGAGTTCTGGATTTCGTAATCGTCGGGATTGCTCACCCCGAGTTCGACCAGCTTGTCGCGCACCGGCTGGGTCCGGCCGACCAGGATCGGGGTGCCATAGCCGAAATCGCGGAACTGGATCGCCGCGCGCAGCGTCACTTCCTCTTCCGCTTCGGCGAACACGACCCGCTTGGGATCGCTCTGCGCCGCGGCATAGGCGCTGGTCAGCACCGACGTGGTCGGGTTGAGCCGAGCCTTGAGCGTGAGGCGATAGGCGTCGAAATCCTCGATCGGCTTGGTCGCGACGCCCGAAGCCATCGCCGCTTTCGCGACCGCGGACGAGACTCGTTCCATCAGCCGCGAATCGAACGGCGCGGGGATGATGTATTCGGTGCCGAAGCTTTGGTGCTTGCCATAGGCGGCCGCGACTTCCTCGGGCACGCTTTCGCGCGCCAGCGAGGCGATCGCTTCGGCCGCCGCGATCTTCATCTCTTCGTTGATCGCGGTCGCCCGCACGTCGAGCGCGCCGCGGAAGATGAACGGGAAGCCGAGCACGTTGTTGACCTGGTTCGGATAGTCCGAACGCCCGGTCGCGATGATCGCGTCGGGGCGCACCGCCTTGGCATCGGGCGGGGTGATCTCGGGATCGGGATTGGCCATCGCGAAGATGATCGGCTTGGGCGCCATCTTCGCGACCCATTCGGGCTTGAGCGCGCCGGCGGCCGAGAGGCCGAGGAAGATGTCCGCGCCGTCGAGCGCTTCCTCCAGCGTGCGCGCCTTGGTGTCGATCGCATGGGCGGACTTGAACTGGTCCATGCCGCTCTCGCGACCGCGATAGATCACGCCCTGGCGGTCGCACATGGTGACGTTTTCATGCCGCGCGCCCATCGCCTTGATCAGCGCGGTGCAGGCGATCGCCGAGGCGCCGGCCCCGTTAACGACCATCTTGACGTCCTTGAGCTCCCGCCCCGTGAGGTAGCAGGCGTTGATCAGCCCGGCGGCAGCGATGATCGCGGTGCCGTGCTGGTCGTCATGCATCACCGGGATATTCATCCGCTCGCGCAATGTCTGCTCGATGATGAAGCACTCCGGTGCCTTGATGTCCTCGAGATTGATCCCGCCGAAGCTCGGCTCCATCAGCGCGACCGCGTTGATGAAGGCTTCCGGATCCTCGGTGGCGAGTTCGATGTCGATCGAATCGACGTCGGCGAAGCGCTTGAACAGCACCGCCTTGCCTTCCATCACCGGCTTCGACGCGAGCGCGCCGAGATTGCCCATGCCGAGGATCGCGGTGCCGTTGGAGATCACCGCGACGAGGTTGCCCTTCGCGGTATAATCGTACGCCTTGGCCGGATCGGCCGCGATCGCTTCGACCGGCGCCGCGACGCCGGGGGAATAGGCGAGGCTGAGGTCGCGCTGGGTCGCGACCGGCTTCGAGGGTACGATCTCGATTTTGCCGGGGCGGATCGTCTCGTGGTAGAACAGTGCCTCGCGCGTGGTGAAGCGCGGATTTTCTTCGTCGGCCAAGCATTCCTCCCTTGGATGGTTACCCCCCTAACCAACCGGCGCGCCACGCGATAGGGGAAAGCTGCCGTTACGGCCTCCCGAATCGCGAGTTTGCCGTATAGGCCCGCTGCATGTCCGGCGGCGCCACCCCGATGATGGAACAATATTTCGCGTTGAAGCGCGAGGCGCCCGATTGCCTGCTGTTCTACCGCATGGGCGATTTCTTCGAATTGTTCTTCGACGATGCCCGCCAGGCCAGCCAGGTGCTCGACATCGCGCTGACCAGCCGGGGCGAGCACGCCGGCGCGCCGATCCCGATGTGCGGTGTGCCGGTCCACGCGGCGGAAGGCTATCTCGCGCGGCTGATCAAGGCCGGCTGCCGGGTCGCGATCGCCGAACAGGTCGAGACGCCCGAACAGGCGAAAGCGCGCGGCGGCTACAAGGCGCTGGTCAAGCGCGACATCGTCCGCTTCGTCACCGCCGGCACGCTGACCGAGGAAGCGCTGCTCGAACCGCGCCGGGCGAATGTGCTGGCCGCGGTGTGCGATCTGCGCGGAACGATCGGGATCGCTGCCTGCGACATCTCGACCGGGCGGATGGAGCTGGAGGAATGCGCGCCCGAGCGGCTTGGCGCGGCGCTGGCGCGGCTCGGGGCGAGCGAAGTGGTGGTGCCGGAAGAGTGGGACGATGCACCATTCGAAGCGATACCGCGCCCGCGTTCGACCTTCGGCAGCGACGAGGGCGAAGCTGCGCTCAAGCGGCTGCACGGCGTGGGCACGCTCGATGGTTTCGGCGCCTTTGCCCGCGCGATGCTGGCGGCGGCGGGCGGGCTCATCGCCTATCTCGATCATGTCGGGCGCGGGACCATGCCGTTCCTGCTGCCGCCGGTCGCGCGCTCGGGCGACCAGCGGCTGGCGATGGATGAGGCAACCCGGGCGAGCCTCGAAATCCTCGCCAGCCAGCAGGGCGGCCGGGCCGGGAGCCTGATCGCGGCGATAGACCGCTGCGTCACCGGCGCGGGTGCGCGCCAGCTGGCCGACGATCTTTCCGCGCCGTTGACCGATACCGAGGCAATCACCGAGCGGCTCGCGCTGGTGCAGTATTTCGTCGAGGATCCGCTGCTGCGCGCCGATCTGCGCGAAGTGCTGCGCGGAGCGCCCGACATCGGCCGCGCGCTCGGGCGGGTCGTCGCCCGGCGCGGATCGCCCCGCGATCTCGGCCAGGTGCGGGACGGGCTTTCCGAAGCGCGCAATATCGCCGACCATCTCCAGCGCCGCAGCGGCAAGCCGGCGCTGCTCGATGCGTTGCTGCCCGATCTCGGCGGGCATGGCGCGTTGACCGATCTGCTGTCGCGCGCGCTGGTGTCGACCCCGCCGACCGAACGCAGCCAGGGTGGCTTCATCGCCGAGGGTTACGACCACGCGCTCGACGAATTGCGCCGGGTCTCGGGCAATGCCCGCCGCGCGATTGCCGCGCTCGAGGCGAAATACCGCGGCGAGACCGGGATTGCCGCGCTCAAGATCAAGCACAACGGCGTGCTCGGCTATTTCATCGAGGTCCCCGCAAAGCACGGCGACCGGCTGATGGCACCCGACAGCGGCTTTACCCATCGCCAGACCATGGCCGGCGCGGTGCGGTTCAATTCGCTGCATTTGCACGAGGAAGCCAGCCGGATCGCCGAGGCCGGCGGTCATGCGCTTGCGGCCGAGGAAGCTCATTTCGAGGAACTGGTCGGCGAAGTGGTCAAGGCGCGCGAGGCGATCGCGATCACGGCAGCCGCGCTCGCCCGGATCGATGTCGGCGCGGGCCAGGCCGAACGCGCGGCAGAGGGCGGCTGGTGCCGCCCGGCAATCGCCGAGGATCGCTGCCTCGATATCCGGGGCGGGCGGCACCCGGTGGTCGAGGCGGCGCTCGGCACCGTCGACGACCGCTTCGTCGCCAATGATTGCGTGCTCGAGCCCAGCGACCGCCTGTGGCTGATCGGCGGGCCGAACATGGGCGGCAAATCGACCTTCCTGCGGCAGAACGCGCTGATCGTGCTGCTCGCGCAGGCGGGCGGCTATGTCCCGGCGCGAGCCGCGACCATCGGGCTGGTCGATCGCCTGTTCAGCCGGGTCGGCGCGTCGGACAATCTCGCGCGCGGGCGTTCGACTTTCATGGTCGAGATGGTCGAGACCGCCGCGATCCTTGCCCAGGCGACCGAGCGCAGCTTCGTGATCCTCGACGAGGTCGGGCGCGGCACCTCGACTTATGACGGGCTTGCGCTGGCCTGGGCGGTGGTCGAGGCGGTACATGAGCAGAACCGCTGCCGCTGCCTGTTCGCGACCCATTACCACGAGCTCGCGCGGCTGGCCGAGACTTGCGATTCGCTGTCCCTCCACCACGTTCGCGCGCGCGAGTGGAAGGGCGAGCTGGTGCTGCTGCACGAACTCGCCAAGGGGCCGGCCGACCGGTCCTATGGCCTCGCGGTCGCGCGCCTGGCCGGGGTGCCGCCGCCGGTGGTCGCCCGCGCGAAGTCGGTGCTCGAACGGCTCGAGAAGAGCCGGGCGGAAAACGGCGGGCTGGCCGCCGGGCTCGGCGATCTGCCGCTGTTCGCCGCAGCGCAGGAACTGGAGGCAGAGGCTTGCGACGAGCTGCGCGACAGGCTGGACGCGCTCGACATCGATGCGCTGAGCCCGCGCGATGCGCTGGATTTGCTTTACGAACTCAAACGTCTCGCGGCGTCTACTCCAGATTAACCTTGTCGGGCTAAACCCGGCGGATGAACCAGTTCGTCCTCAAGCTCAAATGGGTCCTTGCCGCCTTCGCGGGGTTGGTGCTGCTCGCCGCCTACGTCTTCGTCGCCAGCCGCCCGGAAGATGATTCCGGGCAACTGGCGGCCGCGCCGGCGCCGGCACCCGCGCAGATGGCCCAGAACACCATGTCGATGACTCCCCCGGCCGCGACCGAGACGGTGGAGGATGCGCAGTTCGACGAGGATTCCTCCGCCGACGACACCTTGGGCGATGACGCTGCGGGCGAGGATCCGACCCCATTCGATGACAATGGCGCGAGCGATGCCGGCGACAGCGGCTATGGCAATGGCGGCGCCGGCACTCAGTCCGGCACGGTTACCGCCGATGCGGGCGGCGCGCCCGGCAACTTCTGATATCCCTCAGCGGACGCTGGGGACCGGCTCCGCTCCCGAGTAATCGTAGAACCCGCGCCCGGCCTTGCGGCCGAGCCAGCCGGCATCGACATATTTCACCAGCAGCGGCGCGGGGCGGTATTTCGAATCCCCGGTGGCGCCGAAGATAACCTTCACGATCTCGAGGCAGGTATCGAGCCCGATGAAATCGGCCAGTTCGAGCGGACCCATCGGGTGGTTGAGCCCGAGCCGCATGCCCTTGTCGATGTCGGCAACGCTGGCGACGGCCTGCCCCAGCACGAAGCAGGCTTCGTTGAGCATCGGCAGGAGGATGCGGTTGACCACGAAGCCAGGCTCGTCCTGGCTGAGCACCACTTCCTTGCCGAGGCTTTCCGCGAAGGCGCGGGTCCGCGCGGTGGTGTCGGCGCTCGTGGCGAGGCCCGGGATCACCTCGATCAGTTGCATCACCGGCACCGGGTTGAAGAAATGCAGCCCGACGAAGCGCGCCGGATCGGGTGCGGCGGTCGCCATGCGGGTGATCGAGATCGAGCTGGTGTTGCTGGCGAGGATCGCTTCACCGCCCAACACTTCGCCTGCCTTCCCGAAGATCGCGCGCTTGATCTCCTCGCGCTCGGTCGCGGCCTCGATGATGATCCCGGCTTCGGCCATCCGCGCATAGTCGGCCACCGGCACGATTTTGGCGAGCGCCGCTTCGGCATCGGCGGCGGCGATCTTCTCTCTCTCGACCAGCCGGGCAAGCGACCTGGCGATCTTGTCCTTCGCCCTTTCGGCCAGCGCGATATCGATATCGGCGAGGAACACGGTCAGGCCCTTCTGCGCGACCGTCTGGGCGATGCCCGAGCCCATCTGGCCCGCACCGATCACGCCTACTGTATCCATGCCGAGTTCCTTCGCAGCTGCCGCGAAGGGGTTTAATCGCCTCGCTCTATCTCGTCACCCCGGACTTGTTCCGCGGGCCCGCTTTTTCCGTTTCTCCGGAGAGAAGCAAGCGGACCGCTGCGTCACACATGCTCCCGCTTCTCGACGCGACACAACCTGGCGGGATCCCGGAACAAGTCCGGGATGACACAGTGAAAAATACTAGCGGTTCGCTCCCGGCTGCCACAGCACGTCGCCCTCGCCGCCCGCGTTGATCGCGCGGGCAAGGACGAACAGATAGTCCGACAGGCGGTTCATGTAATGCAGCGCCGCCGGGTTGACCGGCTCGGCACCCGCCAGCGCGACCATCCGCCGCTCCGCCAGCCGCGCCGCCGCGCGCGCGACATGGGCGCGGGCCGCCGCTTCGCTGCCGCCCGGAAGGATAAAGCTGCGTAACGGCTCGAGGTCTTCGTTGAGCGCGTCGATCGCGGTTTCGAGCGCGGTGACCTGCGACGGCACGATCCGCAGCACCATTTCGGATGGAGTAAACTCCGTCCCGGGCGTTGCGAGGTCGGCGCCCAGATCGAACAGATCGTTCTGCACCCGGATCACGCCGCCCAGACATGCGTGCCCGGCCAACGCCACCGCCAGCACGCCGAGCGCCGAGTTCAGCTCATCGACCGCGCCGATCGCCTCGAAGCGCGGCTCGGCCTTGCTGCAGCGGCTGCCGTCGACCAGGCCCGAAGTCCCGTCGTCGCCGGTGCGGGTGTAGATCCGGTTGAGCTTGACCAAGGGCCTAGCGCGAGACCGCGAGCAGGATCACCACCACCACGATCGCGAGGCCCTGATATTTGATCCGCGCCCACATCATCTGGTTCTGCTTGAGCTGCAGCGCCTTGACCGCTTCGGGATCGCTGTTGTCGAGCGTCTGGCGGAAGGCGTTGAGGCCGCGGAGCAGGCTGTAGAGCGTCATGCCCATGAGGACGACCAGCGCGGGTATAAGCAGGTAGATCATGGCGCTCCATGTAGGCCTTGCCCGAGCGAAATGCCAGCGGGGAGGTCGCCGCGGCGCAGCGCGTCGGCCAGCGCCGGCCCATCCTCGCCCGCCAGCCGCCGGTCGGCCAACGAAGGCGAACCGCGCCGCTTGGCCAGCTTGCCCCCGCTTTGGTCGAGCAGCAGGGGATGATGATGCCACGCCGGCACCGGGAGGCCGAGCAGCGCCTGCAGCAGCCGGTGGACATGGCTGGCGGCGAACAGATCCATCCCGCGCGTGACCAGCGTCACCCCGTCGGCCGCATCGTCGAGCGTCGCGGCGAGGTGGTAGCTCGCCGGCGCTTCCTTGCGCAGCAGCACCACGTCGCCGAATATCTCCGGCCTCGCGCGCTGCGGCCCGGCAATCTCGTCCATCCATTCGAGCGGCCCGGTGCGGCGCAGGGCTTCGGCGACATCGAGCCGCCAGGCGACTTCGCCCGACGCCGGGCGCGCCCGGCAGGTGCCCGGATAGAGCGGCCCGTCAGGCCCCGACTTGCTCGCCGCCGCCACGATCTCCGCTCGGGTGCAATTGCAGGGATAGAGCAGGCCTTGCGCCTTCAGCTCCTCGGCCGCGGCCCGATAGGCCGCGACCCGTCGCGACTGCGCCGCGACCTCCTCCCACTCCAGCCCCAGCCATGCAAGGTCGGCGCGGAACTCCGCCGTCAGTTCCGGCCGGCTGCGCTCCCCGTCGATATCCTCCACCCGCAGCAGAAAGCGCCCGTTTCGCGCGCGCGCAAGATCGTGCCCGGTCAGCGCCGAAAACGCATGGCCGAGATGCAGCGGCCCGTTGGGGCTGGGGGCAAAGCGGGTCACGATCATGCGGCTGGCTCGGCTCCGTTCGGCTCGACTCGGCAAAATTCCTGTGGATTCCCAATTTGTAACAGGCTTGACGCTTTTTCGGGCAAATGCTCCGTTGCGCACATCAGGGAGGACACAGCGGTGTTCAAGAGCGAACTGATCGAACGGGCAGCGCGCTTCCGCCACGCGGACGGCGATCCGTTGCGCAGGCTCGAGAGCTGTCCGGCCCTGGTGCTCAACGCCGACTATACGCCGCTGTCCTATTACCCGCTGAGCCTGTGGCCGTGGCAGACCGCGATCAAGGCGGTGTTCCTCGAGCGGGTCGACATCGTCGCAAGCTACGAGCGCGAGGTCCATTCGCCCTCGCTCGACATGAAGATCCCGTCGGTGATCGCGCTCAGGCAATTCGTGAAGCCCAGCGAGTTTCCGGCCTTCACCCGGTTCAACCTGTTCCTGCGCGACCATTTCAGCTGCCAGTATTGCGGCAGTCCGGAACAGCTGACCTTCGACCACGTGATTCCGCGCCGGCTGGGCGGCAAGACCACCTGGGAGAACATCCTCACCGCCTGCGCCCCCTGCAACATGCGGAAGGGTGGACGCACGCCGAAACAGGCACACATGCCGCCGCTGGTCGCGCCGATCCGCCCGACCAGCTGGCAATTGCAGAAGAGCGGCAAGAGCTTCCCGCCGAATTACCTCCACGAGACCTGGCGCGACTGGCTCTACTGGGAGGTCGAACTGGAGGCCTGAGGCGTTCGCCGCGGCCCTCCGGCTGAATGACGGTCCTTTCCTGACCGCGCGTTGTGTGCTGCATATGTTCCGATGCAGCGTAAGCCCGCCTCTGCCGGTACTGAAGCGCACACGCGCGGGATCGTTTGCGCGGGTCTTCCCGTTGCGCTCATTGTGAGCGCTCGATCTTCTCCAGCCGCCCAGGCCGTCGGATGAGCGCGGGAGAGTTGCCGCCCGAGATCGAAGGATGGTTCGCCGGACGCGGCTGGCGGGTGCGCGCGCACCAGCGCGGGATGTACGAAGCGGCGCGGGGCGGCAAGCACGCGCTGCTGGTCGCCGATACCGGCGCGGGCAAGACTCTCGCGGGGTTCCTGCCGACGCTGGCCGATTTTGCGCCTTCCGCGGGCGCATCTCCCGCTGACCGGCTGCACACGCTCTATGTTTCGCCGCTCAAGGCGCTGGCGCATGATGTGCAGCGCAATCTGCTGACCCCGGTCGAGGAAATGGGTCTGCCGGTGCGGATCGAAACCCGCAGCGGCGACACGCCGAGCGACCGCAAGAAACGCCAGCGCTCCCGCCCGCCGCACATCTTGCTGACTACGCCCGAGTCGCTCTCGCTGCTGCTGAGCTACGAGGACAGCTTCGAACTGTTCAGCACGCTCAGGCGGGTGGTGATCGACGAGGTCCATGCTTTCGCGACCGGCAAGCGCGGCGATCTGCTCGCGCTGTGCCTGTCGCGGCTGCAGGCGATCGCGCCCGAAATGCAGCGGGTCGCGCTGTCTGCGACGCTGGCCGATCCCGAAGCCTTTCGCGGCTGGCTTGCGCCCTGGGGGGAGATCGACACGGTCGAGCTGGTCGAGGGCGAGCCGGGCGCGCCCGCCGAGGTCGAGATCTTGCTGCCGCAGGGGGAGCGTGTGCCGTGGGGCGGCCATGCGGCGACTTGGGCAATCCCGCAACTGATCGAGCTGATCGCGCGCAACAAGGTCACGCTGATCTTCACCAACACCCGCTTTCTGGCCGAGTTCATCTTCCAGAAATTGTGGGAGGCGAACGAGGACACCCTGCCGATCGGGATCCATCACGGATCGCTGTCGAAAGAGGCGCGGCGCAAGGTCGAAGGCGCGATGGCCGAGGGGCGGCTGCGGGCACTGGTCTGCACCGCCAGCCTCGATCTCGGGGTCGATTGGGGCGACATCGACTGCGTCGTCCAGATGGGCGCGCCGAAGGGCTCCTCGCGCCTGCTCCAGCGGATCGGGCGCGCGAACCACCGGCTCGATCTCGCGTCGCGCGCGATCCTCGTGCCCGGCAACCGCTTCGAATTCCTCGAGGCGATCGCGGCGAAGGAAGCGGTCGATCAGGGCCAGCGCGACGGCGAAACCTTTCGCCCCGGGGGGCTCGACGTGCTCGCCCAGCATGTAATGGCCTGCGCCTGTGCCGCGCCGTTCGGCGAAGCGGAGCTGCTGCGCGAAGTGCGCTCGTCGCAGGCCTATGCCTGGCTGGGCGAGGAGGAATGGCGGCGGGTGCTGCATTTCGTCGCGACCGGCGGCTATGCGCTCGAAGCCTATGACAAGTTCCGCCGGATCGTGCGCGATGCGAGCGGGACCTGGCGGCTCGCCCATCCCGAGCAGGCGCATCGCCACCGGATGAACGCGGGGATCATCGTCGATTCCGAAATGCTCGACGTGCGTTTCCGCAACGGGCGCTCGCTCGGGCGGGTGGAGGAGAATTTCGCGGCGCAACTCTCGCCCGGCGACAGCTTCACCTTCGCGGGCATGGCGCTGGAGGTGGAGCAGATCAAGGACCTCGACCTGGTCGTGCGCGCGGCGAAGAAGGCGGCGATGATCCCGTCCTATATGGGCGCACGCATGGCGATGACGACGCATCTGGCAGGGCGGGTGCAGGCGCTGCTGGCCGACCGCGCGGGCTGGGCGCGCTTTCCCGACGATGTCCGCGAATGGCTGGAAATGCAGGACTGGCGCAGCACCCTGCCCGAGCCGGGGAAGCTGCTGGTCGAGAGCTTTCCCTACGAACAGCGCTTCTATTCGGTCTATTACACCTTCGAAGGCTGGCCGGCGAACCAGTCGCTCGGGATGCTGATCACCCGCCGGATGGAGGAACAGGGGCTGATCCCGGGCGGCTTCGTCGCCAATGACTATTCGCTCGGTGTGTGGGGGTTGAAGCCGGTGAAGGACCCGGCGGCGCTGCTCTCGCCCGACATTCTCGCACATGAATTCGTCGAATGGGTGCAGAATTCCTATTTGCTGCGCCGCGCCTTTCGCGAGGTGGCGGTGATCGGCGGGCTGGTCGAGCGACAGCACCCGGGCAAGCGCAAGACCGGCAAGCAGGTAACCTTCTCCACCGATCTGATCTACGATGTGCTGCGCAAATACGAGCCTGACCATGTGCTGATCGAAGCAGCCTGGGCCGATGCGCGCGGGCGGCTGACCGATGTCGGCCGGCTCGCCGACGTACTCGACCGCGCGCAGACGGATCTGGTGCATGTCGAACTCGAGCGGGTCAGCCCGCTCGCGGTGCCGGTGATGATCATGATCGGGCGCGAGGCGATGCCGCAAGGCTCGGTCGACGACGAACTGCTGATGGAGGCAGAGACGCTTGCCGACGCGGCGATGCGGGCTGATCCGCTGGAGTGAGGCTAGCCGGGCTTTCCGAAGCCGCGATATTTCTCGTTGCCGACAAATCCGAACCTGCTCGCGCCCGAGGCCTTGATCGTACGCAGCACATGCGCGGACAGATCATAACTCGCCTGTGCCTCGGGTTCGAACTGGAGCTCGGGTTCGGGACGGAGCGCGGCCGCGTCGGCGAGAGAGGCGTTGAGCTGGCCCATCGTGACGGGCTCACCGTTCCACAGAATGACGTTTTCCGGGGTGAGCACGACCTTGTTCCTGGCGGAGTTTGGCGGTGGATGTCCCACGGTCCGGTCGGATCGCGGCAGATCGATATCGAGCGAGTTGGTGGCCAGCGGGATGGTGAAGATCAGCATCACCAGCAGTACCAGCATGACGTCGATCAGCGGAGTGGTGTTTATCTCGCCGATCGGAAGCAGATTGCGGTGGTCGTTGCGGGTTGCGAAAGCCATGCTGATCCTCCGTCTGTTATCGCTGTCCGCCATGTTATGTTGTAACATACTCGATGGCAAGCGGGATTCCGCTATCAGCCGTGCGGTGGGATTCGCTCGACCCGGGGGGAGGTCGCCGCCAGCTCGCGGTTTTCGAGAGGGCGGCAGGCAAAGAAAAAGGGGCGGAGAACCGCCCCTTTTCCTGGGCCGTGCATTGCACAGCCCCAATTTCGATTCAGCTCAACCCGGCTTGGTCGGGTTCACGCCGCTGCGGTCCTTGTCGAACGACCGGTACTTCTCGTTGCCGACGAAGCCGAACTTGGTGACCTTGGACTGCTTGATCACGTTCAGCACCTGCGCGGAGAGCTGATAGCTCGCCTGCGGCTCGGGCTCGAACTGCAGCTCGGGCTCGACCGCGAAAGTCAGCGACTGCTGCAGGTTCGACTGCAGCCCGGCTCCGCTGATCGGGGCGCCGTTCCACAGAATGACGTTTTCGGGGGTGAGCACGATCTTGTTCTTGACCGGGTCCACCGGCGGCGGAGGAGTATCCGGCGGGGTGGGGCTCGGCAGGTCGATATCGACCGAGTGGGTAGCGACCGGGATGGTGAAGATGAGCATGATGAGGAGAACGAGCATGACGTCGATCAGCGGCGTCGTGTTCATTTCCATCATCGGCGAGCCATCGTCGCTGCCGCCTGACATTGCCATTGGGAATTACTCCTGCTTGTGCTCTCGCAACCCGATCAATCCCCGCTGGGGTCGACCTTGTTGGAGATGAAGCCGACGGTCGGATAACCAGCCGCCTGAACGTTGTAGATCGCGCCGGCTACGCAGCGCCACGGGGCGTTTACGTCGCCGCGGATGTGGACCTGCGGGACCTTGTCGGGATCCGCCGTGATCGCGGAGATGCCGCCGGCCGCCTTGACGATCTTGTCGAGCCGGTCGAACGCACGGTCGTAGAGTTCCTGCGACGTCACCGGCGTGATGTTGTTGAAATAGATCCGGCATTCACCGGACCGCGACGCACCCTGGTAACCGGGCTGACCCGCGCTGCGGCCGCCCTCGTCGGTGGTGCTGACGGTCAACAGCAGATTCTCGACCTTGTCCTTCGATTCGGTGGATTCGAACACCGGAATCTTGAGCTTGGCGATCGTCTGCAAGGTAACGGGGACCGCGATCAGGAAGATGATCAGGAGCACCAGCATCACGTCCACCAGGGGCGTGGTATTGATGTCTGACATCGGCCTGTCGGCACCGCCACCGCCTGTCGAAATGGCCATCGTACTATCCTACTCTGATACTTCGTCTAGCGAGTGGGGCGGGCGACCCGCATGCCGGAACCCGCCCCCAACCTGAAAAACCGGTGTTCCGGTGTTAGGCCTTCGCAGCCGGAGCAGCGGGAGCGGCCGGCTTGGCGGGAGCACCCTTGGCCGGCGTGGTGACGATCTTCGGCTTCACCGCACCGCGCGAGGTGATGTTCGCGAGGATGTCGGTCGAGAAGGCGCTCAGAAGCTCGGCGATCCGCTTGTTGCGGGCCTGGAGCCAGTTGTACGCGAGCACCGCCGGAACCGCGACGAGCAGACCGATCGCGGTCATGATCAGCGCTTCACCGACCGGGCCGGCGACCTTGTCGATCGAGGCCGAACCGGCGAGACCGATCGCGATCAGCGCGCGGTAAATACCGATAACGGTACCGAGCAGACCGACGAACGGAGCGGTTGCACCCACGGTGGCGAGGAACGGCAGGCCCGAAGCGAGCTTCGAGTTGATGGTCGCTTCCGAACGGGCGAGCGAACCGTGCAGCCAGTCATGCGCTTCGAGGCTGTCGGTCAGCTTGCTGTGCTGGTCTTCGGCAGCCAGGCCGTCTTCGACCAGCTGGCGCCATGCGCCGTTCTTGTCGAGCTTGGCGGCACCGTCGCGGATGCTCGAGGCCTGCCAGAACTTGGTGCGCACTTCGCGCAGCTCGGAGAAAATCTTGCGCTGGTCGAGCAGCTTGGTGATCAGGATGTAGAACGAGCCCACCGACATGATCGAGAGCACGATGAAAATCGACCATGCGATGACGCCGCCCTGCTGGAGCGCCTCCCAGAAGCCGAAGTGATTGACGGGGGCCGCCTCGGTAGCTGCAGCCAGGAATTGGGTAAGCATGCGGGTAGTCCTCTTCTAAGAAATATTATGTTGGTCAAATCCCTCGGCCCGGGCAGCCTACCAGGCCGCACCGAGCCGCAGACGAAATCAGTTCAGGCGATAGACGATACGGGTCGACCAGCTTGCCGAGGTCGGGTTGCCGTCTGCATCCAGCGCAGGATCGAATTGGGCATAACGGCGCATACCGTCGCACGCCGCTTCGTCGAGCACGTCGGAGCCGCTGGTACCCGTCACCGAACAGGCCGAAACCTTGCCGTTCGGACCCACGGTGACCGAGACGCCCACGGTGCCTTCGGTGCCCGAACGAACCGCGCGCGCCGGATAATTCTCCTGAATGCGCGAAGCCCAGCGGGACTGACCCTTGGGCTGCACGCCCCGGGCCTGGGAAGCCCGCGGCGGCGGAGCCGGCGGGGCTGGATGCGGTGCCAGCACGATCGGCGCAGGCGGCGGCGGCCGCGAGACGGTCTCGATCGCCGGCGGTGCGACACTGATGTTGATCGGCGGCGGCGGCGCCACGATGGGCGGCGGCGGCGGCGTCTTCGTGTCAGGCGGCGGCGGCTCTTCCGTCTTCTCCGGTTCGGGCTCGTCGACATCGACCGTGGTCACACGTTCGATCGCCTTCTTCATTGCCGAATAGGCAAGGCCAGTCACCAGAGCATAGCCGACTGCCACGTGAATCAGTCCGACAATGACGATTGCGATAATCTTGTTACCGCTCATTGGTTGATCAGCGTAGGCCATTCAGTCGCATCACTCCATTTCCGACACCCGCAAAGGGGCTTACCTGGCGGGGGAATCGTACCCCGACAGGTCACGCTAACGAATTTCCACCCTGTCGGCCATGCCGAAAACCCACGACCGGGGATTCCGAATGACCCGGCTGAGTCTTTATCCCGCGACGCTTTTTGCTTATGAAGTCCCGGTTTCGGCGGGTCTTAGCGACGATGTCTAAGGGGAGCAAACGCTTTATCGGTTAAGCGTCGATTCAGCACTTCCGGGCTTGGATCGGGGCTATTAAGGATGGGCTTCGGGCAGGCATTCCCGTTATGACCCGCGCGAGAGAAACGCATGAAATTGAGACAAATTCAGCCAGCGCGATGGATCGCCTCCACCGCCGCGACCGCCTGCATGGCGCTGTTTTGCGTGCCGGCTTCGGCGGCCGAGGACCGGCCCGCGATCGCGCCCGCCCAGCTCACTTACGCCGATCTGGCCGATCTGGCCGACTCCGCCAGGATGGTGGTCAAGGCGGGGATTCGCAAGCAGCGCCCGCTCGCGCCTGAACAGTCCCCGGGGCTGCGCGCGGGCTGGGTTCGCCTGCTGATCGAGGCCGATACGGAGGCGTTGATCGCGGGCCACGCGCCGATCGGGCAATCCTTGCGCTTCCTCGCCGATTTCCCGCTCGATGCGAAAGGCAAGCCGCCCAAGCTCAAGAAGGCCGAGCTGGTGCTGTTCGCGCTGCCGGCGGCGAACCGCCCGGCCGATCTGCAGCTGATCGACGTCGATTCCTACGTCGCGGCCGATCCCGCGCTTGAGGCGCGGCTGCGCGAGGTGCTGGTTCAGCTGGCCGCGCCCGAAGCGCCGCCCAAGGTTACCGGCGTGCGCGACGCGCTGGCGGTGGAAGGCAATCTTTCGGGTGAATCGGAAACCCAGCTGTTCCTGGCGGCGGCGCACGACGCGCCGGTTTCGCTCAGTGTCCAGCGGCGCCCGAACATGGCGCCCGAATGGGGCGTATCGTGGAGCGAGCTGGTCGACCAGTCGGCCCGGCCCCCGCAGAAGGATACGCTCGAATGGTATCGCCTTGCGTGCTTCCTCCCGCGCCAACTGCCGCCCGAAGCGATCCTTTCGGCGAGCGGCTCCGCCCGGGTGCTGGCGGCAAGCGATTATCGTTATGTGCTCGACCAGCTCGGCACCTGCGCCCGCACCAGGGGCGGACCGCCGAAATTCTGAGCCGAATCGGGCCCGAAACGGAGCCGCGAGCCTTGGGCCGGATCGCCGGAGCAATCTGAGGCTGGCGTTTCGGCGGCCGCTGCCGTAACGCGCGGCGGATTTTCGAAGCGCCGGGCGGATCTCCGCCGCGGCCCCTGGGGGATATATGGCCGAACCACTCCGTATCGCACTTGCCGGGCTCGGCACGGTCGGCGCGGGCGTGATTCGCCTGATCGAGGCCAATGGCGCGCTGATCGCCGGGCGCGCCGGGCGGCCGCTGCAGATCGTCGCGGTGAGCGCGCGCGAACGCGGCAAGGACCGCGGCGTCGATCTTGCGCCCTATGCCTGGGAAGACGACATGACCGCGATGGCCGCGCGCGGCGATGTCGATGTGGTGGTCGAACTGGTCGGCGGCTCGGACGGGCCCGCCCTTACCCTCGCCCGCAATGCGCTGGGCGCGAACAAGGCGCTGGTCACGGCGAACAAGGCGATGATCGCGCATCACGGGCTCGAGCTTGCCGGCATGGCCGAACAGGCGGGCGTTGCGCTGAAGTTCGAAGCGGCGGTCGCCGGCGGCATCCCGGTTATCAAGGGCCTGCGCGAAGGCACCGCCGCCAATGCGATCGAGCGGGTCTACGGTATCCTCAACGGCACCTGCAATTACATCCTCTCGACGATGGAGAGCACCGGCCGCGATTTCGGCGAAGTGCTGAAGGAAGCGCAGGCGCTCGGCTATGCCGAGGCCGATCCGACCTTCGACGTCGAGGGCATCGATGCCGCGCACAAGCTCTCGATCCTCGCCGCGATCGCCTTCGGGGCCAGGATCGATTTCCCGTCGGTTGAGACGGAGGGGATTTCGCGGTTGCGCGCGGCCGATATCGAGCAGGCCGCGGCGCTCGGCTTCGTGATCCGGCTGATCGGCATCGCCGATACCGAGGCCGGCGCCAACGGCGAAGCGACCCTGTTCCAGCGGGTCTGCCCCTATCTCGTGCCGCACAGCCATCCGCTGTCGCGGGTCGACGGGGCAACCAATGCGGTGGTCGCCGAAGGCAATTATTCGGGCCGCCTGCTGTTCCAGGGCGCCGGCGCCGGCACCGGGCCGACCGCCAGCGCGGTGGTCGCCGACCTGATCGACATCGCGCGCGGCGATGCGGGCCTGCCGTTCTCGGTCCCCGCGGCGCAGCTGGTCGCGATGCCCCGGGCCGATGCCGGCCACCGGCGCGCGCGCGACTATCTGCGCTTCATGGTGGCCGACCGCCCCGGCGTGCTGGCCGAGATCACCGCCGCGATGCGCGATGCCGGGGTCTCGATCGAAAGCCTGATCCAGAAGGGCCGCGCGGAAGGCGGCGGCGAGGTGATGGTCTCGATCGTCACCCACGAAGGCCCGGAGGCCAACGTCGATCGCGCGTTGGAATTGCTCGAAGGTTCGCCGATCGTGACCGAGCCGCCGCTGGTACTGCAGCTGCTCTAGACTTCGGAAGGGGTTAGCCGCCCTTCTTTTCACCCTTGGCGATCAGGTCCGCGTCCGAGCCTTCGGGCGTGTCGGGCAGATCCTTGAAGTCGATAATATAGGCCGGCACCGGCGTCTTGCCGAAATGGATGCAGGGGCCGTTTTCGGGATTCTTCTTGCAGGATTCGGCGAAATCGGGCGCGTGGGGCCGGCCATCGTCGGTCGCCTGCTTGGAATTCGAATCGAGATCGGCACTCGACTTCACCCGGAATTCGTCATTGTCCTTCGTTCCGCAGACCACGATCTCGCCCGGGCGCCTGGTGTCGGTGGACGAGCATTTCTTCGGCGGGGGCGCCGGCCCATAGGCCTGCGGCCCGATCACCTTGGCCGGCTTGGGCGGATCGGGCGCATCCGAGAAACTCTTCGGCTGAGGAATATCGGCCTGCGGCGCGGCCGCTTGCGGCTGATCATCCTGTTGCGCGGCAAGCGGCGCACCCGCCAGAGCGAGCGCCGCGACCAATCCTGCTGCAATCAGCTTCTTCATCACCGCCATCAATCCCCAACGCGCGGCGCGCATGCACGATCCCCATCGGACGCGGCTGCTTGATCGCCGATGAATGGCTTCGCGGCAACCGCTATCGCCGCTTCGCCCTCTTCACCTCATCGTCATCGTGGATACATCCGTTCGGCCTATCGCCGCCGCTCGACAGCGCCCGGCGGCTCTTCTATCGCTGGCGCCCCGGATTGTATGAGGATTTGAGATGCCCAACGCCAGCGCCGCCCTCGATCGTGTCCTGGTGCTGGAGATGGTCCGCGTCACCGAAGCGGCGGCGATCGCCGCCTCGCTGCTGGTCGGCCGCGGCGACGAGAAGGCCGCCGATGCCGCCGCGGTCGAAGCGATGCGCAAGGCGTTCGACGAACTCGAGATCGACGGCACGGTGGTGATCGGCGAAGGCGAGCGCGACGAGGCGCCGATGCTCTATATCGGCGAGAAGGTCGGCGGCGCGCCGGGCACGGGCCCGAAGATCGACATCGCGCTCGATCCGCTCGAAGGAACCACCATCACCGCCAAGGCCGGGCCCAACGCGCTGGCGGTGCTGGCCGCGGCCGAAGAGGGCTGCCTGCTCAACGCGCCCGACGTCTATATGGAAAAGCTCGCGATCGGCCCCGGCTATCCCGAGGACGTCGTCAGCCTCGATATGACCCCGGCCGAGAACGTACGCGCGCTGGCCGCCGCCAAGGGCGTGAAGCCCGAAGAGCTGATCGTCTGCGTGCTCGACCGGCCGCGCCATGCCGAATTGATCGCACAGCTGCGCGAACTCGGCTGTGGCGTGCAACTGATCCCCGACGGCGACGTCGCCGGAGTGATCGCGGTCACCGATCCCGCGACGACCATCGATATGTACATGGGCTCCGGCGGCGCGCCGGAAGGCGTGCTGGCCGCGGCGGCGCTGCGCTGCGTCGGCGGGCAGTTCAACGGCCGCCTGCTGTTCCGCAACGAGGACGAACGCGCGCGCGCGCGCAAATGGGGCATCGAGGATTTCGACCGGATCTACAAATTGCGGGATCTCGCGAAGGGCGACTGCATCTTCGCCGCCACCGGAGTGACCGACGGATCGCTGCTCAGCGGGGTCAAGCGGCTCAAGGGCGGCAGGATGACCACCGAAAGCGTGGTGATGCGAGCCAGTTCCGGCACCGTGCGATGGGTTCGCGGCGAACACCGCAATCCCTGATCCGGCCTGCCGCGCCGGGCGCTTTCAACAAATCCGCGTCCACGCAGGTTGCAATAGTGTGACGCTCGGCTAGAGCCGGCGCGAGTGATTCCTGACAGCGGCGACGGGGCCTTTCGCATGAAAATCATGGCCGGCAACTCCAATCTGCCGCTCGCCCGACAGATCGCGGCCTATCTCGAGGTCCCGCTGACCGACGCATCGGTCCGGCGCTTCGCGGATGAAGAGATCTTCGTCGAGATTCACGAGAACGTCCGCGGCGAAGACGTGTTCGTGCTCCAGTCGACGTCCTACCCGGCCAACGACAATCTGATGGAACTGCTGATCTGCATCGACGCGCTCAGGCGCTCGTCGGCCCGGCGGATCACCGCGGTGGTGCCCTACATGGGCTACGCCCGGCAGGACCGGAAGCCCGGTCCACGCACCCCGATCTCGGCCAAGCTGGTCGCCAATCTGATCACCCAGGCGGGCGCGAGCCGGGTGCTCTCGGTCGATCTCCATGCGGGGCAGATCCAGGGCTTCTTCGATATCCCGACCGACAATCTCTATGCCGCGCCAGTGATGGCCGCCGATATCCAGGCGCGTTACGGCGACGGGGACCTGATGGTGGTTTCGCCCGACGTCGGCGGCGTGGTCCGCGCGCGCGCGCTGGCCAAGCGGCTCGAGAATGCCCCGCTGGCGATCGTCGACAAGCGCCGCGAGCGCGCCGGCGAAAGCGAAGTGATGAACATCATCGGCGATGTCAAAGGCCGCGCCTGCATCCTGATCGACGATATCGTCGATTCGGGCGGGACCTTGTGCAACGCCGCCCAGGCGCTGCTCGACCAGGGCGCGAAGAGCGTTGCCGCCTATATCACCCACGGCGTACTCTCGGGCGGCGCCGTCGCGCGGGTCAATTCCTCGGCGCTGACCGAACTCGTCATCACCGACACGATCCTGCCGACCGACGCGGCGCAGGATTCGCCGCGCATCCGCACCCTCACCATCGCCCCGCTGATCGGCGAGGCGGTGCGGCGAATTTCGGACGAGAGTTCGGTCTCCAGCCTGTTCGACTAGCGCCGCGCAGCCTAGCCGTGCGGCACGGGCGCGGGCTTGGCTTTACGGATCGGTGCGGGATTGGCCGCGGCGGAAGCCGTCGCGCAAGGCTGCGGATGATCCTGCGTCGCCGCCGCGCATTTCGCCGCGGCGGTCTGCTTGCCGAGCTTCACGTCGATTCCCTTGAGCGGCGAGCCCGCGCTGGCCGCCGTCGCGGTCAGCAAGGCGGCGAGGATTCCGGCGGTCGCGATCATTCTTGCCATATGCAGTTCCTCCTGGGTCCCCGCGCGAGAGTATTTTCCGCGGCGGCCTAACCGCGTCTGAACGGGCCGGCGCTTGACGCGCGCGCGCGATCGGGCGAAGCGGCTGCGGTGAAGATTTCAGCCAGCGACATCGCCCTCGCGCATCGCCTCGCGGACGCCGCCCGCGCCGCGATCCGGCCCCATTTCCGCGTCGTGACCGATGCCGAGCGCAAGGCCGACGCCTCCCCGGTCACCATCGCCGACCGCGAGGCGGAACAGGCGATCCGCAAGCTGCTTACCGCCGAAGTCCCGCAGGACGGTGTGATCGGCGAGGAATTCGGCGTGACCGAAGGCAAGTCGGGCCGCCAATGGGTGCTCGATCCGATCGACGGCACGGTCGCGTTCCTTGCCGGGCGGCCGATCTTCGGCACGCTGATCGCGCTGCTGGTCGAAGGTTTCCCGGTGCTCGGGATCATCGACCAGCCGATCCTCGGCGAACGCTGGCTCGGCGTCACCGGCAAGCCGACCACTTTCAACGGCAAGGAAATCCGTACCCGCCCTTGCCGCGAATTGTCCGAGGCGACGCTGGCCACCACCGGGCCGCATTATTTCGGCAATCACGACGGCGAGCATTTCATGGCGCTGGCCGCGCAGACCAATCACAAATGCATGATCATGGGCGGCGATTGCTACAATTACGGCGGGCTCGCGCTGGGCCAGATCGACGTGGTCTGCGAGGCCGGCCTCAAGCTCCACGATTTCGCGGCGCTGGTGCCGATCGTCGAAGGCGCGGGCGGGACGATGAGCGACTGGAACGGCGACCCGCTCCACGCCGGCTCGGACGGCCACGTGCTCGCGCTCGGCGATCCGGCGCGGCTCGAGGATGTGGTGGAAGCCTTGGCCTGCCATCACTAACCGGCGCTATATCTCCGTATCGGTGTTTCTACAGACTGTTCGACGGCCCAAAATTTGATAGCCGTCCCTGCGTCCGAATTGTGACGGACTGCTTTTTGGGGGGTTCCAATGAAATATCTGTTTGCTGCCGCCGTGCTGGCGTGCGGTCTCGCTCAACCTGCGTTTGCCGAACAGGGCGGCAATGACAAGGCCGGCTTCCGCGCGGAGGCGCGCGTCACGCTCGAAACGCCGACCGTGAGCAATATCGTGGAAGACGACGACGTCTATAAACTCGGCACCAAGCTGGCTTTCGGGGGCGAAGCCGGGTTCGACATCGCCGCGAGCGACAAGGTGGTGGTCGGCCCCTACGGGACTTTCGAGGTGTCGACCGTGAAGAGCTGCGAGGGTGGCGACTGCATCAGCGCGACCAACAATTACGCGGTCGGCCTGCATGTCGGCCTCAAGGTCGGCAAGCGCGGCCTGGCCTACGTCAAGGCCGGCTATGCGAGCCTCGGGATCAAGGTCGCAAGCGGCGGCCTCAGCGTCACCGAACGCGGCAACGGGGTCGAAGGGGCGGTCGGCTACGAGCAGGGCTTCGGCAAGAGCTTCTACGGCCGGCTCGAGTTCGGTTACGGCGACAATGGCAAGATCTACGGGATCGACTTCCAGCGCCGCCATGCGAGCATCGCGCTGGGCGCGCGCATCTGAGCGAACGCCGCGAAGGCCGGAAACGGGGCGGCGGCAATCGTGTTCGCCGCCTTTTTTCCGGCTTCGTCGCAGGATGGTGGAACTGGATCGTTCCGCTGCCTAGGTAGGCGCCGATGGCACGGCATTTCTTCTTCTACGGCACTTTGCGGCGCGATCTCGTCACCGCCCCTTCGGCCAAGCTGATCGAAGGGCTCGAACTGGTCGGCCCGGCCACCCTGAAAGGCCGCATATTCGCCAAGTTCGACCCGCGCGGGGCCTATCCGGTGCTGCTGCGCGACGGGATCGGGACGGTTCACGGGATTGTCTGCCGCGGCGGCGAGCGTTTCACCATCCGCAGCCTGGCCGCGCTCGACCGTTACGAGGGCGCCGCGCGGGCCGGCGGCGAATATGTCCGGCGGCCGATGCCGGTAATGCTCGGCCGCGGCGGGGCGATCACCGCCGATGCCTATCTCTATACGCGGCGCGTGACGCCGGACCTGATCCCGATCCCCCACGGCGATTTCGCGCGCTGGCTGGCGGAGACCGGCGAGCGGCCGTTCGGATAACGGACAAGCGCCAACGCCCGCTGGCGAGGCCGGGCTAACGCCGGGGAATGAGCGGACACGGGCAAGGCCGGTGCGACGCAGCGCCAGCGGGTGAGCTGGCTGGTCAGCGTAGTTTTCGTTTGCGAACGGCGGGCAAGACTAATGCTGTAAACTTGCTCGCTCGGCCCTTTCCCGACGGAGGAGGCAGGTTAGAGCTCGCAGGTGTGCAGCCCCCTTCTGACCCGTCAGGCGTTACTGGCGCCACCGGCAGGCGATCCGAAGGGATCACCCGGCCCGCGAGACACCGGCCTAATGCGGAAGCAAGAGCGAAGCGCTTGGCTCCCGCACCCGATGGCGGGTCATATAACCTAAATGGTTCTTTTTGTCAAGCCGAAACTGGGCCAACCCCACACTCGAGCCCCTGCGCAGGCAGGGGCCTGAGGCTGTGCGCACCTGCGCTGAAACTGCCCGAGGTCCCTGCCTTCGCAGGGAGTCAGAGAGGGTGCCCCGAACGCCTAACCCTTGAACTTCTTGCGCTGCTCGTCCGCCTTGTCGAGCGGTTGCCTGCCGTCCTTGCTCTTCGCGGTGGTGCCGGCGCCGACATCCTCGCGCGGCTTGCCCTTGGCGGTCTTCTGCGCGGCGGCGCGGGCGCCGGCCAGCACCGGGCCGCAGGCGGCGGCCTTGGCATCGCCCGGATCGATGAAGGCCAGCAGCCCGGCGACCGGCGTGGCGAAGATGCCGAGGCCGAGGCCAGCCCCGGCGCGCGTGACCAGTTCGCCGCTGATCGGATCGATCCGCGGCTCGGCGAAATAGCCCTCGACCCCGACCGGCGACTGGCCCGAGAACAGGCTGAAGGTCTTCGCATCGGCGCGCACCGACATGTCGATCGCCTCGCTCTTGAAGCTGAACCCGCCGTAGCCGAGGATCACATTCTTCTTCGTATCGATCAGGATCGGATCGGCTGCCGCGATACCGTTGCGCACGGTGAAGCCGATCAGCCCGCAATTGACCTGAACCGGATCCTTGAGCTTCTTTTCGAACATCTTCTGGACGAAGGTGCCGATGTCGAGCTCCGCCAGCTGGATGTTGCGGGTCCAGAAAGTGCCTTGCGGGAAGATCACCACGATCCGGCCGTTCGAGGTCGCGAGGCTCTGGCGCAGGCTGTCGCCCATGCCGCGCATCTGCACCCGCGCCGAAAGCGTGCCGCTGGTGCCCGATTCCTCGACCCCGAAGCGCGCGAGGAGCTTGCCCATCGGGGTCGGCGAGAGGCGGATGTCGTAAGAGGTCAGCACCGCGGGCTCGCGGGCGTTCAGCGCGATGTCGGCGGTCAGCCGGCCGCCCGCAAGATTGGCCTTGAACGGCTTGAGCGTCAGCAGCGAGCGGTCGAGGCCGAGCGTCAGGTCGATGTCGCTCAGCGGGAAGCTTTGCGCGCGGACCTTGGCGACGCGGTAATGCACGTCCGCATCGAAGCGGCTGATCGCGTCGATGCGCAGGGTCGCGTCGGGCAGCACGCGCGGATGGCCGCCCACCTGCCGGATCGCGCCCCTTGCCCCCAGCGTGTCCAGCCGCTCGGGATCGTAACCGATGAACGGTCCGGCATCGATGATGTCGAGCGTGTTTGTGTGGAGGTCGGCGGTCAGCTTCAACCGGTCGTTCGGCATTGCGATCAGGAGCGAACCCGCGATGTCGCTGTCGCCGAACACGCCCTTGAGCCGGGTGAACTTCCACCTATTCCCGTCATAGGTAAGGGCGGAGTTCAACCGATAGGAGCGGGTCGCCGGGACCGCGATGCCGAGGAAGTCGAACAGGTCGGCGATATCGAAGCCGTGCACGCCCAATTTGAGATCCGCGCCCTCGATCTGGGTCGCGCCGGGTAGCGTGCCCGAAACGTCGAGCGTGGTCCGGGCCGCCTGCGCATGCACCGCCAGTTCGTTGTGCCCGCCGGCAATCGTCTCGTTCGGGCTCAGCAGGCTACCCGAGAGCGTGAACGGCTTCGCGCGCATCGTGCCCTTGCCGGTGAAGCGGATATCGCTGTCGAACCGGCTGTCCTGCGCCTTGACCGTCTCCACCGCGATATCGGCGAACAGTTGCAGCCGGGGATCGCGATAGGCGAGCGTGGTGTCGATCACGCTGCCGCGCTCGATCTGCGGGAGGTGGAACGGCTTCCCCTTCTCCTCGCTGAAGGTCCAGCTGTTGCGTTCGCCCTTCGCGTCCCATTCGAGCGCGACATTCGAATTGCGCAGGGTCAGCCAGCGGATTTTCTGTCGGCCGAAGATCAGCGGGAAGGTGCGGATGCGGCTATCGACCAGGTCAGCGGTGAACAGATCCTTCGAGCGCGCCCACGCCGGGTTGGAGACGCGGATCTTCTCCGCTTTGAACCTGATATCGATCGGCGCGAAATAGAGGTTGAAGTCACCCCCGACCCTGATCTCGCGGTGGAGCATCGAACCGGCGATATTCTCGAACGGGTGCTTGAGGAACCGGCCCTTGGTGACGAACAGCACCAGCCACACCAGGAACAGCATCAGAAACACGATTCCGACTGCGCGAATCGCCATCCTGAGCGGCTTCGGGCGGCGCTGGAGCCATGCCGGATTCCAGATCGCGTGGGCGACGGCGTCGGTGCGCTGGCGGATCGCGGCAAGACTGGTCATAGGCTTGGCAACGTCCTTACGCACGGCGGGGTTCCGCGCAAAGCCCTTGCCACTATGGGCGTCTACGACTATGCGCGCCCCCTTCACTGACACGTGATTCACGGTCGGCCTGGCCAAAAGGGCTGCCAGGGCTGGTCTAGCGTGTCCCTTTCGAGGAGACGAAAATGCCCAAGATGAAGACCAAGAGCGGCGTTAAGAAGCGCTTCAAGCTCACCGCCACTGGCAAGATCAAGCACGGCGCGGTCGGCAAGCGCCACCGCCTCATGAGCCACAATGCCAAGTACATCCGCCAGCACCGCGGCACCGACGTGATTTCCGACGCAGATGCGAAGGTGATCAAGAAGTGGGCGCCCTACGGGCTGTGAACTGAGGAGTACTGAAACATGTCACGCATCAAACGCGGCGTCACCACGCGCGCCAAGCACAAGCGGATCCTCGACGCAGCCAAGGGCTTCCGGGGTCGCCGCAAGAACACTATTCGCGTCGCCCGTCAGGCGGTCGAAAAGGCCGGCCAGTACGCCTATCGCGACCGCAAGGTTAAGAAGCGCACGTTCCGCGCCCTGTGGATCCAGCGCATCAACGCCGCGGTCCGCGCCGAAGGCCTGACCTATTCGCAGTTCATCCACGGCGCCAAGCTCGCCGGAATCGAACTGGACCGGAAAGTGATGGCCGATCTGGCAATGAATGAAGGCGGCGCTTTCACCGCGATCATCGCCCAGGCGAAGAACGCCCTGCCGGCCTAAGTATCGGTCGCAAGGATTTCCCGCTTTCTTTCGGGAACTTCAGGGTTAAAAAGACATTGGGCGCGAGACGGAGTCTTCCGTTTCGCGCCCTTTCTTTTGTCGCGTGGGGGTCAGCGCGGACAGGGTCGCAATATCGCCGAAGGGGGGGCGAGATGAGTTGCCATATCGATGTGCGCTTTTACCCGGCGCCGCCAGACCTTGAGGGCTGCTTCTCATCCTTTTACAGCGCGACTTTCACGGTAGCCGGCGGCGGGCGGGTCAAGGACCTGCTCCAGCCGGAATGGGCCAATTTGCGGTTCTTCGCCGGCGATCGCCCGCTGGCCGGGATCCACGGCGGCGACACGCTTACCGGCGCGCGGCTGACCGCCACCGGCCCGAGCTCGCTGCCGGTCCACTTCGAGCTCGGCACCACCCGCATGTGGGGCGTCGGGCTGTTTCCGCTCGGCTGGGCGAAGTTCTGCCGCGGCCCGGCGACCGAGATGGCCAACCGGGTGGTCGACGGCGAGAACCATGTCGCCTTCGCCAATTTCTCCACCCTCGCGAAGGACATCTTCGCCGAAACGCCGGATGAGACGCGCGAACTGGCCAGCATCGTCGCCTGCTTCCGCGCACTCAACCGCACCGTGCCGGATGAGGACCGGATCCTCGCGATCCATGCCGGGCTGGTCGATGCGGCGGTCGCGAATGTCGCGGATTTCTCGGATCATACCGGGCTCGAGCGGCGCACGCTCGAACGGCTCTGCCTGCGCTATTTCGGCTTCCCGCCCAAGGTGCTGCTGCGCCGCCAGCGGTTCATGCGCAGCCTCGCGCTGTTCATGCTCGAAAACGCCGCGAACTGGAGCGACGCGATGGATTCGCATTATCACGACCAGGCGCAATTCGTCCGCGAGTTCCGTTCATTCATGGGCATGAGCCCGGGCGCCTACGCGGCCCGCGAACATCCGATCCTCGGCGCTTTCATGAAGGAGCGGGCGCGGGTCTGGGGTGCCGCCGCGCAGACGCTCGACCGGCCCACGCGATCGGCGGGGATGCGCTAAGGCATTCGATCGGTTCGACGTTTTTCCCTTGCCTGCGCGCAACGGATCTTTAACCATCGCCCGATCGTCAACGCGTTGGGGAGCGCGTCCATCATGTCAGGAATGCCCGCGCAAGCCGGCAGCGGGTTGGTGCGTATTCGCTTCTTCCTGCCGTCGGCGGAACTCGCACCTTATGTTTCGACCTATTATCTGACCGAGGCCAGCCAGGCCGACGGCGTGATCGAGGATTACCTTCACCCCGAATGGGCCAATCTCCGGGTGGTCGCCGACGGTGCGATCTTCGCCTCGATCGGCGGAGCCGATACGCAGCGGACCCCCGGGTTCGTCGCGACCGGGCCGACCAGCGTCGCCACCCGCTTCGGTCTCGCGCCCGGGCGCTATTGGGGGATCGGCCTGCTGCCCGCCGGCTGGGCGCGCTTCGTCGATGCGGCGGCGAGCGTCCATGCCGACCGCTTCGGCGATGCCGCGGCCGACCCCGCCTTCGCCGCGTTTCGGGCGCTGCCGGGCATCATCGAAGGGGCGGACGGAGTCGCCGGGGAAGCGGCGGCGATCGAAGCCTTCATGCAAACCCTGCTCGCCCGTCCCGAGATCGAGGAGCCGCGCATCCTCGCGCTGCACCGCGCGCTGGTCGGGGGCGAGGTCGAGACCGTCGCCGCGCTGGCGCAAGGCATGGGGATATCGGCGCGTTCGCTCGAGCGGCTGGCGAACCAGGTGTTCGGCTTCCCGCCCAAGCTGCTGCTGCGGCGCCAGCGGTTCCTGCGCTGTCTCGCGCAATTCATGCTGGATCCGTCGCTCAAGTGGCTCAACACGCTCGACTGGCATTATCACGACCAGGCCCACTTCACGCGCGACTTCCGGCGCTTCATGACGATGTCGCCGCGCGAATATGCGAAGCGCGATCACCCGGTGCTGCGCGCGGCGGCGATCGGGCGCTCCCAGGCGACCGGCCAGGCGGTGCAGGGGCTGCACGATCCGGCCGGCGCCCAAGCGAAAGATTGACCCGGCCAAGCCTTGCCCCCTAGAGGCGTTGCGCAATCGCAGGACCGGATTTGATGAGCGAATTGGAGACATTGCGGGGCGCGGCGCTGTCGCGGATCGATGCGGCGGAGGACCTTGCCGCACTCGAAGCCTTGCGCGTCGAGTACCTCGGCAAACAAGGCAGCGTCTCGGCGCTGCTCAAGACCCTCGGCGGGATGTCGCCCGAGGAACGCCAGGCCGAAGGACCGAAGATTCACGCCCTGCGCGAAGCGGTGACCGGCGCGCTCGGCACCCGCAAGGATGCGCTCGAAGGAGCGGCGCTCGAAGCGCAGCTCGCGTCCGAAACGCTCGACCTTTCGCTGCCCGCGCCCGATGCGCCGAAGGGCTCGGTCCACCCGGTGAGCCAGGTGATGGACGAACTGGCCGAGATCTTCGCCGACATGGGCTTCGCGGTCGCGACCGGGCCCGAGATCGAGGACGACTGGTACAATTTCACCGCGCTCAACATGCCGGAAAGCCATCCGGCGCGCGCGATGCACGATACGTTCTATTTCCCCGACAGGGCCCTCAAGGGCGGGAAAACGCTGCTCAGGACCCACACCAGCCCGGTTCAGGTGCGGACGATGATGGCGGAAGGCGCGCCCTTGCGGATCATCGCGCCGGGCCGGGTCTACCGCTCCGACAGCGACGCGACCCACACGCCAATGTTCCATCAGGTCGAAGGCCTGGTGATCGACCGCGACATCCATCTCGGCCATCTGAAGTGGACGCTGGAGACTTTCCTCAAGGCATTCTTCGAGCGCGACGACATCGTGCTGCGCCTGCGCCCGTCCTACTTTCCGTTCACCGAGCCTTCGGTCGAGGTCGATGTCGGCTTCGCGATCGAAGGCGGGCGCCGCGTTCTCGGCGGCAGCGGCGATGCGCCGGGCCACGGCTGGATGGAGCTGCTCGGCAGCGGCATGGTCAACCGCCGGGTGATCGCAATGTCGGGCCTCGATCCGGACGAATGGCAGGGCTTCGCCTTCGGGGTCGGGGTCGACCGGCTCGCGATGCTCAAATACGGGATGGACGATCTGCGCGCCTTCTTCGACGGCGATGTCCGCTGGCTCAGGCATTACGGCTTCTCGCACCTCGACCAGCCGACGCTCAGCGGCGGCGTGGGAGCACGGCCATGAAGTTCTCGCTCGAATGGCTGAAATACTTCCTCGAAACCGGGGCGAGCGCCGCCGAAATCTCGGCCAGGCTCAACGCGATCGGGATCGAGGTCGAAAGTCTCGACGATCCGGCGGACCAGCTGGCCGGGTTCACCGTGGCCGAAGTGCTCACCGCCGCTCCCCATCCCGATGCCGACAAGTTGCAGGTACTGACCGTCTCCGTCGGGGGCGAGCCGCTGCAGGTGGTGTGCGGCGCGCCCAATGCGCGCGCGGGCATGAAAGGCGTGCTCGGGCAGCCCGGCGCGGTCGTCCCGGCGAACGGGATGGAGCTGCGCAAGAGCGCGATCCGCGGGGTCGAGAGCAACGGCATGATGTGCTCGACCCGCGAGCTCGGCCTTGGCGACGAGCACGACGGGATCATCGAACTGCCCGCCGACGCGCCGGTCGGCATGGCTTTCGCCGAGTACCAGGGCACCAGCCCGGTGTTCGACGTCGCGATCACGCCCAACCGGCCGGACTGCATGGGCGTCTACGGCATCGCGCGCGATCTCGCGGCTGCGGGCGTCGGCACGCTCCAGCCGCTGCGCGAACACACGATCGACAGCCTGTTCCCCTGCCCGGTCGCAATCCGCACCGACGATCCCGACGGTTGCCCAGCGTTCTATGGCCGGGTGATCCGCGGGGTCGCCAACGGCGCCTCGCCCGAGTGGATGCAGAAGCGGCTGCTCTCCGCCGGCCAGCGCCCGATTTCGGCGATCGTCGACATCACCAATTACATGATGCTCGCCTTCGGGCGTCCGGCGCATGCCTACGACCTCGCCAAGCTCAAAGGCCCGGTGGTGGCACGACGGGCCATGGACGGCGAGCAGGTGCTGGCGCTCAACGAGAAAACCTACACGCTCGACAGCGGCATGACCGTGATCGCCGACGACAACGGCGTCCACGACATCGCCGGGATCATGGGCGGGGAACATTCGGGCGTGTCCGCAGGCACCACCGATGTGCTCCTCGAGATCGCCTATTTCGATCCCGAGCGGATCGGCGCGACCGGGCGCAAGCTCGGGCTTTCGTCCGACGCGCGCACGCGGTTCGAGCGCGGTGTCGATCCGGCGTGGCTCGACGAGGGCCTCGACGGGCTAACCGCGCTGATCCAGCGGATCTGCGGCGGCGAGGCTTCCGAAGTGATCCGCGCCGGCTCGCCGCCGAGCGAGCCCACGCGGGTGTCCTACGATCCGTTGCTGGCCGAAAAGCTTGGCGGGGTCGCGATCCCGGCGGGCGAACAGCGCCGCATCCTCGAAGCGCTCGAATTCGGCGTGAGCGACGATTGGACCGTCACCGCCCCGCTTCGCCGTCACGACATCGAAGGCCCGGCCGACATCGTGGAGGAAGTGGTTCGCATCCACGGGCTCGACAATATCGCCAGCGTCGCGCTGCCACGCGCGGAAGGCGTTGCCGCCCCGACCGCGACCCCGGTGCAGAAGCTCGAACGCCGCCTGCGCCGCGCGGCTGCCGCGCGCGGGCTCAATGAGGCGGTGACCTGGTCGTTCATTCCGGTGACCGAGGCGGAACACTTCGCCGAAGGTCCTTTGTGGGTGCTCGACAATCCGATCAGCGAGGACATGAAGGCGATGCGCCCGTCGCTGATCCCCGGCCTGCTGGCGGCCGCCAAGCGCAATGCCGACCGCGGCGCGCCGAGTGTGCGCCTGTTCGAAATCGGCCGCCGCTACCTTCGCGCTGAATCCGGCGCGAGCGACGAGCGGCTGACGCTCGGCCTGGTGCTCGCCGGGGAGAAGACCCCGCGCGGTTGGGATCAGCGCGTTTTCGGCGGCAAGGCGCAAGCCTTCGATGCGTTCGATGTGAAGGGCGAAGTCCTGGCGCTGCTGGCCGAAGCCGGTGCGCCGGTCGAGAAGCTCCAGCTGATGGGCGAGGCGGGGAGCCAGTTCCACCCAGGCCAGTCCGGCACTTTGCGGCTCGGCCCCAAGACGGTGCTCGCGCGCTTCGGCGCGCTGCATCCGGCGACCCTTGCCGCGTTCGACATCGACGGTGCGGTGGTCGCGGCCGAAATCTTCCTCGATGCGATTCCGGAGAGCAAGGCCAAGGGCTTCGCCCGCGCCGCCTACGCCCCTCCGGCATTGCAGGCGGTTACGCGGGACTTTGCGTTCCTGATGCCGGACCAATTGCCGGTTGACGATCTGGTCCGGGCAATAAGGGCGGCCGACAAGATCAATATTGTCGCAGCTCGAGTGTTCGACGTTTTCCGGGGGTCGGGCATCCCTGTCGGCTTCAAGTCGATTGCCGTTGAAGTGACGTTGCAGCCAAGGGAAAAGACCTACACCGACCCCGATATTCTCGCGATTTCGCTCTCTGTCATTTCGGCGGCCGAGAAGCTTGGCGGAATGCTCCGAATTTAGCCCCCGTCATCCTGAACTTGTTTCAGGATCCATTGCGCCTCCAAGGCCAGACCTGAGGAGGACGAGAAATGGGCCCTGAAACAAGTTCAGGGTGACGAAGTTTAAAACGAAAGTTCCGATGTCCAACCGCCGCACCTTCGCGATCATTTCGCATCCCGACGCGGGCAAGACCACGCTGACGGAAAAGCTCCTGCTGCAGGGCGGGGCGATCCATCTCGCGGGCGAGGTCAAGGCGCGCGGACAGGCGCGGCGCGCGCGCTCGGACTGGATGAAGATCGAACAGCAGCGCGGGATTTCGGTGACCAGTTCGGTGATGACCTTCGCGAAGGACGGGATCACCTTCAACCTGCTCGACACGCCGGGCCACGAGGATTTCTCGGAAGATACCTACCGCACGCTGACCGCGGTCGATTCCGCGGTGATGGTGATCGACGCGGCCAAGGGCATCGAGCCGCAGACCCGCAAATTGTTCGAGGTCTGCCGGCTCCGCTCGGTGCCGATCATCACCTTCATCAACAAGGTCGACCGCGAAGGCCGTGCCGGCTTCGAACTGCTCGACGAAGTGGCGGACATGCTCGCGCTCGATGTCAGCCCGCAGGGGTGGCCGATCGGAATGGGCGGGCTGTTCCAGGGCGTGCTCGACTTCGCAAGCGGTTCGATCGCGCGGCCCGAGGGCGACAGCAAGGAATTCCTCGGCAAGCGCGACAGCGCGGCAATTCCCGACGCCTTCGCCGAAGAGGTCGAGCTGGCGCGCGGGATCTATCCCGAATTCGACGTCGAGGCGTTCCGCGACGGCGATCTCACCCCGGTGTTCTTCGGCTCGGCGCTCAAGAATTTCGGCGTCACCGAACTGATCGAGGCGATCGCGCGTTTCGCCCCGCCGCCGCGCCCGCAGCCGTCCAGCCAGGGGGTGATTTCGCCCGACCAGGACGAGGTCACCGGCTTCATCTTCAAGGTCCAGGCGAATATGGACCCGCAGCACCGCGACCGGATCGCGTTCATGCGGATGGTCAGCGGCACCTTCAAGCGGGGAATGAAACTCACGCCGTCGGGCCTGGGCAAGCCGATCGCGGTCCATTCGCCCATCCTGTTCTTCGCGCAGGACCGCGAGATCGCCGATACGGCCGAGGCCGGCGACATCATCGGCATTCCGAACCACGGGACGCTGCGGGTGGGCGATACGCTGTCCGAGCGCAACGACGTGCGCTTCACCGGCCTGCCGAACTTCGCGCCCGAAATCCTCCGCCGGATCGCGCTGGGCGATCCGACCAAGACCAAGCAGCTCCGCAAGGCGCTCGACGATCTGTCCGAAGAGGGGGTTATCCAGGTTTTCTATCCGGAACTCGGCGGGCAGTGGATCGTCGGCGTGGTCGGCCAGCTCCAGCTCGAAGTGCTGATTTCGCGGCTGGAAGCCGAATACAAGGTCGAGGCGCGGCTGGAGGCGGCGCCGTTCGATACCGCGCGCTGGGTCAAGGGGCCGGACGAGGCGCTGAAAAGCTTCGAACAGTTCAACCGCGCCAACCTCGCGCGGGACCGGGACGGCGATTTCGTATTCCTCGCCCGCTCGGCGTGGGACGTGAACTACCAGCAGGAAAAGAACCCCGATGTGGTGTTCAGCGCGACCAAGGAACGCTGATAACCGATATGGCACATTGCAGTTGACATCGTGACGCTTTCCGGTTAGAGAAACCGAAGCTCGCGATGGTGCGTTTGGAGAGCATGAGTCGCTTGGAGCTGAAATTCGCCAGCTATAACATCCACAAGGCGGTCGGCACCGACGGGCGCCGCGATCCCGACCGCATCCTCGCGGTGTTGCGCGAACTCGATGCGGACATCGTCGCGCTGCAGGAAGTGGACCGCCGCCTCGGGCGGCGCGAATCGGTGCTCTCGCGCCTTCATGTCGAGGAACAGGGTTATCAGATCGTCGGCTGCGCGGTGCGGCCCGACAGCATGGGCTGGCACGGCAATGCGATCCTCGTCCGGCGCGGGATCGCGGTGGCCGGATCCGCCCCGCTCCATCTGCCGGTGCTCGAACCGCGCGGCGCGGTGCGGGCCGAACTGCGCCACGACGACGCACCGCTGCGGGTGGTCGGCATGCACCTCGACCTCTCCGGCCTCAGGCGGCGCGACCAGCTGCGCACCGTCACCCGCGAGCTCGCCGGCTGCGAGCCGCCGTGCCCCACGGTCCTGCTGGGCGATTTCAACCAGTGGTCCGCGCGCGGGAGCATGCGCGAATTCCGAGACGGCTGGCAGGCGCTCGCCCCGGGCAAGAGCTTCCCCAGCCGCCAGCCGCTCGCGCCGCTCGACCGGATCGTGCTGTCGCGCGAATGGGAGCCAAAGGGCATGGGGGTGCATCACAGCGCGCTGGCGGCGAGCGCATCGGATCATTTGCCGATCTGGGCCGTCGCAAGCGTGTGACTGCCCAATTTTTGTGCACCTGCACAAGATTCGGGCTGCGGCGGCTCGGTTAACCTCCTGCAAAGAATCGTGAATCGCCTCTTAATCCATTGAATCCGGGATTTGGCACGCTTGTTGCAAATCCGGTCAGCGCCGGTGCTTCGCCGGTAAGCAGACAGGGGTTTGAGATGAAATTCATCATCGCCATCATCAAACCGTTCAAGCTCGACGAGGTGCGTGAAGCTCTCGGCGCCATCGGCGTCGCAGGCATGACGGTATCCGAGGTCAAGGGCTTCGGGCGGCAGAAGGGTCAGACCGAGATTTACCGCGGCGCGGAATATTCGACGAATATGCTGCCCAAGGTGAAGATCGAGATCGCCGCGACCGACGCGATCGCCGCGCAGGTCGTCGAAACCATCCAGCAGACCGCCAGCACCGAAAGCATTGGCGACGGCAAGATCTTCGTTCTCGATCTCGCCTCGGCCACTCGCATTCGCACCGGGGAATCCGGGGATACCGCACTGTGAGCCAGTTGAGGGGTAACACTATGATTCGCAAATTCGTTTGCGGCGCCGGCGCGCTTGGTGCGTCGATGTTCGCCGCTTCCGCCGCCTGGGCGCAGGAGGCCGCAGCAGCAGCTCCCGCCGCTCCGACACCCGACATGGGCAACAATGCGTGGATGATGACCTCCACGCTGCTCGTCCTCATGATGATCCTCCCCGGCCTCGCGCTGTTCTACGGCGGTCTCGTCCGCTCCAAGAACATGCTCTCGGTCATGACGCAGGTCGGCGCCGTCGCGGCGCTGACGATGCTGATCTGGGTGATGTGGGGCTACACCGAAGCCTTCGGCGACGGCGGCAACGCAGTCATTGCCGGGTTCGGCAAGGCGTTCCTGAAGGGCGTCACGCCGGCCACCACCGCCGCCACCTTCACCCCCGGCGTCGTGATCTCCGAATATGTCTGGGTCTGCTTCCAGATGACCTTCGCCGCGATCACCGTCGCGCTGGTCCTCGGTTCGGTCGTCGAGCGCATGAAGTTCTCGGCCGTGATGATTTTCGCCATTGTCTGGCTGACGATCGTCTATTTCCCGCTCGCTCACATGGTTTGGGCAGGCAACGGCTACTTCTTCACCAAGGGCGCACTTGATTTCGCCGGCGGTACCGTCGTCCACATCAACTCGGGCGTCTCGGCGCTCGTCGCCTGCATCATGCTCGGCAAACGCCAGGGCTATCCCAAAGAACCGATGCCGCCGCACTCGCTGACGATGACCAGCATCGGCACCGGTCTGCTGTGGGTGGGCTGGTTCGGCTTCAACGCCGGTTCGGCTCTCGAAGCCAACGGTTCGGCCGCTCTCGCGATGATGAACACCTTCGTCGCCACCGCCTCGGCCGGTATCTTCTGGATGCTGATCGAACGGGTCATGGGTCACAAGGCTTCGGCACTGGGCTTCTGCTCGGGTATCGTCGCCGGCCTGGTCGCGGTTACTCCGGCCGCCGGCAACGCCGGTCCGTTCGGTGCGATCGTGCTCGGCGCGATTGCTTCGATCGTCTGCTACTTCGCGGTTTCGAAGCTCAAGCCCGCACTCGGCTACGACGATGCGCTGGATACCTTCGGCATCCACGGCATCGGCGGCATGATCGGCGCCATCGGCACCGGCGTGGTCTACTCGGCGGCGCTCGGCGGCCCGAGCGGCGACAGCTGGATGGGCATGGGCGATCAGATCCTCGTCCAGCTCGAAACGGTCGGTTCGACGATCGTGATCGCAGCGGTCGGTACGGCGATCGCGATCACCGTCGCGAAGGTTCTCACCGGTCTGCGGGTTTCCCCCGAAGTGGAAGTCGAAGGTCTCGACCTCGGCGAACACGGGGAGCGCGCCTACAACCATTGATCAAGCTTGGCGGGATCGGAACTCCTCCTCTCCTCTTCCGATCCCGCCTCACCACGTTCCTCCTGCGAACGTAAACTATGAAGGGCCGGAGCCAGCCGCTCCGGCCCCTTTTTTGTCGTGCGGACACTGTCTGTTTCCCCGGCGTCTGTTTTACCGGCCCCGGCAACTCGCCCGAGCCGGTTTTGGCTGGCGAAGACTGGACGCCGCGCCCGTCACCTGCTTTGTTACGCGGTGTTGCCGGAGGTTCCGGCGGGGAGACCGGGGATGAAATATGTGATCGCGATCATCAAGCCGCACAAGCTTGACGACGTTCGCGAAGCGCTCGGCGCGATCGGCGTGCTGGGCATGATGGCGAGCGAGGTGAAAGGTTTCGGACGGCAGAAAGGCCAGACCGAAATCTATCGCGGGGCCGAATACGCGACCAACATGGTCCCCAAGGTCAAGGTCGAGGTCGCGCTGGCGGACTCGCTGGCCGACGGCGCGGTCGAGGCGATCCGCGAGGCGGCGAACACCGGCAGCATCGGCGACGGGAAGATTTTCGTGCTCGATCTCGAATCGGCCTTGCGAATCCGTACCGGCGAGACCGGCGAAACCGCCCTTTAACAGCTCCCTCCGCACTCCTGCCCCGATGGCGGGCGATTGCGGCTTTTTCCTACCTTCGGCGCCCGATCCCCACGCGGGGGCTACCGACGATGAGAGAAGACGATATGCAGCAGGCCGTTACCCCCCGCCGTCTCGAAGAGATGATCAGGCAGGTCCAGACCGGACAGCTCAAGATGTCCGAGGAGGACGCGATCTCGATGGCGGCGCAGCTCTATTCCAGCGGCCGGCTGGTCCAGGCGATCGAGGTCTGCCGCCAGATCATCGCGGGCAAGCCCGGCGCGGCCGACGCGCATTCGATCCTCGGCGTGGCGCTCAACGCACAAGGCAAGCCCAAGGAAGCGATCGCCAGCCTCAAGCGTGCGATCAAGGCCGCGCCCAAGGCAGCGACCTATCGCTCCAACCTCGGCGAAGTGCAGCGCCAGTCGGGCAATCTCGCCGATGCGGTCGTCTCGCTGCAGGAAGCGATCGAGCTCGATCCGGGCAATGCGCGGGCCTACAACAATCTTGGTATCGCGCGGTTCGACGGGCGCAAATACGAAGAGGCGGCGGCCGCCTATCGCAAGGCGATCGAGCTCGACCCGGAGTTCGCCGAAGCGCAGAACAATCTGGGCAATGCGTTGCGCCGTCTCGGCCGGATCGAAGAGGCGGTGGATGCCTATCAGAACGCGCTCGCGGTGCGCGAACGCTATCCCGAAGCCTATAGCAATCTCGGCACGATGCTGCGCGAACTGGGCAAGGAAGAGCAGGCCGAACATGCGTTGCGCAAGGCGATCCTGCTGAATCCGAAATATGTGGATGCGCGGACCAATCTTGCGACGCTCTATCACCACCAGAAGAAGGACATCGACGCGCTGCGTGAGCTCGGCGAAGTGCTCAAGCTTGCGCCGAAGGAAGTCCGCGCGCTGATCCTCACCGCGCGCTGCCAGATCCGCCGGCTCAATTTCGCCTCGGCTGAGCAGGCTTGTCGCCTGGCGCTGAACGAAGAGCCCGACAACCCCGAGGCCCTGACGGTACTCGGCATGATCCTGCACGAACTCGACCGATATGACGAGGCGGTGGAGGTGCTCGAGAAAGCCGACGGGCTCGCGCCGCATAACGCCGAAACGCTCGGCTATTTCGGGGTCGCGCTGAAGTCGGTCGGGCGGCTGACCGATGCGCGCGACAAGATCGTGCAGGGGGTCGAGATCAATCCCAACATGATCGCCGCCTATGCCAATCTCAACGATCTGGTGGATTATTCGAAGGAAACCGACCTGTTCGACCGGCTCGAGCGGGTGATGACGGCCAAGGTCAAGCGCAGCCCTGAAGTGATGCTTCCGCTTCACTATGCCTATGCCAAGGCGCTCGACGACAGCGGCCAGCCGGAAAAGGCACTCGAGCATTACGTCGCGGGCGGCAAGATCAAGCGCACGATGCTAAACTACGACGAGGCCGAGACCTTCAAGTTCTACGACGACATCAAGCGCACGTTTACCGCCGAATTCCTCGCCAGCCGTCCGTTCGAAGGCGATCCGACCGACCGGCTACTGTTCATCGTCGGCATGCCGCGCTCGGGCTCGACCCTGGTCGAGCAGATTCTCGCGAGCAACGACGCGGTCCATGGCGCGGGCGAAGTGAAATATTTCAGCCAGTCTCTGCACAAATTGCGCGACCGTTTCCCCTCCCTGTCCCGCTTTCCGGACATGATGAGGGAGCTGAAGCCCAATCATTATCAGCTGCTGGCCGATAACTATACCCAGCCGATGTTCCGGAACGCCGGGGATGCCCGCATCGTGACCGACAAGCTGCTGACCAATTATTTCTTCGTCGGGCTGATCCACATGATGTTCCCCAATGCGAAGATCATCAACACCCGGCGCGATCCCGTGGACTCAAGCCTGTCGGCCTTCACCAAACTGTTCAAGGACGACATGCCGCACAGCTACGACATGAGCGAACTCGGCCGCTATTACCGGCAGTACGATGCGCTGATGAAGCACTGGGAAGGCGTCCTGCCCGCGGGCGTGATGAAGGTCGTCGAATACGAGAACGTGGTCGAGAACACCGAGCAGGAAGCCCGCGAGATCATCGAATTCCTCGGTCTCGAGTGGGATCCGAAGATGCTCGATTTCCACAAATCGAACCGCCCGGTGAAGACCGCCAGCGTCGCCCAGGTGCGCAAGCCGATTTACAAGACCGCGGTCAAGCGCTGGAAGAAATACGGCGCCGGGCTTCAGCCGCTGATCGACGCGATTCAGAAGGGCTGATCGCGCCGATCAGGGGCGCTGTCGGGGTCGCCCCCCGCTGCGCCGCGCGCCAGCCAGCGGGCACGGAGCATATCCGAGGTATCGCGGCTGCCGTCATGGCTCCAGCCGGGTTCGCGCAGCAGGTAAGACAATTTGTGCCGCCACGGCGCGCGGTAGATGTCCCGGCCGATCCCGATCCATTCGTGAAACAGGGACCACAGCAGGTTGAAGCTGCCGAGCTGGCTGACGATGCCGTAGCGGACGCGCGTGCCGGCAAGTTCCGGCTGGAAGGTGCCGAACATCCGGTCCCACACGATGAAGGTGCCGGCATAGTTGCGGTCGAGATAGAGCGGGTTGATCGCATGGTGGACCCGGTGGTGGGACGGCGTGTTCATCACCGCTTCGAACCACCGCGGCAATTTCCCGATCGCCTCGGTATGGATCCAGAACTGATAGATCAGGTTCACCCCGCCGACCGCGACGATCATCGCGGGGTGGAAGCCGATCAGCGCCAGCGGCCAGCGGAAGATGAAAGTCACCGCGATGAAGCCGGTCCAGCTCTGCCGCAGCGCGGTCGAGAGATTGTAGTGCTGGCTCGAATGATGGTTCACATGGCTGGCCCAGAACCAGCGGATGCGGTGGCCGAGGCGGTGCGACCAGTAATAGGCGAGATCGTCGATCGCGAAGCACGCGATCCACGCCCACCATTGCCAGCCGATCGGGAACAGCCGGTAGTGATGGATCGCGCCCAGCAGTCCGAGGACCAGCGTGGCGGTCAGCGCGCCGGCGACGGTGCTCCCCAGGCCGAACAGCAGCGAGACCGCGGTATCACGGGGCTCGTAAGCTTGCGGAGCGCGAAGCCGCGACCAGATCATCTCCGCCAGCACCAGCGCCACGAAAGCGGGCACGGCAAAATCGAGCGGCGCGAACTCGGGCATCCCTAGCCGTCCGCCGCGCCGAGCCGCCCGGCCCAGGCCTCGGCTTGCGCGCCCAGATCGAGCGGAATGCCGAGCAGCGTGATCCGGTTGCCTCGCCGCACCGCCTGCAGCGCCGGATCGACCTGCCGGGCCACGAAATGCGCCCCGTGCGGCGCCAGCAGCAGGATCTGGCCGCCGCCATCGCGCAGCAGGGCGCCGCGGCCCTTCGCATCGAGTGCCACTTCGCGCGCATCGAAGCCGAGCATCGCATGATTGGCAAGTTCGCGCGCTTCGGCCTCGTCCGCGATCCGCGCGCCGCCGCCAAGGCGCAGGACCCAAGCAGCCAATACCAGCAAGGCGACGCCGGCGAGCGAGCCGCCGAAGACCAGCAACTGGCCGCTCATTCCTGCCGGGCGGCGAGCGTTTCCATGGCGGCGCGCACCGGCGAGACGTCGTAACCGGCGGCCGCCGCGGCTGCGGCGAGAGCCTCGGGATCTTCGCCGCGCAGCGCCTGCGCGAGCGACCACAGCAGGGTCGAACGCGTGCCGCTGCGGCAATAGGCGAGGACCGGACCACTCGCTTCGGCCAGCGCCCGCGCCATCGCTTCGACGTCGTTCTCGGACAGGCTCTGCATCGTCACCGGGATCGCCAGATAGGCCATGCCGGCCGCACGCGCGGCCGCTTCGATTTCGTGGCCGGAAGTCTGGTCTTCGCTTTCGCCTTCGGGCCGGTTGTTGATCACCAGCGTCACGCCGAGCTCTTTCGCCTCGGCGATCTCGCTCACCCCGATCTGCGGGCTAGCATAGACCGCGTCCGCCAATTTGCGAAAATCGCTCACTTGCCGCCTCCCGCCGCCGCCTGCGCCTGAAGCTTCTTGCGCCGGTTGCGCTGGACGATGTTGAGCCCCTCGACCCCGACCGAGAAGCCCATCGCCGCATAGACATAGCCCTTGGGCACGTGAAAACCGAGCCCGTCGGCGATCAGCACCAGCCCGATCATCACAAGGAAGGCGAGCGCGAGCATCACCAGGGTCGGATTCTTCTCGATGAATTTGGCCAGCGGGTCGGCCGCGATCAGCATCAGCCCGACCGTGATGATCACCGCAGCGATCATGATCGGCACTTCGTCGGTCATGCCGACGGCGGTGAGGATCGAATCGATCGAGAAGACGAGGTCGAGCGCGATGATCTGGGCGATCGCCGAACTGAACGCGATTTCGCCGATGCCCTTGTCCTGATCGAGCAGCTCGCCGCTTTCCCCCTCGGGATCGATATTGTGGTGGATTTCCTTGGTCGCCTTCCACAGCAGGAACAGCCCGCCCGCGATCAGGATCAGGTCGCGCCCGGAAAAGGCGGTTTCGAAAGTGGGTTCGCCATGCGGCCCGGGCGCTCCGGAAAGGCCGAGATCGAACAGGGTAGTCTGCAGCGTCACCAGCCAGCCGAGCAGGGTCAGCAGGCCGATTCGCATCACCAGCGCCAGGCTGAGCCCGATCCGTCGGGCCTGGGTCTGGCGCTCGGGCGGGAGCTTGTTGGACAGGATCGCGATGAACACGAGGTTGTCGATCCCCAGCACCACCTCCAGCACGATGAGGGTCAGCAGCGCCGCATAAGTCGCGGGTTCGGAGAGCAGAGCGAGGATATCCATGATGCCGGTCTTGTGCACCAACCGCCGTACCGCTTGCAAGCTCGTCGGCGGCTCCGGCGGGTGCCCGCTTAAATTGTTCGCCTCGATACTGAATTTAGGATATGGTATCGGATTGATGAGGGCGGAAAAAAGGTTTTCCGCCTCTTTTATCCGCTGCGTATCGTCCACGCGGCTGGATATTACGCACTGGGCGATGAAGGTACGTTAGGGTTCATGGGTTTTGATAGAGGTCGTCGCGGCCGGGGGCGCGACAAGCGGGACAACATCGGCGAAGACGGTTTCGATCCCTTCATGGACGGCGGGCCGCGCTATGGCGATGATCGTGGCGGCGGCGATCGCTTCGGTGGCGGTGGCGGTGGCGGCGATCGCTTCGGTGGCGGTGGCGGTGGTGGCGATCGCTTCGGCGGCGGTGGTGGCGGCTTCGGCGGCCAGCGCAGCGGCGGCGGTGGCGGCTTCGGCGGTCCCCGTGGCGGCGGTGGCGGCGGTGGCGGCGGCATGCCCGCCCAGGTCGTCGGCACCGGCCAAGGCAAGGTCAAATTCTTCAACGGCCAGAAAGGCTTCGGCTTCATCCAGCGCGATGAAGGCGGCGAGGACGTGTTCGTCCACATCAGCCAGGTCGAGCGGGCAGGCCTCGAAGGCCTCGCCGAAGGGCAGGAGCTGGCGTTCAATCTGGTCGATCGCGGCGGCAAGGTCTCCGCGGCCGATCTCCAGATCGTCGGCGACGTGATTCCGGTGGAAGCCCGCAGCGGCGGCGCGGATCGTGGCGATCGCCCCGACCGTGGCGGCGATCGCGGCGGTGCTCCGCAGCGGCAGAACACCGGCGAAAAGGCGACCGGCACGGTCAAGTTCTTCAATTCGATGAAGGGCTTCGGCTTCATTACGCGCGACGATGGCGAGCCGGATGCGTTCGTTCATATCAGCGCGGTGGAGCGTTCGGGGCTGTCGCAGCTCAACGAGGGCGACAAGCTCGAATTCGAGCTCGAAGTCGACCGACGAGGCAAGTACTCGGCGGTCAACCTTGTGCCCGTTCAGGGCTGACCTGTCCGCGAACCGCCCGGCGATTTGACCGGGCCTTCGTAAAATCATAAACGGTTGCAAATGGCGGTCCTTCCGGGGCCGCCATTTGTCGTTTTCGCTACTGCTACACATATAGGTCTCTGCAAGAAGGGAATTTCCCGATGTCGATCACGCCGCTCATGCCCGTCTATCCCCGGTGCGACGTTCGCCCCGTGCGCGGCGAAGGCTGTTACCTGATCGGCGAGCGCGGAGAGCGCTATCTGGACTTCGCAGCCGGGATTGCGGTCAATGCGCTGGGCCACGGCCACCCGCATTTGACCAGGGCGATCCAGGAGCAGGCGGCGACGCTGATGCATGTGTCAAATCTCTACGGCTCACCGCAGGGAGAGGCGCTGGCGCAGCGGATCGTGGACAATTGCTTCGCCGACACGGTGTTCTTCACCAATTCGGGCGCCGAGGCGGTCGAATGCGCGATCAAGACCGCGCGGCGCTATTTCTACGTCAATGGTCAGCCGAACCGGACCAAGATCATCACCTTCAACAACGCGTTCCACGGTCGGACAATGGGGGCGATCTCGGCGACCAACCAGGCCAAGATGCGCGACGGATTCGAGCCGCTGGTGCCGGGCTTCGACTATGCCCCGTTCAACGATCTCGCAGCGGCTCTGGCGCTGGTCGATGAAAACACCGCCGGCTTCATGGTCGAGACGGTCCAGGGCGAAGGCGGGATGACCGCCGGAACGCCCGAATTCATCACCGGGCTGCGCAAGACCTGCGACGAGAAGGGCATGCTGCTGATTCTCGACGAGATCCAGTGCGGCTATGGCCGGACCGGCAAGTTCTTCGCGCATGAGCATTACGGGATCACGCCGGACATCATGACGATCGCCAAGGGCATCGGCGGCGGCTTCCCGCTCGGCGCCTGCGTCGCGACGGAGGAGGCGGCCAAAGGCATGGTCTTCGGCACCCACGGCTCCACCTACGGCGGCAACCCGCTGGCAATGGCGGCGGGCGAGGCGATCCTCGACGTTATGCTGGAGCCGGGGTTCTTCGATCACGTGACCAAAATGGGCGACCGGCTGCGCGCGGCGTTCGAACAGATGATTCCGAACCACGATCACCTGTTCGACGAGATCCGCGGCAAGGGCCTGATGCTCGGCGTCAAGCTCAAGGAACCGGCGGTCGCGCGCGATTTCGTCGCCCATCTGCGCGACAACCACGGGCTGCTGACCGTTGCGGCGGGCGAGAACGTGTTCCGCGTGCTGCCGCCGCTGGTGATCGACGAAAGCCACATCGCCGAATGCATCGAACGGCTGAGCGAAGGGGCGCGGAGTTACGCGCCGCTCAGCGATGACTGAGCTGCGCCACTTCCTCGACCTGTCCGACGCGGGCGGCGATGCCATCGCCGCGATGCTGCACGACGCGATCGATCGCAAGGCGGCGCGGGCTGGCTTTCCGAAAGGCAAGGCCGACACCGACACACCGCTCGCGGGCCATGTGCTGGCGATGATCTTCGAGAAGAACTCGACCCGTACCCGGGTGAGCTTCGATATCGCGATGCGTCAGCTCGGCGGCACCGCGCTGATCCTCGACGGCGGCACCAGCCAGCTCGGCCGCGGCGAAAGCCTGGCCGATACCGCGCGGGTGCTCAGCCGGATGTGCGATGCGATCATGATCCGCACCGACGATCATACGAAGGCCGAGGAACTGGCGCGCAACGCCTCGGTGCCGGTGATCAACGGCCTGACCGATCGTTCGCATCCGTGCCAGATCGTCGCCGATCTGCTGACCGTGATCGAGCACGGGAAACCCCTGCCCGGCCTCGAAGTGGCCTGGCTGGGCGACGGCAACAACGTACTCCACTCGATCCTCGAAGCCGCCGGACTGATGAAGTTCAACGTCCGCGTCGGGACGCCGAAAGGCTACGAGCCTGAGACGGAGTTCGTTGAACTGGCGCGCGCGGGTGGGGCGCAGGTGTTGCTGACCAACGACGCGGCGGAAGCTGCGGCGGATGCCGATGTGATTGTGACCGACACCTGGATATCGATGGGCCAGGAGCATGCCGCGGCCAAGCTCGCGGCGATGGGCCCGTTCCAGGTGAACGATGCCCTGATGGCGCGGGCAAAGCCCGACGCGATCTTCCTCCACTGCCTGCCGGCGCATATCGGCGAGGAAGTGACCGAGAGTGTGTTCGAAAGCGCGCGATCGGTGGTGTTCGACGAAGCCGAAAACCGCATTCACGGCCAGAAATCCGTGCTGCGCTGGGTATTCGGGCAATTGTGAGAAGATCAGCTTGAACGAAAGCGTACCCATTCTCGAAGATGGCACCGGGTTCGACCGGCTGCTCGGCTTTACCCTGCCCGATCGCCATGCGCGCGGGCGCGTGGTGCGGCTGGGCCCGGTGCTGGACGAGATCCTCTCCGCACATGCCTATCCGCCGGCGATCAAGGGATTGCTGGCGGAAGCGCTGGTCCTGACCGCGCTGCTCGGCGGGCTGCTGAAGGACGAGGGGAGCCAGCTGACCATGCAGGTCCAGGCCCCGCGCGGGATCGTGTCGCTGCTGGTATGCGATTACCGCGAGGGCGAAGTGCGCGGCTACGCGCAGTTCGATGCCGAGCGGCTTGGGCGACTTGGGAGCAACCCGTCGCTCGGCGCGCTGTTCGGAACCGGCCATCTCGCGATCACCTTCGACATCGCCGGAGAAGGCAAGCGCTACCAGGGCATCGTCCCGCTCGAAGGCGCTTCGCTGGCCGAAGCCTGCGAGGGCTATTTCGCGCAATCCGAACAAGTACCGACGCTGATTCGCGTGGGTGTGCATACCGACGCCGGCTATTGCGTCGCCGGCGGCTTGCTGGTCCAGCATCTGGCCGATGGCGAGGAAGGGCGCGAGCGGCTGCATGTGCGGATGGATCACCCCGAATGGGAGCATGTCGCGGTGCTCGCCGGCTCTACCCGCCACGACGAACTGACCGATCCGATCCTCTCGCTCGAGGAGATCGTCTGGCGCCTGTTCCATGAAGAACGCGAGATCCGGGTAGAAAAAGGCGCGGCGCTGCGACGCGGCTGCCGCTGCACGATCGAACACTACCGGAAGGTGCTGGCCCGCTTTCCGGAAGACGAACGAGTGGCGATGCGCGACGAAAACGGCCTGATCGTGGTCGATTGCGCGTTCTGTTCGCGGCTGTTCGAAATCGATCTATGACGCGTTTGTACAACGTTCCGTCGTAATTATGGCGCAATTTGCCGTTAATGGGGCGGCTGGTAACAAGTCCTTCGTCCGGTCGCGGAGCGGAGCATTTTTCAATGAATACAATGCTGAATGCTGCGTTCCGTCCGTTTCTGGGTATAGCCGGAATTGTGTCCGCAATGCTGGTTGCGCCGGTGGCCGCGCAAGGACCCGAGCTTGCGATGCTCGACGGGCTGCATAGCGGCGCGTGGGACATCAAGCTGCGGGGCCAGGACACCAAGAGCCGGCTGTGCATCCGGTCCGGCCGCGACTTCATCCAGTTGCGCCACAAGCAGCAGAGCTGCGAGCGCTTCATCGTCGACGACAACGCCTCACTGGTCACAGTGCATTATTCGTGCCCGCACAACGGCTTTGGACAGACGACGATCCGTAAGGAAAGCAGTTCGCTGTTGCAGATCAGCACCCAAGGCGTCGAGGGCAAGCAGCCGTTCAATTTCGACGCCGAGGCGCGCTACGTCGGCTCCTGCTGATCTTGCCACTGCCGCCGCGCCGGGCTAGCCCGGCGCGATGGTCGCGACACAAGACAATTCGGGCAAATCCGCGGTGATCCTGCTTTCGGGCGGGCTCGATTCGATGGTCGTCGCCGCGTTGGCGCGCGAGCAGGGCTATGCGCTGAACGCGCTGACGATCGATTACAACCAGCGCCACCGGCGAGAGATCGAATCCGCCAGCCGTATCGCGCGGGAATTGGGCGTTAAGCGCCATGTCGTGCTGCCACTCGACCTGAGCCGCTTCGGGGGTTCGGCGCTGACCAATGACAAGATCGCGGTGCCGAAAGGTGGGCTCGGCGACGAAATCCCGGTGACCTATGTGCCGGCCCGCAATCTCGTGTTCCTGTCGCTGACGCTGGCGATGGCCGAGGCGAACGGCGCGCGTGACATCTTCATCGGGGTGAACGCGCTCGACTATTCCGGTTATCCCGATTGCCGCCCCGAATTTATCGCCAGCTTCGCCGAGACCGCACGCCTCGCGACCAAGACCGGGGTCGAGGAAGGCGCTTTCACGATCCATGCGCCGCTGCAGTTCCTCGGCAAGGCCGACATCGCGCGTGAGGCGATCCGCTTGGGGCTCGATCCTGCGATGAGCTGGTCCTGTTACGATCCGACGCCGCGGGGCGAGGCCTGCGGCGCGTGCGATTCCTGTCGGCTAAGGCGCAAGGGCTTTGCTGATGCCGGGCTGGAAGATCCCACCGCCTACGCGCCGGACGCTCCGCCGCTGTAATGGCAAACGGCGGGGAGAAGACGAGCGAAGCTGGCGAGCGCGCGGGCGGATACGCCTGGTACGGGCTCGGCGTGCTGGTGCTGGTCTATATGCTCAATTTCATCGACCGGCAGATTCTCTCGATCCTCGCCAACGACATCAAGGCGGATCTGAAGCTGAGCGACGCCGATCTCGGCTTTCTCTACGGCACCGCCTTCGCGATCTTCTACGCCTTGTTCGGGGTTCCGCTCGGGCGGCTGGCCGACGGCTGGCATCGCGTGCGCCTGCTGACCCTGGGCTTGGGCCTGTGGTCGCTGATGACGGTGCTGTCGGGCTTTGCCCGCAACGCCGCAGTGCTGACCTTCGCCCGGGTCGGGGTCGGCGTGGGCGAGGCTTCCGCCACGCCGGCCGCCTATTCGCTGATCGCTGACTGGTTTCCGGCGCGTATCCGCGGAACCGCATTGGGGATCTATTCGGCCGGACTGTTCGTCGGGAGCGGGCTGTCGCTGCTGCTCGGCGGCGCGATCGTCGAAGCTTGGAACGGCGCCTATCCGGGGGGCGGGCCGCTGGGCCTGGCCGGCTGGCAAGCTGCCTTCATCGGCGTCGGCCTGCCCGGCCTGGCGCTGGCAATGTGGGTGCTGACCCTGCGCGAACCGGTGCGCGGGGCGATCGACGGGCTGCCCAGCACCGTCGACGAGCATCCGTGGCAGATATTCGCCGGACAATTGTTCCAGCTGCTGCCTCCGCTGACCGTGATCGAAGCCGCGCGGCGCGGCGGGCGGGCACTAACACTCAATCTCACCGGGGCGGCGGCGATCGGCCTGATCGCCTTCGCGCTCGCGCGGGTGACCGGCAATCTCCAGCAGTTCCTGTTCCTCGGCCTCGGTTATTATGCGGTGTTCAGCTGGGCCTGCGCGCTGCGCGTGCGTGATCCGGCGGCATTTGCGCTGACCTGGGCCTCGCCCGCGTTCATGGGGATCGTGATCGCCTATGGGGCGAACTGCTTCGTCGGCTACACCGTATCCTATTGGGCGGCGCCCTATGCCGAACGCGTCTTTGCGGTGGACAAGGCGGCGCTGGGCCTGCTGATCGGCGCGCCCGCCGCAATGGGGGGCTTCCTCGGGGTGATTTTCGGAGGGCGACTGGCCGATTTGCTGCAGGACCGGTTCGAGACGGGCCGGATCGCGGTGCTCGCGATCGCGCTGGTCCTGCCGATACCGATCGTGCTGATCGGCTACAGCACCGCCGATCCGATGCTGTTCTATATTCTCGCCTTCGCGGTGCAGTTCGCCACCTCGACCGCCCTCGGCGCCGCCGCCGCCGCCAGCCAGGCGCTGGTGTTGCCGCGCATGCGCGGCGTCGCAACCGCGATCTTCTTTCTGGGGACGGCCCTGTTCGGGCTCGGGCTCGGGCCGTTCACCGCCGGCTTCGTGTCGGAAGCGACCGGAAGCCTTGCGCTGGGCGTCAAATCAACGCTGCTGGTGGCGCCGATCGGCCTGGTTGCGATGGCGCTCGCGCTGCGCACCGCGCCGGCCGCCAGCCGAAGCCTGCTCGAACGTGCGAGGGTGGCCGGCGAGCCGGTCTGACGCTAATTTAGTGCGCTTCGAACACGCCGCAAGCGATGCGGCTGCCGGCATTGCCGGTCGGGTCGGTGCGATAGTCGTCCGCCTTTTCGTGGACCACGATCGCGGTGCCGTCGGCATCGTAGATCTGGCCTAGGACGGTGTCTTTCGCCCCCGTCAGCACCGTCTTGAACGAAGCCCCGCCATCGGCGCCGGCTTCGACATTGGGCATGTCGCCCAGATGGGCGCCCATCGGATTGTCCTTGCCGTGCTGGTGCATCGCCGGGTTCAAATGGCCACCGGCCGAAGTGAAGCCGGGTGCTTCGCATTTGCCGGTGGTGTGGAGATGGACCGCATGGATCCCCGCGGGCAGGCTTGAAAGCTCGACCGCGACCGCCACGCTGTCGCCCTCGGCGAGCAATTGCGCGGTCCCCGCCGGGCGGCCGTCCGCGAAATAGAGCACCGCCCGGCCGAGGGGGGCGGAAGGCTGGTTGGCGGTGGTCTGGCACCCGGCAAGGGCGGCGGCGATAAGGATGGGTGTGGCGGTGCGGATCATGGGCGGGCTCCTGCTAATGCTTCTCCTTAACGCAGCAGGCGCGCGATGGCTCCGTTTATCATCCCGCGGCCGGAAGAATTCCGCTGTCCGCAAGCGCCGCGATCAGCCCGGTGATGGCGGTGCGTGCTTCGACATCGACGGTCGTCCCGCCGCTCGGCGCGGTGGGCGTTCCGGCGCTGGCCCAGCCGCCATAGCGGCGCAGCCGCAACTGTCCGGTCAAGCGGTTCAGCACGCGTATCCCGTCGCAGGGTTCGACGAACAACCAGGTGCCGAGGCTGAAGCAGGCGAGTTCGCCCGCGTGTCCTGCCCAGGCACCGCTCGGGCTGTCACCGACGAGCCAGCACTCCCCCTCGGCCGGCGAGGCAGGCGGCCCGCCGGCTTCCCCTTCGATCGCCGGATGCAGCACTGCATCGATCCGGGCGATCGCCTCGTTGACGGTGTATTCCTTCTGGGTCTGGCCGGCGAAAAGCAGCGGAAGCGCCAGCCGCGGCGTGCTTGAAACAAAGCTGATCGGATCGGTCATTTCTCGTCTCCAGGGATCATGGAAGAGTATGGAGCAGCAGCGCATCGGACAGGGACGCGCCGCCGATTTGGCGGACCCACAGCTGAGCCCCGGGATGCGCGCCTGCCAGCGAAGCGAGCGTTCCCGCCGCGACGGTCAAGGTGGGCGCCGCCACATCCCACATCACCGCCGGGGAATCGACCGGGCCCAGCCCCACGCGATAGGCCTCGGCCGGCTCCGCCAGCGGCAGATCGACCTCGTCGGGCCAGCCCCATCCCCCGCGCGCCCTACGGGTCCAGCTTAGACGAAGACCGTCCCCTTCGGGTTCCACGCGGGGATGGACCGGGATGAGCGGCCGCAGAGTCGCGCCCGGATTGGCGATAGGCTCGGTAACCGGCTCCGGATCAGCAAGCCCGAGCGCGACGATCGCGGCATCCTTGGACAATCCGATCTTCGCGGCATCAAGCCGGATCGGCGCGTGATCGAGCAGCACGAACGGCGTGCCCGCCGCGTGGCCCTCGCGCGCCGCGCGTTCGGTTCCGCCACGGCCGCGCAGCAGGCCTTCCAGCTGCCACTGCCCGCCGCCCAGCGCCACCGCATGGACGAACTGGAGCAGCTCGCCGCCGAGCAGGGCCCGGTTGGCCCCATTGGCGAGGGCTTCGGGAGTCGTGCCGATAAGCGCGAAATCCTCCGACACCAGCTGCACCGTAATCTTCGCGTCGCGCTCGAGCAGGAGCGCGGCCGAGCCGCCGACCGCCGCGACAGCCGCGCCGATCACGCTGCGCCGTGAGCCGCTGCCGCCGAGCGGCGACAGTCCGCCGCCGCGCTCCGCATAAAGGGCCGCCCCGCTCCAGCCTCCGCCGACCGAGCTGGGTGCGGCATAGATGGCTGGCACGTCGCCCGCGCCCATGCCGTCCCACGGCAATTCGAAGGCCCGGAGCAGGGTCGGGGTCGCTGGATCGTCACGCGGGCTCAGCACGCTGCCGGCGTCAGCCACCGGCTGGCGCGCCGGGCCGCGCGGCATGCGGCCGAGCTCGAGCGTGACGCCCTCGTCGTTCCACTCCCAACCCAGGATCCGCCAGTTGCCCGCGTGGCCCGGCACGCGGACGACCGTGCCGGGCGACAGCGCGGGGTCGAGTTCGGCGAGGCGCCACTCGAGCAGTTCGCGCGCACAGCCGGCGCGGTCGGCGGCGGCATCGATCAGCGTGCGGGCCGAAGCTGCAGAGAGCGTCGCGGGCAGTTCGATAGTCGCCCCCTGGCCCGGGCGCGCGCGCCCGTCGGCGCGCTGCATCCCGGTGAGATAGTCGCGCTCGCGGTCGTAATAGCGCAGGCTGTCGGGGATCGCGCTATCGCCTGCCTTGCGGGTCTTGCGCGAGCCCGCGGCGGCACCGAAGCTGCCCTCGCCCTTCGCGGCGGCGGGCTCGGGCAGCAGCGGAATATCGCCCGGGAGATCGTCGGCCGCGAACAGACTCAACCTGTCGCCCGCATCGACCCCGATTGGCCAGGCGTCATCGAGCACGGCCAGCACATCGCTGAGCGGCCCGCCCTCGAAGGCGAAGCCCGCCATTCCGGGAAGCGCACGCGTCACCACAAGCGGCTCATCCAGCCCGTCGGCAATATCGAGCAGGCTCACCGCGCCGTCGTCCGCGATCACTTCGAAGCTCAGCGCCGGTATACGGTTGCCGAAATCGGCGAGCTGCAAATCCTCGAACACCGCATAGGCGGTGCGGCGGAAGGCCGGGCAGCCGCTGCCCTTGTCGGAGGCGATCAGCGGATCGACCGCATGGTCGCCAAACCCGCGATAGAGCCGCATCGTGCCGCCTACCTTGAGGTCGCCCGCCTCGCCGCGCAGCAGATTGCCGTCGGCCCAGATCCGCCCGATCCCAAGCAGCGGACGGCTCGAAAGCGCGACCGCGAAGGAACAGGAATAGGAATAGGTCGTGACCGAGCCGCCCTTGCCGCCGGCGGATTCGCTGCTTTCGGCCAGCTCGGTCGCCCAGATCAGCGAACCGCCTGCCCGTATCCGCCCGTGCTGGCGCGCGATCGGCGTGCCGTAGCTGGAGGTGGTGACCATCAACTCCTTGAGCCGCGGCCCCTCGCGCCGGGGCGAGAACAGCGCATGATCGACCTGCTGGCCCACAAGCCCGCCGATCGCGGCGCCGAGCGGCCCCGCAAGCGCGCCGAAGGCGGTGAAGACGAGAGTTGCCATGGATATCCTCAATCGGTCAGGCGCCAGTGGCGCAGCAAGGGCCAGCCAAGCGGGCCGGGTGTGGCAACCACCCGGCGGAGGCCGGCATGGGCATGGATCAGGCCTCCGCCCGGCGCGGCGATCAGCAGGTGCTGTTGCAACGGCCCCGCATCAGCCAACAACACGTCACCGGGAAGCAAGGCCCCGATGACTTCGGCGAAGCCCATACCTCTGGCGAAAGCGAGTGGTCCGGCGATATCGCGGTTGCGCAGGCCATAGGCCAGCGGCGCCGGCGGGTGCCGCCCGATCGCCGCCAGTGCCGCGACCAGGAGGCCCACGCAGTCGAGCCCGGTCGCCGGATCGCGTCCATGCAGCCGGAACGGCGCGCCGATCAGGCCTTCGGCGGCATGGGCCAAGGCCGCCCCGCTCATGAGGACGAGATCGGATAGCGGGCGAGCACGTCGTTGCCCGGCAGATAGGGCTCACCCTGGAAGTTCGCCGCATTGCCGAAGCGGGCGGCGCAGATGGCGAGCGTGTGGTCGCAGCCTTCGCGCAGCAACGCACGGGCGCCGGGCTGGAGTTCCGGATCGAGGGCGGTGCCCGGCAGCAGCCCGCTTTCGTCCGCATCGATCACTTCCATCGCGATGCCTGCCTGCGGCCCGTCGAGCCAGCGCAGGCTGCCGCCGAGCATATCCGCCGGAGCCGGACCGCCGGCGAAGACCGCGCGGTTGGTCGCGGGATCGAACGACGCGACACTCGCCTCATACGTATGGGCCGCGGCACTGAGGCTGCAGCCCGGCCCGCAGAACTGGGCGCGGCAGGTCGGGCTGGTGCGCGGGACCGGATCGGCGGCGAGCGCGGCCTTGGCCGATTGCAGCTCGGCGGTGAAACCGCTCGCCTCTTGCGACACCGCACCGATCTGCCCGCGATAGAGCACCGCCCGATCGAGCGTCTCCCAATCGACCACGCCGATCGCGACCCGCGCGCCGTCGAAGCGCCCGGCTTCGAGATCGGCGGCGGTGATAGCGTCATGCGCCAGCGCACCCTGGACCTCCGCGCTGTCGGTTTCGAGGCTGGCGTTGCGGCGGATCGCCGAAGGCAGCATGCCCGGCGCGGCGCGGTGAAGCAGGCCGTCGAACCACAGGTCGCGGTCGTGCCCGGTGAAGCCGAGCGCCGCGCCGTCGCGCCGCTCGATTCGCCAGAAAGTCGCCACGCCTTCGAGGGTTTGCGCGAAAAACACCCGGCTCATGACGCCTCACGCAGTTCGATCAACGGCACGCTGGGCGCCTCGCCCGCCGCGAAGCTGGCGCCGGTCACGTCGAGCCGGTCCTCGGCGAAGCGCACCGGAACGTCGAACAGGAAGCCCGCGCGGATCACGGCGCCCTCGGCGGGCGCATCGTCGAACACGATCGTGCCGCCCCCACCGGACGTCCAGCCCGCTTCCGCGATGCCGTCGATGCTGACCGTGACGCTGCCGGCGCGAGGCCGGGTGATCGGGCGCACCTGCGGATCTTCGACCCCGCCATAGTTCTTCACCAGCGCAAAGCTCGCGGTGAGCCCGTCGCCGATACCGATTTTCTGGTCGAGCATGGTCGGGGTGCCGGTCATGCCGTTCGAGCTGAAGTCGTACGGGTCGGCGAGGCGGAAGCCGCGCGCCGCGCCGCGCCGGGCGCGAAAGAACGCGATCAGCGTGCCGAGTTCGTCCTCCGAGCGGATACCCGGGCCGACGTCGAAGCGCAGCCGCGCGTCGCTCCACAGCGACGAGCGGCGTTCGTGGCCCGAGGCGGTGACGGTGACCGAGGTCGAGAATTCGGGACTGACCCCGGCATCGCGCCCGAGCGCGAGCGGATAGGGAATATCGTCGAAAGCCTGCATGTCGTCCTCTTCCGGTGAGGCGAGGCGGAAATATCCGTCGCGCGAAACCTGCGGCAGCGCCCAGATGAAGCGGCTGGCGACGCCGCGCGTGGCCGCCTCGTCCAGCCCCGCGTCGATCCGGCGCCAACAGGTGTCGGCATCCTCCGCCGCGAGCACGAAGCCCGCGAAATAATCCTGGCTCTCCGGCGGGTAGCGGAGCCACTCGGCGACCGTGTCATAGGCCGCCTTGCGCGACGCCTCGGCGCCGCCGGTAAGCCAGTCGTAATCCTCGAGCTGCAGCCGGTCGAAGGCCGGCGCGGCCCAGGCGAGCGGCATGTTCGCCCGCCGAAGTTCCGGCATCTCCGGATCGAGCACGGTCGGCGGAAAGGTCAGCAGCAGCACTTCCGCCCCTGCCTCGCCCGCCGCGTCGCGCACCACCTCGCGCAAGTCCAAGGTCGAGCCCGCAAGCAATTCACCGGCATCGTCGAGCAAAGCGAGCTGCGCGGAAGCAAGCGGAGCGCGCATGTCTGTAATCGCGGGCGGGCTTCCGCCGAGCGATTCCACCGCCGCCTCGTCGTAAAGGCAGATGCGCCCGTCGCTCATCACCCACCACCACGGCTCGCCGATCTGGAACAGCACCGGAAGGCCCGCCGCGCGTTGCAGCGCGACCAGCTTTGCCGCGACATCCTGCAGCCAGTTCATCGCCTGAATATTGGCGGGCGAGAGCAGCGCGGAGGGCGGGTCCCAGCCGGTGCGCGCCGGCTCGCCGTCATGGGCGCGCTGCTGCCAGTCTTCCGGGCAATGCGCGGCGAACAATTCGTAGGAAAGCGACGCGATCACCGCGTAGCCCTGCGCCTCGGCGAGCGCGAAATAGTTCGCATGCCATTGCTCGGCCGGAACGCAGAGCGTCTGCGCGGGATCGGCCAGCAGCGCATCGCCTTCCGGAACCAACCGGAAGAAATGGCTCATCCCGAGATAGTGAACGATCCGTCCGCGATAACCGAGCCCGCGGATCGAACGCAGAATCCGGGCCGGGGTCTGGTTATAGCCGTCGTCATAGGCGGTAGCGATCTGGACGTCATGCGGCGGCGCCAACACATCGCCGAGTTTGAGCATCGGGCGGTGGCCGTCGCAGGCGATCCCGGTGAGTTCGAGCCAGCCGTCGATCCGCGCAGAGAGCGGTTCGCCGGGGCCCGGCACCGGATCTTAACCCGGCGCGCAGAGCGAAACGAACATCCGGTCGATGTCGGCCGGATGGACCGGGTCGTCCGCCCCATCCCACCCACCCGAAAGTTCCGAGAACGGCAACACGATCGCGGCGTCGTCGGGATCACCCTCGGCATAGTTCCACAGCCGGACATACCAGCTGCGCGGCTCACCGGCGGCATCGCGGCCCTCGATCGTCAGCGTCGGGCCGTTGACCGCGTCGAGCGGCAGGATCCCGGCCGAGCGCCAGCGGAAGCGCAGCGTGGTGCGCGAATAATCGCGGTCGGTCGCATAAGCGAGCAGCGGATGATCGAGCCGGTCCTCGCTCTCCCAGATGAGCCCCGCGAGATCGCGGGTGCGGTGGAATTCGGCCGCGATGCGCAGTGAATCCGGGCCGGTCGTGACCACGCTGGCGATCACCGGGCGCGGGAAATCGACGGTCCAGAAGCGCGGGTCGAAGCGCTGGAGCCAGTCGCTGGCCTGTCCGTTGTGCTTGGTTGCGAGCCAGAATGCCATGCCTCAGCCCTCCAGAACCCGGCGCACCGAACTCGCGACCTGGCGAGCCGAGCGGCGCAACGCCACCGGCGCTTCGGCGCCGCGCGGGGCGGCCAGCTGGATCGCGACCCGCACGTCGCGGTGCTTGCCGGGGACCTGCGTCTCCACCCTCCCGGCACTGGTCGGCACGAACACTTCCGGGCCTCGCTCGCCGACCATGTAGGCGGCGCCGGGCGACACCGGCCCGCCGGTCGCGCGGCCGGGCAAGCCGAACAATCCGCCGATCAGGCTGCCAAGCAACCCGCCGCCCGAACCGCCGCCGGTCAGCGAGCCGATCTCGGCCTGCACCGCCTGCGCGGCGATCGCGTCGAGCGCGCTCAGCCCCGCGCGCTTGAGATCGTCGAAGCCGAGGCTGCCGCGGCGGATCGCTCCGAGCAGTCCGCGCTCGAGCACGGTGCCGGCCTGTTCGAAACCGCTCACCAAGGTGCTGTCGAAATTGCCGCGCAGTTCGGCGATGTCGGACTGGAACCCTTGGGTGTTCGCGCGCACTTCGATCAGCAGGCCGTCGATGTCATCATCCATGAGTATCGCGCTCCATCAGTTTTTCGAGTTCGGACCGGGCGAGCGGTTCGCCCTCCGGGGCCGGAGAGAGGATCGCCGCGAGTTCGGCCGGGGTGGCGTTCCAAAAAGTCCCGGGTGGCCAGCCGAGCAGGCGCGGCACCAGCCCGGCGAGCCGTGCGGCGCTGTCCGAGAACTTCATCGGCCTTGCAGGATCTGACCCAGCAGTACGCGGAGCGGCTTGGCCGCTTCGGCCAGGCCAAGCGTCACGACCGCCTCCCCGATTTGCTCGCGGGTCAAATCCGCGCGCTCGGCGAGACAGTGCCAGAACAGCGTGGCCATTTCGCCGAGGCGCAATTCGCCCGCACCCGCGCGCTCGACCAAAGCAAACAGCGGGCCGAGTTCGTCCTCCGCCGCGACGAGCGCGGTGAACGTCGGGCGCAGCAGATAAGGTCGGCCATCGATCACAATCGCGGCCTCACCGCGCAGCGCGTTCGCGGTCATGCCGGCGCGACCACGCCCGAGCTTTCGAGCTGGAGCGTGTAATTGCGCTCGCCGTTGAAATCGCCGGCATAGTCGAGCCGCTGGATCAGGAAGCTGCCGCGCAGTTTCTCGCCGTCCTCGAACGACAGCTCGTAATCCCCGAGCGTGCCGGCGAGGGCATGGGTGCGGATCGCCGCTTCGGCCTCGCTGCCGAGGAATATACCTGCCGCGCTGACGCTGACCGAGCGCGTACCCGCGCCCGACAGCAATTCGCGCCAGCCGCCGGACTGCTTGTGGGTCACGACCACTGTGTCGCCGTTGATCGACATCTGCGTGGTGCGCAGCCCGGCGACGGTGGCATAGGCGACCGGGTCTGCGCCGTCGCCGATCTTGAGAAGGAAGGCGGAGCCTTTCTGGGCGGTCATGGGCATTCTCCTAAATTGCGCCCCCGCGAAGGCGGGGGTCTCAGGCAGTTCGGCACGAGGTCCCCGCCTGCGCGGGGACTCAGGCGATTTCGAGCACGCGGAAGCGGTATTCGAGCAGCACTGCCCGGGTGTTGGCGGCGCGCTGTTCGGCGCGGGCGCGGAGGAACAGGGCCGAGATCACCGCGAAGCCTTCCTGGATCCGCGGCAAGGCCTCGATCCGGGCTTCGATGGCCCGGACCAGGGTCGCCGCAGAAGCCGGATCGTCGCCGCGGCAATGGAGTTCGAACGCGACGCGGATTTCGCGCCCGCGCACTTCCTTCGCGCTCCAGTCGGTGCTGGCGCTGGCGGCGATGCCGAGCCACGGAAGGCTGGCCATAACCGGCGCCTCCTCGGCCACGCGGTTGAGCGCGGCGAGCGTGGAGCCGGCCCGCAGCCAGGCGACCAGCGCGGCGCGCAGGGTGCTTTCCATCTCAGCGGCCTTTCGTGAATAGGGGCCAGAGCAGACGCGGCGAGCGCCAGCGGGCCGGGTCGGAGCTGCGGCGCAGTTCGGCACGGGCCCTGGCAATGGCGACGGCCCGGGCGGTCAGGCGGGCGACGAAGGATGTGTGCGCCGGCCTGGTCTGCGCTTCGATCATGTGAGGTGCAGCCGCCGCCATGGGCGCCACAGCGCGGCGACCGACGCGGGCGGTGTCGCGCTGTCGGCTTCGTCGTCGCGCCGGCGGTAGAGCTGCGCGGCGAGGCGGATTGTGCCGTGACGGATCGCGGCGGGCACATCGTCCCATTCGGCCGCGAGCCCGGCGGTGAAGCGCACCGCGACCCGCCCGGCACTGCCCAGGCCGATCAGCCGGAAGCGGCCGCCGCCATCGGCATCGAGATCGATCGCATAGGCGTCCGCCGCGAGGGCGAAGCTTGCGCCTTCGGCCGGGATGCCTTCGGCTCCGGCGATCGTCTGCACCGGCTTCGTGGCGAGCGCCTGCCAGCCGGATTGTGCGGGCAACACTTCCTCGCAGGTACTTTCGAGCACCATCAGCCCGGTGAAGGCTTCGCAGGCATCGAGCGCAGCGGCGAGCAGGGCGGTCAGCGCCGCGTCTTCGCTTGCCGTCGAGATCGCGAGCCACGCCTTCAACGCGCCGAGCGCCGCATCCGGCACTGCGGGCGGCGTGAGAATCGTCCGCATAAGCGGCTCCTTATCTAGCGAGAATATCCTCCCCGGGACGATGCCCGGGGAGGCTCGGTAGTCAGCCTTCGATCTTCAGCAGCTTGATCGCGGCCGAATCGAGCACCTGCCCGCCCACGCGCCGGGTCGCGTAGAAGTGGACGAACGGCTTGTGGGTGAAGGGATCGCGCAGGATCTGGGTCGCGGTGCGTTCGGCGATCAGATAGCCGGCCTTGAAATTGCCGAAGGCGATCGGGAAGGTGTCGCCGTCGATGTCGGGCATGTCCTCGGCCTCGACCACCGGATAGCCGAGCAGCCGGTCGGGCTGGGTTTCGAGCAGGCCCGGCTGCCACAGGAACGCGCCATCGGCGGTCTTGAGCTTGCGCACTTCGGCCAGCGTCGCCGAATTCATCACCCAGCTCGCACCCTGGCGGTGCCCGGCCTTGAGGCTGTGGACCAGATCGATCAGCGTCTCTTCCGGAGCGGCGCCGAAGCCTTCGTCATCCCCGCTCGGAATATATTGCAGCGTGCCGAAGGCGCGGGTCGCGTCGAAGGCGAGCGAGACCGGCGCGGACAGGAAGCCCTTGGGCTTGTCGGTACCGTTACCCGAAACGAAGGCTGCTCCTTCCGCGCGGGCGAATTCCATCGCGATCTCGGCTGCGAGCCAGCTTTCGAGATCGAAGGCCGCATCGTCGAGCATCGCCTGGCTCGCCGCCGGGTTCGCATAGAGATTGCCGAAGGGCGGCGCGATCTCGGTGAAGCCCGGCGTGGCGGTCTCGGGCCGGGCGTCGGTTTCGCCGACCCAGCCGCTCGCGGTCCCGCCCTTGCTGACCAGCTTGCGGTAGCCCGCGCTGCCGACCTGGACCACCTGCGCGATCGCGCGGATGGGCGAGATCTCCTTGAGCTGGCTCGCGATCAGCGCGTCGATCTCGCGCGGGACCGCATAGCCGCCCTCGCCCGGGACCTCGCCGTTGATCGACTTGACCTGCAGCTCGGCCCCGCGGCGGAGATAGCCGTCGACGAAGCTCTTCACCTCGGGGCTGTCGCTGCCGACAAGCGCCGGGCGTGCGGCGGCGCGGCTGACCCGGTCGAGCCGGGCCTTCACTTCATCGACATCGGAGCGCAGCACCCCGATCGCCGCATCGGCTTCGTCCTGGCGCTGGGCAAGGTCGAACGAGGCGGCGAGGGGTTCGGTTTCGTTGAGTTCGGGTTCCATTGGGCAATCACCTTTCACTTGGGCACAAAAAAAGGCCGCAAGAGGCGGCCGGAGAGTTTTATTTTTTCGTCATTGCGAGGAACCGAAGGTTCCGCGGCAATCCAGAGCGTTCTGCGCTGCTGCCCTGGATTGCTTCGCTACGCTCGCAATGACGAAGGGAGGGTCAGATGCACCCGCGCGCCATGCTGGAGCGGGTGGGAGACGAGGCTCACTTCGAGCAAGTCGATGTCTTCGAGCAGCCGCCCTTTCGGCAGCGGGCGGTATCCGCGCGCGCGGTAACCGAACGACAGGCCGCTCACTTCGCGCCGCGCCAGCGCGACAGCGGCGCGGCCTTGCGGATTATCGATCCGCGCGATCACGCGCAGACCTTTTGCATCCTCGGCAATGCTTTCGACCGCGCCGATGCGCTGTTCGGGCCGGTGCTGCCAGTAGAGCGGGAGGCCCGTCAGTTCGGCGATCGCACGGGCGAAGGCGCCCGGGCGGATCACGTCGCCCGCGCCGTCCGCCACATCGAACAGCGCGGCGTAGCCGGCAAATCTGACAGAGTCGGGCTTCACTTGAGCAGCCCGGCAAGGCCGAAGCGCAAGGCAAGGCCGATCAGCAGCAACGCGAGAAATGTTCGCACGATCCATTCGATCACCGCCCGGCGCATGCTCGCCTTGGCGTCGCGCCAGGCGCGCAGCAATTCGCGCAACTCGTCGATATCGTCCTGCGCGCCTTCGTCGGCGAGGCCGAGCTTGCTCAGCGCCCGCTCGGCGCCGAGCTGGGACGCTTCCTCCAGCATCGCGCGCGTGGCGTCGGTCGGTCGGGTCATTTCGCACCTCCATCGAGCCCCAGCAGGGCCCGCTTTTCATCGTCGGACAGGAATGCGGCGCCGCTGACCTGGGCCCACAGCCGCTCGCGGTCTTCGGCGAGCGCGGGAATCCGGTCGAGGTCCACCGCCAGCACCGCGCCGGGGAACCACGGGGCGAGCCCTTCGGCGATGCCGGACAGGATCTTGCCCGCCAGCGGCAGCAGCGTCAGCCGCCACAGCGCGCGGTTCGCCTCGCGGTAATTGGCATAGGTGTTGTCGCCCGGCAGGCCGAGCAGCATCGGCGGCACCCCGAAGGCAAGCGCGATGTCGCGCGCGGCGGCCGCCTTGAGCTCGGCGAAATCCATGTCTGCGGGCGTAAGCGACAGCGGCTGCCACTTGAGCCCGCCGGAGAGCAGCATCGGCCGCCCGGAATTGGCCGCGCCGGCGAAGGCCGCGGCCAGTTCGCCCTGCAGCCGTTCGAACTGCTCGGCGCCGAGCATCTCGGCCTCGCCTTCCATCACCAGCGCGCCGGAGGGCCGCGCGGCGTTTTCGAGCAATGCGCGGTTCCATTCGGCGGCCGCATTATGGGTCGCGACCGCCTGGTCGGCGGCCGAGAGACAGCCAGCGCCGTAGTGATCGTCGGACGGATGGAACGCCTTGATGTGGATGAGCGACGGCCAGCCGTCCTCATCCTCCACTGGCAAAGTCAGTACCGTCTCGCCGACCGTGTAGCGCCACGCGGTCGGCCAGCCCCGTGCGTCCGCGACCACCGCAACCCGCTCGGGCCTGAGCGCGAACAGGTCGATCGGCCGCCCGGCGCCGTCCTTGACGATCTGGACATAGGCATTGCCGTGCAGCAGCAACTGCGCCGCGAGCGTTTCGAGCAGCGACTGCCCCGCGCTGGTCGCGGCCACGAGCTTCGTTAGCTCCGGCTCGCCCGCCAGCAGCGGCGCTCCGCCGACCCCTTCGGCCACCAGCCGCACCGCGCGCTGGGCAACCGGGTTCTCGAGGAAGGCGCGCTGGACGGCTTCGCGATACTCATAGGGTGCGCGGGCGCCGGTGGGATCGAGCCAGTATGGCCAGTTGAGCGGAAACGAGCCCGCCAAGGGCGCACGAGAACCGCCCCCGCCCTTGAAGGCGGAGACCAGGGTTTGGAGGAGGGACATGGAGTTTCCTTGTTAGGTTAGCCAATACTATTCGCGTGTGGGTGAGGTGATGCGGACCCCAAATCGAACACAAATAGAACAAAAATATACTTTTCCACCCTTGACTGCGGAACAAAAGGAGTCCATTGCGTTGCCTGTGGATTGTTTGACAACTTCTGTGTTGTCCGCGCCCGGATTCCCTGATACCGCTGGACTGTGGAAACCGAAACCCTCCGTATGCTTCGTGCGCGTAAGCAAGTCCTTGAGGCCAAACACGCCGATTTGAAGGCTCAAATCCAGCCCGTCGTGGTGGAGCTGGACCAGATTGAGTATGCCCTCCGAGCCCTGACCGGGAAGCTACTGCTTCCAACTGGTGCCGATGCCAGCATGAATTCCGTGGCGCACTTCCGTCGCAAGGCAAACCCCGACATTCAAAATCTGACTTTTCAGCAACTCGTCGTGAAGGCGCTGAGCGAACACCTAACGAACGGCGCAACTGCCAATGAGCTGCTCGACTTCTTCCGGCGCGAGTGGGGCAAGGAGATCATGCGAACCAGCCTCAGCCCACAACTCTCGCGTTTGAAGGCCGACGATGTGATCGAGCTTCGCGGCAAGGTTTGGCACCTTGTCCGAAATGAAAATGAGCCGCCTCAGGATAATCCCAAGGACGGCTCAGAGACAGCGCTGGACGCGCCAATAGAGGAGGCCACGGAATGACGAAACATTCCTTCGGGTCGCGGGGGTTGCAGCCCCTTAGCTTCCCATTGCTCTTGTTAAGCAGAGTGACTACCCGGCGTGGCGAGGGCTAACCTCGTCACGCCATCGCATTACCACACCCGGAATCTTCGGGTCAAATGGAGTAATTAACGATGGCTAGAAAGCCTAGCGGCGCAAAGCCGCCACCCAAAAAACAGTCCAGCACGGCGACGTCGAAGCTGGCGAGCGATGTTCTGGCGGGGCGTAAAAAACCTTCGCCAGCCGAAGCTAAAAGGCTTGCCGCCTCTGTCCTGTCGCAGGACGAGAATAAGGGCAACTAGATCGCTTCCCCTATCGGGGTAACATGAAGAACGCAGCGTGTGGGAATCTGGATTACTCCAGAAACCTGCACGCTGCTTTCGTCGTCGATGGCTCCCATGTTGGGCGCAAGAACCTTCATCTGGTCATCGTTTCGAATAAGCCAACCCACTGAAATGCAGCGGATAGGGCCAGACGGGTTATAAGACGCCAGATAAGACCAGCTTGGGATAGGCTGCGCGCTATCCTCCCACTCGACCATGACAAGGGGGCATGGATTGTGGCGATCGGGTATTTCGCCACGCTGTGAAGCACGCCGGCGGCTCACAGCCTTAAAATCCGCGGCACCCGCCTCACCCCCAGCATCAGCTCCGTAAGCGCCCAGACCAGCGCATCCGCCCGGTCCGGCGACCTTCCCGGTCCTTCGTAATCCCCGCCCGCGAGCAGGCCGCACAGCTCATCCTCCAGCTCGGGGAAGATCCCGCAATGCCGCACCCGCCCGGCCTCGTACAGAGCTGCGACCGGTTCGGCCCGCGCGCTTTTGCCTCGGCTCGCGTGGACCAGTTTGACCGGCAGTGCGATTTCGGCGGCGTGGAGCACACTCTTGACCATGGCGCCGCCCTGATTGCTTTCGGCCACCACCCGATCCGCGCCCCATTCGCGCGCGGCGGTGGCGACGCGGCGGGCCCAGCGTTCGGGGGTCGGGTGGCGCAGCGAGCAATCGGCGAGCACGCGGGCGATCCCGTCCTCCCCCGAGGCGCAGACCACGATCCCGCAGGCGTCGCCCTCGGCCGAGGCCGGGGGATCGACGCCGATCACCACGCGTTTCCAAGCCGCTGCGTCGCGCTGATCGCGGCAGGCTTCGAGCAATGCCCGGCTCCACAGAGCGCCTTCGATGTCCTCGATCAATTCTCCTTCGAGTTCCTGGCGCCCGAGCAGCGAGCGGCCGAATTCCGCCTGCATCGCGCGCCGGAAGCGCGCCGGGAGATAGCAATTGTCGATCGTCTTCCCGCGGGTGACCGCCAGCTCGTCCGCGCTCGCGCCGAGCAGGCGGCGCAGCAGCGGCACCGCGCGCGGGGTGGTGGTCGCGACGATCCGCTGGTCCGCGCCCAGCCGCAGGCCGAGCAGGAGATTGTCCCACGCGCGCATCGCCTTGCCATGCGTGCCCGGCCATTTGGCGATCTCGTCGCACCACGCGTGGCAGTGCTGCGGACCGCGCAGGCTCTCGGGCTCGGCCGCGGAATAAAGCAAAGCCTGCGCACCGTTGGGGAAGGTCACCCGGCGCAGGCTCGGTTCGTAAAGCGGCTTGCGGCCGGGCGGGCAGCAGGCGAGCAGCCCGCTTTCCCCTTCGACCATCACGCTGCGCACTTCGCCGAGCGACGCGCCGACCAGCGCGATCCGTGCCTGACCATCGGCCTCGGCCACCGCGCGGACCCATTCGGCGCCCGCGCGGGTCTTGCCGAAGCCGCGCCCGGCCAGCACCAGCCAGGTGCGCCAGTCGCCCGGCGGCGGCACCTGGCCGTCATGTGCCCAAGGGCCGAAGTTATAGCCGAACTCGTCCTTCTCCGGCTGCGTGAGATTGCGGGTGAAACGCGCGAGATCGGGCGCGGTGGCCTTGGTCCACCAGCCATGCGGATCACTCGCCATCGGCTTCGGCCGCTGCTTCCGCTTCGGCTTCGGCGCGGGCCTCGACCTGCGCCTTGAGCACTGCGACCTTGCGCTCGATCGACGCGCGCACCTCGGCGGCGGTGACATTGGCGCGGGTGGCGCGTTCCTTGTCGCGTGCGTCCTTGTGCACCATCAGCAGGCGATAGGCGGTAGCGTTGTCGAAAGTCCGGACGCCAACCTTTGCCCCGGCGGCGCGCTTGATCTCGCCTTCGCGCAGGCGGCCGAGCAATTCCATCTCGAGATTGTCGTAGCCTTCGCTGAGGGCGGCTTGCCACTGGCGCGCGAACTCGCGGCTCTTGCGGCGGAGGTCGTAGACGGTCGCGCTCGGCACCTCGGCGATTTTCGCGGCACGGGCGACGTTGGAACTTTCGGCGAGCGCCTCGAGGAACGGGCGCTTCCAGGCGCGCGCCGGGGCGCGGCCGGACGAGGGGGTCGGCTGGGTCATGGAGTATCCGTCTGAAAGGAGAAGGCGGTGGCGGGCCGGGAGCGACTCGCACCATCGCGATGTTCGTGATATGTACCGAAACAGCGTGACGATGTCAAGCACAAAGTACCATATCGGTTATATACTTGCGGTTGCGATGGCTCGCGGGCTCGCGTAATCGCTCTTCCACTCCGCTCGTCATTGCGAGCGAAGCGTGGCAATCCAGGGCCTTCCGCACTGGATTGCCGCGGGGCTTCGCCCCTCGCAATGACGAAGGGACCCACGAATGCTCCGCCGCCTCTACGACTGGACGATGCAGAAGGCGGCCCACCGCCACGCCGAATGGTGGCTGGCGCTGTTCGCCTTCGTCGAGGCGAGCTTCTTCCCGATCCCGCCGCATCCGGTGCTCGGTGTGATGTGCCTCGCCGAACCGAAGAAGGCGCTGCGCTTCGCGGTGATCGCCACCTTGGCCTCGGTCGCGGGGGGATGCCTCGGCTATGCGATCGGCTGGGGGCTTTACGATACGGTCGGCAAGCAGCTGCTGCATCTGCTCGGCATGGAAAAGAGCTTCCCGGTCGCCGCGTGCTATCTGCGCGAATACGGGGCCGAGATCATCATGATCAAGGGCGCGACCCCGATCCCGTTCAAATTGCTGACGATCACCGCCGGCTTCATCCATATGCCGCTGTTGACCTTCGTGCTGGCCAGCCTGGTCAGCCGCTCGATCAGCTTCATGATCGTTGGCGTGTTGTTCCGCCTGTTCGGGCGGTCGATCAAGGCGTTCATCGACAAATACCTCGGCCTTGCGACCGCCGGCTTCGTGGTCCTGGTGGTCGGCGGGTTCCTCGCGGTGACGCTGCTCGAGGGCGGCAACAAGGCGACGCAGGAGAAATGCGCCGCAGCCGCGAGCCTGCCGGGCTGAGCCGGGCGACTTTTTGATACAATTCAACGGGGAACGCCTCTCCGCTCCTCCGGGTTGAGGGAACAGGCGTTCGCGCCCGCTGGTCGCCATTCCCCCTGGAGTATCCCTATGAGAAACACCCTGCTCGCCGCTTTCGGGCTTGCCTTCACCGTCGCGCTCGCGGTCCCCGCCTGTGCGCAGATGTCCGGCAGCATGCATCACGACGATCACAAGTCGCCGCCGAAGAAGGCCCCGATGGTCCACAAGGACAATTACGGTTCGTGGAACAGTTCGTGGGGCGCGCGCCCCGGCGCCGCGCCGTCGTTCTGGGGGAAGAAGAACGACTGGTATCGTCACGTCCGCGCCTGCCAGGTGAAGTACCGCAGCTACAATGCGCGCACCGACACCTATCGCCTCGGCAAGAAGACCGTGCGCTGCAAGCTCTGACGCACCCTGCCGCACCATCCGCGGGGATCCGTCCCGCGGATGGTGCATTGCCATCGCCTGCCCCCGGAAAATCGGTTATCGCTGCTTGCCTGTTCTTCAGGAGCGCCCGATGAAAATTCCGATCCTGTCTTCCTTTGCCGCCATTGCGTTGCTCGCGCTGCCGGCGGCTGCCCCGGCCAGGCCGGCCCCGCGCATCTCGCTCACCAGCCTGCAGAAGCTCCCGCAGCCGCTCCCCCTGCCCTATGCGGAAGCTGCCGATGCCGACCGCGCGGTGGCGCAGGCGAAGGCGCGCGCGAAAAAGAGCGGCAAATTGCTGCTGGTCGATCTCGGCGGCAATTGGTGCCCCGATTGCCGGATGCTCGCCGGGGTGATGGATCTGCCCGAGATGAAGGCGTTCATTGCCAGGCATTACGAGCTGGTCAGCGTCGATATCGGCCGATTCGACAAGAACGGCCAGATCGCGGCCCATTGGGGGGTCAAGAAGCTCGACGGCGTGCCGGCGCTGCTGGTGGTCGATCCCAAGAGCGACAAGCTCCTCAACCGCAGCAAGCTCTTCGCGCTGGCCGATGCCCGCAGCATGACCCCGCAGGCACTGGCCGACTGGATCGCGCAATGGGTGTAACGCGAGGCTGAGCGGAACCCGGCGGCTCGCCGGGCGATTGCTCCACCAGAAGGAGACCGCCATGCCCCTCAAGCTCGAAGGATCGTGCCGCTGCGGCGCGGTCCGCTTCTCCGCCGACAGCCACGCGCCGGTGCCGTTCATGCGCTGCTATTGCTCGATCTGCCGCAAGACCGCCGGCGGCGGCGGCTATGCGATCAATCTCCACGCCGATGCCGCGACGCTCAAGGTCGAAGGCAAGACCGGGGTGTTCCATGCCGAACTGGCCGACGGGCACGGCGGATGCGAGACCAGCACGGGCGAGCGGCACTTCTGCCCGCTGTGCGCCAGCGCGCTGTGGGTGTTCAGCCCCGAATGGCCCGAGCTGGTTCACCCGTTCGCCTCGGCGATCGACAGCGAATTGCCCAAAGCGCCATCGAGCGTGCATCTGATGCTCGATTCGAAAGCATCCTGGGTCGAACCGCGGGTCGGCCCGGACGACCGGTGCTTCGACCGATATCCGGACGTCACGCTGGAAGACTGGCACCGCGCCCGCGGGCTGTGGCTCGATTAGGCGTCCAACGTCGCGGTCAGCGTGATCTCGGCCTTGAGCAACTTGGACAGCGGGCAGGTCTCCTTCGCGCCCTTCGCGATTTCCTGGAACTGCGCATCGTCGATCCCCGGCACATGCCCGGTCAGGGTCAAATCGGAGCGGGTGATGGTGAAGCCGGCGCCGTCCTGCTCCAGCGTCACCGCGGCGGTGGTCTCGAGCGTGCCGTCCTCGAACCCCGCGCGGGCAAGCGCGAAGGACAGCGCCATCGTGAAGCAGCTCGCATGGGCGGCGGCGACCAGCTCTTCCGGATTGGTCCCCGGCCCGTCCTCGAAGCGCGTGTTGAAACCGTATTGCTGTTCGTGCAGCGCGCCGGATTGAGTCGAGACGAAACCCTGGCCGGGCTTGCCGAAACCTTCGTAGCGGGCGCTGGCGGTGCGGATGCTCATGGCGATTCTCCTGAGTGGGGGCCATTCGCAGGTAGGCCTCCTGGCTGGCCCGCGCCAGATGGCCGACGCGGATTTCTCTGCTAGGATCGCCGGATGAATGCCATGTTCCCGTCGCTCGGCGAGGCTTATTATCTGCTCGAATGGGCGATCCGGCTGGTTATGCTGGTGATCGTGCCGCTGCGCCGCCCGCCGGCCGCCGCGACCAGCTGGCTGCTGCTGATCCTCTTCCTGCCGCTGCCGGGGCTGGCGCTGTTCCTCGCGATCGGGCGGCCCAGCTTCCCCGCCTGGCGAGTCGCGCGGTTTGCCGATCTCGCGCCGTTCTTCGTGGTGATCGCGGAGCAGCTGCGGATCGCCGCGCCGCTGCCGCGGGATAGCCGGCGCCGCACGGCCGAGCTGGCCGAACGGCTCGGCGGATTGCCGGCAACCGGCGGCAATGCGATCGAGCTGATCGGCGATTACGATACGGTGATCGAGCGGCTGGTCGCCGATATCGACGCGGCGCGGCTGCACGTGCGGATCCTCGCCTATATCTTCGCCGACGACGCGACCGGCCAGCGGGTGATCGCGGCGCTCGGCCGCGCGGCGGCGCGCGGGGTCGCCTGCCATGTGCTGGTCGATCCGGTCGGTGGGCATCGCTGGATCAAGGGCACGCTGCGGCGCCTGGCGGAGGCCGGGGTGGAGGCGCGCGAGACGCTGCCGTTCCACTGGCTGCGCGGGCGCACCCGGCGCGATATGCGCAACCACCGCAAGCTGTTCCTGATCGACGGGGCAATCGGCTATGCCGGATCGCAGAACATCGTCGACAAGGACTTCCGCCCGGGCGTGACCAACCGCGAACTGGTCGCGCGCATCGAAGGCCCGGCGGTGGCGGAGCTGACCGCGGTGTTCGTCGCCGACTGGTATCTCGAGACCGAAAAACTGCTCGATCCGCAGCCCGCGATCGCTCCGCCGGCCGGAGATGCGGAACTGCAGGTGCTGCCGAGCGGCGCGAACTACCCGCTCAGCGGTTTCCTGACCCTGCTGGTGTGGCAGGTCGACCGGGCGGAGCGCGAAGTCACGATCGTCACGCCCTATCTGGTCCCCGACGAGGGCCTGCTCGCCGCGCTGCGGACCGCGGTGCTGCGCGGGGTGGAGGTGCGGATCGTGGTTTCGGCGGTGGTCGACCAGTGGTTCGTCAACCTCGCGCAGGCGTCCTATTACGACGAGCTGCTTTCGGCCGGGGTCCGCATCCATCGCTACCGCGACTATTTGCTCCACGCGAAGAACATCCGCATCGACGGGCGGCTGGGGATCGTCGGCTCGAGCAACGTCGACATCCGCTCGTTCCAGCTCAATGAGGAAGTCAGCCTGCTGCTGCTCGACCCCGCCAGCGTGGAGCACTTGCGCGCGGTGCAGGAGGGCTATTTCGCGCACAGCGATCCGGTGATCCCGGAGCAATGGCGCCGCCGCGGCCGCCTGCGCCGACTGGCCGAGAATTTCGCCCGGCTGGTCAGCCCGTTGCTGTGAAGCCTTAAATAATCCCGACGGCCTTGCCCGCGCGTTCGAACATACCCAGGATGGTCTGGACCTGCTCGGCCGAATGTTCGGCGCAGAGCGAGCAGCGCAGCAGGGTCATGTTGGCCGGGGTCGCCGGCGGGCGGGCGAGGTTCACGTAAAGCCCTTCGTGGAGCAGCGCTTCCCACATCGCGGCACCTTTTTCGAGATCGGGCATGATCACCGCGATGATCGCGCTCTGCGGCTCGTCGGTGCCGAGCTTGAAGCCGAGCGCGGTCAGCCCGGCGTGGAGGGTCTTGGAATTCTCCCACAGATGCGCGCGCTTGTCCGATCCGTGCATCAGCTTGCGGATGCTGGTCGCGGCGGTCGCGACCACGCTGGGCGGGAGGCTGGCGGTGAACACGTAGGGGCGGCAGACCAGCCGCAGAATCTCGAACTTCGGATGGTTCGAAACGCAGAAGCCGCCGACCGTGCCCACGCTCTTCGAGAAGGTCCCGATCACGAAATCCACATCGTCCAGCACGCCCTGCGCTTCGGCCACGCCGCGGCCGTGCTCGCCGATGAAGCCCATCGAATGTGCCTCGTCGACCAGCACCATCGCGCCGTTCGCCTTGGCGACCGCGATCATCTCCTTCAGCGGCGCGATATCGCCGAGCATCGAATAGACGCCTTCGAGCACGACCAGCTTACCCGCGCCTTCGGGGATACGCTTGAGGCGCTTTTCCATCGCTTCGAGATCGTTGTGCTTGAACGGCACGACCTCGGCATTGCCGAGCGCACAGCCGTCCCAGATGCTCGCGTGGCTGTCGATGTCGAGGACGATGTAATCGCCCTTGCCGGCGACGGTCGAGATGATCCCGAGGTTCGCCTGGTAGCCGGTCGAGAACACCATGGCATGGTCCATGCCGTAAAAGAGCTTGAGCGCTTCCTCGACTTCGCGGTGGCCGCGATAGGTGCCGTTGAGCACGCGGCTGCCGGTGGTGCCGGCACCGAAGTTCTCCAGCGCGTCCTTGCCGGCCTGGATCACGTCCGGGTCGAAGGTCATGCCCATGTAGTTGTAGGTCCCGAGCAGGATCGTGTCGCGCCCGTTGCAGATCGCGCGGGTGGGGGAGAGGACCTTCTCCATCACCAGGTTGAACGGATCCTCGCCGCCGCCCGCGAGCAGCGACTGGCGCAGTGCGATTACGGAATCGAACTTGCTGAACAGGTCGGTTTCGCCGCCCGCTTCGCCGGCGCTCATGATCGGATCACTTGCCACTGAGTTTTGCCACCGCATCGACGAGTTGCCCGAAATTCTCGATCTCGGCCTGCTGGTTCATCGAGATGATGATGTCGAATTCGTCCTCGATCGCGGCGACGAAATCCATCACCGTCAGGCTGTCGAACTCCAGATCCCCGGCGAAGGTAGAGGCGTCGGCGATCTCTACCCCCTTCTTGTTGAAAGGCTCGATCAAAGCGCGAATGCGGCTGTCTATTTCGGTGCGGTCCATGCGGAATCCCTAGAATTCGATTGCGGCGCAAAAGCGGCGGGCGGCGGCGCTGTCAAGCGCGGCGGGGTCAGACAAGCGCATTGACCGCTTTCATGAACGGGCCGATCGAGACCGGCTTGGCGAGATAGCCCTCCGCCCCGGCGTCGCGAATGCGCTCCTCGTCGCCCTTGCCGGCATAGGCGGTGACCGCGAGCACCGGAATCGCGCGCAGCGCCCCATCCGCCTTGAGGCCGGCGATCAGCTCGAGCCCCGAGACATTGGGCAGCTGGATGTCCATGATCACCAGATTGGGCACGAATTCGCGCGCCTTGCCGATCGCTTCCAGTCCGTCCGCGACCGGCTCGACCGCGAAGCCGTTGGCGCGCAGGACATCGCAGAACAGTTTCCGGTTGAGATCGTTATCCTCGACAACCAGGATTCTCTTTGCCACTGCCAGTCCCTCCGCTCCGCCGCTTTATGACCCTGACAGGGGACTGACAATTCTTCGCGACCGCAAATCCCCCGCCGACCCGCAGATGCTGGCGCTCAACGCGCTGGTCTGGGTGCTGAGCGACGAGGACCGGGCCGAGCGGCTGCTGTCGCTGACCGGGATGACCCCCGATGTTTTGCGCGAAGGCCTCACCGACGTTGCGGTGCAGGGCGCGGTGCTGGAGTTCCTCTGCAGCCACGAGCCCGACCTGATCGCCGCCGCCGAAGCGCTCGAAGTCGAGCCGCAGGAACTGGCCGATGCCGCGCGGAGGCTGGCGTAATGTCCCGCCCGCTGGTGATATCCGACTGCGACGAAGTGCTGCTGCACATGCTGGCCCACTTCCGGGACTATCTTAGCGAGGAGCACGCGGTCGATTTCGCGTGGGAAGGCGGCGGGTTCAAGGATGCGATGCGGCGCCGCGGCGAGGAGAACCCGCTGCCGGAAGAGGAGATGTGGAAGCTCCTGAACCTGTTCTTCGACACCGAGATGCACCGCCAGACCCCGATTCCCGGCGCGGTCGCCGCGATGGCGGAACTGGGCCGCGATGCCGACGTGGTGATCCTGACCAATCTGCAGGATCACCGCGCCGAACTGCGCGCGGCACAGCTGGCCGATCACGGCATCCATGCGCGGGTGTTCACCAACCAGGGGCCGAAGGGCCCGGCGCTGAAGCGGATCATCGAGGAATTCGGCGCCACCCGGGTGGCCTTCATCGACGACATCGCGGTTCACCACGCCTCGGTCGCGCAGGATGCGAACCACGTCGTCCGGCTACATCTGGTCGGCGAGCCGCAGGTCGCGCCGCATGTGCCCTGCGCCTTCGTCGCGGGCGACGCCCACGCACGGATCGACAATTGGGCCGAGGCCTTGCCCTGGCTGCTCGAAAAATTGCATCAGGAGGAATCATGAGCCCCGAAGCCCTTAATATCGACGCGAAACTGGCCGCACTCGGCATCGTCCTCCCCGAACCGGCCGCGCCGGTCGCGGCGTACGTCCCTGCCGTCGAGGCGGGGGGGCTGCTCCACGTCTCCGGGCAATTGCCATTCATCGACGGGGTGCTGGTGACCGGCCGTCTCGGCGAGGATGTCGAGATCGGCGAAGGCTACGATGCCGCGCGGGCTTGCGGGCTGATGCTGCTGGCGCAGGCCAAGGCGGCGCTCGGCTCGCTCGACCGGATCACCCAGGTGGTCAAGCTCGGTGCCTTCGTGAATTCGACGCCCGGATTCTTCGACCAGCCCAAGGTCGCCAATGGCGCGTCGGAACTGATGGCCGAAGTGTTCGGCGATGCCGGGAAGCACGCGCGCGCGGCGGTCGGCGTACCCGCACTGCCGCTCGGCGCGGCGGTCGAAGTGGATGCGATCTTTGCTGTGGCGGCTGCTTGATAACTGGCTTTCACCCGCGCCCGATAAGGCGCGGGTAGGCTGGCTCGCGCGGCAGGATTATGCCCACCGCGGGCTGCACGATGGCGCCACCCCCGAAAATTCGCTCGGCGCCTTCACCGCGGCGATCGCGCAGGGGATAGGCATCGAATGCGACGTCCAGCGCAGCGGCGACGGCCAGGCGATGGTGTTCCACGACTGGGAGCTCGACCGGCTTACCGGCGAGCGCGGGCCGGTCGCTCGCCGCAACGCCGCCGCGCTCGGGCAGATCATGCTCACCGGCGGGAGCGACCGCATCCCGAGCTTGCGCGAAGTGCTCGGGCTGGTGCGCAGCCGGGTGCCGCTGCTGATCGAGATCAAGTCGAAGCGCGATTACCATGTCGCCGGAAGCTGCCTCGCGGTGCTGCGCGTGCTTGAAGGCTACAAGGGCCCGCATGCGGTGATGAGCTTCGATCCGCGCGTCGGCCAGTGGTTCGCCAAGCACGCCCCGCGCACCGTGCGGGGGCTGGTGGTGAGCGAGGAGCACGATCGCGGGATCGCCGGGGTGCTGCGGCGGCATCTCTGGCTGTGGCTCGCGAAGCCCGATTTCCTCGCCTATGACGTGCGCGATTTTCCGAGCGCCTTCGCCCAGCAGCAGAGGGCGCGGGGATTGCCGATCACGAGCTGGACCGTGAACTCTCCGGCAAAGCGCGTGTTGGCGGCCGAATATGCCGATGCGCCGATTGCGGAAGGGGCGGGCGTCGAGAGGGCTCGCGCCCTTTAGGCCGAGGCGCTACATTCGCTCCATGCATTCCGAGTCCATCACCGCCCGCATAGCTCCTGCGGTCGGTGCCCTTCCGCAGGATCAATGGGACGCGCTGGCGGGGGATGACAATCCGTTCACCAGCCACGCCTTCCTCTCCGCGCTCGAGGACAGCTTCAGCGTCGGCCCTGGCACCGGCTGGAGCCCGGCGCCGATCGTGTTGACCGATGCGGCGGGCCGGCTGACCGCGGCGCTGCCGGCCTATTTGAAGAACCACAGCCAGGGCGAATATGTGTTCGATCACGGCTGGGCGGATGCGTGGCACCGGGCCGGCGGGAATTACTATCCCAAGCTGCAGATCGCGGTGCCGTTCACCCCGGCGACCGGGCCGCGGCTGCTGGGCGATCCGGCACTCGCGCCGGTGCTGCTGCGCGCGGCCGAGACCTTGTGCGAGCGCGAGGAACTGTCCTCCGCCCATGCGACCTTTATCGAGCCGGATCAGTTGCCGCTGTTCGAAGCGGCGGGCTGGCTGCCGCGCAGCGACATCCAGTTCCACTGGGAGAACCGGGGCTATTCCAGCTTCGACGATTTCCTCGCCGCGCTGTCATCGCGCAAGCGCAAGGATATCCGGAAGGAACGCGCGGCGGCGCAGGAGGGGGTCGAGATTAAGGCGCTGTCGGGTGCGCAGATCCGGGCCGAACACTGGGACGCCTTCTGGGCGTTCTACCAGGATACCGGCGCGCGCAAATGGGGCTCGCCCTATCTGACCCGCGAAGCCTTCGACCTGTTCGGCGAGCGGCTGGGCGACCGGGTGCTGCTGCTGCTCGCTTTTATGGACGGGCTGCCGATCGCGGGGGCGCTCAATTTCATCGGCGGGAGCGCGCTCTATGGGCGCTACTGGGGCTGCCTGCTCGACAAGCCGTTTCTGCATTTCGAGCTGTGCTATTACCAGGCGATCGATCACGCGATCGCGCGCGGGCTCACGCGGGTGGAAGCAGGTGCGCAGGGGGGTCACAAACTGGCCCGCGGCTATGAGCCGGTGCGCACCTGGTCGGCGCACTGGATCGCCGATCCGGGCTTCAGGGAAGCGGTGGCCGATTATCTCGAGCGCGAGCGCATGGGCGTCGCGGCCGACCAGTCGCTGCTCGGCGAACGAACGCCGTTCCGCAAACCTTAGGCGGCGCGGCGTTCGCCCAGCGCCAGCCACTGGCGCGCACGGCGCTGGGCTTCGGCGATTTCGCGCGCGGTCATCTCGTCGGAGATGTCGGCGCGGCAATGGGCGGCTTCCTCGTGGCCATTCACGGCGGCGAGGTTGAACCATTTATGCGCCTCGACCAGATCGGCCGCGATTCCGTGGTCGCCGGCCGAATAGACCACGCCGAGATCGAAATAGGCGCTGATGTTTCCACCCGCGGCGGCGGCGAGGCATTTTGCCACCAGCATGTCGCCATCCGTAGCGTTCAATCCGATTTGCACTGTCGTTACCCCCAAGTTCGGGCAGCCCTGTGCCGCCTTCGAACCGGAGCTTCGGCTCGTATGGTCAATAATTGGTTAACACCGGCTCGAGAAAGCTGTGCGCAACGCCGGGGACAGCCGCGCGGAAAGCTTGAGAAACCCCGCATATCCTCATGAGACGGCGCGAGATTGACGCTTGTGCCGGGCATGCCCGCACCCTATAGGCGCGCCAACCCTAAGCCGGACGGAGTCCACCGGAAAAATCCGGGGCAGCAGGGTTCGCCGGCTCCCGGGTATTGGACGCGGGAGTACCCACATGGCCTCGGTTGCCACCGACGATATTGATATCCTTGCCAAGGCGAGGCGCACGCTTTCAAGCGAGTACACGCCTTCCGACGACGAAGACTACATGAACCCGCGCCAGCTGGAGTATTTCCGGCTGCTGCTGGTCGAATGGAAGAAGTCGATCCTGTCGGCTTCCGAGGGCACGCTGCAGAGCCTGCAGGACGGCCCGATTCGCGAACCCGACCTCAACGACCGCGCTTCGAGCGAGACCGATTGGGGGATCGAACTGCGCACGCGCGACCGCCAGCGCAAGCTGATCGCCAAGATCGAATCGGCGCTGCGCCGGATCGACAAGGACGAATACGGCTATTGCGAAGTCACCGGCGATCCGATCGGCATCCGCCGCCTGATCGCCCGCCCGATCGCGACGATGACGGTCGAAGCGCAGGAAGCGCACGAGCGCCGCGAGAAGGTCTCGCGCGACGATTAAGACAGCGGGCGCGGCCGGTGCCGCGTTCGCCTGTTTCCTCCGCGCATTCCGCGGCGGAGGGCGATTAACGCTTTGTTGGCGAGTGGGCTGCTACGCGATCCTCCTACGGAGTAGAGAAGCACGCGGATGAGCAACGTCGACACACGCCAATTGTCGCGCGACAGCCTGTTCGTCCTGGCCAAGGTCAAGGTCGAAGGGGATGGCGCGGGAATCGAACATCCGGTGAAGGTCCGCAACCTCTCCGCGGGCGGAATGATGGCCGAAGGCAACGTCCGGGTTTCGCGCGGATCGCGCGTGCAGGTCGAATTGCGCAACCTCGGCTGGGTGCAGGGCACCGTCGCCTGGAAGCAGGACGACCGCTTCGGCATCGCCTTCATCGAGGAAATCGACGCCAAGGCGGTCCGCGCCCCGACCGGCAATGGCGATCTCGATACGCCGCGCTTCGTCCGCCCGCCGCTCAAGGTTCCCGAACCGTCCAAGCTGCGCAAGATCTGACAACTCGCCGGCGGCATTGAAGCCCGCCGCCGCAACGCCTACGGCTGGGGCCGATGGCTCGCTTCCTCCGCCTCCTGGTGCAGTGCCAAATCGCCCTGGGCCTTGCCCTGCTCGCCGGTGCCTGCGGCGGGAGCGACGAGGGCGCGCTCGAAGTCGCGATCGTCGGCGATCCGGGCGACCCGTTCCAGTCCGGCGTGCTGTTGTCCGCGGCCGGCCAGCATGTCCGCGCCGCCACCACCGAAGGGCTGGTCAGCCTCGACCTGCAGGGCCAGGTGATTCCGGCGCTCGCCGACCGCTGGATCGTGACCGACGACGGGACCAGCTACATCTTCCGCCTGCGCGACGGGAACTGGGCCAATGGCGACGAGCTGACCGGCGAAAGCGCGCGCGATGCGCTGAAGCGGGCGGTGCGCCGGCTGCAGGGGACCTCGATCGGCTACGACGTGGCGCAGATCGCCGATATCCGCGCGATGGCCGGGCGGGTGGTCGAAATCCGCCTCAACGGGCCGATGCCCGATTTCCTGCAACTGCTCGCCCAGCCCGAACTCGGTCTGACCCATGATGGGCGCGGCACCGGACCGATGAAACTGACCCGCGCCGATGGCGCCGCGCTGCTCGCGATGATTTCGCCCGAGGACCGCGGCCTGCCGCTGGCGGCCGACTGGAAGGAGCATGTGCGCGAAGTACGCGTCCGCGGCCTGCCCGCCAAGGAAGCGATCGGCCTGTTCGACAAGGGCAAGGCCGATGTCGTGCTCGGCGGCCGAATCGAGACGCTGCCGATGATCGATACCGGGCTGCTCTCGCGCGGGACCGCGCGGATCGATTCGGCGATAGGCCTGTTCGGCCTCGCGGTGCGCCGCGCCGATGGTTTCCTGGCCGATCCGGAAGGACGCGAAGCGCTGTCGATGGCACTCGACCGCGATGCGTTGCTCGCCCGCTTCGCGATCGGCGGCTGGGTCTCGACCACCCGGATCGTCGCTCCCGGCCTCCCGGGCGATCCCGGCACGATCGGTGAACGCTGGAGCGCCCTGACCCCCGCCCAGCGGCACGCGGCGGCGACCGCGCGGGTCGCGGCGTGGGCCAGGGCCAATGACGGCAAGGCGCCCACCTTGACGATCGCATTGCCCGATGGCCCCGGCGCGGATCTGCTGTTCGACGAACTCGCACGGCAGACGCGGGCGATCGGCATTATGCTGACCCGATCGAAGGAAGCCGATGCCGATCTCGTGCTGGTCGATCGGGTCGCGCGCTATGCCAATGCCCGCTGGTTCCTCAACCAGTTCCATTGCGGGCTCAATCGCGGGCCGTGCTCGGCCGACGCCGATGCCGCTGCCGCGGAGGCGGCCGCCGATGCCGATCCAGCGATGCGCGCGATGCTGTTCACCGAGGCCGAGACCGATCTGACCGCGCTCAACGCCTATATCCCGATCGCCCAGCCGGTCCGCTGGTCGCTGGTCCGTGCCGGTACCGCTGGGTTCGCCGGCAACCAATGGGCATTCCATCCCTTGCCGCCGCTGGCTGCGCTCCCCAAATAGGGGGGATGAACCAAGGCTCCACACCAGCGGCCCGGCCGCGACCGATCGGAATCGACCTGCCGCTTGGCACAGATCCCGCTGCGGTGCGCCAGCGCATCGAAGCGATGGAAATGCTGCTCGAACGGGCAGTCACGATCCCGCTGATTCACCGTAAAGTCGGGCTCGACGCGATCGCCGGGCTCGTCCCGGTGCTCGGCGATGTGCTCACCGCGCTTATGGGGAGCTACCTGATCTGGGAAGCGCGCAATCTGGGACTGCCGAAATGGAAACTGATCCGGATGGCGGGCAATATCGCATTCGACACCGCGATCGGCTTCGTCCCGCTGGCGGGCGACCTGTTCGATTTCCTGTTTCGGTCGAACAGCCGCAATTTGAAGATCATCCGCAAGCACCTCGACAAGCACCACCCGGCAACGCGGGTGATCGAGGGCTGAGCCGCACGGGGCAGGCCTCAGTGGCCGGCCTGCTCCCCGCGCTCCAGCCCCGAAAGCTCCAATTGCTCGTCGATCTGCGCGACCAGCCGGGCGAGGCCTTCCTCGCTCTCGCTCTCGGCGCGGGCGACCAGCACGTCCTGGGTGTTCGAAGCCCGTAGCAGCCACCAGCCGTCGTCATTGGTGACCCGCACGCCGTCGGTTGCATCGACGTCCGCGGCGGTGCCGGACAGGCGCTGCTTCACTTCCTCGATCGCGGCGAACTTGCGGCTCTCGTCGACTTGAAAGCGCAGTTCCGGCGTATTGACCAGCGCCGGCATCGCACCGCGCAATTCGGTGACCGAACGCCCGAGCCGGGCCGAGGCCGCGAGCAGGCGGACCCCGGCATAGAGCGCGTCGTCGAAACCGTAGAACTGGTGGGCGAAGAAGATGTGCCCGCTCATTTCGCCGGCCAGCGGCGAACCAACTTCCTTCATTTTGGACTTAATCAGGCTGTGGCCGGTCTTCCACATCAACGGCTTGCCGCCATGCGCGGCGACGCCGTCGTACAGCGCCCGGCTGGCCTTCACATCGGCGATGATCGTCGCCCCGGGAACGATCCTGAGCAGATCTTCGGCATAGATCATCAGCAGTTGGTCGCCCCAGATCACCCGGCCCTGCCCGTCGATCGCCCCGATCCGGTCGCCATCACCGTCGAAAGCTATTCCGAAATCGAGCTGCTTTTCCGCGACCAGCGCCTTCAGGTCGGCCAGATTGGTCTCGACCGTGGGATCGGGATGATGGTTCGGGAAATTTCCGTCGACTTCCGTGTAAAGCAGATGGTGCTCGCCGGGGAGCAGCTCCGCGAGCTTTTCGAGCGCGGGGCCGGCCGCCCCATTGCCCGCATCCCAACCGACGCGGAGGTCCGCGAAACCCGCCGGGTCGATCCCGTTCAACCCTTCCATCAGCCGCGCGACATAGATGTCGAGCACTTCGCGCTGCTCGACCGTGCCGGTGCCGTCGATCCACGCGCCCTCGGCCGCCAGCGCGCCCAGCGCCTGGATGTCCTCGCCGAAAAACGGTCGGCCCTGAAAGACCATCTTGAAGCCGTTGTAATTGGCGGGATTGTGGCTGCCGGTTATCTGGATGCCGCCATCCACATCTTCGGCTGACGCCTCGGCGTAATAGAGCATCGGGGTCGCGCCCATGCCGATCCGGACAACGTCGCAGCCGCTCGCGGTGAGCCCTTCGACCAGCGCATGCTCGAGCATCGGCGAGCTGGTGCGTCCATCATAGCCGACCGCGACCCGCGAGCCGCCCGCGCGCTTCAACAGGGTGGCGAAGGCGCGCCCGATCGCGCGGGCATCCTCCACGCCGAGGGTTTCGCCGATAATCCCGCGGATGTCGTATTCGCGCAGGACGGTGGGATGGAAAATATGTGACATAAGATTAGAACTCAGTTCCCGTCCGGAAGTTCATCGAGCAGCAGATCGCGCGCGGCATTTGCCTCGTGGACCTGCGAGTTGGTGCCGCCGCGGTCCGGATGGACGATCGCGAGCAGCTTGCGGTGTGCGTCGAGAATGTCCTCGCGCCCGGCGCCGGCGCGCACGGCCAGCAGCTTGCGCGCGCGGAACAGCGCCTGCGACCGGGTCGGTTCCGGCCGCAGATAATCCCACGGCCATTTCCCGAGCCAATATTTGCAGCCGAGCGAGATCGCCACGGCCAGGAACAGTAGCCTCGTCAAGCGCCGGTCTCCTCGAAGCGCTCGAACGACGGCTGCACCGGATCGATCCGGGGCAGGTTCAAGCCGGCGACCAGTCCGCGCAATTCCTGCCGCGCGACCACCTGGCTGGTGCCGAGTTCGCCGAGATGGCCCTTGTCGAGCAGCGTCAGGCCCGAAGGGAACAACTCGCGATAGGTCACGCGCTCCGAAAGGCCCTTCGCGACGCGAAAGCCCACGCGCTTCGACAATTCGGTCAATGCATCGTCAATGCGCTTCTGGTTGCGCGCCTCGATATGCTGGGTGCGGTTGCGCACCACCACCCAGTCCATCTCGCGCCGCTGGTCCTTGATCGTCGACATCGCGCGCTTCTTGCGCGCTTCCCAGATCAGCTCGGCATAGAAGCTCAGCCGCTTGACCTTGAAGGTTTCCGCATCGACTTGCCCGATCAGGTCGAAATCGACGAAGCTGTCGTTGAGCGGGGTCACCAGCGTATCGGCTTCGGTCGCGACGTGGCGGGCGAAGGTGTCGTCGCGCCCCGGCGTGTCGAAGATCAGGAAATCGCAGCCCTCGCCAAGCTCGTCCGCCAGCCGGTCGAGTTCCTCAACGGTTTCGCCGGTGAACACGCCGAACCGCGCGCCGGGCAGCGTGATCTCGCGTCGGCGTTCGGTTTCGACCCGGTTCTCGAGGTAGCGGAACATCGTCCGCTGCCGCGGATCGAGGTCGAGCGCGGCGACCCGCGCGCCCTGATAGGCCAGCGCCACGGCGACATGCACCGCGGTGGTCGATTTACCGGTGCCGCCCTTTTCGTTCGCGAACACGATGCGGTACGGGCGGCGGGGGGTGTTTTGGGACACGGTTCACTCATTCCTGCGGCGCGATGCTGCGCTGCGTTGTAATCGTTCTATCCCAAGCAATCGTGACCGCGCAATTGCACCGGCCCGACGGCCCACAGTCCTGTTGCCGGAGGCCTTGTCGCGTGATTTGTGATGGCGAATATCGGCGCTTGTCGGTCTGGTTGCCACAGCGTAAAATCTCGCCCGGGAAGCAGTGGGCCCATGGCGCAGCGGCGAACACAAGCCGCCCAGGGGCGAGTTCCATGGAGGGTTTTTCTAATGCGAAAGTCGATTACCGCCGCGCTCGTCGCGGTACTCGCCGTAACTTCGGTTCCGGCAATGGCCAAGGAAAGCAAGTCGTCCGGCCGCAAGGAACAGGAACAGGGTACCGCCGACATCCCGCATTGCCCGCGCAAGCTCGGCACGATCGCGATCGTCGAGCCGGACAATCAGTGGTGGCGCGAATATAACCTCGGCAGCCCCGAGGCGATCATCAAGGTGTTCGTCCAGCAATCGGGCTGCTTCGGCCTGGTCAACCGCGGCGGCGGGATGCAGAGCCGCGCGATGGAGCGCGCGCTGGCCGACAATGGCGAGCTGCAGAGCGGTTCGAACCTCGGCAAGGGCCAGGTCAAGGCGGCCGACTATTTCATCGAGCCGGACATCGTCAGCGCCAATTCCAATTCGGGCGGCAGCAATGTCGGCGGCGCGCTGGGCGGCTTGTTCGGCGGCACGATCGGCGCGATCGCGGGGGGCATCTCGGTCAAGAAAGGCGAAGCGAACGTCACGCTTTCGCTGATGGACACCCGCACCACCGAAGAGACCGTGGCCGAAGGCTATCGCCGCAAGTCGGACCTCAGCTGGGGCGGCGGCGGCGGTGTGTTCACCGGCGGGTTCCTCGGCGCGGCGGGTGGCGGCTCTTACCAGAACACCGCGATCGGCCAGATCATCGTGCTCGCCTATCTCGACGCCTATATCAAACTGGTCGGCCAGCTCGGCGGCCTGCCGGAGAACGCCGCGGACGCCGCACCGCTGGCGCAGTAAAGCCTCGGGCTTTCCATAAACCACGCAGAGGGCGGGGCCCGGGCTCCGCCCTCTTGCTTTCCGGCGCCGGGCGCTGGAAGACGCCCTGATGGAAATCGTCACCACCCTGCCCGAACTGCGCGACGCGATCGCCGCGCTCCGCCGAACCGGCCCGGTCGCGCTGGTCCCGACCATGGGCGCGCTGCACGGAGGGCATCTTGCACTCGTGCGCCGCGCGGCGGAACTGGCCCCCAATGTAGTCGTCTCGATCTTCGTCAATCCGACCCAGTTCGGCCCGAACGAGGATCTCGCGAAATATCCGCGCCAGCCGGCGACCGACATCGCGCTGCTCGAGGCCGAAGGCGCGGCTCTGCTGTGGGCGCCGGCGGTGGACGAGGTCTATCCCGAAGGTTTCGCCACTTCGATCTCGGTCGAGGGCGTCAGCGAAGGCCTCGACGGCACCTGGCGCCCCGGCCATTTCGCGGGCGTGGCAACGGTGGTCGCCAAATTGTTCAACCAGGTCCAGCCCGACATCGCCGTGTTCGGCGAGAAGGATTGGCAGCAGCTCGCGGTAATCCGCCGGATGGCCCGCGATCTCGACCTGACCCATCCGGCGGCGGCGCAAATCGTGGGCGTCGAGACGGTGCGCGAGGCGGACGGCCTCGCGATGTCGAGCCGCAACCGCTACCTTTCACCCGAAGACCGCGCCGCCGCCGCCGCGCTGCCGCGTGCAATGAAAGCGGCAATCGAGGCGATCGAAGAGGGAGCCGAAGTCGTCACGATGTTGGAAAAGCTCGAGGTCGATCTGATCGACGCCGGCTTCGCCTCGATCGACTACGCGACACTGGCCGACGCGGCGAGCCTGGTGCTGCTGACCGAAGCGCATGACGACCGCCCGATGCGCCTGCTGGTCGCGGCGCGGATCGGCGGGACGCGGTTGATCGACAACATGGCGGTGGAAGCGCGAGCATGACCGAAGCGGATTTCCGCAGCTATATAGCAGCGTTCAACGCGAACGACTTCGACGGCTTCGGCCATTTCTACGCGGAGGACGTGGTGTTCGAACTCGGCGCAATGAAGCGGATCGTCGGGCGCGAGAACATCCTGTCCTTCTACCGCGAAGTGAAGGCCCATATCGCGGAGGTCGTCACCCCACTCGACGTGATGGTCACCCCCACCCGTATCGCGATGCATTGCCGCACCACCTTCGAAACCTTCAAGGACTGGCCCGAGTTCGAGATCTGGCCGACCCGTGCCGGCGATAGCCGCACGGTCGAGACGATCGCGCTCTACGAAGTCGAACACGACCGTTTCAGCCATATTCGGGGCGCGCGCTTCAAGCCTTGACGTGGTCCTGCTCGCGCCTGGGCCGCGGCGGGGCCGCCAGCATTCCCGCCGCGACCGCCGCGAGGCTGGCGAGCGAGATCGAGCGCATCGGATAGTCCGCCAGCGAGTGCAGCGCGATGATCCCGAGCGCGGCAAACCCGAAGCCCACCTGCCCGCGGTCCTCCGGGCGATCGCGCCAGGCCCGATATGCCATCCATCCGACGAGTGCCGCCGTGAGCGCCAGCAGCGCGAGGCCAAGCACGCCGGCTTCCAGTGTCAACTCGAGGAAATCGTTATGCGCGCGATTCGGCACGCTAGGGTCGAGGTCCTCCAGCGGCTCGAAGGCAAGGTATGATGGGACGAAGGTCCCCATGCCCGATCCGACCGGCCAATATTGCCCGATCGCGTAAACCGTCCGGTCCCACAGCAATTCGCGCGGCGGATCGGTCATGCTGAAGCGGGCCGCGACCCGTTCGATCGCAGGATTGTGCCCCAGCAGCAGCGCGCCGATCGCCATGACGAAGCCCGCCGCGGCGATTGCGGGCAGGAACCGCTGCCAGGGTCTCTGCTCGGTGTCCGCGACCAGCGCCCAGGCCGCCGCCAGCGTGGGGAGCAGCAACAGCAGGCCGGCGCGCGATGAGGTGAGGATGCAGGCGAGCGCGATCAGCGCCGCAGCGGCACCGGCCAGCCCGGCGTTCGCCGCCAGCGAAGGAGGGCGCTTGGGCGTCCGGTCGCGGCCGGCCCAAAATGCCGCGAGCGCGAGCAGGCCGATCAGCATGACATCGGCGGTCGAATTGCGGTTAGCCTGGAAACCGAGCACCAGGCTCGGGGGGCTCTGGTCGTAGAACCGCGGGCCGGATTCCCCGCCGCCAAGCTGCATCGCGCCGATCAGCGCCGAGAGCAGCACCATCGCGACCGTCGCGGCGACAAGCCAGCGCCGTTCGGACGGCCGCAGTGCGCCTGTCATCAGCAGCAGGATCACCGGCGGCATCACCGCGAGCAGGCTTGCCAGCGTACGCGGGAGCGAAGTCGTGAGCGGCTGCCAGCTGTTTTCGGCACCGACCAGCCGCAGCGCCGCAACTTCGGTCGCGCGCCCGGGCAAGGCATGCCAGATGGAGGGAGGCAACGGGATCAGCTGGATGAGCGGCAGCAGCACCACCGCAGCCGCGACCAGCCATAGTTTGCCGTCGGTCGGCACGCGGATCGCCCCGCGCTGCCACAGCCACGCGAGCGCCGCGACCCCGGCCAGCAGCTCGATCGCCAATTCGCTATCCGGGCTCGGTGACCCGCCGCCCCCGAGCGCCAACGCGAGGATGAGCAGCACAGCGGCGATGGCGGCGTGCCGGCGCGCGGAATCGAACAGCGGGAGCCTTATCATCCGGGAAGCCTTGGAACGAGGGAGTGGTTCGGATGCGAGGTTAGAGCGATGCCGCACCGCGTCAACCGGGGAAGGCCTGGAGCGGAACCCACATCGTGGACAAGCATGCGCCGGCGCTGGCCCGGCCCGCCGACCGAAACTGCGAGGAGGCGAATTTGCGAAGTTTAACTTTACAGATTACCTTCATAGTTTTATCGGCATCTGATGAGTTCGACCGAACCGGTTTCCACGACAGAACTGGCGCAGGGCCTGCGGGCATTCGTCCGCGCGCTGCGTCGGCGACTGCGCGAACAGGCCGATTTCGGCGACCTTACGCCGTCGCAGATGGATGCGATCCTGCGCCTCGATGCCGACGGGCCCTCCACCACCTCCAGCCTGGCGCGGGCGGCGGGTATCCGGCCGCAATCGATGGGCACCGTGGTCGCCGCGCTGAACGCCGCAGGTCTGGTACACGGCGCACCCGATCCGGCCGACGGGCGGCAGACGCTGCTGTCGCTAACGGAGCGATGCCGCGATTGGCTCTTCGAAGCCCGCGCACTGCGGGACGATTGGCTCACCAGCACCCTCGAGCAGATGCTCTCTCCCGCCGAGCGTGCCCAGATCGCGGCGACGCTCCCGCTGCTGTCGCGCCTCGTCGAACGCGCAGCGAAATGAGTTCCCGAACAACTGTTAGGAGCCTGCAATGGCCGTGACCAGGCTCGACCCGGTCAGCGCCCTGATCGTGATCGATCTCCAGAAGGGGATCGGCGCGATGGTCGCGCCCGCGATCCTTGCCGCGCTGGTAGAGCGCAGCCGCGCGCTCGCCGAAGCCTTCCGCGCCCGGGGCCTGCCGGTGGTGCTGGTCAATGTCGATGCCCTCGCGCCGGGACGGATCGAGGCCGAGCGGAGGGCCGGCAACTTCCCGCCCGAATTCGTCGAACTGCTCGAAGAACTCGGCGCGCAGCCCGGCGACATCCGGGTGACCAAGCGCACGTGGGGCGTATTCGCGAGCACCGACCTCGGCACGCGGCTTACTGCGCTCGGCGTGACGCAGGTGGTGGTAACCGGCGTATCCACCTCGGCCGGCGTCGAATCGACCGCGCGCCAGGCCTATGAGTCGGGCTACAATGTGACCGTCGCGATCGACGCGGTCGCCGATCTCAGCGACGAGGCCCACCACCACAGCATCGGCCACGTGTTTCCGCGCCTTGGCGAAACCGGCACCACCGACGAGATCATCGCGCTGCTTGGAAAACGGGACGGCTGATGGCCTTGCGCAAATGCCTGTGAACCTGCTCGTTTCCAATTACTTCCGGTCGCTGAAGAGCCGCAATTACCGCCTGTGGGCGGGCGGCGCGCTGGTCTCGAACGTCGGCACCTGGATGCAGCGGGTCGCGCAGGACTGGCTGGTGCTGACCCAGCTAACCCATCACAGCGCGTCTGCCGTCGGCGTGGTGATGGCGCTGCAATTCGGGCCGCAATTGCTGTTCCTGCCGTGGACCGGCTTCGCGGCGGATCACTTCGATCAGCGCAAGCTGCTGATGGCGACGCAGGCGAGCATGGGCGTGCTCGCGCTGCTGCTCGGGGCACTGACGGTGACCGGGGCGGTGCAATTGTGGCACGTCTACGTTTTCGCGTTCCTGTCCGGAACCGCGGCGGCGTTCGACGCGCCGGTGCGCCAGACCTTCGTCGCGGCGCTGGTCGGCGACGGCGATCTGCCCAATGCGGTGGCGATCAATTCGACCTCGTTCAACGGCGCCAGGATGGTTGGGCCGGCGGTGGCCGGGCTGTCTATCGCCGCGATCGGGACCGGCTGGGCCTTCATCGCGAACGGGCTGTCCTTCATCGCGGTGCTGCTCTCGCTCGCATTGCTGCGCACGAACGAGTTGTACCCCGTCGCCCGCGCGGCGCGGACAAGGGGCAGTTTCCTCGAAGGCTTCCGTTATGTCTGGGCGCGGCACGATCTGCGGACCATTCTGGTGATGCTGTTCCTGATCGGCACCTTCGGGCTCAATTTCCCGATCTTCATTTCCGCGATGGCGGTGCAGGTGCTCCACGCCGACGCGCGCGGTTTCGGGCTGCTCTCGTCGATGATGGCGGTCGGGACGCTTGGCGGCGCGCTGATCGCGGTCGGGCGGCGGCGCTTCGGGTTCCGTCCGCTGGTGGTGGGCGCCGGGCTTTTCGGCATCGGCTGCACACTCGCCGCGATCGCGCCCGGTTACTGGACCTTCGCCGCCGCGCTGGTAGTGACCGGCAGCGCCGCGCTGACCTTCACAAATTCGACCAATACTGTGATGCAATTGTCGACCGAGCCGGCGATGCGCGGGCGGGTGATGGCGATCCGGCTGGGCATCGCGCTCGGCTGCACCCCGATCGGCTCCCCGATCGTCGGCTGGGTCGCCGATCATTACGGCCCGCGCTGGGCCCTGGGCATCGCCGCCGCATCCGGCTTTGCCGCCGCCGCGGTCGCCATTCTCTATCTGCTGCGAAAGCTGGAGCGGGTAGCGGGAATCGAACCCGCCTAGCTAGCTTGGAAGGCTAGTGCATTACCACTATGCTATACCCGCAGCGCTGGTTGCCCTGCCATCGGCAGGCGCCCCGCGTCAATCGCCTTCGAACTCCATCAGCGATTCCACCGCGATCCCGTTGGCTTCGAGCAGCTTCGCGCCGCCGAGATCGGGCAGGTCAATCACGAACAGCGCCCGGTCCACCACCGCGCCCGCCCGGCGCAGCAAGGTCGCGGCGGCGAGGGCGGTGCCGCCGGTCGCGATCAGATCGTCGACGATGATCACGCGTTCCCCCGGCTGGATCAGCGTCGGGTCGATCTCGAGCCGCGCGCTGCCGTATTCGAGCGCATAGTCGATCCCGATCGTCGCGACCGGGATCTTGCCCGCCTTGCGCACAGGAACGAAGCCCAGCATCAGCAGCGAGGAGACCGCGGCGCCGAAGATGAACCCGCGCGCCTCGAGCCCGGCGATCGCGCCCGCCCCAACCGCGTTCGCCCGTCCGGCGATCATCTCGACCGCGGCGGTCAGGCCCTTGCCGTCCGCCAGCAGGGTGGTGATGTCGCGGAACATGATCCCCTGCTTCGGGAAATCCGGCACCGTACGAATCAGCGCCTTTAGATCGTCTGCAGTCATCGGGTCCCTCCAAACAAAACGCCCCTCGCGTCGGATCGACGGAGGGGCGCCTTGAACTTATGCCGGAAGCCTCAGTGCTTCGTGCCGGCCCAGACGTTGCGATACGCAAGGAAGCCGAGCACCGTCGCGAAGATCAGGAAGCCGATGAACCAGAAGCCGGTCTGGTGCCGCTTCTCGAGGTTCGGCTCCGCGGTCCACACGAGGAATGCCGCGACGTCCTTGGCTTCGGCATCCAGCGTGTTCGGCGTACCATCGGCGAAACTCACCGTGCCGTTCGCCAGCGGCGGCGGCATCGCGAGGTTGAGATTCGCGAAGTACGGATTGTAGTGCAGCCCGGACGGGGTCTTGGAGTCGGGGAACTGCTTGAGCAGCTCCGCCGGCTGGTTCTGGTACCCGGTCAGCAGCGAATAGACGTAGGCCGGGCCGTCGTGCCGGGCTTTGGTCATCAGCGAGAGATCGGGCGGGACCGCATTGTTGTTGGCCGCGCGCGCCGCCGTGTCGTTGGCGAAGGGCGACGGGAAATAGTCGGTCGGCAGGCCCGGGCGCATGTTCGCCTCACCGGTGTTCGGGTCGATCCCCGGCACCTGCCAGCTCGCGGCTTCCGCCTTCACCTGGGCTTCGCTGTAGCCGAGCTGCTGAAGGTCACGGAATGCGACATACTTCAGCGAGTGGCACGCCTTGCAGACTTCCTTGTAGACCTGATAGCCGCGCTGGACCTGGGCCCGGTCGAAAGTGCCGGCCCAGCCGTCGCTCTGCAGCGACAGTTCCTTGGGATGCTTGTGGAAGACGCTCTCGGCGGTCGGCTGTGCAGGCTCGGTGATCGCGCTTACCGCGCCGTTTCCGAAGGCCCACAGGACCGACAGGGCGAAGAACAGGCCGATCACGGGGGCGATGAGGCGGTACATCATGTTCGTTTCCCTCTCTTCGCTCTTCAGCTCTTCGCCGCCAGCTTCGCCGCGTCGTCCGCACCGAGCACCGCTTCGGTGATCGAGAAGGGCAGCGGCTTGGGCCGTTCCATCGCCGCGATCAGCGGCAGGAACACGAGGAAGTGGAGGAAGTAATAGGCGGTCGCGATCTGGCTGATCATCACATAGGGCTCGGCCGCAGGGGCGCCGCCGCAATAGAACAGCACACCCATGTCCGCCACGAGGATCCAGAAGAACCACTTGAACATCGGGCGATAATGGCCCGAGCGGACCGGCGAATTGTCGAGCCAGGGGAGGAAGAACCACACCAGGATCGCGCCGAACATCGCCATCACGCCCATCAGCTTGGCGGGGATGAAGAAGATGTCCGCGGTGAAGGCGCGCAGGATCGCGTAGAACGGCCAGAAATACCATTCGGGCACGATGTGCGCCGGGGTCGAGAGCGGGTTCGCCGGGATGTAATTGTCCGGGTGGCCGAACTGGTTCGGCATGAAGAACACGACCGTGCAGTAAACGATCATGAACAGGCCGAGGCCCCAGCCATCCTTCGCCGTGTAATACGGGTGGAACGGCACGGTGTCGCTTTCGCTCTTCACTTCGACGCCCGTCGGGTTCGACGAACCCGGGATGTGCAGCGCCCAGATGTGCAGGATCACCACGCCGGCGATCACGAAAGGCAGCAGGAAGTGCAGCGAGAAGAAGCGGTTGAGCGCGGCATCGTCAGGCGCGAAGCCGCCGAGCAGCCAGTGCTGCAGGCCTTCGCCGACAATCGGTATCGCGCCGAACAGGCCGGTGATGACCTTCGCCCCCCAGAAACTCATCTGCCCCCAGGGAAGCACATAGCCCATGAAGCCTGTCGCCATCATCAGCAGGAAGATCACCACGCCGAGCAGCCACACCATCTCGCGCGGGGCCTTGTACGAACCGTAGAAGAAGCCGCGGAAGATGTGGACGTAGATCACCGCGAAGAACGCGCTGGCGCCGTTGGCATGCGCGTAACGCAGCATCCAGCCCCAGTTTACGTCGCGCATGATGTGCTCGGTCGAACCGAACGCGACAGTGGAGTTCGGCGCGTAATGCATCGCCAGCACCACGCCGGTGACGATCTGCAGCGCGAGGCAGAAGCCCGCGAGCACGCCGAAGTTCCAGAAATAGTTGAGGTTGCGCGGAACCGGATAGCCGGCGCCGATCGCGTTGTAGACGAGGCGCGGAAGCGGCAGCTTCTCGTCCACCCACTTCATCAGCGGATTGGTGGGATTGTAGTGGTTAGCCCAGGGAAAGCTCATGGTTTCTCTCTTTCGCCTCAGCCGACCTTCACGACGGTGTCGGAGGTGAATTCATAGACGGGCACTTCGAGGTTCTTCGGTGCCGGGCCTTTGCGGATGCGGGCGGCCGTGTCGTAGACCGAACCATGGCACGGGCAGAAATAACCGCCGAACTCGCCCTTGATCTCGCCTTCGCCCGCACCGAGCGGAACGCAGCCGAGATGGGTGCAGACACCCATCGTAATAAGCCAGTTTTCCTTGCCGGGCTTGGTCCGCTCATCGAGCGTCTGCGGATCGCGCAGCGTGGAAACGTCCACCTTGTTGGCCTCGGCAATCTCGACCTGGGTCAGGTTGCGGACGAACAGCGGCTGCTTGCGGAAGATCGCCTTGATCGCCTGGCCCGGCAGGATCTTGCTGATGTCGATCTCGGTCGAGCTTTCGGCGAGCACGTCCTTCGACGGCGCCATCTGGCTGATCAGCGGATAGAGCAGCGTAATCCCGCCCACGCCGGCGGCGCTGACCGCCGCGATATTGATGAAGTCCCGGCGCCGGACGCCTTCACCTTCCGAACCGGCGAGATGAGCCGGATCTGCGGTGCCAGTCGTATCTGCCATCAACCTTGCCTTGACTGTGGGTCGCCGGACGGCGGGCCCATGGAAAACGAATGATAGTCGCGCGTCCAGGAAGCCCCTTCGCAAGCACCGACGCGGGTCTGATGCCCGCTGCCACTGCCCGACTTGGCCGGGCTGATAGACGAGAGGCAAGCCTATGCCAACAGGCATTTGGCGCATTTTTTCGGCGCTTTTGCGAGTGATTCGCAGATGCCGTCAGAGCGGCAGTCCGATGAGCGAAAACTGGCGCCCGTAATTGGGTTCGCCGAGGTGAGTCGCGCGCCTGAAGGAGTAGAAGCGGGCGTCGTCAGTGTAGGTGTCGAGCCCGAGCTTTTCGACTTTGCCGACGCCCGCACCCTTAAGCCGTGCGGCGACATAGGCTTCCAGATCGAACTGGAAATGGCCCGGCGCGGCGGGCGTGAAGAAGCATTCGTCCGCGGGGGCGAAGTTTGCGCGAAAATCTTCCGCCACTTCGTAGCTCGCCTGTGCGATCGCCGGGCCGATCGCGGCCACGATCCGCTCGCGCCGGGCACCGAGCGCTTCCATCGCGGCAAGCGTCGCTTCGGCCACGCCGCCATGCGCCCCGCGCCAGCCGGCGTGGGCAGCGCCGACCACACCCGCCCCGGCCTCGGCAAACAGGACCGGTGCGCAATCGGCCGTGACGATCCCGATCGCCGTCCCCGGCCGCGCGGTGACCAGCGCGTCGGCGGTCGGTCGGTTGGAATCGTCCCACGGCTCGTCGACCGTCACGCAGATCGCGGAATGGACCTGGTGGACCGCAACCAGCGGCAAGCCGGGGAGCACCGCATCGCCCGCGAGCCGGCGATTCTCCGCGACCGCCGCCGGATCGTCGCCGGCACCGAAGCCGACGTTGAGCCCGGCAACCAGCCCGGTCGAGACGCCGCCCCGGCGCCCGAGGAAGCCATGCGGGATTCCATCGAGCGCCGCCGCGCGAATGACCTCGACCGCGTCAGCCAAGGCTCTTGGTCACCTGTTCGAAAGTGTCGGCCGAAAGCTTCGGCGTCGCGGCGATTCGCTCGAGCTCGCCGCGCATCAGCGCCGCGCGCATCGGCTCGATCCGCCGCCAGCGCCCGAGTTGCGGCACAAAGCGCGCCGCGGTCTGCGCATTGACCGGGTCGAGCGCGATGATCAAATCCGCGATCATCTTATAGCCCTCGCCATCCTTCGCATGGAACGCATGCGGGTTGACCGCCATCCCCATATAGAGCGCGCGGACCCGGTTGGGATTCTTCATCGTGAAGTCGGGATGGCGCACCAGCGCCTTCACATGCGCGAGCGCATCGGGGTGCAGCGACTGCGCCTGGAGCGAGAACCACTTGTCGATCACCAGCGCGTTGCCGGCATAGCGATCATGGAAATCGGCGAGCAATTCCTCGCGTAGCGGTGTCTCGAGTCCCGTAAGCACCATCAGCGCGCCCTGGCGGTCGGTCATATTGTCCGCCTTGCGGTATTGCGCAGCGGCAAGCACCGCCGCGTTGGCCGGATCCGCCGCGGCGAGATAGGTCAGCGCCTGGGTCTTCGCCTTGCGCGCGCCGCGCGCTTCGGCGGAGAGGCTGTAGGGCACCGCCGAAGTCCGCTCGTGCAGCTCGAGCAATTCCTCGCGCAGCACCTTGCCGAGCCAGGTCTTGAGCCCTTCGCGCTCGGCATGGATCACGGCCGGGTCGGAGACGAGAAGCTGCTCCGAGAGATAGGTCTGGTTCGGCAGCAGCATCAGCTCGCCGCGCATCAGATCGTCGAGCTTGGCATCCTCGATCACCGCGCCAAGCGCCCATTCGATCGCGTCGCGCCCGGCAGAGCGTTCGGCATCGGACAGCCCGCCGCTGACCGCCGCGACGAGATGGCCGACGGTAAGCTCCTGCATCGCTTCGTAGCGCGCGAAGGGATCGTCGTCCTTCGCGGCGAGGAATACCAGATCGCCATTGCTCATCGCGCGCTCGATCGAGACCGGCGCGGAGAAGCCGCGATTGATCGAGAGGACTGGGGCTTCGGCGAAACCGGCGAAGCTGACGCTCGCCTCGGGTTCGGTGAGCAGGACCAGTTCCTCGCCGCGGTGCGCTCCGCTCGCGCGGTCGAACAAGGCGACGCGCAGCGGGATCACCATCGGCTGCTTGGCCGGCTGCCCCGGCGTCGGCGGAACTTCCTGCTTCAGATGCAGCGTCGCGATGTCACCTTCATGTTCCAGCCGCGCCGCGACTTTCGGCGTACCCGCCTGCGAATACCACCGACGGAACTGGCTCAGGTCGAGCCCGGCGCCGTCTTCCATCGCCTTGACGAAATCCTCGCAGGTCGCCGCCTCGCCATCGTGGCGCGCGAAATAGAGGTCACTGCCCTGGCGGAAACGCTCGGCGCCCGCCATTGTTCGCATCATGCGGATGACTTCGGCGCCCTTGTTGTAAACGGTGGCGGTGTAGAAATTCGAAATCTCCTGGTAGAAATCCGGCCGGATCGGGTGGGCAAGCGGGCCCGAATCCTCCGGGAACTGTGCCGCGCGCAAGATCCGCACATCCTCGATCCGCTTGACGCTTTCCGAACCCATGTCCTGGCTGAACAGCTGGTCGCGCAGCACGGTAAAGCCTTCCTTGAGGCTCAGCTGGAACCAGTCGCGGCAGGTCACGCGGTTGCCCGACCAGTTATGGAAATATTCATGCGCGATCACGCCCTCTATCGCGTCGTAATCCGCATCGGTCGCGGTCTCGGGGTCGGCGAGGACGTAGCGTGTATTGAACACGTTGAGCCCCTTGTTCTCCATCGCGCCCATATTGAAGTCGGACACGGCCACGATGTTGAACACGTCGAGATCGTATTCGCGGCCGAACACCTGCTCGTCCCACTTCATGCTGTGCTTGAGCGATTGCATCGCATGATCGGTGCGCTCGAGATCGCCCTCGCGCACGAAGATGCCCAAATCGACCTCGCGGCCCGAAGCGGTCGTGAAGCGATCGCGGTTGACCACTAGGTCGCCGGCGACCAGCGCGAAGAGATAGCAGGGCTTGGGCCAGGGATCGTGCCATTCGGCCCAATGCGTTCCGCCCTCACCCGCGCCCGAAGCCTCGAGATTGCCATTGGACAGCAACACTGGGAAGGTCGCCTCGTCGCCCGCCATCCGCACGCGGTAGGTTGACAGCACGTCGGGGCGGTCGGGAAAGAAGGTGATCCGGCGAAAACCCTCGGCCTCGCACTGGGTGCAAAGCATGCCGTTGGAGGCATAGAGCCCCATCAGCTGCGTATTCGCCGCGGGGGCGATTGCGGTAACCAGCTCGATCCGGTGCTTCTCCCCCGTCAGTGCGATCAGCAGGTCCGGCCCGTCCATTCGCCAATCGTTGACCGCCTCGCCATCGACCAGCACCTCGAGCGCGGACAGCCCGTCGCCTTTCAGCCTGATCGTCGGATCGGGATTCGCCGGATTCGCCGCGACATCGAGAATGGCGTGAACGCGCGTCTTCTCCAGCCCGAGTTCGAAGTTGAGCGTCACTTCGGGCACCAGCCATTCGGGCGGGCGGTAATCCTCGCGGCTGATCGTGACCGGCGCGTGCGGGGTTTCGGCGGCATCCGCCATCTCGGGGTTGGTGGCAATATCCATGTCAGTCGCTTTAGGTCCTTTGCGGGGCGAATCCAGAGGTTAGAACGTCGGTGATGAAGCAACTCCTCATCTTCGGACTTGGTTACACCGCCCAAACAATTGCCGCGCGGCTGCGCGCGGCGGGCTGGCAGATCGACGCGACGGGCAGCGCGGGGAACATCGGCTTCGACGATGCGGAAGCCGCGCTGGCGCGGGCAAGCCATGTGCTGTCCTCGGTCCCGCCCGGCGAAGACGACCCGGTGCTGGCCCGTTACGGCGGCGCACTCGGGGGCAAATGGCTCGGCTACCTCAGTTCGACCGGAGTCTATGGCGACACCGGCGGGGCCTGGGTCGACGAAAGTGCCCCCATCGGCACCGGCAGGCGCAGCGCCCGCAGCAAAGCCGACGCAGCCTGGCTCGCGCTCGGCGCGCGGGTGTTCCGCCTGCCCGGCATCTACGGCCCCGGCCGCAGCGCGCTCGACCGTGCCGCCGGGGGCAAGGCGCGGCGGATCGACCTGCCGGACCAGGTGTTCAGCCGGGTGCATGCCGCGGATATCGCCAGCGGGGTGATCGCGGGGCTCGACGCTCCGGCCGGTGCCTACAATCTCGCCGACGATTTCCCCTGCTCGCAAAACGCGGTGATCGAAGAGGCCAGCCGCCTGCTCGGCCTGGACCCGCCACCGCTCCAATCACTGGAGCAGGCGGGGTTCAGCCCGCAGGCACGGGCGTTCTATTCGGAAAACCGCCGCGTCGCCAATGGCAAGGCCAAACGGGTACTCGGCTGGCAGCCGGCTTACCCGACCTACCGCGAGGGACTGCGCGCTCTCATCGCGACCACCAGCCCGATCAGTGCGAGCACCGCGCCGGACCCGGCGAGCAGCGACCAGCGATAACCCTCGAGCACGGTCGAAAAGCCCATCGCGATGATCGGGACCACCACGCCGTTATAGGCGGCCCGGCCCGGCCCGAGTTCACGGATGAGCTGGAAATACAGCGGAAAGGTCACCACCGAACCGATCAGCGCGAGATAGGCGACCCCGCCGAGGTAACGCGCGTCGAGCGGCAGCACCGGCGGACCCGAGGTCGCCCAGGCGAAGCCGAAATCGGCGCAGGCACCCCACAGCATCGCCCAGGCGAGCATCGTCACCATCGGCTGCGCGCGCGCGGCGGGAGAGGCCTGCAGGACATTCGCGAAGGACGCGACGCAGATCGCACAGATGCTCATCGCGATGCCCAGCGAGACCTCGCCGCCGAGCGGAGCCAGCCGCGCCTCGTGGATCAGCAGCAGCACGATCCCCGTAAGCGCGATCGCGGTGCCGGCAAGGAAGCCGCGCGTGGCCTTTTGCCTGAACACGATCCACGCGAACAATGCATTGGGCAGCATCAGCATCGCGAACAGCACGGCCACGATCCCCGAGGTCAGATATTGCTCCGCCCGGTAGACCAGGTTGAAGTTGCAGCAGAACTGCGCAACCCCGAGCATCAGCGCGACGAGGTGCCCGCGCCCGGTGAGCCGCACGCCCTCGCCCCGCCACAGCGCCAGCGCGAACATGCCCGCGGCGGCCAGAGTGAAGCGCCAGGTGACCGACCAGCTGACCGGCACCGCCCCGATCCCGTCCTTGATCGCGAACCAGGTCGAACCCCAGATCAGCGCGACCAGTACGAAGGGGATCACCACTCCGGGCCGCAGCAGGCTGTGCTGCGAATGGTCGTCCCGCGCCAAATTCATAGAGCGGCGATCGCCTTGCCCAGCGCGATCGCGTGGTCCTGCGGGGTATCCCAGGCGGTGACCATGCGCGCCGCCGCATCGTCCCAATCGTAGAACTGGAAACCCTGCCCGCGAAGGGCGCCGCGCTCAGCCGCATCGAGCTTGAGGAAAATCTCGTTAGCCTCGACCGGATGGAGCAGGCGCGCGCCCGCGCCGCCAGCGATCTCGGCGGCGGCGGCGTTGGCCGCACGCGCGTTCTCGAGCCAAAGTCCGCCTTCGATCAGCCCCAGCACTTGCGCAGCGAGGAAACGGCCCTTCGATTGCAAATGTCCGCCGCGCTTGCGCCGCCAGCGGACCAGATCGGCCTTCGCCGGATCGAACAGCACGATCGCGTCGGCATCCATTCCGCCGTTCTTGGTGCAGCCGAAGCTGAGCACATCGGCCGGGCCCGCGGCTTCGGCCGGCGAGCAGCCGAGCGAAGCGACCGCATTGGCGAAGCGCGCGCCGTCCATATGCAGGCCCAGGCCGCGCGATTTCGCCAGGGTGCCGATAGCCTCGACCTCATCGGGCCGATAGACCAGCCCGTATTCGCTCGCCTGGGTGATCGACACCGCCTGCGCGGGGACCTGATGCACCCCGCGGGTGATCCCGTTCAGCACCGCCTCGACCGCGCCCGGGTTGAGCTTCGCGCCCGCGCCTTCCGCCAGCAGCAGCTTCGCCCCGTGCGTGTAGAAACCGGGCGCGCCGCATTCGTCCATCTCGATGTGTGCCTCGCGGTGGCAGATCACCCCCCCATGCGGTTCGACGATCGTCGTCAGCGCAAGCGAGTTGGCCGCGGTGCCGCTCGAAACCCACAAGGCCGCGACCTCGCGCCCGAACAATTCGGAGAAAACCGCGTCGAGCCGCTGCGACAGTGCGTCGTTGTCATACGGCTTGTCCGGCGCGTCGGCTGCCTGCATCGCCGCCCACACCTTCGGGTGCACCCGCGCCGCATTGTCGGATAGGAATTGCATGCGGGGCCAATGGACCCCACCTTAATCCGAAGCAAGACGGAGCAGCGCATCATGGATGGCGTCACGATTACCCATACCGACGAGGGCGACCACGGGACCTATTACGCCCATGTCGAAGGCAGCCGCTTCATCGGCCGGCTCGAATGGTCGAAGCACGATAATGTGAAAGTGGTCGAACACACGGTGGTTCCGCCCGAGATCGGCGGGCGCGGGATCGCCGCCGTGCTGCTCGACGCGCTGATCGCGGATGCGCGCGCGCACGGCTTCAAGATCGACCCGAAATGCTCCTACGCCGCGGCGAAGTTCGCGCGGCATCCCGAATGGGCCGATCTGGTCGGTTGATTCGCCGGGCCGGGCGGAAATGGTGCTGCTGGGGAGGATTGAACTCCCGACCTCAGCCTTACCAAGGATGCGCTCTACCACTGAGCTACAGCAGCACACCATTTCCGCAGCAGCCGGAGAGCTTCGAAAAAGGCCGCTCCGGCAGGGGCGCGCTATTGGCGGCGGGCGGGGGGCTTGTCAAGCATTGCCCGGGTACGGCAGGGTCGGCTTCCGATGAGCGAAACCCCGGAGAAACCGACCCGCCCGACTAGCCGCGAGGAACGGCTCGCCGCCAAGCTGCGCGAGAACCTCAAGCGCCGCAAAACCCAAGCGCGGGAGCTGGAGGCCGATTCGCACGCCGCTCTTCCCAAAAAGCCGCCCACCGTCTAGGGCGCAGCGCTCCCGGAGGTCTTGAGGAGCGAAGTCCCTTGCCAAGCCTGATCCTAGTTCGCCACGGCCAGAGCCAGTGGAACCTGGAGAACCGTTTCACCGGCTGGTGGGATGTCGACCTGACCGCGAAGGGCGAAACCGAAGCGCGCGCCGCCGGCGATCTGCTCGCGGCCAAGGGTCTGCTGCCGACCGCGGCCTTCACCTCGCTCCAGACCCGCGCGATCCGCACGCTCCATCTCGCGCTGGAAAACTGCCAGCGGTTGTGGATTCCAGAGACCAAGGACTGGCGCCTGAACGAGCGGCACTATGGCGGGCTGACTGGGCTCGACAAGGCCGAGACCGCGGCCAAACACGGCGACGAGCAGGTCAGGATCTGGCGCCGCAGCTTCGACATTCCGCCGCCGGCGATGGAGGCGGGCGGGCCTTATGACCTGGCGGCCGACGCCCGCTATGCCGGAATCGCGATCCCTTCGACCGAAAGCCTCAAGGACACGATCGCGCGGGTGCTGCCCTATTACGAAAGCGCGATCGTGCCGGTGCTGAACGCGGGCGAGACGGTGCTGATCGCCGCGCACGGCAATTCGCTGCGCGCTTTGGTGAAGTATCTCTCGAACATTCCCGACGACGCGATCACCGAGCTCGAAATTCCCACCGGCCAGCCGATCGTCTATGACTTCGACGGGGACATGGTGCCGGGCGAACGGCATTATCTGAAGGATCGCTAGGATCATGGGGGCAAAAATCGCAATCGTCATGGGCAGCCAGTCCGACTGGCCGACCATGCAGCGCGCGGCCAGCGTGCTCGACGAACTCGGCGTCGCCTATGAGGCGCGGATCGTTTCGGCGCACCGCACGCCGAAGCGGATGTTCGACTTCGCGCAAGGCGCGGCCGGCGAGGGCTTCGAAGTGATCATCGCCGGGGCCGGCGGCGCGGCGCATCTGCCGGGCATGGTCGCTTCGCTGACCCATCTGCCGGTGCTGGGCGTGCCGGTACAGTCCAAGGCGCTGTCGGGGCAGGACAGCCTGCTATCGATCGTCCAGATGCCCGCCGGGGTCCCGGTCGGCACGCTCGCGATCGGCGATGCCGGCGCAACCAATGCCGGCATCCTCGCCGCCTCGATCCTCGCCCTGTCCGATCCGGCACTGAGCGAACGGGTCAAGGCGTTCCGCGCGGCCAACACTGCCGCGGTGGCGGACACCCCCGCAAGCTGATGCTTCGACCCGGCAGCACGATCGGCATTTTGGGCGGCGGCCAGCTTGGCCGGATGATGGCGGTCGCGGCTGCCCAGCTCGGCTATAAATGCCACATCTATTCGCCCGAGGAACACAGCGTCGCGGCCGAGGTGAGCGAAGCCTCGACCTGCGCCGGCTGGTACGATTCGGACCGGCTTACCCGCTTCGCGCGCGGCTGCGACGCGATCACCTGGGAATTCGAGAACGTGCCGGTCGCCCCGCTCGCGGCGATCGAGCTCAAGCTCGCGCCGCATCCGCGCGCGCTGGAAGTGGCGCAAGACCGGCTTTCCGAAAAACGCTTCGTCGAGGATCTCGGCGGCACGCCCGCGCCTTTCGCCGAAGTCGATTCAGAAGACGATCTCCGTGACGCGTTCGAGCGGATCGGCTTGCCCGGCATTCTCAAGACCCGCCGCGAAGGCTATGACGGCAAGGGCCAGTGGCGCTTCGAGAGCGAGCGCGACGCCGAAGGGCTGACGCTGCACCAGGGCGGCTTCATCTATGAAGGGCTGGTCCATTTCGAAGGCGAGTTCTCGGTGATCCTGGTCCGCGGCGCCGATGGCGAGTTGCGTTTCTGGGACAGCGCCGAGAACGTCCACGCAAGCGGCATCCTCGCGACCTCGCGCCTGCCGGCATCCGATTTCATCGCGGCGCAGGTGCCCGAAGCCCGCAGGCTGGCGGCGCAGGTCGCCGAAGCGCTCGACTATGTCGGGGTGCTGACGCTTGAATTCTTCGCGACCAGGGACGGCCCGGTGTTCAACGAAATGGCCCCGCGGGTCCATAATTCGGGCCATTGGACGATCGAAGGCGCCGAGACGAGCCAGTTCGAAAATCACATCCGTGCGGTCGCCGGCCTGCCGCTGGGCGACACTGCGGTGACCGGCAGCAGGATCGTGATGACCAATCTGATCGGCGGCGATGGTTCCGATCCCGCCGCGATCCTCGCCGATCCTGCCGCCCATCTCCATCTCTACGGCAAGGCCGAAGCGCGCGAGGGGCGTAAGATGGGCCATGTCACGAAAGTAATCCGATGAGCCGCGAAGTCATTTTCGTCGTCGCCCGAGCCCGCGACGGGACCATCGCCGCCAACGGCGACGTACCGTGGAAGATCTCGGCCGATCTCCGGCGCTTCAAGGCGCTGACGCTGGGCACACCGATGATCATGGGCCGCAAGACCTTCGAGAGCCTGCCCGGGCTGCTGCCCGGCCGCCGCCACATCGTGCTGACTCGCGACCGCGATTGGCAAGCCGCAGGCGCCGAAGTCGCCCATTCGGTCGAGCAGGCACTGGAGATCGCCGGAAGCGGCAACATTTCGGTGATCGGCGGCGCGGAAATCTTCGCGTGGTTCGAGGAATATGCGACCCGCTTCGAACTGACCGAGATCCACGAGGACACGCATGGCGACGTGTTCATGCCGCCGCCGGAGCCGCATTGGCTCGAGGTCGCGCGCGAGGAATTCCCGGCGGCGGACGGCTGGCCGGCCTATGCCTTCGTAACGTTGGAGCGGATCGAGCGATGATGCTCGATCATCGCGCGCCCGTGCCCGACCGGTTGCGCGGCGCGGTGGTGGCGCTCGGCAATTTCGACGGCTTCCACCTTGGCCACCAGGCGGTGGTGGGCGAGGCGGTCGAATGGGCGAGGGCCGAAGGCCGCCCGGCGATCGTCGCGACCTTCGATCCGCACCCGGTGCGTCATTTCGCGCCGCATGTCCCACCGTTCCGCCTGACCACCCTCGACCAGCGGGAAGAGCTGTTCAGCGCCGCCGGAGCGGATGCGATGCTGGTGTTCCATTTCGACCGCGAGCTGGCCGCGACCACCGCCGAGGATTTCGTCGCGAAGCTGCTGGCCGAACGGATCGGGGCCGCGGGCGTCGTCACCGGCGAGGATTTCACCTTCGGCAAGGGCCGCGCCGGCAATCGCGCGACGCTGGTCGCGCTCGGCGCCCAATACGGGATCGAAGCCCGCGCGGTCCCGCCGGTAATCGACGGCGGCCTGCCGGTCTCCTCCAGCCGCATCCGCGATGCGCTGAAGGCCGGCGAATGCGAGACCGCGACCCGCCTGCTGACCCGCCCCTTCGCGATCCGCGCGTCGGTCCAGCACGGCGACAAGCGCGGGCGGACGATCGGCTTCCCCACCGCCAACATGGCGCTGGGCAATTATCTGCGGCCGCGATTCGGAATCTATGCGGTGCGCGGGCGCATCCTCGATTCGGGCGAGGAGCTGCTCGGCGCCGCCAACCTAGGTATTCGTCCGCAGTTCGATCCGCCGCTGGAACTGCTGGAGCCGTATTTCTTCGATTTTTCGGGCGATCTTTACGGCCGCGAAATCGAAGTATCGCTGATTTCCTTCCTCCGCCCTGAAGCAAAGTTTGCCAGCCTCGACGATCTCGTGGAACAGATGGCCCGCGATTGCGAACAGGCGCGGGGGTTGCTTGGATGAAAATCTGGTTGTTGCGAGCCGGCACGGTGCTGGCGCTCGGGTTCCTCGCACTTACCTTCGTCAACGCGAGCTGGCTCGCCGCCGCTCCGCGCGGGTCGGTGCGGCAGATCGCGCACCGCGCGGTGGCGCCCTATTTCGATCCGGCCGATGTCGCGCCTGGCGGCTGCGCCGCGGCAAAGATCGAGGCGCCGATCCATCCCTATATCGAGGATACGGTCGCTTCGGCGATTCAGGCGCGGCGGATGGCGGCGATCCTGACGGAGATCGACGTCAGCCCGACCGCCGACGGCCGGATCGTCGCCTTCCCCGATCCGGAGCTCGATTGCCGCACCGAGGGCAAGGGCCCGGTGCGGGCCAAGACGCTGGCCGAATTGCAGAAGCTCGACGTCGGCTATGGCTACACCGCCGACGGCGGCAGGAGCTTCCCGCTGCGCGGCACTGGTGTGGGCGCGATGCCCACTCTCGACCAGGTGACCAGGGCACTACCCACCAATGCGATCCTGTTCAACTTCGTCTCGGACCAGCCGGGCGACGCGAAATTGCTGATCGCGGCGCTGAAGGCCGCCGGGCGCGATGTCGCGGGGCTGGGAGACGGGTTCCACGGCACACCGGCGCAGGTCGCGCTAATTCGCGCGCAATATCCCGAAGCCTGGGTCTGGAGCGACCAGTCGGCCGAGGACTGCCATAGCGGCTATGTGCTCTACGGCTGGACCGGAATCACCCCTGCCGCCTGCGCGGGCGGCACGCTGATCGTGCCGATCGACCGCCAGTGGGAGATCTGGGGCTGGCCCAACCGCACCAGTGCGCGGATGGCCAAGGCCGGTGCGCGGATCGTGGTCGCTGGACCGCAAGGATCAACGATAACCGGGCTCAGCCTGCCCGAGCAGATCGGCGAGATTCCGTCGAGCTTCACCGGCTATCTGTGGGTCGACGATCTGTGGAACGTCGGCCCGGCGCTGCATTCCTCGATCGACCGCCGCAACGGCCACCAGATCGATCAGGCCGAGAAGGCCCTCGCCGCGAGACGCGCCAAGCAATAGGTGGTTTATCCGCTGGTGGCTTTGCTTTAACGGCGCAGGCCATGAGCGAAAAGCCCGACTACAGAGCCACCGTCTTCCTGCCGAAGACCGATTTCCCGATGAAGGCCGGACTCCCGCAGAAGGAGCCCGGAATTCTCGCGCAGTGGCAGCAGGACGATATCTACCGCCAGCTGCGCGACGCGCGGCGCGGGCGCGAAAAATTCATCCTGCATGACGGCCCGCCCTATGCGAATGGCGACATGCATATCGGCCATGCGCTGAACCACATTCTCAAGGACATGGTGGTTCGCACCCAGACCTTGCTGGGCAAGGACGCGCCCTATGTGCCGGGCTGGGACTGCCACGGCCTGCCGATCGAATGGAAGGTCGAGGAGGAATACCGCAAGAAGAAGCTCAACAAGGACGAGGTTCCGGCGAAGGAATTCCGCGCCGAATGCCGCGCCTATGCGCAGCACTGGGTGAACACCCAGCGCGAGCAGTTGAAGCGCCTCGGGATCAATGGCGACTGGGACAATCCATACCTGACGATGGACTTTCAGGCCGAGGCGACGATCGTTTCGGAGCTTCTGAAGTTCGCCGAAAGCGACCAGCTCTATCGCGGCGCCAAGCCGGTGATGTGGAGCCCGGTCGAAAAGACCGCGCTGGCCGAGGCGGAAGTCGAATACGAGGATATCGTCTCGACCCAGATCGACGTGGCGTTCGAGATCACCGACTCGCCGATCAAGGAACTGGTCGGCGCCTATGCGGTGATCTGGACCACGACGCCGTGGACGATCCCGGTGAATCAGGCTTTGGCTTATGGGCCGGAGGTCGAGTATGCTCTGCTTCGCGTATCGGGCACGGTTTCGGAGGTTCAAACTGAACATGCTGTCGATCATTCCGCTCTCGGAAAGTGGGAAGGTTACCAGTTTTTGGTCGCGAATGACCAAGCCCTAATTGACGGCCTGACAGCACGGATTGGAAAACTACTTTCGTCAGATCACGCCCCTCACCAAGCATCGCCAATCTTCGTCCAGGAGTGGGAAGGCAAAGGCTCAGACCTCGCCGGAACCGTCGCCCGCCACCCGATGCACCACCTTGGCGGGTTCTTCGCCGAGCCGCGTCCGTTCCTTGCCGGCGACTTCGTCACCACCGAGAGCGGCACCGGGCTGGTGCATATGGCACCCGACCACGGCGAGGACGATTTCGAGCTGTGCAAGGCGCATGGGATCGAACCCAAGTTCGCGGTCGAGGCCGATGGCAAGTACCGCGCCGACTGGCTGTGGCTGCCGGGCCAGGGATCGGTGATCAATCCCAAATTCAACGCGCCGGACGGACCGATCTGCAGCGACCTCAAGTCCGCTGGAGGTCTGCTCGCGGCGTCCACAGATTATAAACATAGCTATCCACATAGCTGGCGCTCGAAGGCCAAAGTCATCTACCGCTGCACTCCGCAGTGGTTCGTGCCGATGGACCGCCCGGTCGCGCGGCTGGAGTTCCCCGTGGCGCCGGGCGGAACGATGGAAGGCGCGATCGCGCAGGCGGTTTCGGGTCCGACCGGATCCCTGCGGGATCTCGCGCTGACCGCGATCGCCGAAACCCGCTTCGTGCCCGAAAAGGGCCGCAACCGGATCGGGGCGATGGTCGAAGGGCGGCCCGATTGGGTGCTCAGCCGCCAGCGCGCCTGGGGTGTGCCGATCACCTTGTTCGTCGATCGCAAGAGCGGCCAGTATCTGGTCGATCCCGAGGTCAACGCCCGGATCATCGCCGCGGTGCGCGAGCAGGGCGTCGATGCGTGGGACGAGGACAATGCGCAGGCGCTGCTCGGCCCCAAATACAAGCTCGAAGACTACGAGCGCATCCCCGACATTCTCGACGTGTGGTTCGATTCGGGCTGCACCCATGTGTTCACGCTCGAAAGCGGCCGCTGGCCCGATCTGCAGTGGCCGGCCGATCTCTACCTCGAAGGCAGCGACCAGCATCGCGGCTGGTTCCAGTCCTCGCTGCTCGAAAGCTGCGCCACCCGCGGGCGGGCGCCCTATAATGCGGTGCTGACCCACGGCTTCACGATGGATCAGAAGGGCATGAAGATGTCCAAGAGCCTCGGCAACACCGTCAGCCCGCTGAAAGTGATGGAGCAATACGGCGCGGACATCATCCGCCTGTGGGCGCTCTCGGTCGATTACACCGAGGATCACCGCATCGGCGACGAGATCCTCAAGGGCGTCGCCGACCAGTACCGCAAGCTCCGCAACACCTTCCGCTACCTGCTCGGCGCGCTCGAAGGCTTCGACGAGAGCGAGCGGGTGCCGGTCGAGGAAATGCCCGAGCTCGAGCAGTACATGCTCGCGCTGCTGCGCGATCTCGACAATGGGTTGCGCGTCGCGACCGACAATTTCGACTTCAACGCCTATACCCGCGCGCTGACCGACTTCTGCAACGAAGACCTCTCGGCATTCTTCTTCGATATCCGCAAGGACAGCCTCTATTGCGACGCGCCTTCGGATCCTAAGCGCCGCGCCTATCGCACGGTGCTGGATACGCTGTTTCACGCGCTGATCCGCTATGCCGCCCCCGTGCTGGTGTTTACGGCCGAGGAAGTTTGGCAGAGCCGCTATCCCGGTTCGGCCAGCGTCCATCTGAGCGAATGGCCCGAGCTGCCCGAAGCCCATGCCGACATGCACAAGTGGGGCCAGCTGCGCGGCGTACGCCAGCGGGTCAACGAGGCGATCGAGCCGCTGCGGCGCGAGAAGGTGGTCGGTTCGGGCCTCGAGGCGGAAGTCTCGATCCCGGCAGCCACGCCCGCGGCCGATTTCTCCGAACTGTTCATCACCTCTGCGGTCACGCAGGTGCCGGGTGACGAGATCGGCGTGACCAAGTCCCCCAAGCACAAATGCGGCCGTTGCTGGCGTCACCTGCCCGAAGTGGTGGAAGACGGGGACCTCTGTTCACGCTGCGACAATGTTGTCGGCGCCATGGACACGCCCGTATGAGCACGCTCGCCACCAATCGCCGCGCCTATCGCCTTTGGGGCTTTGCGATCGCCGCGATCGTGCTGGCGATCGACCTGTTCGTGAAAGGACTGGTGATGGGCCCGCTGGCGCTGCGCACCCGGCCCGAAGGCCAGATCGAGCTGCTGCCGTTCTTTCGCCTGACCTTCACCAAGAATTTCGGCGTTTCGCTCGGCATGTTCACCGCCGATTCGGCCGAAATGCGCTTGGCGCTGGTGGCGGTGACGCTGACCATCGCGATCGTGGTGCTGGTGTGGATGCTCAAGGAGCGCAAGCTGGGCGACATTGCCGCGCTGGCGCTGGTGCTGGGGGGCGCGCTCGGCAATATCCGCGACCGCGCGCTCTATGGCTACGTGATCGATTATGCGGACCTGCATTTCGGTGAATGGCGGCCGTTCCTGATCTTCAACATCGCCGATGCCGCGATCAGCCTCGGCGTGGTGATAATCCTTGCCCGGGCGCTGTTCCTGCGCGAAAAGCCCGCCCTACACAGTGACAACCAAGAAAGCGGCCCCGCCCCTACGGCGGACGGCACAGCCGCGGAGACCAAGTGATGCGCCAAGTACCGCGTAAGACGATCCTTTCCGCAGCCCTGCTGATGGCCGGCGGCGCGATGCTTTCCGGCTGCGCCGGCGGCAGCCTGTTCAACCGCGGTCAGCCCGACGAATTCGCGGTGCAGCGCCAGGCGCCACTGGTGGTCCCGCCCGATTTCAGCCTGGTTCCCCCGTCTCCGGGCGCGCCGCGCCCGGCCGAAGGCACCGCCAGCCAGCAGGCGCTCGATGCGATGTTCGGCGGCACGGCCCCACGCTCCAGTGTCGAAACCAGCGCGCTCGACCGTGCCGGAACGGCCGACCCGGGCATCCGCTCCGACGTCGGCGACCCGCAGACCAACACGGTCGACAAGGCTTCGGTCACCCGCGCGATCGTCTCCGCCCCGCAGGGCGACGGACGTGAAGCGCAGGCGGTTATCCCGAGTGCCGGCGGAGCGACGACGCCCGCCACCTGACCGATGCCCCGTGCAAAGCGGGGCCTTCAGGCGATCGATAGGAAAGAAGGCGGTGCCCTGCGCGCCTGAAGTTCCTGCCTGCGCAGGAACACGGAAAATAACCTAGATCTCGTTCGCGGAATCGTGGTTGGTGAGTTCGCTCACCAACAATTTGTCGATCCGCAGCCCGTCCATATCGACCACTTCGAACCGCCAGCCCTGGGCGTCGAAATACTCACCTTCCTGCGGCAGGCGCTTGAGCACCGACAGCGCATAGCCGGCGGCGGTCGCGAATTCGCGGTCTTCCGGCAGTTCGATCCCGAGCCGCTCGGCCAGCTGGTCGGCCGGCAGCGAACCCGCCACCAGCAGCGACCCGTCCACCCGTTCGACCAGCTGCGGCGAATCGCCTTCGTCCTGGTGGCTGACGAAGGTGCCGACCAGCGCCATCAGCAGATCGGCCGGGGTCACCACGCCTTCGAGATGGCCGTATTCGTCATGCACCATCGCCATGCCGACGCCCGACTGCTGGAGGATCCGCAGCGCATCCATCGAATCGAGCTGGTCCGGGATCACTTCGGGCTTGATCGCGAGCACGGCGAGATCGACCGTGTCGCCCGCCAGCATCGCCGCCAGCAGATCGCGCACCTTCGCGATGCCGAGGATCTTGTCGGGGGAGCCATCGGCGACCGGCATCAGCGAATGCGGCGAAGCGGCGATCTCGGCGCGGATCTCGTCCACCCCCGCATCCTTGTCGATCCAGTGGAGTTCGGTGCGCGGGGTCATCAATTCGCGCACCGGGCGGTTCGCGAGCTTCATGATCCCGGCCATGATCGCCCGCTCGTCCTCCTCGATCGCGCCCGAACGGGTCGCGTCGGCGAAAACCATCTGCAATTCTTCCGCGGTCAGCCCGTGTTCGCCGCGATGGCGCACGCCGATCAGGCGCAGGATCGTGGCCGAGGACGTATCGAGCACCCACACGAACGGCGCGGCGATCTTCGCGATCAGCGCCATCGGCCGCGACATCGCCAGTGCGACCGGCACCGCGATCCGCAGCCCCGCCTGCTTCGGCACCAGTTCGCCCACCACCAGGCTGAAATAGGTCGTCAGCGCGATCACCGCGGCGAACCCCGCTTCCTCGGCATATTGCACCGGGACGCCCAGCGCGGCGAAGCGATCGCCGAGCGGGCCGCCCAGCGCCGCACCCGAATAGGCACCGGCGATGATCCCGACCAAAGTGATCCCGATCTGCACGGTCGAGAGGAACTTGCCCGGATCGGCCGCCAGCGCCAGCGCGGTCTTTGCGCCCTTGCTGCCGCGTTCGGCCAGCACCCGCAGCTGCGCGGGCCGCGCGGAGACGATCGCCATCTCGGACAGCGAGAAGACGCCGTTGACGAGGATCAACGCCGCGATGATCGCCAATTTGTCCCACGGGAAAGGTGCCACACGCGTTCGCTAGCAGATTGCACGGGATCGGGGGAAGCCCGGATAGCACTCGCGCGGAACACGGCGGCGGGCAAATCGTTCATAAACCAGCAAAGCGCCATTGGGCAGCACTGGCATAACGGCGCCCAAGCGCGGCGCGCATAGCGAAAAGGATCGCACTCATGAGGAATTCAAAGCTTCTTATTTCGTGTTTCGCGGGCCTTGCGCTGATGGCGACCAGTGGCTGCGTGACCGACCCCAACACCGGTGAGAAGAAGGTTTCGCGTACCGCGATCGGCGCGGGCGGCGGCGCGCTGGCCGGCTATCTGCTCGGCGGGCTGATCGGCGGCAAGACCGGGCGGATCATCGGCGCCGGCGTCGGCGGTGTCGCGGGCGGCGCGGTCGGATACCAGATGGACCGTCAGATCAAGCAGCTGAAGGAAGAAACCTCGGGTTCCGGCGTCGATGTCAGCGAGATCGGCGACGGCCAGGCGATCCTGGTCAATCTGCCCGACGGGGTGACCTTCGGAGTCGATTCGACCACGATCAGCCCGGCGTTCCAGGCGACGCTCGACAAGATCGCGAACAGCCTGGTGCAATATCCGGACAGCCTGGTCGATGTGATGGGCCACACCGATTCGACCGGATCGGATGCCTATAACGAAGACCTTTCGAAGCGCCGGGCGGATGCGGTGGCGGATTATCTCGCGCTGCGCGGGGTGAGCAAGGCGCGGCTCGCGACGATCGGCTACGGCGAACGCTATCCGGTGGCCGACAATGCCACCGACGAAGGCCGCGCGCGCAACCGCCGGGTCGAGATCAAGATCACTCCGGTAACGCAGGACGACGTGAACGCCGCCCGCCGCAACTGAGCGGTTTGCCGGACTGAAGCGTGGAAGGGCCGGGGTAACTCCCGGCCCTTTTCATTTTCCGACCAGCACCGCCGCCCGCTCCGCCAGCCGCTCGATCGCCGCCCGGTGGATCGCCGGGGCCGATACCAGCAGGCCGAATGCGCGCGGATCCGGCTTGTTATAGGCGAGCGGCGCGCCGAAGGCGTCGCTCACCGACGCGCCCGCCTCGCGCGCGATCAGAGTCGCCGCGGCGATGTCCCACTCATAACCCCAGCGCAGGGTCGCGAGCAGATCGGCCTCGTCGGCGCCGACCATCGCGATCCGCAGCGCAATCGAATTGGGCTTGTCGACCATCGTCAGATCCTGGTCTTCGCGCGGCAGGCTGTCGGCAGGCACGCGCGCGCCGGGAAATTCGCGGCGTCTGCTGGCCTGGAGCCGCTCGCCATTGCGCCACGCGCCCTGCCCGGCGATCCCGAACCATTCCTCGCCGCGCGCGGGCGCGACCAGCATCCCGATCAGCGGACGGGCTTCGCTGACCAGCGCAACCGAGACCGACCAGCCCGGCCGCCCGCGAATGAAATCGCGGGTCCCGTCGATCGGATCGACCAGCCAGCACAGGCCCTTGCCCAGCCGCTCGGGGTGATCGACCGTCTCTTCCGACAGCCAGCCCGCCGCGGGAAGCAGCGCGGCCAGTTCGCGCTTGAGGAACTCGTCGACCGCGAGGTCCGCGTCGCACACCGGCGAACCGGGGGTCTTTTCCCAGCTGTTGAGCGCATGGCCCGCGCCGGGCCATTGGCCGAAGGCGATCTGGCCGGCTTCGCGGACGATCTGTTGGAGGCGTTGCTGGTCGATCATCTGCTGCGCTGCAACCTGGCGGGCTCCGCGCCCCTTTTCAAGGCGGGTTTCCTGTGCTTATGCCGCCGGCATCCCCCGACTCCTTCGCGAAGGGCGCGCTCTCCCATGAATATTCACGAATACCAGGCCAAGGAACTGCTCTCGAAATTCGGCATTGCCGTCCCCGCCGGCTATCCGGCGCTGACCGTCGAGGAAGCGGTGGCGGGCGCGAAACAGCTCCCCGGGCCGCTCTATGTGGTCAAGGCGCAGATTCACGCGGGCGGGCGCGGCAAGGGCAAGTTCAAGGAACTGGGGCCGGATGCCAAGGGCGGCGTGCGGCTCGCCAAGAGCCTCGAGGAAGTCGAGGCCAATGCCAAGGAAATGCTCGGCAACACGCTGGTCACGATCCAGACCGGCGAACACGGCAAGCAGGTCAACCGCCTCTACGTGACCGATGGCGTTGACATCGCTAAGGAATATTATCTCTCGCTATTGGTCGATCGCAACAGCGGCCAGGTCGCGATGATCGTCTCGACCGAGGGCGGAATGGATATCGAGGCGGTCGCGCACGACACGCCCGAGAAGATCACAACTATCACGATCGACCCTGCGCAGGGCTTCATGCCGCATCACGGCCGTGCGGTCGCTTTTGCACTCAAGCTCACCGGCGAGACCAACAAGCAGGCGCAGAAGCTCAGCAAGCAGCTCTACGAGGCTTTCACCGCGCTCGATTGCGCGATGCTCGAGATCAACCCGCTGGTCGAGGACAAGGGCGGCAATCTGCTGGTGCTCGACGCGAAGATGAGCTTCGATTCGAACGCGGAGTTCCGCCACCCCGAATACGCCGCGCTGCGCGACGAGAGCGAAGAGGACCCGATGGAGGTCGAGGCGAGCAAATACGACCTCGCCTATATCAAGCTCGACGGGAACATCGGCTGCATGGTCAACGGCGCCGGCCTCGCGATGGCGACGATGGACATCATCAAGCTCAACGGCGCCTTCCCGGCGAACTTCCTCGACGTCGGCGGCGGCGCTTCAAAGGAGAAGGTCACCGCGGCGTTCAAGATCATCCTCAGTGATCCGGCGGTGAAGGGCATCCTCGTCAACATCTTCGGCGGGATCATGCGCTGCGACACGATCGCCGAAGGCATCGTCGCCGCGGCCAGGGAAGTCGATCTGGGCGTGCCGCTGGTCGTCCGCCTCGAAGGCACCAATGTCGAGGAAGGCAAGGCGATCCTCGCCAATTCGGGCCTCCCGATCGTCTCGGCCAACGACCTCGGCGATGCCGCGAAGAAGATCGTCGCGGAAGTGAAACAGGCGGCCTAAGACGGCCGGCAGGAGAGCGGTTATGAAGATCCTCGTCCCCGTGAAGCGGGTGATCGATTACAATGTGAAGCCGCGGGTCAAGGCCGACGGTTCCGGGGTCGATCTCGCCAACGTCAAGATGAGCATGAACCCGTTCGACGAGATCGCGGTCGAAGAAGCGATCCGGCTCAAGGAAAAGGGCGGGGTCGAAGAAATCATCGCGGTGTCGATCGGGCCGGCCAAAGCGCAGGAGACGCTGCGCACAGCTTTGGCGATGGGTGCCGACCGGGCGATCCTGGTCGAAACCGACGATGCGGTGGAGCCACTCGCGGTGGCCAAGATTCTCAAGGCGATCGCGGACGAGGAACAGCCGGGGCTGGTGGTGCTCGGCAAGCAGGCGATCGACGATGATTCGAACCAGACCGGCCAGATGCTCGCCGCGCTGTGGGGGCGGCCGCAGGGGACCTTCGCTTCGAAGGTCGAACTGCGGGGCGACACCGTCAGCGTCACCCGCGAGGTCGATGGCGGGCACGAGACGGTGAGTCTCACCTTGCCGGCGGTAGTCACCACCGATTTGCGCCTGAACGAGCCGCGCTATGCCTCGCTGCCGAACATCATGAAGGCCAAGTCCAAGCCGCTCGCGGTCAAGACGCCGGCCGATTACGGCGTCGACACCGAACCGCGGCTCAAGACGTTGAAGGTCGCCGAACCGCCGGTGCGCAAGGCGGGAATCAAGCTGGGCTCGGTCGATGAGCTGGCCGCGAAGATCAAGGAATTGGGAGTCGTGCGATGAGCGTTCTGGTCCTGGCCGAGCATGACAACGCGGTCCTCAAGGACGCGACCCTCGCGACCGTTACCGCCGCTGGAAAGCTCGGCGATGTGACCGTGCTGGTCGCGGGACGCGACTGCGGCGCGGTCGCAGATGCGGCGGCGCAGGTCGCGGGTGTGTCCAAAGTGCTCAAGGCCGACGATCCCGCCTATGCGAACTTCCTCGCCGAAAATATCGCGCCGCTGGTCGCCGGACTGATGGAGGGCTTCGAGGCGTTCGTCGCGCCCGCAACGACCACCGGCAAGAACATCGCCCCGCGCGTCGCCGCGCTGCTCGATGTGTCGCAGGTGTCGGACATCCTCTCCGTCGAAGGACCCAAGACTTTCACTCGCCCGATCTATGCCGGCAATGCGATCGCCACGGTCGAGAGCGGCGATGCAAAGCTGGTGATCACCGTGCGCGGCACCGCCTTCGAGCGTGCCGCGACCTCCGGCGGCGCGGCTGCGGTCGAAGCGGTCTCCGGCCCCGGCGATACCGGCCTGTCGAGTTTCACTGGCGCCGAAACCGCCAAGTCCGACCGGCCCGAGCTGACCAGCGCAAAGGTAATCGTCTCCGGCGGGCGGGCGCTGAAAGACGGCGCGACCTTCCAGGCGGTGCTGACCCCGCTGGCCGACAAGCTCGGCGCCGCGCTGGGCGCAAGCCGCGCGGCGGTCGATGCGGGCTATGTCCCAAACGACTACCAGGTTGGCCAGACCGGCAAGATCGTGGCGCCCGAACTCTATATCGCGGTCGGAATTTCTGGTGCGATCCAGCATCTCGCGGGGATGAAGGACTCGAAGGTGATCGTCGCGATCAACAAGGATCCCGATGCGCCGATCTTCTCGGTTGCCGACTACGGGCTGGTCGCCGATCTGTTCGAAGCGGTCCCGGAGCTGGTTGCCAAGCTCTGATTTCCCGGCAGGCAGGAACCTGCGACATCCCGCGACACTTTCCAGTGTTGATCCCGGTGCTTTCGTTGATAAAGTCCGGAAAAAGGATGGGGAGAGTTAGATGAAGAGAGTCCTGATGGCGGCGACTTCGTGCGTCGTACTGCTTGGTGCGGTGCAACCGGCCAGCGCTGCCGAGCGCGTCTACAAGCCGGCGGGTCCGTGGGCGGCCGAATATGGCGACGATTACTGCCGCCTTGCACGCAATTTCAGCGATGGGACCGATACCCTGTCGCTGGCGATGGAGCGGATCCAGCCTGGCGCCGCGGTTCGCACGATCCTGATCGGCAACGGGATCAAGATGTATCGCGGATCCAACGCGCTGGAATATACGCTGACGCCGTCCGGCGGCGAGCGCAAGGGCCCGTTCTGGCGCTCCGAAACCGCCGACAAGCAGCAATATCTCAACCTCGGCGAGATCTTCATGGTTCCGCTCGGTCCGCCCCCGGCCGGACCGGTGTTCCCGCCTTATGACCGGGCGAAAGAGCAGGAATTCGCCAAAGGCGTCAGCGCGATCCAGATCACCGGCGGCGTGATCGATCCGGTCACCATCGAGACCGGCGGGCTCAAGGCCCCGATCGCGAGCCTGCAGACCTGCGCGGACGATCTGCTCAAGACCTGGGGCCTAGATCCGGCGCTGCATCAGACGATGACCCGGACGGCGCAACCTTCCACGGAAGCCAACAAATGGCTGCCGACCGGCACGATCGGCTTCGGCGATTTCGGCAAGCTCGGCGGTGCGGCGAACCAGCTTCGCGTGATGGTCAGTGCCGAGGGCAAGCCGACCGCCTGCGTGATCCATTGGGCGAGCCTCGAAAAAAAGACCAACGATGCGATCTGCAAGGCGATCATGGACAAGGGCCAGTTCCTCCCCGCAACGGACAAGGACGGCAAGCCGATGGCGAGCTACTGGATGGTTTCGCCTTTCGCGCTGATGCCGCCCTTCGGCGGAACCTGATCCCGGCTCACGGCAGCCGTTCGAGCAGCACGACCGGCTCGCCGCCGGGCAGGCACGCTTCGCGCTGAAGCCGAGCTTGGCCGCGAGGCGGAGAGAGGCTTCATTGTCCGGCGCGGTCATGCACACGATGCGTTGAGCCCCGTGGCTCGTCTCGAACCAGGCAAGCGCCGCGCGCATCGCCTCTTCCGCCAGCCCTTGGCCGGTGCAGTCGGCGCGCAGGATCCAGCCGGCTTCGGGCATGCCGTCGAAGTCTTCGCCCAGCCCGCGAAAGGTACGGAAAATCCCGCAATTGCCGATCGGCGCAAGCTCGCCGCTTCGGCGGAGGATAAAGGCGCCGTAGCCGTAGAGCAGCCAGCTGCCGGCGTTGCGGCAGAAGCGTTCGAAATGATCTGGGAAGCCGCGGTGGGCGCCGAGATGGCGCGCCGTTTCGGGGGCATTGGCGATCGCGAACAGCGGCTTCAGATCGGCCGCCGTCGGGCGGCTCAGGTCGAGTCGCCCCGTCTTCAGAACCGGATCGGGCGGAGCGCTCACAGGCTCTCGACGAAATGGATGATGAGCCCAACCAGCCCGCCGACCAGCGTACCGTTGACGCGGATGAACTGAAGGTCGCGGCCGACGGCGTTCTCGAGCCGGTCGGTGACGGTCTTCGCGTCCCAGCGCTTGACCGTCTCCGATACCAGCTGGACGATCTGCGAGCCGTAGCGGGTCGCGACCCCGACCGCGATCCGGCGGGCGAAGCGGTTGACCTGTCGCTGCAGCGCGGGATCGTCGCGCAAGGCCTTGCCCAGTTCCGACAATGCGCCGCCAAGCTGGCCCGCGAGCGCCGCATCGGGATTGCGGGCAGTTTCGATCAGCGATTGCCTCAGCCGTTCCCATACGCCCTGCCACCAGTCGCCGATCGCCGGATTGTCGGTCAACTCGCGCTTGATGCCTTCGACCTTGGCCCGCATCTCCGGATCGCTGGAAAGATCGCGGGCGAGATTATGGAGACCTTCCTCCAGCTTTTGGCGCAGCGGATGCTCCGGATCGACGATGCATTCGGCGATCAGCTTGTAGAGCCCGTCGAGCACCGAGTTGGCCAGCCGCTCGTCGAACCCGGTCAGCCGCAGCAGCGCATTGGCACGGCTGTGGATCATTTCGCGCACCAGATCCTCGTTCGCCTCGAGCGTGATCCCGGCCCAGCGCAGCGCGCCTTCCACCAGCGGCAGATGCCGCTTGTCCGCGATTGCCGCATCGAGCATCCGGCCGAGCAACGGTGAAATCTCGAGCCTGTCGAGCTGCGTCTTGAGGCCGGCGCGCACCTGGCTGCCGAGCCGTTCTGGATCGAGCGATTCGAGAATCTCCGCCAACAATTCGCTCGCCCCGGCGCGAATCCGCGACTGGCCTCCGCCGCTCGGCTCGGCGAGGAAATTACCCGCCGCCAGCGCGAGGTTCATCCCCTTCATCCGCCGGGCGACCACCGCCGGGGTGAGGAAATTGGCCTGCAGGAATGCCGCCATCGTATCGGCGATGCGGTCCTTCTTCTCGGGGATTATCGCCGTATGCGGGATGGGCAGGCCGAGCGGACGGCGGAATAGTGCGGTGACCGCGAACCAGTCGGCCAGCCCGCCGACCATCGCCGCTTCGGCAAAGGCGAGCACATAGCCCCAGGCCGGGTGGATGCCGTTGAAATGCCGTGCGGCCACGAACAGCCCGGCCATCGCAACCAGCAACAGCGTCGCGAAGATCCGCATGGTGCGCGCCCGGTCGGCTCCCCCAACAGGTGGAAGCGGACTCAGCCCGGACAGGGCAGGGATGGTGGCGGGCTGTTCCGGAGAGGCCCCTGTATGCGTGGTCGCCTTCGCGCGCGTCCCGCTCATTCGGCGGGGAAGGCCTCCGGCCGGGGAAGCTCGCGCTTCGCGTCACCGGGGCGATATGTCAGCAGGTTCTTGCGCAGCCACGGCCCGACGCGCTTTTCCAGCCCATCGGCCAGGCTGAAGCCGGCCGGGACGATCAGCAGCGTCAGCAGCGTCGACAGAGCAAGTCCGCCGATCACCGTGGTGCCCATCGGGGCGCGCCAGGCCGCATCGCCCGAAAGGGACAATGCGGTCGGAACCATGCCTGCAACCATCGCCATGGTGGTCATAACGATCGGCTGGGCGCGTTTGTGCCCGGCTTCCATGATCGCATCGTGCTTGTCTTCGCCGCGCTCCATCTCCTCGATCGCGAAGTCGATCAGCAGGATCGAGTTCTTCGCGACGATGCCGAGCAGCATCAATATGCCGATATAGACCGAGATCGAGATCGGATCGGGATGGCCGGTGGTGACCAGCCCGACCAGGGCAAGCGCAATCAGCCCGCCGAGCGGCGCCAGGAGCAGCGAGGTCATGTTGACCAGCGGCGAGACGAAGCGGCGATAGAGCAGCACCAGCACACCGAACACGAGCAGCACGCCGCTGACCACTGCGATGATGAAGTTCTGAATCAGTTCGGCCTGCCATTTCTCATCGCCCACCGGTGCGTTGGACACGCCGGCAGGGAGGTTCTTCATGATCGGCAGCGCGTTGATCTGGTTCATCACCGGACCCTTGAGCGCACCTTCGTCGAGATCGCCGCCGACGAACACGCGGCGGGACTGGTTGAAGCGCTGGATCTGGGTCGGGCCGGCGCCGAAACGGATTTCGGCGACCCGCTTGAGCGGCACCGATCCGGTCGAGGTCGGGACCGGAAGGTTCTCGATCGTCGCGATGTCGCGCCGAGAATCCTTCGGCAGGACCACGCGGATCGGCACCTGTCGGTCGGACAGCGAGAACTTGGCCGCGCTCTGGTCGATCTCGCCGATCGTCGCGATGCGGATCGCCTGGCTCAACGCCGAAGTGGTCACGCCGAGTTGCGCTGCAAGATCGAGCCGCGGCACGATCACCAGCTCGGGCCGCTGAAGGTCCGCCGCGATGCGCGGCGCGACCAGGCCTTTGACGGTCTTCATCTGGTCAACCAGCGTCTGCGCCGCGTGCTGCAGCTGCTTCGGATCGGAGCCCGACAGCATCACCGAAATGTCGCGCCCGGTCCCCCCGCCACCGCCGCCCTGGCTCTGGAAGGTCACCCGCGCGTCCGGAATCTCCTGGAACTCCTTCGACATGCGTCGTTCGAAGTCGTAGCTCTTGGTCGCGCGATCCTTCTTGAGCATGATGAACATGGTCGCGCTGCCCTCGCTCACCCGCTCCATCACCAGCCGGACTTCGGGCTGCTGTTCGAGGATCGCGGTAACCCGGTCGGCAACTTCCTCGGTCTGTTCGATCGTGGTGCCCGGGACCATTTCGATATTGGCACGGCTGGTGTCCGAATTGGACAGCGGCTGGAACTGCTGCGGCATGTTCATGCCAAGCCCGATGGTCGCCGCGAGCGCGCAGGCGCCGATGCAGAACATCCAGAAGCGATGGTCGCGCGTGCGCGCGCGCACCCGGCCCATGAAGAATGCATGCCAGCGCACGAAGGCACCGCCGATCGCGGCCGTCACGATCGGCACGACAATCCGGATCACGACCGCAGCGGCTATCGCCGCCAGAAGCTTGAGGCCGATCCCGGTCCAACTGGACGCCAGGTCTTCCGACAACAGCTTGCCCGTCAGGCGCCAGGCCAGCACGACCGCGCCTGCCCCGACAACCCAGATGATCGCTTCGATCACACCGAACGGCCACTGGAACGGCGCGGGTTCGAGCCGCGCGCGATAGGCCCGCGAGCCGGTCTGGTCCAGGGTCCACGACAGGACCTTCATGTACCCGTCCATCAGTCTGCCCGCGCCGTGTTCCTGATGGCCGTGAGCCTTGAGGAAATAGGCGGCGATCATCGGCGTGATCAGGCGCGCGACCGCAAGGCTCATCAGCACCGCGGCTACGACCGTGAGGCCGAAATTCTTGAAGAACTGGCCCGAGATGCCCGGCATCAGGCCGACCGGCAGGAACACCGCGACGATCGAGAAGGTCGTCGCGACCACCGCGAGGCCGATTTCGTCGGCCGCGTCGATCGACGCCTGATAGGCGCTCTTGCCCATGCGCATATGTCTGACGATGTTCTCGATCTCGACGATCGCATCATCGACCAATACGCCCGCGACCAGGCTAAGCGCGAGCAGCGAGAGCTGGTTCAGCGTGAAGCCCATCAGACCCATGAACCAGAAGGTCGGGATCGCCGACAGCGGGATCGCGACCGCGCTGATAAAGGTCGCGCGCCAGTCGCGCAGGAACAGGAACACCACCACGATCGCCAGCACCGCGCCTTCGATCATCGATTCCATCGAGGTCTTGTACTGTTCCTTGGTGTAATCGACCGAGGTGTAGAGCTGGGTAATGTGGATACCGGCGTTCTGCTTCTGCAGCTCCGCGATGCCCTTCATCGCCTCGTCGTAAACGGTAACGTCGGAAGCGCCCTTGGCCCGTTCGATGAAGAAGGTGACGACCTGCTTCTTCCTGATCTTGGCTATCGAGGTCTGTTCCGAATAGCCGTCGTAGACATTGGCAATGTCGGTCAGCTTGATCGAGCGCCCTCCGGCGAGGTTGATCCGGGTCTCGCCCAGCCGATAGGCATCGGCCGCGTTCCCGAGCACGCGAACCGACTGGCGCGAACCGGCGATCTCGGCCCGGCCGCCAGCGGCGTCGGTATTGACCGCGCGCACCGCGACGTTGACCTGGCTGGCGGTGACTCCGAAGGATTGCATTCGCGCTGGGTCGAGGACCACGCGGATTTCGCGGTCCACCCCGCCCGAGCGACTGACCGTGGCCATGCCTTCGATCCCGAGCAGCTTGCGCGCGATCGTATCGTCGACGAACCAGCTAAGCTGTTCCATCGTCATGTCTTCGGCTTCGACCGCATAATAGCCGATCGGCCCGCTGCCGCCGACTTCGATCTTGGAAACCTGCGGTTCGAGAATCCCGTCAGGAAGGTCGCTGCGGATCTGATCGACCGCGTTCTTGACCTCGTTGACTGCGTCGTTGACGTCGATGCCGATGGTGAACTGGACCGTGGTCTGGCTCGAGCCTTCCGAAGCAGTTGATTGGATCTCGTCGACCCCGTTGATCGAGCGCACCGCGGCCTCGACCTTCTGGGTGATTTGGGTCTCGATCTCGGTCGGCGCGGCGCCCGGCTGCGACACGAACACCGTCACCGCCGGAAAATCGATGTCCGGATTGTTGTTCACATCCAACCGGTTGAACGCGACCACGCCCGCGAGGAGCAGGCCGATGAACAACACGATCGGAACGATCGGGTTGCGGATCGACCAGGCTGAAAGATTGCGGAGGTTCACGGAGAAGCCGGTCTCAGTTCTTGACGAGGCGCGGCTTGACCTCGTCGCCCGGATTCAGGAAGCCGCCGGCCCGGCGAACGACCTGCTCGGTGCCTTCGAGACCCTCGATCACGGCGATTCCGTTCTCGGTGATAAGCCCGGTCTTCACCGGGCGGCGCTCGACCTTGTTGCCCTTGCCCACGACATAGACGTAGCTGCCCTGTTCGTCGTTCAGGATCGCGGACTCGGGCAGCATCGGCGCCGAGACCGCGCCGCTGGCGATCGTCGCGCTGGCGAACCCGCCCGCGCGCAATTCCGGCGCGTAGCTCAGGGCGCAGCGGGCGGTGCCCTGGCGGGTTTGCTCTTGGATCACCGGCGAAAGCTGCCAGATCTGGCAGGTGAAGCTCTTGTCGCTGCCGACTGGAGTAAGCTTGCCGATCGCGCCGACACTGAGCTTGGAAAGATCGGTCTCGCTGACCTGGGCAAGCAGTTCGAACTGCCCGTCCTTCGCGATGCTGAACAATGCGGTCGAGCCGGCGCTGACCACCTGGCCCGGCTCGACATTGCGGGAGAGCACGTAGCCCGCGGCCGGGGCGACGATGTTGAGCTGCGCGTTGCGGGCGCTGCGTTCGCCATATTGGGCCTGGGCGATCTTCACCCGCGCCACTGCGGCGTCGCGGGTGGCGGTGAGGCGGTCGATATCGGCCTTTGAGATGAATCCGCGATCGACCAGCTTGAGCCCGCGGTCGAGATTGGACTGCGCGATGTTGGCGTCGGCCTTGGCCGCATCGATATTGGCTGCCGCATTCGCGCTCAGCTGGACCTGGACGGAGCGATCGATCACCGCGAGCACCTGGCCCGCGCGGACCCATTGGCCGGCATCGACCGGCACCGCAACCACGCGCCCGCCCTCGCCGGCGACGCCGACCGGCATTTCGCGCCGCGCGGCGAGCGTACCGGTCGCCTGGATCGCTCCTTCAACCGTCGTACGGCCCGGCGAAACCACGGTTACCGTCGGCGCCTGGGTTGCGGTGGTGGTATCGCTGTTGCCGCCGCGGGTGGCGAGCCAAGCAACCAGGATCACCACCGCCACCAGAACGGCGGCGGCCACGATCAGCTTGGTGCGTTTGCGCGCCTTTTCCTCGCGCGCGACCTCGCCCAGCGGATCGTCGCCCAGATGGCTCCCGGCCTTGGTCTCGACAGTCGTCTCGTAATTCATCCTGGTCGCCAACTTGCCCCGAAACCTGCCTGCCGGAAACGCTCCGTATCCGGTGTGTTACGATAGTAAACCACCCGGCGCAAGCCGGGTCAGGTGCATCAGCCCATAGCCGCGCGGCGGCATGGTGACAATCGGGGGTCTGCGGCGGCGGATCCGGGCCGATCAAGGCTCCTGCCCGGAAATGCTCGACCCGGGCGGATTCGCGGCCGCCCGGGTCATGTAATAAATTGTATCTCGTCGCGCGTTTAGCGCACACGCCCGCGTTGCACGAGGTTTACGATCGCGAGCAGGACCACCGCGCCGGCGATCGCGATCAGCAATCCGGTGACGGAGAAAGCCTGAACCGTTCCCTGTACGCCAAGCAGCGGCCCGGCCAGCGCGTTGCCGATCACCGATCCGACGCAGCCGACAATGATGTTCATCAGCACGCCCATCGAACCGTCTCGGCGCATGAGGATGCTTGCAAGCCAGCCAGCAACGCCGCCGACGATCAAGGCAATAATGAATCCGGTCATGTCAAACTCTCCTGTTGCCCACCGGGAGGCGGGCTTCCGGTAGGCACAACGTACAGTACACGGATCGGTGCCCGCAAGCGACGAAACCACCGGCAAAAACATGCTCAGGTGCCAAAAAGAAAGGGCCGGCGAGACCCCGGCCCTTCCCTCATTCCATGCGCTGCTGGATCAGTATTTGAGCTGGCGTTCGTAAAGATCGCGATAATGCTGGATGCGCGTCACCCGCAGGCCCTGCATGCCCGAACGATCGACCGCCCGCTGCCACGACGCGAACTCTTCCAGGGTCAGGCCATAGCGCTCGAGCACTTCGTCGATCGTCAGCAACCCGCCATTGACCGCCGCGACGACCTCCGCCTTGCGGCGGACGACCCACCGTTTGGTGTCCGGCGGCGGCAACTCCGCGACCGACAACGGCTCGCCAAGCGGGCCGATGACCTGTGCGGGACGGATTTTCTGATTCTCGATCATTCTCTTCCTCGATCGCCCGGGATGTCATCCCCCGCCGTGGGGAAATCCATGCCACCAACGATTTTTCCATTGGCTAAAGCAAATGGGTTAATGCCCGGTTTGCCATCTCCCAGGCCCGCCAGATGGCGCGCCGAAGCGAGATTGAAACTGGCCCCGCCCGCAAGCAGCCGACCGCCCGTGACGCGCCGGAAATCGCGGGCCGCGCCGAGCCGGGCAACCAGCTCGTCCCAGCTTAGCGGACGCAGGCCTTCCGCGTCTTTCGCGGCTTCCCGCGCGCTGATTCCCGTGTCGGACTGGACGATGTTCGTTTCGTACATCGGGCCTTTTAGGCAGACGCAAGTCAAGATCGGGTAAAACTGTGGTTTACCGAACGTTAGGGTTGACGAACCGGCGGTTAACGCGCCGCTTTGCCCTGCGAGCGCTCGAAGTGTATGGGCCGCGCATGTCCGCACCTCTTGTTTCTGGCCTCGATTCCGCGATCCGGCCCGCCGAGCTGTTCGATCTGCCCCGTCCCGCGGCGGGGAGCCGCATTGTCGTGGCGATGTCGGGCGGGGTCGATTCCTCGGTAGTCGCGGCGCTGGCGGCAGCGAGCGGGGCGGAAACGATCGGGATCACGCTGCAGCTCTACGATTACGGCGCGGCGACCGGGCGCAAGGGCGCGTGCTGCGCCGGCGACGACATCCGCGATGCGCGCGCGGTCGCCGATCGGCTGGGAATAGCCCATTATGTGTTCGACCATGAAAGCGCGTTCCGCGAGGAAGTGGTCGAGCAGTTCGCCGACCAGTATCTCGCCGGGCGCACCCCGGTACCCTGCATCAGCTGCAACATGGGGCCGAAGTTCACCGATCTGCTGCGGATGGCGCGCGAACTGGGCGCGGATTGCCTCGCGACCGGGCATTATGTCCGCCGTGTGGCCACCACGACCGGGCCGCAGCTTCACCGGGCGCTCGATCCGGCGCGCGACCAGTCCTACTTCCTTTATGGGACCACCGAGACGCAGCTCGACTTTCTGCGCTTCCCACTCGGTGGCCTGCCCAAGCCGCAAGTGCGCGAACTCGCGGCGCAGGCCGGGCTGCGGGTGGCCGAAAAGCCCGACAGCCAGGACATCTGCTTCGTGCCCGATGGCGACTATGCGAAGATCGTCCGCTCGATCCGGCCCGAAGGCGCGAGGGCAGGCGAAATCGTTCATGCCGCATCGGGCGAAGTGCTGGGCAGCCATGCGGGGGTGATCCATTTCACCGTCGGGCAGCGCCGCGGGCTCGAGATCGGCGGACAGCCGGAACCGCTCTACGTGATCGGGATCGACGCAGCGGAAGCCCGGGTGCTGGTCGGGCCGAAGAAGATGCTCGCGGTCGGCGCCGCGCATCTGACCGACACCAACCGGATCGGGCCGCTTGCGCCTCACGATTTTGGCGCCCCGCTGACCGCGAAGGTCCGCTCGCTCGCGAAGCCGGTGCCGGTGACGCTCGAAGGCCCGCTCGGGGGCGGGGCCGCGGCCACGCTCCGCTTCGCCGCGCCCGAATTCGGGGTCGCGCCGGGGCAGGCGGCGGTGATCTATGCGGGCGATCGGGTGGTCGGCGGCGGCTGGATCGATTCGACCGAAGCCGCGGCCTGAAACCTATCGGTTCCACTTCTCCAGCACACAGCCATAGCCTTCCCTGAAGGTCGCGGTCTGGCTGGCAAGCAGCGGGACGCTGGCAGTGACGCTCTTCGCACCCTCGTCCTCCGAAAGCGAGACGAGGCCCATGCCGGGTTCGAAATCCTTCTCGCAATCCTTGAGGTCGCGCCCGCCGATGAAGCGGCAGGAGCAGGCGACCCGCGCACCGTAGGATGTCCCGGCGACGGCCTGCGCCATCACCGTGCCGCGGAAATACCACGCGGTCAGCGCCGCGATCACACCGAGCACCAGCACCACTTTCGGCCAGCGCCGCGCCCGCAGCGCGGGGTTGTTTCGCGGCGGTTTCTTTGCGGTTGCCATCGTTCCCCAACTGCCGGATGAAGCGGGCGTCATGCTGCGCCTGCGCCTCTCTATCCTGTCGCTTGCCCTGCTGCCAGCGCTTGCTGCCTGCGGCGGCGACAAGGCCGGCGAGGCGCCCTCCGCCCCCAGCGCCGCCGCACTGCAGGGGATCGCGGCGAACCCCGGCGCCCCGCGCGACGAGCTTGCCCGGCGGATCGACACGCTCTTCACCCTGCCCGAAATGGGCGAGACCCGCGCGGTGATCGTGATGCATGACGGGCAGACCGTCGCCGAACGCTATGCCGAGCCCTATGACGAGGAAACCCGCTTCGTCAGCTGGTCGATGGCCAAGACCGTGACGGCGGTGATGATCGGGATGCTGGTCGCCGACGGGAAATTGCGGCTGGACGATACCCCGCCGATCCCCAACTGGCGCCGCCCCGGGGATCCGCGCGGCGCGATCACGCTGCGGCAATTGCTCCAGATGCGCTCGGGCCTGCGCCATACCGAGACCGCCGATCCGGCCTATGCCGCCGAGACGGTCAAGATGCTGTTCCTCGAAGGGCGCGACGACATGGCCGCCTATGCCGAGGCCGAGCCGCTCGAAGCCGCGCCCGGCAGCAAGTTCGAATATTCGACCAACACCGCGGTGATCCTGGCCGACATCGCCGCGCGGGTGCTGACCGACAGCCACGATCCCGACATCCGGCGCAAGGCGGTCGACGATTTCCTCAAGGCGCGGATTTTCGCGCCGCTGGGCATGTATTCGATGGTCCCGGAATACGACCGCTCCGGCACCCTCATCGGCGGCAGCCTGATCCACGGGCCCGCGCGCGACTGGGCGCGGTTCGGCGAATTCCTGCGTCACCGGGGGGCGGTCAAGGGCGCACAGCTGGTGCCGACCGCCTGGATCGACTTCATGACTGCGCCGAGCCCGAAATCACCCGATTACGGCGCGCAGATCTGGCTCAACCACGCGTCGCATGCCGATCGCAACGTGCTGTTCGCGAACAAGGGTCCGGCCGGCGCCTTCGCGATGGTCGGCCATCTCGGCCAATATGTCGTGGTCGCGCCCGACCGGGGGCTGACCGTGGTGCGGCTGGGCAAGACCGACGAAGCCGGGCGCGATCCGGTCATTGCGGCGGTCGGCGATATCGTCGCGCTCTACCCGCCGGAATGATCGCTTTTCCCGGGTAGCAGCTCCTCGGTCGCCAGCCCGTCTTCCCGCTCCCGGTTCGCCGGATCGAGATGGACCAGCACCTCGATCCCGGGAAAGGCACGCTCCACTTCCTCCTCGATCGCATCGACGACGTCATGCGCCCGCTCGACCGTCATCGCCGGATCGACCGAGGCATGGAACTGCGCGAAATCATGCGCGCCGCTGGTGCGGGTTCGGAGATCATGGACGCCGCGCAAATCCGGATTGCGCGCGAGCACCGCGAGCAGTTCCTCGCGCTTCTCGTCCGGCCATTCGCGGTCCATGATCTGATTGACCGCCTCGCGCGAGGCGCGGAACGCGCCCCAGCCGAGCCACAGCGCGATCACGATGCCGAACGCGGCGTCGGCCCCGCCGAGATGCGCGTATTGATCGAGCGCCAGTGCCGCGATCACCGCCAGATTGAGCGCGAGGTCGGACTGGTAATGCAGATGGTCGGTCGAAATCGCGAGACTGCCGGTCTTGCGGATCACATGGCGTTGCCAGGCCAGCAACGCGAGCGTCGCGAGGATCGCGATCATGGAAACCACGATCCCGTCGCCCGCCGCTTCGGTCCGCGCTCCCGCGAGCAACTGATCGACCGCGCGGAACAATATGCCGGCGGCCGAAAAGGCGATGAGCACCACCTGGAACATCGCCGCCAGCGCCTCGGCCTTGCCGTGACCGAAGCGGTGTTCGGCATCGGCCGGCTGGGCCGCGATCCGCACCCCGGCCAGAGTCGCGATGCTCGCGACGAGATCCAGCAGCGTATCCGCCAGGCTGCCGAGCATAGCGGTCGAACCGGTGCGCCACACCGCCCAAAGTTTTATCCCGGCGAGCAGCGCCGCGACCGCGATCGAAGCCAACGCCGCGCTGCGCGTGAGCGATGCGCGCTCGTTCGCGGAGGCGCTCATGGATAGAGCAGGCTGCTGGTCCAGCCGGCGCCGCTGCGTACGAACCGCCGCCGTTCGTGCAGGCGGAATTCGCGGTCGATCCAGAATTCGATCGCGCGCGGAGTCAGCAGGAAGCCGGTCCAGTGCGGCGGCCGGGGAATTTCCCGCCCTTCGTAACGCGCGGTCAGATTTTCGACCCGGTCGAGATAGGTCGTGCGCGCATCGAGCGCGCGCGACTGGTCCGACGCGGCCGAACCGATCTGCGAATCGCGCGCACGGCTGTGGAAGTAATTATCGGCCATCTCGGGCGAAACTTCCGAAAGCGACCCTTCGATCCTGATCTGCCGGCGCAGGCTCTTCCAGTGGAACAGCAGCGCCGCCTGCGGATTGGCGCGGATCTCGCCGCCCTTGCGGCTTTCGGCATTGGTGTAGAACACGAAGCCGCCCGCATCGCCGAGCCGCGGCCCATGTTCCTTGAGCAGCACCATCCGCACCGAGGGCGCACCCTGGGGCGTGGCGGTTGCAAGCGCCATCGCGTTCGAATCGTTCGGTTCGCTCACGCGCGCCTCAGCGAACCACCGTTCGAACAGCCCGAAGGGATCCGTATCGGGGATTGCATCCTGCCCGGCTTTCATGCGCGGTTTTCCGTTGAAGTCGACACGGTTGCCACTCTCCTGGCCGAAAAGCCCGACCTGCTCCCGCGGATGCCCGAAAACCGGCCGGAAAAAATTGGATCGGTTGCCATGCACACCGCTCTAAGCCCCTATCGCGCTGTAGGAAAGTCTCGCGGAACGCTTGCCTCGAAGCGTTGCATTACCTAGCTAACACACCATGGCCGATCCCTATTCCACCCTTGGCGTTGCCCGCAATGCGAGCGAGAAGGAGGTCAAGTCCGCCTATCGCAAGCTCGCCAAGGAGCTGCACCCGGACACCAACAAGGACAATCCCAAAGCGGCGGAACGCTTTTCCGAGGTTACCCGCGCCTATGATCTGCTGTCCGACAAGGACAAGCGCGCGCAGTTCGACCGCGGCGAGATCGATGCGGACGGCAATCCGGCGATGCCTTTCGGGATGGGCGGGGGCGGCGGTTTTCGCGGCGCGAGCGGCGACCCGCGCGGCTATTCCGCTCAGGATTTCGGCGGCTTCGGCAATGATGGCGCCGATCTCGGCGATATTTTCGAAGGTCTGTTCGGCGGCCGCGCCGGTGGATTCGGCGGGGGCGGTTTCGGGGGCGGCGGCTTCGGTCAGCGCAGTCAGCCGCAACGCCCGCCTGCGCGCGGCGCGAATGTGCAGTATCGCCTGAAGGTGCCTTTCGTCGATGCCGCGGCCGGCAAGGACCAGCGGATCACCCTGGGCGACGGCAAGACGATCGACCTAAAGCTTCCGGCCGGGGTCGAAAGCGGCACCCAGATGCGGATCAAGGGCCGGGGCGAGAGCGGGCCGGGAGGCGCGGGCGACGCGCTGGTAACGATCGAGATCGACAATCATCCCTTCTTCCGCCGCGACGGCAGCGATGTGCGGCTGGACCTGCCGGTTACGCTCGACGAAGCGGTCGGCGGAGCCAAGGTCAGGGTCCCGACGGTGGACGGGGCGGTGATGCTGACCGTCGCGCCCGGCAGCAGCACCGGCAAGGTCCTGCGGCTCAAGGGCCGGGGCTTTCAGACCAAGCGCGGCACCCGCGGCGACCAGCTGGTTACGCTGCAGGTCGAAATCCCCGAAGGTGACGCGGATCTGGCCAAAAGGCTCGAGGGATGGCGTGACACGCGGGATTTGCGCGCTAAGTTCGGGAGCTGATGCCTCCACCGACGGATCCACGCCTCGAAGCCACGCGACCGACCGACCACAGTCAAGCCGAGCAGTTCAAACGCCCGGACAAGACGGTCCCGGATTATTCCCCCGAAGCGCGCCGGAAGGCGGCCAAGCTGCGCGCGCGCGATCCGATGTTGCCTGCGATCGAGCGGCCGACCGGGGTCAAGCGCGCGCTGCAGGTGGCGAAACAGGCACTCGCCGGCACCTGGAACGACGGCTTCATCCACGCGGGCAATCTGGCCTATGTCACGCTGTTCGCGATCTTCCCGTTCTTCATCTTCGGCGCGGCGCTGTTCTCGCTGCTGGGCGAGGATGCGGATCGCTCGGTCGCGATCAATTCGGTGCTGCGCGCGCTGCCGAGCAATGTCGCCGAAGCGATCGCGCCCGATGCGCGCACGGTGATCAACGCGCGCAGCGGCTGGCTGCTGGCCTTCGGCGCGGCCGCGTCCTTGTGGACCGTCGGCGGGCTGGTGGAGACGATCCGCGACATCCTGCGCCGCGCCTATGGCACGCGGCCGACCCGCAGCTTCTGGTGGTATCGCCTGACCTCGGCCGGGATCATCGTCGGCGCGGTGCTGCTGCTGGTGGCGGGGCTGCTGACCCAGGTCCTGATCGGCGCGATCGAGGAAGCGATCGACGTATGGTTCCCGCAATTGCTGCATGTGGTCGATGCGCTGGCGCTGTCGCGAATCGTGCCGGTGGCGGCGGTCTATTGCTCGATCTTCCTGCTGTTCCTGTCGCTCACCCCCCACCGTTACCGCGGCAAGCGCTATCATAAATGGCCCGGCGCGCTGCTGGTGACATTATGGTGGCTGGGGGTGACCATCGCCTTCCCGCCGCTGCTGCGCAGCCTGTTCAGCTACAGCCTGACCTATGGCAGCCTCGCCGGGATCATGATCACGCTTTTCTTTTTCTGGCTCATCGGCTTAGGGATGGTGGCAGGTGCAGAATTGAATGCGGTGCTGGCGGTCTCCCCTGAAGAGGAAAGCGCCGGCATGGTACAGGATAATGAGCAGGAGAAGGCTCGATGAGCGGTCTGATGCAGGGGAAGCGCGGCCTGATCATGGGTCTTGCCAACGACAAGTCGCTCGCCTGGGGCATCGCCCGGCAATTGCATGCGCAGGGGGCGGAGCTCGCCTTCACCTATCCCAACGCGGCGATCGAGAAGCGCTGTCGTCCGCTGGCGGCGGAACTCGGCAGCGATTTCGTGTTCGAATGCGATGTCGGCGACATGGCCGCGCTCGATTCGGCCTTCGCGACATTGGCCGAACGCTGGCCGACGATCGATTTCCTCGTCCATGCGATCGGCGCATCGGACAAGAACGAGCTGCGCGGTCGCTATTCTGACACCACGCTCGACAATTTCCTCAACACGATGAACATCAGCGTGTTCAGCTTCACCGCGGTGGCCCAGCGGGCGATCCCGCTGATGCCGAACGGCGGTTCGCTGCTGACGCTGACCTATTATGGCGCCGAAAAGGTCGTCCCGCATTACAACGTGATGGGCGTCGCCAAGTCGGCGCTCGAGGCGAGCGTCAAATATCTCGCGATGGACCTCGGCGCGGACAATATCCGGGTGAATGCGATCTCGGCCGGGCCGATCCGCACCTTGGCGGCCTCGGGCATCGGCGATTTCAACCTGATCCTGAAGTGGAACGAGCTGAACTCGCCGCTCGGGCGCAATGTAACGATCGAGGATGTCGGCGGCGCCGGGCTGTACCTGCTGTCAGACCTGGCCTCGGGCGTGACCGGCGAGATCCACCATGTCGACGCGGGCTACAACGTGATCGGGATGAAGCGCGAAGACGCGCCGGATATCGCGCTCGCCTGAGCGGACCGATCAGGCCGACTTGCGCAATTCTTCCCCGGCTTCGACCGGTTTCGGCTGGTCGGGCCAGATGCCGCGCGTATCGTAGACCTTCTTGGCCCGGCGCTTCTCGAGCGGGACCGCCTTGAACGCATCGTGATCGACCAGCACGATCAGCACGCCGCAGGTCTTCAGCGCGGTTTCGAGATCGATCTTACTCGCGCCGGTGCCGCCGTATTCGATCGGCAGTTCCTCGGTATGCGGTTCCACCACATGGATGCGCGCGCCGTATTTGCGCGCGAGCGTGGCGGAGACCAGCCGCGCGGGGCTTTCGCGGAAATCGTCGATATTGGCCTTGAAGGCGAGGCCGAGGCAGGCGATTTTCTCGCCCGGCGCGGCGTCGATCAGCGCGCTGGCCTGTGCGATCACGTGGCGAATCTTGCCGTCGTTCACTCCGCGCGCGGTCTGGATCAGCGGGGTCTGCTCGCGCGCGCCGTGGACGATGAACCACGGATCGACCGCGATGCAGTGCCCGCCGACGCCGGGGCCCGGCTGGAGGATGTTGACGCGCGGATGGCGGTTGGCGAGCTTAATCACTTCCCACACGTCCAGCCCCATCGCATCGGCGACGATCGACAGTTCGTTGGCGAAGGCGATGTTGACGTCGCGATAGGCGTTTTCGACCAGCTTGGTCATCTCGGCGCTGCGGGCATCGGTGACGATGCATTCGCCGCGCACGAAGCGCTGGTAGAACGCCGCCGCCTGCTCCGCGCAATGTGGCGTGATCCCCCCGATCGAACGGTCGTTATGGATCAGTTCCTCGAGGATCTTCCCCGGCAGCACGCGCTCGGGGCAGTAGGCGATCGCAATTTCGGGATAGGCCGCCACGCCGGGCAATTTGAGATCCGGGCGTTCGGCAGCAATCACGTCGCGCATCGCTTCGGTGGTGCCGACCGGCGAGGTCGATTCGAGGATCACCGTGTCGCCCGGCTTGATCACCCTGGCGACTTCTCGGGTCGCGGCGAGGACATAGGAAATGTCGGGCGTGTGGTGCCCGTCCTTCTCGAACGGCGTCGGGACCGCGATCACGAATACGTCGGCCGGGGCGATTGAGGTGCTCGCCGTCAGGTTCCCGCTGCGGACCACAGCCTGAACCAGCGCGTCGAGATCGACTTCCTCGATATGGATTTCGCCGCGGTTGATCGTATCGACCACATGCTGGGTTATATCGACCCCAAGCACCTTCATGCCCGAGCGCGCGATCACCGCCGCGGTGGGCAGGCCGATATAGCCTAGCCCGACCATACATACTTTAGGTGCCGTTGCGCGCATGCTTCCCTCATTCATCGGGAAGCAGCATGTGCCCCAGACCGGTAAATATACCGGTAACGATGCCTCAGGCGCCGGCGGCGAGCAGGTCCGCGATCCGCGCGGCGCTCTTGCCGTCGCCGAAGGGATTGTGCGCGCGGGCCATCGCGGCGTAGGCCCCCGCGTCGTCGAGCAGGCGGAACGTCTCGCGCACGATCGTGTCGGCGTCGGTGCCGACCAGCTTCGCAGTCCCCGCCTCGATCCCTTCGGGCCGCTCGGTCGTCTCGCGCATCACCAGCACCGGCTTGCCCAGCGCGGGTGCCTCTTCCTGGACCCCGCCGCTATCGGTCAGCATCAGATGGGACATGCCGATCAGATGCGCGAAATGCGGATAATCGAGCGGTTCGATCAGCGCGACATTGCCCAGCCCGGCCAGTTCCCGGTCCATCACATTGCGCACGTTCGGGTTGAGATGCACCGGATAGATCAATGCGACATCCGGCCGCGCGGCGATCCGGCGGATCGCATCGGCGATCGAGCGCATGCCCTCGCCGAAATTCTCGCGCCGGTGGCTGGTCACGCCGATGATGCGCTTGCCGGCGAAGCGCCGCTCAAGTTCGGCCAGGCCATGCGCGAGTTCCGGTTCGCGCGCAATCCGCCCGGTGATCCAGAACAGCGCGTCGATCACCGTGTTGCCGGTCACATGGACCGTCGCCGGGTCGATCGTCTCGGCGATCAGCGCCCTGGCCGCGGTCTCGGTCGGCGCGCAATGGAGCGCGGCGATCGGACCGATGATCCGGCGATTGATCTCTTCGGGCCAGGGATGGTGGATATTGCCGCTGCGCAGCCCGGCCTCGACATGGCACACCGGGATCTTGCGGTAATAGGCGGCGAGCGCGCCGGCCATCGCGGTCGCAGTATCGCCCTGCACCACCACCCAGTCGGGCTTTTCCTCATCAAGCACCCTGCCGATCCCGGTGAGAAGATTGGCGGTCAGCGCGTCGAGCGTCTGGTCCGGCTGCATCACCGCGAGATCATGATCGGGCACGATCCCCGAGATATCGAGCACCTGGTCGAGCATCCCGCGGTGCTGGCCGGTGACGCAGACCCGCGACACGAACCGCCGGTCCGCGCGGAGCGCATGGACCAGTGGAAACAGTTTGATCGCTTCGGGCCGCGTGCCGAAGATCGCGAGGATGCGTTGTGCGCCGGACATGCGCGCGCTCTAGCCGAAGAAAGTTAAGGCCGCATTCGCCCTATTGCCCGCCCTGCGGCTGTGCGCCAGCGGCCTTGGCAGCTTCGGCGGCATCGGCCTCGGCCTGTTTCCTGGCCTCGTATTCCTTCTCGATCACCTCGACCCGCTGCTGCTCGGCGGCGGCATCGGCATCGATCGTCGAGAGCCGCTTCGCGCGCTCTTCCTCGATCAGTTGCGCGGCCTTCACCCCGGGCCCGGTGCGCTTTTCGGCATAGGCCTGCTTGATCAGCTGCTGGGTGCAGCCGGAAAACCCGCCATAGCCGGAGGCCGAGCACGAATTGACCCCCGAAGCGCCGACCGTTTCAAGGCTTTCGACCCGGCTGGCCCAGGCCTCGTTCGCCGGATCGTCGCTCGAGCGCAAATTCGGCGGAATGCGGTAACGCTCGTTCTCCTCCATCCGCGGGCAGACCACGATGCGGGTCGCATCGGGCGAAGCCGGACAGGGGTCGTTTCCGTAGACGATCACCAGATCGACCGAATCACCCGGATCCTCCTGCGCGAATGCGGGCGCGGGGATCGCGGCGGCGAGGCCGGAAGCGAGGGCGAAAGCAAGAAGGGCAAGGCGTTTCATCGGGTGTCTCCGCTACGCTCAACGCACATATAGAGAATTTCCTGCGCTGAACACGATCTGAAAGGGCTTTTTAGGGCCGAGCTGGCGACCGGCGGACTCAAATCCGTTCCGAAAGACGGATCGCCAGCCGGCAGCCGAGCCGGATCGCACCCGAAAGCAGCGGATAGGCCGGCGCGCGCTCCGCCCCGGCGGCCAGCGCCGCATCGCGGTGCGCACGCTCGTCCTCGCGAAAGTCCTCGATCGTCGCCGCCAGTTCGGGCTCCTGCCCGCTCGCCGCCAATTCATCGAGCTGGTGCGAATAATGCCGGTCGATCTCTTCCTCGACCGCGGCGGTACACGCCATCGCCGCTTCGGGCCCGAGCAGCGCGGTCGCCGCGCCGAGCGCATAGCCCGCGACCGACCAGAACGGCTGCAGCGCGGTCGGGCGGACGCCGCGTTCGGCCACCAGCGCGTTGAAGCGCCGCAGATGCTCGTCTTCCTGCAGCTTCATGCCGCGGATCTCGGTCGCATGGGGCCCGCGCTCGCCAAGCACGGCCAATTGGCCGGCATAGATGCGCGTCGCGCCATATTCCCCGGCCTGGTCTACCCGGATCATGCGCTTGGGGTCGATCATGCGGCCTGCTTCCTGGCGAGCAGAGCGAGGGCCAGCAGGGCCGCGGCGGTCGAGATCAGGAAGTTGAACCCGGCCAGCGAAACTCCCGCCAAGGTCCATTGGGCAACGTCGCAGCGCACGATCGGCGCGCTCATGATCGCTTCGAGCGGATCGGCGGCCTCGGCGACGCTGTTGGTCGAACAGGTCGTGAAGCCTTCCCACCAGTGATATTCGACCCCGGCGTGAAACCCGCCGATCAGCCCGGCCGCCAGCACCGCCAGTGCGGCGAGCGCCACCCACAGCCGCCGCGGCGGCGCGAGAAACCCGATCAGCGCCAGCGCGAGCGCCGCGAAATGGGCATAGCGCTGCCACCAGCACATCTCGCACGGATAGAGGCCGAAGCCGTACTGCGAGATATAGGCCCCGGCGAGCAGCGCCAGCGGCACGCCGACGACGATCGCATGCGCGCGGGCGAGCGAAGAATTGCCTGCGTTCACGGCGCCACTCAGCGGTTCAGCGCCATGGCGCTGCTGGTGGTGTGGCGCAGCGTGGCGAGCGCGTAATAGAGCTGGAAGTCGTCGATCCCGGCGGTCTTCAGTTCCTCCGGCGTCTTCTGGAAGCGCGGATCGACCTGCTTGTCGTCCTCGAGCTGCTGGTCGTCGAGATCGACCTCGTTGACGAGGTGCTTCTTCAGGTCCGATTCGCGCAAAGCGAACTTGGCGCGCTTGGCGGCATCGGGATCCGACAACTGCGGCACCCGGATATCGGGGGCGATCCCGCCTTCCTGCACCGAGCGGCCCGACGGGGTGTAATAGCGCGCGGTGGTGAGCTTGAGCGCGCTGTCCTTGGTCAGCGGCATCAGCGTCTGCACGCTGCCCTTGCCGAAGCTGCGTTCGCCCATCACCAATGCGCGGTGCTGGTCCTGCAGCGCGCCGGCAACGATTTCGGATGCAGAGGCAGAGCCGACATCGATCAGCACGATCATCGGCACCTTGGCCGCGATCTCGCCGCGGAACACGGTTTCGGAATTGAAGGTGAGGTTCTCCTGCTTCAGCCGGCCGCGCTGCGAGACGATCTGGCCCTTGGTTAGGAACAGATCGCTGAGCGCCACCGCTTCGTTGAGCGAACCGCCGGGATTCTTGCGCAGGTCGAGCACCAGCCCGTTGAGGCGGCCGTTCGCGCTCTTGCGCAGATCGGCGACCGCTTCGAACACATCCTTGCCGACATCCTTCGAGAACTCGTTGACCGAGATGTAGCCGATCCCGCCATCCTTCAATTCGTGCGTCACCGGCTCGAGTTCGATCACCCCGCGGGTCACGCTGACGTCGAACGGCTCCTCACGGCCGGAGCGGAAGATCGTCAGGCGAATGGCCGACCCGGCGGGCCCGCGCATCTCCGAAACCGCATCGTCGAGGCTCTTGCCGTAGATCAGCTTGCCGTCGATATGGGTGATGAAGTCGCCCGCCTTGATCCCGGCCTTGTCGGCGGGGCTGCCCTTCATCGGCGAGATCACCTTCACCGCGCCGTCGTCCATCGTCACCGACACGCCGAGGCCTTCGTAATTGCCGTCGATCAGCGTCTCGAGCTTCTTGAGCGATTCCCCGTCGAGATAGGAAGAATGCGGATCGAGCGAGGAGAGCATCCCGTCGATCGCGCCCTTGATCAGCACATCGTCATCGACCGGATCGACATAGGATGCCTTGATCCGCTGATAGACCGCGAAGAGCTTCCCGAATTCCGGCGCGGCTTTGCCATCAACCTGCGCAAGCCCGGCGGTGGTCGCCGGAAGCAGCGCGACCGCGGTGACCAGCGCGACGGAACGAAGGAGCGGAGCGAGTTTCATTTATGAATGCCTTGAAATGCCGGTTCGGCCCGGTTGTATCGCGCTGAACAGCTTAACGCCAGATGATGCGGAAGCACGGCTCCTGGCGCACCCGCCCCGCACTCAGATGAATTCAAGCGGATTGACCGGCGTGCCGCCGCGCCGCAGCTCGAGCGTGACCAGCGGTCGGGCCGGAGCGGCGATCCCCAGCGGCGCACCGCCGACGACCCTGTCGCCGACCGCGACATCGATCCGCGCCATGCCGGTGACGAGGCTGGTCCAGCTGCCTTCATGCTCGATGATCACGATCCGGCCATAGCCGCGATAGGGTCCCGCGAAAGCGACCCGGCCCGCGCCCGGGGCGACCACCTGCGCCCCTGCGCGCGGCGCGAAGGACAGGCCCTGGCTTATTCCGCCGCTGCCGGTGGGCACGCCGAAGCCGACGATCGTCCGGCCGGTGACCGGCAACTGGTAGCCGGCCGGCGCACCGCGCACACCCGGAGCCGCTTCCACCTGCGCAGCCACGGTCGATTGATCGGGCCGCGCCGGGCGGATCAGCGGCCCGGGCAGCGCGGCCAGCCGGTCGCGCAGGCTGCCCGCCTGGTCGAGCGTCGCGACCAGCGCATCGAGATCGCGCGCCTGCTCGCCCAACGCCAGCGCACGCTCCGCCTCGCGGTCGGCCTCGCCGCTGGCGGCGCGCGACGCGAGCCGCTGGCGGGTTTCGAGGGCGGCGAGTTCCTTGCGCCGGTCTTCCAACTGCTGCTCGCCCGCACGCAGTGCCGCGAGCGCCTGCTGCGCCTGGCGCTGCAGCGCCTTCCCCCGCTCGATCTCGCCGCGCAGCGCGGCGGTGCGGCGCTGGACCTCCGGCACCGTGGTCGCGAGCATCGCGCGCAGATAGACCATTTCCTTCACCGAGCCGGGCCGCATCACCGACAGCGCGAGCGGCCGGCGCGAGAACCGCTGGAGCGCGGCGGTGAGGCGCACGACCGGCTTCTGGCGCCGGCCGAGCTGCGCCGCGAGCGCGCGGCGCTGCCCGTCGACCAGCGCGAGCCGCGCTTCGGCCGCCGCGATCCCGGCTTCGGATTCCTGGATTCGCGCCGCCAGCGCGGCGGTTTCGCGCGCGGTCTTGTCGATGGCCGCATCGGCCCGCGAGGCCGCCAGTTCGAACGCTTTCGCGCGGTTCTGCGCGGCCTGCTGATCCTGCACCGCGCGCGCCATCGCCGCGCGGGTTTCCGCCGCGCTGGCATAGGCCTGGTCGCGCTGGGCATAGGCCGCGGCGCCAATCGTAAGCGCGAGCACCAGAGGCGCAAAAGCAAAGCGGCGGTCCATCGGGCCTATCCTGCCCGATGATAGGGATGCCCGGCAAGGATCGCGGTCGCGCGGAACAATTGTTCGAGCAGCATCGCCCGCGCCAGCAGATGCGGCCAGGTCGCCTTGCCGAACGCGAGCAGCAGATCTGCCTCGCCACGGGCGGCATCGCCGTGGCCGTCGGCCGCGCCGAGCACGAAGCGCGCCTCGCGCACCCCGTCGTCGCGCCAGCGGCCGAGCAGTTCGGCGAATTCCGCGGAAGAAAGCTGCTTGCCGCGCTCGTCGAGCAGCACGGTTCTGAAGGGGGTGAGCGGCTCGGGGATGGTCCCGCCGGTCTCCGGCAATTCGGTCAGCTTGACCGGCCAGGCGATGCGCTTTTCATAGCGCGCGACCAGCTCCGCCTCGGGCGAGCGGGCGATCTTCCCGCGCGCGATCACATGCAGGCGCATGGAGTCTTCCCCGCGCCTGCTTCAGGGTTCAGGCTTGGCCGGCGGCAACCGGCGGCGCGTCGCCGAAAGCCCACATGCGCTCGAGATTGTAGAAGCTGCGCACTTCGGGGCGGAACAGGTGGACGACCACGTCGCCCGCATCCAGCAGCACCCAGTCGGCGGCGGGCAAGCCTTCGATCCGCGACGAGCCGAAGCCCGCGGCCTTGATCCGTTCGGCGAGTTTCTGGGCCATTGCCGCGACCTGACGGGTCGAGCGGCCGGAAGCGATCACCATGTAATCGGCGATGCTCGATTTCCCTTCGAGGGCGATCGAGATCACATCCTGCGCCTGATCGTCGTCGAGCGAGGCGAGCACGAGTTCGTGCAGGCTCGCGGCATCGGCCGAAAGCTTGGCGGGGATCGGACGGCCGGCCTGGGCCGGCGTGGTCTGCGCTGCATTCATCGCAGGGGGTAGAGCTCCACTAGGGGGGAAACGGACGGCGGAAGAGGCAGGCGCCTCATGCGCGCTCCTCCCCCTCACGGTCTCGGATGAGAAAATGCGTCAACCGATCCCGGGGCGGCGCGCCGGAAAACCGGCGGGCCCAATGAGGATCCGCGCGGCGCAGTTCAGTCGCCGAGCGCGGATCAGGATCGAAACGCAATTCAATCAGCGCCGGTGCGCTCCATTCACCCCGGTTCATCAATCGAGCTGCAGGAACCCGGAAGCGCCTGAGCCAGGCCATCGCGGGGCTCGCGAGGGCAGCCGCATCATAGCCCGGGCGGGCAATCACCGCAATCGGCATTTCCCGGGCGATCGCACGCCAGTCGCGCCAGCGGTGGAACTGGGCGAGATTGTCGGCCCCCATCAGCCATACGAAGCGGGTCTTCGGGAAGCGGCGCCGGAGCGCGCGCAGCGTGTCGATGGTGAAGCGCGTGCCGAGCTGCCGCTCGATCGCACTGACTGTGATCGGCGCCCGCAAAGCGCGCTTTTGCGCGGCCTTCACCCGCGCGGCGAGCGGCGCCATGCCGGCCGGAGGCTTCAGCGGGTTGCCCGGCGAGACCAGCCACCAGACCTCGTCCAGCCCCAGCGCGGCGAGCGCGAACAGGCTGATTCGCCGGTGTGCGCCATGCGCCGGATTGAAGCTTCCGCCGAGAAGGCCGACCCGTTTCACCGGCGCGGCGATACCCGGCCGGCGTTGGTCGCGGCCTGCATCGCGATCGACCAGCCAGGATATTCGGGCTCGAGCGCGGATAGCGAATCGAGCTCCGCCAGCTCTTCGGGCAGCAACACGACATCGCTCGCGGCGAGATTGTCGGCCAGCTGGTCCGCGCGCTTCGCGCCGACGATCACGCTCGACACAGCCGGCTGGTGGAGCAGCCACGCAAGCGCGATCGCCGCGACCGACACCGCGCGCGACGCAGCCATCGGGCGCATCGCCTCGACCAGCCGCGCGGCCAGCTGCTTGTCCGCTTTCGGGAAATCGAGTTTCGCGCGGCGGCCGTTCCCTTCGGTCTTGCCGTCCTTGTGGAAGCTGTATTTGCCGCTGAGCAGCCCGCCGGCGAGCGGGCTCCAAACCATCAGCCCGAGGCCTTCGCTTTCCAGCATCGGCACCAGCTCGCGCTCGAGATCGCGCGATGCGACCGTGTAGTAGGCCTGGAGCGAGACGAGTTTGTCCCACCCGCGCCGCTCCTCGATCCCGAGCGCCTTGACGATCTGCCAGGCGGCCCAGTTCGACACGCCGACATGGCGCGCGCGGCCCGAACGGACGATGTCCTCGAGCGCGCGCAAGGTCTCCGCGATCGGCGTGTGCGGATCCCAGCCGTGGATCTGGTAGAGATCGACGTGGTCCATCCCGAGCCGCTTGAGGCTTGCATCGACATGGTGGAGCAGATGCTTGGCGCCCGTGCCGGAATCGTTCGGGCCAGGTCCCATCGGCCCCATGCCCTTGGTCGCGACCACGATCTCGTGCCGCGGAATGCCGAGCGCCCGCAGCGCCCCGCCGACGAATTCCTCCGACTGGCCCTGGGTATAGACGTTCGCGGTGTCGATAAAATTGATCCCGCCCTCGACCGCCTGCCTCACCAGCGCGGTCGCGCCGTCCTGGTCGAGTTCGTGCTGGAAGAAGCGGCTCGGCTTGTTGCCGAAGGTCATCGCGCCGAGGCACAGCTCGGAAACGACGAGGCCGGAATTCCCGAGACGGTTGTAACGCATGATGCTCTTCCCTTTACCGCCGTGGGTAGGAGCGGGCGGTCAGGGACGCAACTGGCCCGTTCCGCGCGCGACCCACTTGTAGGTCGTCAACCCTTCGAGCGCGACCGGGCCGCGGGCGTGGAGCCGCCCGGTGGCGATGCCGATCTCGGCGCCGAGGCCGAATTCGCCGCCGTCGGCGAACTGGGTCGAGGCGTTCCACATCACGATCGCGCTATCGACTTCGGCGAGGAAGCGTTCGGCCACCGCTGCGTCTTCGGTGACGATCGCGTCGGTGTGGTGCGAGGAATGGCGTGCGATATGGTCGAGCGCCGCGTCGAGCCCGTCGACCACCGCGACCGACAGTTCGGCGTCGAGATATTCGGTGTCCCAGTCGTTGGCGCTGGCGATCCCGATGCGGGGATCGAGCGAGCGCGCCCGGCCGTCGCCGCGCAATGCGCAGCCGGCATCGATCAGCGCGCCGACCACCGCCGCACCGTCCGCGAATTGCGCGTCGAGCAGCAAGGTTTCCATCGCCCCGCAGATCCCGGTGCGGCGCATTTTCGCATTGAGCGCGATGTCGCGCGCCATCTCCGGCGTGGCGCCGGAATGGACATAGGTGTGGCAGATGCCGTCGAGATGCGCGAGCACCGGCACGCGCGCGTCGTTCTGGACCCGTTCGACCAGGCTCTTGCCCCCGCGCGGCACGATCATGTCGATCAGGCCGGCCGCCTTGAGCATCGCGCCGACCGCCGCGCGGTCCTGCGTCGGCAACAGCTGGACCGCTTCGGCCGGAATTCCGCCCTTGGCCAGCCCCTTCGCCAGCGCCGCGTGGATCGCGCGGTTCGAATTGACCGCCTCGCTCCCCCCGCGCAGCAGCGCCGCATTGCCGGCGCGCACGCACAGCGCCGCGGCGTCCGCGGTCACGTTGGGGCGGCTTTCGTAGATGATCCCGATCAGCCCGATCGGAATGCGCACCCGGCTGAGCGCGAGCCCATTGGGCCGCACCGCGCTGTCGATCACTTCGCCGACCGGATCGGGCAGATCCGCGACCGCCTCGACCGCCGCGGCGATCCCTTCGAGCCGCGCCGGATCGAGCCGCAGCCGGTCGAGCAGCGCGGCGGTCAGCCCGTTCGCTTCGCCGGCGGCAAGGTCGCGCGCATTGGCAGACAGGATTGTCTCGGCGGCTTCGCGCAGCGCCGTGGCGGCGAGCCTGAGCGCGGCGGATTTCTCCGCATCGGTCTTGCGTGCAAGCACCCGCTGGGCCGCGCGGCCGGCGCGTGCGAGGTCTTCGACCAGGGTCGTTATTTCGAGGTCCGGGGTGAGCTTCGTCGCCATGGACGCGCACCTATCACCAGCGTTCACGCCTGTCACCGAATCGATTCGGCGCATGATTTGGAACCAATCGCCCCCTGGCCGGTTGGCTGTCTCCGCGCGCGCCGATTGAATTGTTATGCGGTGAAACGATTCATCGCGCGACTCCACCACCCTGGCGGGTCGTACAGGGGCCGTGGTGGACCTGTCTTCGATTCCTCTTAAGCAGACTCTGAAAATACGATCGGGGTCGTTTCACAGTGTTCAAAGCGGATACCGCAAAGTTGCGTAACCAGCTGCATGCCTGGTTTCCGGATCGCGAATTTTTCATGCGATCGCAGGGCCAGGTGCGCTTCATCAAGGTTTCTGCGCGCATCCAGATGATCGGCGCCGCGGCGGTGGCCGGCGTGCTGCTATTCTGGGTAGTGACCATGCTGACCGTCGCGATCAGCCAGCTGCTTTCGCGCTACGACCGCATCGACCTGATCGAGCGGGAAGCCGCGGTCGAAAAGTCCGAGAGCCGGGTCCAGAAGTATCGCGACAACATCAACGGCGTGGTGCAGGACCTGAAGGCCCGGCAAGACTTCCTGGACAAGACCAGCGCCGGGCTGGCCGACATTCCGGCGATCGAAAAGGCCGCGACGCACGATTCCAAATCCGCACAGGAAGCCGCAAAGACCGTCAGCAAGGTCAGCATGGCCGTCCCGGGCGCCGCCGCGCTGGTTCAGATCGAAGCGCGCCAGTTGGCCTATGTCGAAAAGATCACCCGCTTCGCCAACCTCCGCTCCGCCCAGGCATCGAGCGCGCTGCGGAAGCTCGGGCTCGATGCCAACGCGATGCTGCGCTCGTCCCGCTCGGCGCAGGGCGGCCCGCTCGAACTGCTGTCGACCGGGCGCGGCTCGATCGACCCGCGCTTCGAGAAAATGGGCCTCAGCGTTGCCCGGATGGAATCGCTCGAGGATATGCTCGAGAGCCTGCCGCAGGTGCTGCCGGCGGCCGACTGGTCGATCTCGTCGGGCTTCGGCTACCGTGCCGATCCGTTTACCGGCCGCGGCGCGATGCACGCCGGGCTCGATTTCCGCGCCGGCTACGGCGCCCCGATCCATGCCGCGGCCAAGGGCCGGGTCAGTTTCGTCGGCCAGCGCAGCGGCTATGGCAATGTGGTCGAGATCGACCACAGCAACGGATTGATGACCCGCTATGCCCATATGTCCGCGTTCCATGCCAGGATCGGGACCGAGGTCGCCGCCGGCGACCTGATCGGCGCGATTGGCAGCACCGGCCGTTCGACGGGGCCGCATCTCCATTTCGAAGTGCGCATCAACGACCGCGCGGTCAACCCGCGTCCTTTCCTGGAGGCCGCCTCCCATGTTCTCGAGAAAACCCCCCGAACCGCCGCAATTCCCCATCGCAGCTAAACCGCAAGGCAGGACGACCATGGCAGGCAATTCCACTTTCTCCGTCATCGGCGCCGACGTCATCATCAAGGGCGACGTGACCGCATCCGCAGACCTTCATGTGGATGGCCGGGTCGAGGGCGACATTCATTGCGCTTCGCTGGTGCAGGGCGAATCGAGCATGATCGAAGGCTCGATCGAAGCCGAGGTCGCACGTCTTTCGGGCCGGGTGACCGGATCGATCCGCGCCCGCGAACTGGTGATCCTGCGCAGCGCCCGGGTCGAAGGCGACGTTCATTACGACACGCTGACCATCGAGCAGGGCGCGCAGGTCGACGGGCGCTTCTCGCACCGCGAGCCGGGCAAGGCGGCCGAAGCCAGGGCTCCGGTCGTGGCCGGCGCAGGTGACGACGAGCCCAAGCTGACGCTCGCGAGCTGAACCCTTCCGTGTTCCCTGCGAAAGCAGGAACACGGCCCCAATAGAGCATGGCGGCCCTAGGCTCCTGCTCTCGCGGGAGCACGGTTCTAGTGCGCCCCCAGCACCTCGGCCCGCAGCGCCTTGCGGTCGAGCTTGCCGATCGTGGTCTTCGGCAGCCAGGGGCGGATTTCGACGCTCTTCAGCCGCTCATGCTTGCCGAGATGGGCATTGGCCCATTTGAGCAGTGTCTCGGCGTCGGTCTTCGGCGCATCCTCGTTCAGCGTGACGAAGGCGGCCGGCAGTTCGCCATGATATGCGTCGGGCACACCGATCACGAGCACTTCCTTGACGGAAGGATGGCGCAGCAGCACCTCCTCGACCTGGCTCGGGAACACCTTGAACCCGCCCACGGTGATCATGTCCTTGATCCGGTCGACGATCGAGATGTAGCCGTCTTCGTCCAGCGTCGCGACGTCGCCGGTGCGCAGCCAGCGCCCGTCCTCGCGTTCGATGAAGGCGCTGGCGGCCGCATCGGGCCGGTTCCAGTAACCCTGCATCACCTGCGGCCCCTGGATCGCCAGCTCGCCCGGTTCGCCCGGAGGCGCGTCTTTCAGCGGATCGTCCTTGTCTAGCAGGCGGATCAGTGTCTCGGGCAATTGCTGGCCGATCGTGCCGATCCGGTTTTCGGCCTGGTAGGGATTGGTCGAGACAACCCCCGAACATTCGGTCAGCCCGTAGCCTTCGACCAGCCGCGCATGAGTCGCGTCTTCGAAGCGCTCGTGGAGCGGGCCCTGCAGCGGCGCGCCGCCCGAGATGCAGACCAGCAGGCTGGAGAAATCGGTTTTCGCCAGCCGCGGATGGTCGAGCAAAGCCTGATACATCGTCGGGACGCCCGGGAAAGCGGAGGCGCGGACCCGCTCGAGAGTCTTCAGCGCCTGGTCCGCATCCCAGCGCGGCAGCATAGCGAGGCAGCCGCCTTTCTGGACCGTACGGTTGAGCACGCAGGTATTCGCGAAGACGTGGAACAGCGGCAGCACGCCCATGATCACGTCCGGCTGCACACGGAACGGATCGACCGCATCGACCTGCCGCGCATTGGCGGTAAGGTTCTGGTGGGTCAGCATCGCGCCCTTCGGCGGCCCGGTGGTGCCGCCCGAATATTGCAGCAGCGCGAGATCGTGCTCCGGATCGAGCGCGACCGGCGCGGGCGCGCCAGGCGCCAGCAGCGTCCGCCACGGATGGAGATCGGCCCGTTTCGGCAGCGGAGTAAGTTGCTTGCGGCCGAACAGCTGCAGCGCGAGGCCCTTGAGCGGCGGCAGCATCTCCGCCAGCCGGCCGACCACCAGCAATTCGAGCGAGGAGCCGTCGAGCACGCTGGTCGCGGAGGGAAGCAGCATCGGGACATCGAGCGTGACCAGCAGGCGGGTGCCCGAATCCTCGACCTGCGCGCGCAGTTCCTCGACCGTGTAGAGCGGCGAGAAATTCACCACGGTCGCCCCGGCGATCATCGCGCCGTAATAGGCGGCGACGTAGATCGGGACATTGGGCAGGAACAGCCCGACCCGGTCGCCCTTCGCGATCCCGAGCCGCTGCAGCCCGGCGGCGAAGGCACAGGCTTCGGCATGGATATCGGCGTAGGAGAACCACCGGCCCATGAATTCGACCAGCGGCGCCGCCGGATGGCGCGCGACACTGGCGGCAAGCATTCCGGGCATGGTCAGCGGCGGAAGGGCGAGCTCCCACGGGCAGGGATGCTTGTAGTGCTCCGGCGCGGGGTGGAACGCCGCGGTCTGCGGAGCGGGCCCGGCGGTGCCTTTACTAACATCCATGTCAGTGAGTTTGGCTCAAGGTCCGGTTTTAGGCAAGCGGGATATTGGCGGCAGGGCGCGCGTTGCGACAAAGAAAAAGCCCCCGGACCGCCGAGTCCGAGGGCGCTTTTTCTTGAGCGGGGCGATGCCGTAGCGTCCGCCCGGATAGCTTACGCCTGGCCTTCGGCCTCGGCGGCGCGCTTGGCTTCGAGCCAGGCTTCCGCCTCGGCTTCCTGCGCGGCTTCCGAAGCGGCCTTGACCGAAGCATCGCGCTCGGCGCGGAGTTCCTCGATCAGCGCGGCCCGGTCGTCGGTGGTGTCCGCCTCAGCTTCCGCAGTGGTGTCGATCCCGGCCTTCTTGGCCGCCTTGGCGACCACCGCATCGAGTTCGCGCTGCGAGCACAGGCCGAGCGTCACCGGATCCTTCGGCTGAATGTTCGAGATGTTCCAGTGGGTGCGGTCGCGCAGCGCGGTGATCGTGTTGCGGGTGGTGCCGATCAGCTTCGAGATCTGCGCATCCGAGATTTCCGGATGGGCGCGCAGGATCCAGGCGATGCCGTCGGGCTTGTCCTGGCGCTTCGAGACCGGGGTATAGCGCGGACCCTTGGTGCGGCTGACCTGCACCGGCGCCTTCTGCATCCGCAGCACGTAGTTCGGATTGGCCTGGCCGCGCTCGATTTCCTCATGGGTCAGTTCGCCCGAGTGGATCGGATCGCGGCCGGTGTATTTGCTGCTCGCCAGATCGTCGGCCATCGCCTGCACTTCGAGGATGTGCAGGCCGCAGAATTCGGCGATCTGCTCGAAGCCCAGCGCGGTATTGTCAACGAGCCACGAAGCGGTGGCATGCGGCATCAGCGGCTTGGTCTGCGACATTGTTTCTCTCCACCCGCCAGAAACCTCTGGTGCCGGGCCTGAAAATAGAAGGGCCGCCCCTTTCGGAGCGGCCGTGTGGGAGCCTATTTAGGACATCGGGGCGCCTTGGGCAAGCGTAACGGGCTCAGGCGCGCCCTAGGCGGCCCTGCGCAGCTGTTTGGGCTGCGGCTCCAGCGCCGGACAGACCAGCGCATCGAGGAACTGCCGCGCGCTCGCTTCCCAGGTGAACCGGCGCCCGTGGGCAAGGCAGGCCTCGCGGTCGAGCGTCAATGCCCTGGCGATCGCCCGGTCGAGATCGGGGTCCATCGCCCCGCAGCTTTCGGTCAATATATCGACCGGCCCGGTGACCGGAAAAGCGGCGACCGGCGTACCGCAGGCAAGCGCCTCTATCATCACCAGCCCGAAAGTATCGGTGCGGCTGGGGAACACGAATACATCGGCCCCGGCGTAACAGGCGGCGAGTTCGGCCCCGACCTGCCGGCCGACGAAATGCACTTCGGGGAATTCCGCGCGCAGCCGCGCAAGCGCCGGCCCATCGCCGACCACCACCTTGGAGCCGGGATGCGACGCGCGCAGGAACGCCTCGATATTCTTCTCGACCGCGACTCGCCCGACATACAGCTGGATCGGACGCGGCAGGTCCCAATAAAGATCGGGCGGCTCGATCCCCGGCCCGAACGCGGTCAGATCGACCCCGCGACTCCATTCGCGCAGCCGGGAAAGGCCGTGGGAGCGCAATTCGCTTCGCACGCTCTCGGTCGCGACCATGATTCCGGACGAAGGCCGATGGAACCATTCGATATACGCCCAGAACCATGCCGCCGGCAGGCCGGTGCGCTGCGCGACATAGTCGGGGAACTGGGTGTGGTAGGCGGTGGTGAACGGCAGGCCGCGCCTGAGGCAGTGGCGCCGCGCCGCCAGCCCGAGGGGTCCTTCGGTCGCGATATGCACCGCATCGGGCGCGAACTCCGCGATTCGCGTGCCGACCGAACGACCACCGGCCAGCGCCAGCCGGATTTCGGGATAGGACGGGCACGGCACCGAGCGGTACTGATCGGGCGAGATCACCAGCACCTGATGGTCCCAGCGCTCGAGCAGGCCGGTGATCGCGAGCAGGGTCCGCACGACCCCGTTGATCTGCGGCGACCAGGCATCGGTGATGAGCGCGATCCGCATCGCCGACTCCTTCAGGCCGCTACCGGAATTCTCTCGGCGGTTTCTGCGCCAGCGGCCTGAGCGGCCCGTTCGGCCTCCCGCTTCGCGATCTCCTCGGGCCAGTGGAGGATCTCCATGCTGCCGTCGAAATGTTCGACCAGCGCGTTGCAGCCTTCGACCCAGTCGCCGTCGTTCCAATATTCGATCCCGTCGAACATGCGGAACTCGGCGGTGTGGATGTGGCCGCAGACGACCCCGTCGACCCCGCGCTGGGCGGCCGCGCGGGCGACTATTTCCTCGTAGCGCGAGATGAACTCGATCGCATTCTTGACCTTGTGCTTGGCCATTTTCGAGAGCGACCAATAAGGCAGGCCGAAGCGCGAACGTACCGCGTTCACATAGCGGCTGAGGCCCATCAGCATGGTGTAGGCCGCGTCGCCGACGAAGGCGAGCCAGCGGTGCGCGAGCATCACCGCGTCAAATTCGTCGCCGTGCAGCACCATCAGCCGGCGGCCATCGGCCGTGTCGTGGAAAGCCGCACGGCGAATCTCGACCCCGCCGAAGCTCAGGCCGGTGAACTGCCGGAACATCTCGTCGTGGTTGCCCGGGATATAGACGATCCTGGTGCCCCGCTTCGCGCGCTTGAGGATGCGCCAGACGATGTCGTTATGCGCGGCGGGCCAATAGAACTTCTTCTTCAGCCGCCAGCCGTCGACGATGTCGCCGACCAGGTACATCGTCTCCGAATCGACATTGTCGAGAAAGTCGATCAGCAGTTCGGCATTGCAGCCCTTGGTCCCGAGATGGACGTCGGAGATCCAGATCGTGCGGAACCTGCGCCGGCCCTCCTGCGAAGGTTCGGGTGTCACGGGCTCGTGAACCGCGAATTGCGGAAACACGGAAACGGCCAGGCCGTCGTCGCCGGAATTGTCGCGCTCGCCAAACATGGGCACAGCCCTCGAATACTGCCTCTACTGGCTACGGCCCTATGAGTCCTGTTTGTTACAGGGGACTCACAGTTCAGGGACAGTTCGGGGACGGTTGACGTTTTTTACGTCATCCCATCGTCACATAATTCGGGAGATTTTCGACCCGGTCGAGCCATTTGCGGACATTTTCATAGGGCGCGAGATCGAAGCCGCCCCCGGCCGCGACATGGGTATAGGGATAGAGCGCCACATCGGCGAGCGACACCGCCGAGCCGGCAAACCACGCCTGCCGCGCGAGGTGCTCGTCCATCAACGCCAGCGCCGCTTCACCCGCCGCCCGCTTGACCGGCAGCGCGGCCCGTTGGAATTCGGAAAAATTCTCCTCGCCGACCGAGCCGAACCAGAAGCGCAGCGTCGCGATATTGGGTTCGTGATTATACTGCTCGAAGAACATCCAGCGCAGCATGTCGGCGCGGTCGAACCGGTCTTCCGGCACCAGCGCGCTGCCATCGGCGAGATAGCAGCAGGCGGCGTTGCTTTCGGGCAGGAAGCGCTTCCCGATCTGCAGCACCGGGATGCGGCCATTGGAATTGACCGTGGCGAGGAACTCCGCAGTCCGCGTCTCGCCCTTCAATATGTCGTATTCGCGCCGTTCGAGTTCCAGCCCGAGTAGCGCGGCGGTGAGGCGGATCTTGTAGCAATTCCCGCTCGCCGCATATTCGTGGAGGATCGGCCGCCCACTCACCCGCCCACCTGCGTCCACGGCGAGGGCATGTGATAGGGCACGTCGATAAAGATCGCCTCGACCGCGCCGATCTTGCCGTCCTCGATCTTGAACGCCTCCAGCAGCGCATAGCTGTGCGGGAAGTGGTAGAAGCTGTGGACCGGCGTCTTGCCGTCGGTCCAGGTGTAGTCGATCAATTTGCCCATGTGGTCGATGAAGCCGCCCGCCAGCACCACGCCCTTCTGTTCGTCGACCAGCGGGAAGCGCCGGTCGCGCAGGCGATCGTCATAACGGTACTGGCCGAGCTTGAACTGATCCTCGCAGCCATAGGCGGCGATCGGATAGTTCGGGAAGGCGGCGACATTGTGGGTGGTCTGCAAGCCGTTCTCGACCCGCTCGCAGCTGTCGGCGAACCGGGTCAGGATCGCGCCGTCGTTGAGCTGGATCGTGTCGAAATAGCCGTCCGCCAGCGAGATCATCCGTTCGCGCGGCACACGCCGGTCCCGCGGCACGTCGGCCAGCATGATCGGGCGCGGGGTGACATAGGTGTCGATGCTCGGGAACGGGCTGTTATCGACCTTGCGGGTGACGATCTGCTCGGCCTCCGCGATCCGGCCGCCTTCGATCTTGAGCCGCAGCGCCATGATCGCCGGATGGCCGCTTTCCTCGATCACCCCGAACCACGCGACCTGGCCCGAAACCGGATCGGCGAATTTCAGATCGTAGGCGCGGCGGGCACTGACCGTGTTCCAGGTCCCGTCGCCGATCGCGAGCTGGACATTGTTGTCGGTGAACACGACGTGGTCGGCCCAGGGGAGGCGCGACGGATCCTTCTTCACCAGCGCATCGAGATAGGCGTCGGCGATCTTGTAGAGGCACGCACGGTCGCAGTTCTGCGTCAGGTTCGAATTGGGCGAGTCCGCAGCCAGGGCCGGCCCACCCGACATCGCTGCAACCAGCGCGAAGGCACCAAACAGTTTCCGCATCATCCCACCTCCAGCACGATCTTCCCGATATGGTCGCCCGCTTCCATCCGCGCATGGGCGGCAGCCGCCTCGGTCAGCGAGTATATCCGGTCCATCACCGGGCGCAATTTCCCTTCGACGACCAGCGGCCAGACATTGGCCACGATCTCGTCCGCGAGCAGCGCCTTGAACCCGGCGGAGCGCGGGCGGAGGGTTGAGCCGGTCAGCGTTGCGCGGCGCATCATCACCGCGGCCATGTTGATTTCGGCCGTCGCGCCGCCGAGCACCGCGATCGTCACATGGCGCCCGTCTTCGGCGAGGCACTGGAGATTGCGCCGGACATAATCGCCCGCGACCATGTCGAGCACCAGTTCGACGCCCTTGCCGCCGGTGAACTCCTTCACCTCCGCAACGAAATCCTGCGTCTTGTAATCGATCGCCCGATCGGCCCCGATTTCGCGCGCGGCGGCACATTTGGCCTCGCTGCCGCAAGTGACGATCACGGTCAGCCCGAACAATTTCCCCAGCATGATCGCCATCGAGCCGATCCCGCTGGTGCCGCCGTGGACCAGCAGCGTTTCGCCTTCGGTCGCCCAGCCGCGTTCGAACACATTGTGCCACACCGTGAACAGCGTCTCGGGCAAGGCGGCAGCCTCTGCCAGCGGCAGGCCCGCGGGCACCGGCAGGCAGTGGCCCGCGTGGGCGAGGCAAAATTCGGCATAGCCCCCGCCCGTGACCAGCGCGCAGACCTGGCGGCCGAGCATCTCCGGCTCGACCCCTTCGCCCACGGCGACTACTCTGCCCGCGATCTCCAGCCCCGGAATCGGGGAGGCGCCCGGCGGCGGCGGATAGTGTCCCTGGCGCTGGATCACGTCCGGCCGGTTGACCCCGGCGAAAGCGACTCGAATCAGCACCTGCCCCGCACCCGGCTCCGGAACCGGCAGGCTTTCCGCCCGCAGCACCTCCGGCCCGCCCGGTGCATCGAAACCCATTGCCTTCATTTCAGCCGGAAAATCGCCCGTCACGCTTGCCTCCGTGACCTTGCGGCCACATTCCACACATCCCCGTTGACGCCCCCATTGACAGAAACGCCACCCAAAGGCGATGCTGCAGCGCAATGGACGAAGACGATCTCCCCAGACGGCGCGGAGATGCTGCCAGCCTCCTCTCGAAGGAGGGCCTCGATACATATTCGCAAGACGAGCTGGCCGACCGGATCGATCTGCTCGAAGCCGAGATCGCGCGGGTCAAAGCCCATCGCGACAAGGCCAGCGCGCACCGCCTCGCGGCGGACGCGCTTTTCGGAAAAGCGAGCACGTGATGCGCGGGCCGCCTCTACCATTGATCCGGCGGCCTACCCATATTGCATATCAAGACTATCTAAAGCGTCTCCCCCCACTCCCCGTCATGCGGTGAGTCCTTTCTTCCAACGAAAGACGATTGAATGCCCAGTTTCGCCCAGAGCCTCGAAAAGACCCTGCACAACGCGCTCCAGGCCGCCAGCGACCGCGCGCATGAATATGCGACGCTCGAGCATCTGCTGCTCGCGCTGGTCGAAGATCCGGATGCGGCCGAAGTGATGACCGCCTGTGGCGTCGATCTCGGCGAACTGGCCGAAGTAGTGCGCCAGTATCTCGACCAGGAATACCAGTCGCTGAAGACCGACGACAAGACCGATCCGCAGCCGACCGCCGGCTTCCAGCGGGTGATCCAGCGCGCGATCCTGCATGTCCAGTCTTCGGGCAAGGACACGGTGACCGGCGCCAATGTGCTGGTCGCCCTGTTCTCCGAGCGCGACAGCTATGCGGTCTATTTCCTCCAGCAGCAGGACATGAGCCGGCTCGACGCGGTCAGCTTCATCAGCCACGGCATCGGCAAGGGCGGCCGCCAGCTCGAGAATCGCGCGGCGAGCGGCGGCAGCGAGGAACCGCAGCAGCCGCAGGAAGAAAAGGCCGACAAGTCGAAGAAGGATTCGGCGCTCGACCAGTTCACCATCAACCTCAACCAGCGCGCGCTGGACGGGAAGATCGATCCGCTGATCGGCCGCGGGCCCGAAGTCGATCGCACGATCCAGATCCTCTGCCGCCGGAGCAAGAACAACCCGCTCTATGTCGGCGATCCCGGCGTGGGCAAGACCGCGATCGCCGAAGGCCTCGCGCGCAAGATCGTCGAGGGCGACGTGCCCGAAGTGCTCGACGAAGCGGTGATCTATTCGCTCGACATGGGCAGCCTGCTCGCCGGCACGCGCTATCGCGGCGATTTCGAGGAACGGCTGAAGCAGGTCGTCAGCGAGCTCGAGAAGATGCCGCATGCGGTGCTGTTCATCGACGAGATCCACACGGTGATCGGCGCCGGCGCGACCAGCGGCGGGGCGATGGACGCGTCCAACCTGCTCAAGCCCGCGCTCTCCAACGGCTCGATCCGCTGCATCGGCTCGACCACCTACAAGGAGTTCCGCAACCACTTCGAGAAGGACCGCGCATTGCTGCGCCGGTTCCAGAAGATCGATGTGAACGAACCGACGATCGAGGATACGATCAAGATCCTGCGCGGCTTGCGCTCGGCGTTCGAAGAGCACCACAAGGTCAGGTACACGCCCGACGCGATCAAGACCGCGGTCGAGCTGTCGGCGCGCTATATCAACGACCGTAAATTGCCCGACAAGGCGATCGACGTGATCGACGAGGTCGGCGCGATGCAGATGCTGGTGCCGCCAAGCCGCCGCAAGAAGAAGATCACCTCGAAGGAGATCGAACAGGTCATCGCGACGATGGCGCGCATCCCGCCCAAGACCGTCAGCTCGGACGACAAGAAGGCGCTCGAAACGCTCGAAAAGGATCTCAAGCGCGTCGTGTTCGGCCAGGACAAGGCGATCGAGGTGCTGTCGACCGCGATGAAGCTCAGCCGCGCGGGCCTGCGCGATGCGGACAAACCGATCGGCTCGTTCCTGTTCTCAGGGCCCACCGGCGTCGGCAAGACCGAGGTCGCGCGCCAGCTGGCCGAGATCATGGGCATCCCCCTGCAGCGTTTCGACATGTCGGAGTACATGGAGCGTCACAGCGTCTCCCGCCTGATCGGCGCGCCTCCGGGCTATGTCGGCTATGACCAGGGCGGTCTCCTGACCGATGCGGTCGATCAGCAGCCGCATTGCGTGCTGCTGCTCGACGAAATCGAGAAGGCACACCCGGATCTGTTCAACATCCTGCTGCAGGTGATGGATAACGGCCGCCTGACCGATCACCACGGCAAGACGGTCGACTTCCGCAATGTCGTGCTGGTGATGACCACCAATGCCGGGGCGGCCGACATGGCGCGCCAGGGCATCGGCTTCGGCGACGTATCGAAGGAAGACGCGGGCGACGACGCGGTGAAGAAGATGTTCAGCCCCGAATTCCGCAACCGCCTCGATGCGACGGTGCCGTTCACCTATCTCGGCACCGAGACGATCAGCCGGGTGGTGGACAAGTTCATCCTCCAGCTGGAACTCCAGCTGGCGGACCAGAACGTCCACATCCAGTTCGATTCGGACGCGCGGGTATGGCTGGGCAAGCGCGGCTACGACAAGCTCTACGGCGCGCGGCCAATGTCCCGCCTGATCCAGGACAAGGTCAAGCAGCCGCTCGCCGAGGAACTGCTGTTCGGCAAGCTCGCGCATGGCGGCGAGGTCCATGTGAGCGTGAAGGAGGACAAGCTCTCCTTCGAACTCACCCCGGCCCCGCCGAAGGACGAGAAGCGCAAGAAGCCGGCGGCGAAAAAGCCCGCTCCGGCGAAGAAGAAGCCCGCCGCGAAAGCGGACGAGGCGGAGTAAGCAAAAAAGGGCGGGACGTGGCGCTGCGGTTCAGGAACCGCTCGCCGCTCCCGCCCATTTTGCATCCATGATCGGCGATTTTTCATGGATCCGGCCCGAGCCGCACGGGATCCATATCCTCCCCGCAGACAGCTGGATCGATCCGGCCCGCCCGGTCGATCATGCGCTGGTCACGCATGGACACGCGGATCACGCGCGCGGCGGGCACGGGGTCACGGTCGCGACGCCCGAAACGCTCGCGATCATGAAATTGCGCTATTTCACCGAGGACGGCGCGACGCCGGTTTCCTATGGCGAGACGCTGGCGCTGAGAGGCGGGGTCCGCGCGACCTTCCTTCCCGCCGGCCATGTGCTCGGCTCCGCGCAGATCCTGCTTGAATACGGCGACGAGCGGGTGATCGTGACCGGCGACTACAAGCGCCGCCCCGATCCGACCTGTCCGCCGTTTCAAGTGACGCCCTGCGACATCTTCATCACCGAGGCGACCTTCGGCCTGCCGCTGTTCATCCATCCGCCGATCGAGGAGGAGATGGCCAAATTGCTCCAGCGGCTCGCCGACAATCCCGAACGCTGCGTGCTGGTCGGCGCCTATGCCTTGGGCAAGGCGCAAAGGGTGATCGCCGAATTGCGCCGCGCGGGGCATGCCGTACCGATCTATCTCCACGGCGCGATGGAGCGGATGTGCCGGCTCTACGAGGAATTCGGCATCGATTTGGGTGAGTTGCGACTCGTCTCCGACCACAAGAAAGACGAATTGCGCGGGAGCATCGTCGTCTGTCCGCCCTCCGCGCTCAATGACCGCTGGAGCCGCCGCCTGCCCGATCCGATCACCGCGATGGCATCGGGCTGGATGCGGGTGCGCCAGCGCGCAAGGCAGCGCAATGTCGAACTGCCGCTGGTGATCTCCGACCATGCCGACTGGCACGAACTGACCCGCACGATCGAGGAAGTGAACCCGCAGGAAAGCTGGATCACCCACGGACGCGAGGAAGCCTTGCTGCGCTGGTGCGAGCTGAACCAGCGCAAGGCCCGCGCCCTCGCCTTGGTCGGCTATGAGGATGAGGACGACTGACTATGGCGCATTTCCGGACGCCAAACCGGTTCCCACTTTTGCTGGAAATGCGCTGAAGGTGGAAGAATTCGCCGCCCTGGTCGATGCGCTCGTTTACACCACCAGCCGTAATGCGAAGCTGGCGCTGATTGCCGATTACCTCCGCCGCACGGCCGATCCGGATCGCGGCTGGGCCTTGGCCGCGCTGACCGAAGGGCTCGATTTCCCGGCAGTCAAAGCCGGCACGATCCGCGCACTGATGCACGAGCGGGTGGATCCGGTGCTGTGGACGCTGAGCCGCGATTTCGTCGGCGATACGGCCGAGACCGCGAGCCTGCTGTGGCCAGATCCGCTTGGCGAAGTCGAACCCGCACCCTCCCTGAGCGAAACCATCGCGCTGCTCCGCGCGATGACCCGCGTCACGGTGATGAACGAGCTGCCGCGCCTGTTCGACCGGCTCGACGCACCGGGCCGCTACGCGCTGATCAAGCTTGCCACGGGAGCGATGCGGATCGGGATTTCCGCCAGACTCGCCAAGGTCGCTTTCGCCCAGGCCTTCGCGGTGCCGGTCGAGGATGTCGAGGAATATTGGCACGGCATCGACGCGCCCTACGCCCCGCTGTTCGACTGGGCCGCGCATGGCAAGCCGCCACCCGACACCGAAAACCTGCCGCTGTTCCGCCCCTTCATGCTTGCCCATCCGCTGGAGGACGGCGAGGCGGTCGATCTTTCCGAATATGTCGCCGAATGGAAGTGGGACGGGATCCGGGTGCAGCTGGTCCATGCCGGCGGGGAGACGCGGGTGTTTTCCCGTTCCGGCGACGATATTTCGGCGACATTCCCCGAGATCGCCTCCGCGCTCAACATTCCGGCAGTTCTGGACGGCGAGCTGCTGGTAAAGGGCGCGCACCAGGGCGGCGAAGCGGGCGGCGCGGCGAGCTTCAACGCCCTCCAGCAAAGGCTCGGGCGCAAGACCGTCTCAAAGAAGATGCTTGAGGAATATCCGGCCTTCGTCCGGCTTTACGATGCACTGATCGTCGAGGGCAACGACCTGCGCGCGCTGCCGTGGGAGGAGCGGCGCCAGCATCTCGAAGCCTTCGCAGCCCGTCTGCCACCCGCGCGGTTCGACCTTTCAGCGGTGGTCGAGGCGGCAGATTTCGCCGCACTCGGCGCGATCCGCGACAGCGCGCGAGAAGAGGCGATCGAAGGGCTGATGCTCAAGCGCCGCGACAGCCCCTATGTCGCCGGGCGCAGAACCGGGCTGTGGTACAAATGGAAACGCGATCCGCTGCTGATCGACGCGGTGCTGATGTATGCCCAGCGCGGCAGCGGCAAGCGCAGCTCGTTCTATTCGGACTACACCTTCGGCTGCTGGGACGGCGATCCGGATCAGGGCGCAGAACTGCTGCCGGTCGGCAAAGCCTATTTCGGCTTCTCCGACGAGGAACTCAAATGGCTCGATCGCCATGTCCGCACCCACACCGTCAACAGCTTCGGCCCGGTTCGCGAAACCGACAAGACCCTGGTGTTCGAGGTCGCATTTGATTCGGTGCACACGAGCAAGCGCCACAAATCCGGCGTCGCGATGCGCTTCCCCCGCATCAGCCGCATCCGCACCGACAAGCCGGCGCATGAGGCCGACCGGCTCGACACGCTGAAGACGCTGATCAAGGACTGAAGCAGACGCGTGAAGACGCCCGCTGGCGAGGCCGGGCAAACGCCAGAAGTGAGAGACACGGGCAAGGCCGGTGCATCGCAGCGCCAGCGGGTGAGCTGGCTGGTTAGCGTAGTTTTGGTTTGCGAACGGCGGGCAAGACTAATGCTGTAAACTTGCTCGCTCGGCCCTTTCCTGGCGGAGGAGGCAGGTTAGAGCTCGCAGGTGTGCAGCCCCCTTCTGACCCGTCAGGCGATACTGGCGCCACCGGCAGATAGCTTTCGCTATCCGGCCCGCGAGACACCGGCCTAATGCGGAAGCGTAGAGCGAAGCGCTTGGCCCCCGCACCCGATGCGCCCCATATAACCTAAATGGTTCGTTTTGTCAAGCCGAAACTGGGCCAACCCCACATCCGAGCCCCTGCGCAGGCAGGGGCCTCAGGCCGCACGCACCACGCTGAACTGCCCGAGGTCCCCGCCTGCGCAGGGACACAGGAAAGTCCGCGGTTCACGCGGAGACCCCCTGCCTCGGAACGCATCCGCAGTAACTGTCGGGAGGCTCTCGCGCCGAATAGGCCGGATCGCGCAGGCCCGTGTCCGAAGGGGCTGGCAGATTATCCCCTGCGGCTGTTAGGAAAGTCCATGCAGCGCCTTCCCGCCCCGCACCGCAGACTCGCGATCGGCCTCGCCGGACTGGCGGGCTTCGTCGATGGCGTCGGCTTCCTCACCGCGGGCGGCTATTTCGTGTCGTTCATGTCCGGGAACACCACCCGGCTCGCGGTCGATCTGGCGACCGAACCGGCCAAGGCGCTGCTTCCCGCGCTGCTGATATTCGGGTTCGCCTGCGGAGTGTTCGGCGGCGCGGTGGTCGCGTTGAAGAGCGGCGCGTGGCAGGCCCGCAATGTGCTGGCCCTGGTAAGCGCGCTGCTGATCGCGGGCGCGATGGCGCAAATCGCCGACCGGATCCCGCTCGCCCTGGCCGCGCTGGTGCTGGCGATGGGCGCGCTCAACAATTGCTTCCAGCGCGAGGGCGAAAGCTCATTCGGCCTGACCTATATGACGGGCGCGCTGGTCCGCTTCGGTCAGGGCCTTGCCTATCGCCTGTGCGGGCGCAAGGCGGCCGGCTTCGCGGATTTGTTGCTGCTCTGGGGTGCGCTCGGCGGCGGCGCGGTGCTGGGCGCGCTGACCTATGCGCGGCTGCAAGGCCTGAGCATCGCGATCGCCGCCGCGCTGGGGCTGTTTGCTTTAGCGGGGGCGGCGGTGGCCGGACGGGACCGGCGCGATCACGACTGATCGAGGCGGAACAATTTCTCCCGCGCAGTCGCCCCGCGCAGCAGCGTCAGCCGCGACCGCGCGACCTCCAACCCCTCGGCGAGCAGGGCCTGCACCGCGTCGTTGGCCTCACCGTCCTTCGGCTTGGCGCGAACCTTCGCGAGCAGCTTGCCGCCGGCGATCTCCAGCGCCTCGATCCGCGCGCCTGGCGTGACCTTCACCGCCAGCCGGCCTTCGCCGTCGAGCAAGGCCCGAATCGCCTCGGCGGGCGGGAAATCAGCTTTGGGTTTCGCCATCTCTCAGCGCCGCCGCATGGTCGCGGGCATTCTCGACATAATGCGCGACGCCTTTCCGCATTTCCTCGACCGCGATGTCCGGCAGGTCGCGGACATAGGCGGCGGGCCGCCCGACCCACAGCTGGCGAGCCTCGATCACCTTGCCCGAAGTGAGCATCGCCCCCGCGCCGAGCATCGCGTCCGAACCGATCCGGCAGCCGTCCATCACAATCGCGCCGAGCCCGACGAAGGCCCGGTCTTCCAGCACGCAGCCGTGGACCATCGCCATATGACCGATCAGCACATCCTCGCCGATCAGCGTCGCGAAACCGTCCGGGCGGCGCGCGCTGGGGCTTTCGCAGTGGATCACCGTGCCGTCCTGCACATTGCTGCGCGCGCCGATCACGATCCGGTTCACATCCGCGCGGATCACGCAATTGTACCAGATGCTCGCATCGGGCCCGATCTCGACATCGCCGATGATCTTCGCGCCGGGCGCGATGAAGGCGCTGCCGTGGATGCGCGGCGCCTTGCCGTGGATCGGCAGGATCAGGGGATCGCTCATCGGCGCCACTCCTCGCGCAGCAGGCGGTAGACCATCGTCGGATTGTCCTGCGGCGGATAATCCGGATCCTCGTAATCGAACTGCGCCATCCGCGTCATGCCGAGCTTTTCCATCAGGCGCCATGACGGCACATTGGTCTGCGAAGTCTGGCCATAGACCACCGGCGCATCGAAATGCCCGAAGGCCCGCTTCAGCATCGCCTGGGCCGCTTCGGTTGCATAGCCTTTACCCCAATGGCCGGGGTGAATGGTCCAGCCGATCTGGATCCGCCCGCGCAATTCGGCAGGAGCCTGTGGTGGATCGATCGTCGAGAGGCCGCAGCGGCCGATCATCCCGCCGCCGTCTTTCAGCGCGACCATGTAAAAGGTCGGCTCGCCGCGCTCATGCGCTTCGCGCATCCGGGCGAAGCTTTGCGCCACCTCCTCCTCGCTCCGCGGACCGCCGAGGAAGGCCAGCACCTCGGGCGTGTTCAGCTGCGCGAGCCATTGCTCGAAATCGCCCGCTACTTCGGTCCGGATGACCAGCCGCGCGGTGATCGCGGCGACGAACTTGCCCTGCGTCACCGGGCCGCCCGCCAGCCGGCCGCGTCGATCGAATAGACGATCGTGTCGCGGAACGGGGCGTCGATCCGCCGATCGACGAAATCGAGATCCTCGCGGCGGCGCATCCCGAGCCGTTCCATCAATCCCCAGCTGGCGGAATTCCCGATCACCGTCAGCGCGATGATCTCCTCCGCCCCAAACTGGCCGAACCCCGCATCGAGCGACGCGGCGGCGGCTTCCTTCGCATAGCCCTGGCCCCACGCATCTTCGCGCAGGCGCCAGCCGATCTCGAACTGGCCGAGCGCGGCACAATCCGGCGCGTCGGTGCGCTTGAGTCCGCAAAAGCCGAGGATCGCACCGTCCTCCTTGCGCTCGACCGCCCAGAAGCAATGGCCGTTCCGCGCGCGGCAGGCCTCGACCCGCGCGCGCTGCGCAATCACCCCTTCGGGCGTGAGCACGCCGCCAAGCCAGCGCATCACCGCCGGTGTGTTGGTGTGGCGGAAAAATTCATCCCAATCGGTCTCGCTACGCCAGTCGCGCAGGACCAGACGATCGGTCTCGAGCTGGAAATCAGCCATTGAGCAATTTTGCCGCGAGCGGCGCGTGATAGGTCAGCACGCCCGAGCAGCCGGCGCGCTTGAACGCGAGCAAAGTCTCGAGCACGAGGTCTTCGCGCTTGCCCGCCCCCGCCGCAGCGGCGGCCTCGATCATCGCATACTCGCCGCTCACCTGATAGGCGAACACCGGAATCTCGAAGCGGTCCTTCACCCGCGCGACGATGTCGAGATAGGGTAGGCCCGGTTTGACCATCACGCTGTCGGCGCCTTCGGCGAGATCCAGCGCGACTTCGCGCAGCGCCTCATCGCCATTGGCCGGGTCCATCTGGTAACTCTTCTTGTCGCCCTTGAGCAGCCCGCCCGAACCGACCGCATCGCGGAACGGGCCGTAGAAGGCCGAGGCATATTTGGCCGCATAGCTCATGATCTGGACATTGGCGTGGCCCGCGCCTTCGAGCGCGCCGCGGATCGCGCCGATACGGCCGTCCATCATGTCCGAAGGCGCGATAATGTCCGCGCCCGCCGCCGCCTGGTTGAGCGATTGGCGCACCAGCATCTCCACGGTCGCGTCGTTGGCGACATAGCCATTGCCGTCGAGCAGACCGTCCTGCCCATGCGCGGTATAGGGATCGAGCGCGACGTCGGTCAGCACGCCGATCGCGTCGCCGCAGGCATCGCGGATCGCGCGGATCGCGCGGCACATCAGATTGTCGGGATTGAGCGCCTCGGCCCCGTCGTCGCTGCGGCGGCCGGCGGGGGTGTTGGGGAACAAGGCGAGGCACGGAATCCCGAGCCCGACAGCTTCCTTCGCCCGGTCGGCGATCCGCTCGACCGACCAGCGCGACACGCCGGGGAGCGAACCGATCGGTTCCTCGATGCCGGTGCCCTCGGTCACGAACAGCGGCCAGATCAGATCGGCCGGGGTCAGCAAGGTCTCGCGGTGGAGCGCGCGGCTCCACGCGGTGGCACGGGGGCGGCGAAGCCGGGTGGCCGGAAAAGGGGCATGCGTCATGCGGCGCTCCCTGCCGGAAAACGCCCGAAACCGCAATCTGCCGCCGACGATCCGGAGATCAGGGCAACTGCTTGGGATGGTCCGCCCGGTCGATCTCGCGCACCGGGGTCGCCGCTTCGGCCGCGGTCGGGACCAGACTCGCCAGCGCGGCGCCGGGCGCGACCTTCATCAGCGCGGCGAGCTGGGCGCGGAAGCGGGCGAGTTCGCTGCCCGCCAGCGTCGCCCGGGTCACGAACTGGACCGAGGAGGGATTCACCGTGCGCCCGTTGCGGTACATCTCGTAATGGAGGTGCGGCCCGGTGGAGAGCCCGGTCGAGCCGACATAGCCGATCACCTGCCCGCGCCGCACGCTCTGGCCCGGGCTCACCGCGATCCGGCTCATATGCGCATAGCCGGTGCCGAAGCCGCCGCCGTGATCGAGCTTGACGTAATTGCCATGGCCGCCGTGGCGCCCGGCGAAGGCCACCCGGCCGTCGGTCACCGCGTAGATCGGCTGGCCGTAGCTGGCGCGGAAATCGATCCCGGCGTGCATCCGGCTGTAACCGAGGATCGGATGGCGGCGCATGCCGTAGCTCGACGAAATGCCATGGTTCGCGACCGGCGCGAGCAATCCGCTCTTCTGTTCGCCGACGCCCGAAGCCTCGAAGAAAGTCCCGTCCTTGCCCCAGCGCATCAGCTGGATCTTCGGCTTCCCGCCGCGGATCACGCCCGCATAAAGCAGGTCGCCGACCTGGACCTCGCCGGTCGCCGCACGCTTGTAGGAGACGACGAAATCATAGTCGTCATTCGGGCCGACGCTGCTGTCGAGATCGTATTCGCTGCCGAGCGCACGGAGATAGTCCTGCACCGCCTTGGCCGGAGCACCGGCCGCGCGGGCCGAGCGGTAGAGACTGCCGCCGACCTTGCCGCGGATCCGCAGCGGCGTGGCGTCCACCCGGATCGGCTTGGGGTTGAGCGTCAGCGCGGTGCCCTTGCGCTGTAACGCGAGTTCGAGGTCGAAACGCGCACGGAACGACAGCGAATCGAGCGGGCGCGGCGCATCGGGCGAAGCGCGGCGGCCGAGCACGATATCGACCTTCGTGCCCGATTCGATGTCCGACAGCGGCATCTTCGCCGCGATCATCGAAGCCACTTGCCCTGCCTCTGCCGAGCCGAGCCCCGCGCGTTCGAGCATCCGCCCGAAGCTGTCACCCTGGGCGAGGGTCGCGACCAGCTCGACCCGCGGCCGTTCGGGCGCGGAGTGCAGCGGCCTGACCGCAAGCGTTGGCGCCATGTGGCGGCCGCTGTCGGCGCCGAGCGCGAGCGGCATGATCATCTGGCTGCGGAATTCGTCGCGCTCGGCATCGTCGATATGCATCGGCGCGGCCGCTTCGACCGGCGAGAACTCGGGCCAGAACAGCAGCGCGACCGCCGCCAGCGCGAACATCGTGCCCGCGCCGCGGAACCAGCGGGCGCTGCCGATATCCTCGGCCAGATCCGGCGCGAGATCGAGCCCCGAGAGCCTGAGCGACATGCGCTCGCGCCATTGGGCGTAGCGTTCGGAAAGCGAGTGGAAGCGGGTCAGGACGAGCGAACGGGAATCGTCGAGAACATGCGCGTGCGACAGCTGGACCACGGCTGCGCCGGCTCCGCCCATGCCGGCTCCGCGCCCGGCATTCTCCTCGTCACGCGGTTTATACAAACCCGTCCTCCAGTGCCGCCGCGCCGCCTTGCTTCGATCCCGGAAGTGGCGCGACCGGTCCCATTGCAACCAATGGCGGAAATCCTTGTCCGCTTAAAGTTAACTTCGCGCTAATTCCGACAGGGCGATTCACCCGCGCGATTAGCTGTTGAGCCGGGAATGCGCGCGGTTGCGCGGCGGACGGCGCGCTGCCACATTCGCTTTCGTGAACCCCCGCGCTTCCGACAGCCGCGTGAAGGCCGTGCTCGGCCCGACCAATACCGGCAAGACCCATCTCGCGATCGAGCGGCTGTGCGCCCATTCTTCCGGCGCGATCGGCTTTCCGCTGCGGCTGCTGGCGCGCGAGGTCTACGACAAGGTCAAGGCGATCAAGGGCGAGCGGTCGGTCGCGCTGATCACCGGCGAGGAACGGATCGAACCGCCCCAGGCGCGCTGGCTGCTCTGCACGGCCGAAGCGATGCCGAGGAGCGCGGGCGAGTTCGCGTTCATCGCGCTCGACGAGGCCCAACTGGCCGCCGACCCCGAGCGGGGGCATATCTTCACGGACCGGCTGCTCAATGCGCGCGGGCGTGACGAAACGATGCTGCTCGGCTCGGCCACGATCGAGCCGCTGGTCAAGGCGCTGGTGCCCGAGGCGGAGATCGTGAAACGGCCACGCTTTTCGACCCTGCGCCATGCCGGATCAGCCAAGCTCTCGCGCATCCCGCCGCGCAGCGCGATCGTCGCCTTCTCGGCCGAGCAGGTCTATGCGGTCGCCGAGATGCTGCGGCGCTTCCGCGGCGGCGCGGCGGTGGTGATGGGCGCGCTGAGCCCCGAAACCCGCAACCGCCAGGTCGAATTGTTCCAGTCGGGCGAGGTCGATTACATCGTCGCGACCGATGCGATCGGCATGGGGCTCAATCTCGACGTGACGCACGTGGCCTTCGCCGGGCTGGGCAAGTTCGACGGCCACCGGCAGCGGCGGCTGACTCCGGCCGAAATGGCGCAGATCGCAGGCCGCGCCGGGCGTCACCAGAAGGACGGGACCTTCGGCACGCTCTCGGGCATGCGCGGGAGCGGCGCGCTCGAATTCACCCCGGAAGAAATCTACGCGATCGAGGAGCACCGCTTCGCGCCCCTGACGAAGTTGTTCTGGCGCGAATCCGATCCGCGCTTCGACACCATCGATACGCTGATCGGCGATCTCGAGGCCAAGCCCGGGACGCCGCAGCTCGCCCCGGCGCCCGAGGGGATCGACCTCAAGGTGCTGAAGCGCCTGGCCGACGAACCCGGAATCGCGGGCACCATGACTTCGCCGGCGCTGGTGCGGCGGTTCTGGGATGCCTGCTCGCTGCCCGATTTCCGCCAGCAGGGGGCCGAGACCCATTCGCGCTTCGTGCTGCGGCTATGGCAGGAACTGCGGGACGGCTATCTCGGCGCCGATTATGCAGCGGCCAAGATTGCCGAGCTCGACAACCTCAACGGCGATATCGATGCGCTGCAGGGCAGGATTTCCGCGATCCGCAGTTGGGCCTATATCGCGCAGCGGCCCGACTGGCTGCTGGCGAAGGACGAAATGGCGGCACGGGCCCGCACGGTCGAGGGGCGGCTTTCGGATGCGCTGCACCAGCGGCTAACCGAACGTTTCGTCAATCGCCGAACATCGGTATTGATGAAGACCATGGGCAAGGACGCGGCATTGTTGAAAGTGGAACTGAGCGACGACGGCATAGTGCTGGTCGAGGGCGAGGCGATCGGCCATCTCGAAGGCTTCCGCTTCGTGGTCGACGCACAGGCGAATCACGCCGACCGCAAATTGCTGCTGGCGGCAGCGGAAAAGCACCTGCCGCAATTGCTTGCCCTGAAGGCGCAGCGGCTGGCGGCGAGCGAACTCGGCGAATTGAAGCTGGACAAGGGCATGATCCTGCGCGACGGCCAGCCAGTCGCGGCGCTACATCCAGGCAAGGACGCGAGCCGCCCCCGGCTCGAACTCGCGAAGGAACTCGGCGCGCTCGGCCCGGCCCAGCGCGGCCACCTCTCCGAGACGCTGGCGCTGTGGCTCGAAGCCGAACTCGCCCCGCTCGCACCGCTGCGCAAGCTCGAGGAAGCGAGTCGCGATCCCGAAGCCGGGAGCGAGGTCCGGGCGCTGTTGCTGCAGCTGATTGCCGGCGCCGGGATGATCGCGCGCGAAAAAGCCGGGCTGGCGCATGTTCCGAAAGAGAAGCGCCATTTCCTCCGCCGTCTTGGCGTCACCATCGGCACGCTCGACATTTTCGTCCCCGCGCTGCTCAAGCCCGGCCCGCGCCGCCTGTTGCGGGCGATCGGAATCGACCGCCGGCCGCTGCAGGAAAACATGGCCGCGGTGATCGAAGGCGCTCGCAATCCGCCCTCGGGCTATCGCCAGGCCGGGCGGAAGGCGATCCGGCTGGATATGGCCGAAAAACTGTTCCGCGCCGCGCATGACGGGCGCGGTGCGGCGAAGGGCCGGCGCTTCCGGATCGACCTCGCGCTCGGCACGTCGATGGGGCTGGTCGAGGAAAGCTTTTCGCCGCTGATGCGCGAGGCCGGGTTCCGCCCGGTTGGTGCACGGGCATTGGCCGAGGGCGCCTTCGGCCCGCCGGCGCCGCTGCTGTGGGAGTGGCGCCCGCCCCGGCCCGATTCGCCGCGGCCCGAACGGACCGCGAACGAGCGCCGGCATCAGCCGCGCGCGGGCAAGGGCGCCCCTCCGAAAGGCAAGCGCCCCCCGCCCAAGCCCGCGCCCGAACCGCAACGCCCGGCCGAAGGCAATGCCTTCGCCGCGCTCGCCGGCCTGATCCGCTAAGGCCCCGGAACGCCCGGGGTGCGGATCGACCGGCTGCTGTGGTTCCTGCGCTTCGCGAAGAGTCGCGGACTGGTGCAGAAGTGGGTCGGCGAAGGGCATATGCGCCGCAACGGCAGCCGCGTGGTGGATAAGGACCAGCCGGTGAGTGTCGGCGACGTGCTTACGCTGCCGCTCAAAAGCCGTGTGCTGGTGATAGAAATCCTTGCTTTGCCGGCACGGCGCGGTCCGGCAGAGGAAGCGCGGAGTTGCTACCGCGAACTTGACGCTTCCGGATCTCGGCCGTAGCGGGCGAAAAGCCTGTTGGAGCAAAAGGGACTACCCAATGACCTATGTCGTCACCGATGCCTGCATCCGCTGCAAGTTCACGGATTGCGTCGAGGTGTGCCCGGTCGATTGCTTCTACGAAGGCGAGAATATGCTGGTGATCAATCCCAGCGAGTGCATCGACTGCGGCGTGTGCGAGCCCGAATGCCCCGCCGAGGCGATTCTGCCCGACACCGAGGGCGGCCTCGAGAAGTGGCTTGAGCTCAACGCGCAATATTCCGCCGAATGGCCGAACATCACCCAGCGCAAGGATGCTCCGGCCGATGCGGACGAGCACAAGGGCGAAGAGGGCAAGTTCGAGAAGTTCTTCTCGGCCGAACCCGGCACGGGCGACTAAGGCTCCAATCCAGACCAAGTCAACGACTTGAAACCGCGGGATTCTGCGGCCGTGGAGGCCCGAGTCACGCGGGGCTGGAATTTTTGTTGCGTATCTGCTACATAATCGGGCGATGGTCGCAATTATCCACAGCTGGCCACTGAACCACGAAAGGCAGGCCCCGCCGAACAACCGGTAGCAGGACGACACGGAGCCGCGGCCCATGGGCGCGGGTCTTTGCTTCTGTTGCCGCGCCGACGGGTTCCGCACTTTGAAAGGACGATACATGGTAGCCAAGGCTCCCGCCTTTTCCGTCGGCGATTATGTTGTTTATCCCAAGCATGGCGTCGGCCGTGTGATCGAGCTGCAGAACGAGGAAATCGCCGGCATGCAGCTCGAGCTTTACGTGCTCCGCTTCGAGAAGGAGCGCATGACGCTCCGCGTTCCGGTCAACAAGGTCGAAGCGATCGGCATGCGCAAGCTGTCGAGCGACAAGACCCTGCGCGAAGCGCTCGAGACCCTTAAGGGCAAGCCCCGCGTCAAGCGCACCATGTGGTCGCGCCGCGCCCAGGAATATGAAGGCAAGATCAATTCGGGCGACCTCGTGTCGATCGCCGAAGTGACCCGCGACCTGTTCCGGGCCGACGACCAGCCCGAGCAGTCCTATTCCGAGCGCCAGATCTTCGAAGCGGCCTCCAGCCGCCTCGCCCGCGAGCTCGCGGCGATGGAGAAGACCGACGAGCCGGCCGCGTTGAAGAAGATCCTCGAGATCCTCAACGAGCATGCGCCGAAGTATTACGAGAGCGCGGAAACCGCCGCCTGAGCGCGTTTCTTGCCGATCGTTCGAAGGGGCCGTTCCGCAAGGAGCGGCCTTTTCGCGTTTGGGCCCCTTTCGCGCTTGGTCTTGTCGGCTTGAGAATCGCCTTCACATAGTGTATTGCCGTATTAATACACAATGGAGGTGACGCGATGCGCTTCGATCGATTCCTCAAGAATGTCGCCCCGGCGATTGCGATGGCCGTGGTTGCGACCGGGGGCACCGGGTGCGACGGCAAATTCAGCTTCAACGGCAAGCAGGGCCGGCGCTTGGGCGAGCTCGACCTGGACGGCGATGCGCCGGAGACGGTGCATCTGATGGGTCCCGACGTGGTGCGGATCGTCGCCGGCGATGCGTTCAGCATCGCGCTGGAAGGATCCGACGACGCGAAGGAGCGGATGCGCTTCATCCTAGATGAGGAACCTTGTCGATCCTGCGCGATCGCGCCGGCTGGGCCGAGGAGGATGGCGATTTCGCGACCGTGACCATCACCATGCCCGCGCCGCGCCATCTGGTGATGGCCGGTTCGGGCGAGCTTTACGCTGACGCGCTCGCCCGACAGGCCGAAGTGACGATTGCCGGATCGGGCACGATCGAGACGCCGGATTTGGCGATCGCCGCGCTCGAGATCAGCATTGCCGGATCGGGAAGCTACCGCGCCTCGGGCAGGGCCGACGCGCTCGAGCTCAGCATCGCGGGTTCGGGCAGCGCGAAGCTCAAGCGCCTCAGGGTGGACTCGGCCGAGGTTTCGATCGCCGGATCGGGCGATGCCGACTTCTCCTCGAATGGCGAGGTCAGGGCCAACATCCTCGGCTCGGGCAATGTGACGGTTCGCGGCGGCGCGACCTGCAAGGTCAACAGCTTCGGCTCGGGCACGCTCAAGTGCAAGCGCGGCGAGGCCGCCTGACGCGCGTTCAAGCCGCACGCCCCGCTCGCTCGCCGCTTGACGGCAGACGAGGTGCGCGCGATTCATCGGTTACGATCAACGCAGGAGAAGCCGGTGCCCGCACCGCGCAATGCATTCAGGAAGCGCGAGATCGCCTTTGCCCTTGGAATGGGCGCGCTTGCGGCGGGCGGCGCGGCGGCGACGCTTGCAGTGCTTCACGACGACGAACGCACCGAGCACCATGCGCCCATGACCCGGGACTATCGACTCGCACCATTCGAGCAGATCTCCGTCTCCGGCCCGCAGGATCTTGAGATCACTTATGGCGGGACCACCTCGGTGCAGGCGGAAGGGTCGGCGGAAGCGCTGAACCAGCTTGAGGTGACGGTGAAAGACGGGAAATTGTCGATCAAGCCGAAGGCCGGCTTCTTCGGCGGGAATTTTGCGCTGTTCGATGACGTCACCGTTCACATCTCGCTCCCCGATTTGAAGCAGATCGAGCTGGCCGGATCGGGCGATGTCCAGATCGACCGGATCGAGGGCAAGAGTTTCGCGGCGTCGATCAGCGGCTCGGGTTCGATGGCGATCGAAATGCTCAAGGTGGAATACGCGAACCTCAACATCACCGGCTCGGGAGATCTGACCGCTGCCGGCACCGCCGGGGAAACGCAGATCGATGTCGCCGGATCGGGCGAGGTCGATGCCGGTGAGCTCCACAGCACCACCGCGACGATCGCGGTCGGCCGCTCCGGCAATGTCTCGCTGTTTGTCGATCGGGAGGCGGAGGTGTCGGTCACCGGCAGCGGCGACGTCAATATTTCCGGCGGGGGCCATTGTTCGGTCACGCAGACCGGCAGCGGCGACGTGAGCTGTGCCGGTTACGGGGCGGATCGCGACGATTAACGCTGCGGGTTCATGGCGCGGAAACTTCCGTGGCCGATGATGTGCGGCAAAAGGGAGCTGCGATGCGCGTTCTGAAGCTTGGACTGATGTGCGCCGCGCTGCCCTGGCTTGGCGGCTGCATCGCCAGGACCGCCTTCGATGTCGCTACCGCGCCGGTCAGAGTGGTGAGCAAGGGGGTCGACATGGCGACCACCAGCCAATCCGAAACCGACGAGAAGCGCGGCCGCGAGCTGCGCAAGCAGGAGGAGCGGCGTGGCAAGCTCGATCGACAATACCGCAAGCTCGATGAACGATGCCACGACGGCAGCGACAAGGCCTGCGCGGAACGCGACAAGGTCGGACGCGAGATCGATGCGCTGGCTCCCGGCTCTCCCGGAAATTAGGCAACTAGACGGCTGCGCGCGTCAGCCGGTCGCGAATCGCAGCGCCAATACCCTGGTCCGGAATGGGCGCGACCGCGATGCGCGGTTTTTCGGACGCGGCAGCGAGGTGGAGTGAGGCGTAAAGCCGCGCCGCCGCTTCCGCGAGATCGCCCGATGGCGACAGATTGTTGTCTCCGGGCACAGGGCCGAACCCGATCCAGTACTCATCCGATTCCGCCGTCAGCGCATCGAGCCGCACCGGCTTGCCCGGCGAGTAATGGCCTGCGAGCTGGCCGGGTGCTTCGATCGTCGCCGAGGTGACGTCATGAGGCTCGCCGAGAATCGCGGAAATCCTGGTCTTTTCGATCGGGCCGGGGCGAAGCAGCTGCCAGCTGCCATCGTCCCGTAGCGCGGCGATGGTCGATTCGAGCCCCTGTTCACAGCGGCCGCCATCGAGCACCAGCCTGACCGCGCCGCCAAGCGAGGCGACCACGTGGCCCGGCTCGGTCGGGCTCACCCCACCGCTGCGGTTCCCCGAGGGCGCCGCCAATGGCACTCCGGTTTCCGCCAGCAGCGCGCGCATCGCCGGATGCGCCGGGATCCGCAGTGCGATGGTGGGGAGGCCGGCGGTGACCGCCGGAGCGATTGGCGAGCCTTCACGCAGCGGCAGCACCAGCGTCAACGGCCCCGGCCAGAAAGCCGCCGCCAGCTCCTGCGCGCGACCGTCGAACACCGCAAGGCGCTCGGCCGCGGCAAGATCGGAGACATGGACGATCAGCGGGTTGAAGTCGGGCCGGCCCTTCGCGCGATAGATATTCGTGACTGCCTCCGCCGAATCGGCGCGGGCAGCGAGGCCGTAAACCGTCTCGGTCGGCACCGCGACCAGCCCTCCGGCGCGCAGCACCTCTGCCGCGCGGGCGATTCCGGCCGCATCGGCGGCCAGCACTTCCGTAGCGTCCTTGCCGGTCATGGCCGGGCGCTATAGTCCAACAGGCCGGATGCCAAGGAAAAGCGTGTGACCTACAGACCCGCTACCCCCGATCAATTGCTCGCGATCTCGGTCAACGCCGGAATCGCGGAACTCGCGAGCCACGAGCGTTTCGCCGCGGCCGAGCCCGACCTGGTGCAGGCACTGGCCGAAGGGATCGGCGCGCTGGCGGCCGGCGAATGGGCGCCGCTCAACCGGATTGGCGACACCGAAGGCGCAAAGCTCGAGAGCGGGATCGTGCGCCTTCCCGCCGGCTTCGCCGAAGCCTATGCCGCCTATGTCGAGCAAGGCTGGAACGCGATCTCCGGACCAGCCGAGTTCGGCGGCCAGGCCCTGCCCTATACGCTTGCGATCAACGTGCTCGAAAACCTCGGCACCGCGAACACGGCGTTCTCGCTGCTGCCGATGCTGACGGTCGGCGCGATCGAGGCGATCGAAAAACACGGCAGCGAGGCACAAAAGGCACTCTACCTGCCGAAACTGGTCGGCGGGCAATGGCCCGGAACGATGAATCTGACCGAGCCGCAGGCCGGCAGCGACGTCGGCGCGTTGCGCACCGCGGCGACACCCGCGGGCGACGGCACTTACCGCATCGCCGGCCAGAAGATCTTCATTACCTGGGGCGATCACGAGCTCGCCGAAAACATCGTCCACCTCGTCCTCGCGCGGCTGCCCGATGCACCCGCGGGCAGCCGCGGGATTTCGCTGTTCCTGGTCAGCAAGTATCTCGTGAAGCCAGACGGTTCGCTTGGGGCGAGAAACGACCTTCGCGCGGTCAGCCTCGAGCACAAGCTCGGCATCCATGCCTCGCCGACCTGCGTGATGAGCTATGGCGACAATGGCGAGTGCGTGGGCGAATTGATCGGGCAGGAGAACGAGGGCCTCGCGGCGATGTTCACGATGATGAACTCGGCCCGGATCAACGTCGGCAGCCAGGGGCTCCAGCTGGCCGAGCGCGCGACCCAGCAGGCGCTGGCATTTGCCCGCGAACGCATCCAGTCGGCCCGCGCGGGCTCGCCCGACAAAACCCCGGTCGCGATCGTCGAACATCCCGATGTGCGCCGCATGCTGCTGCGGATGAAGGCGCTGACCGAAGGCGCGCGGGCGCTGCTCTATTACACGGCCGGGCAGGTCGACCGCGGGACGCTGGGTGAAGTCGGCGCGAAGAGCCGCGCCGATCTGCTGGTGCCGTTGATCAAGGCCTGGGGCACCGACATCGGGATGGAGGTGACCAGCCTCAACATCCAGGTCCACGGCGGGATGGGCTACATAGAGGAGACCGGTGCCGCGCAGCTCTATCGAGATGCGCGAATCCCGCCGATCTACGAAGGCACCAACGGCATCCAGGCGGCTGACCTCGTAACCCGCAAGCTCGGGCTGGAAAGCGGCGCGGTGTTCATCGCGCTGATGCGCGATATTGCGGGCGACGCCGGCGACACGCCCACTCTCGCCGAACTGGCCCGCGAATGCGCGCGGATCGGCGAGTGGATGCTCCACGAAGCGAGCCTCGACGACCGGCTGGCCGGAAGCGTTCCATTCTGCACCATGTGCGCGGTCGCCACCGCCGGCTGGCAATTGCTGCGCCAGCTGCGCGCGGTCGCGGGCGGCGAGGCGCCGGCCCTCGCCCTCACCAAGCCGGTGACGGCGCGGTTCTTCCTCGACCGGATCGTTCCCGAGGCGCTCGGCCTCGCCGCATCTGCCAAAGCGGGCGCCGAATTGCTCTATGCCCTTGACGCGGAGGAGCTGGCGGGCTGAACGCTCCGCCCATGAGCGACAAGAAGCACCTCCTCGCGCGCATCGCCGACGCCCTCGAACGCCTCGCGCCCGTCCCCACCATCGCGACCGACTGGCTCGCCTTCCCCGCCTATGTGCTGGGCAATGTCAGCGTCAGGCCGGTCGCGAAGATCGAGGCGCCCCGGCTCGACCTGCTCAAGGGGATCGACGCCCAGCGCGAAAAGATCGCCGGCAACGTCGCCTGGCTCGCGCAGGGCCACGCCGCGCACGACGTGCTGCTGTGGGGCTCGCGCGGAATGGGCAAATCGACCGTGCTGCGCGCGGCGGTGCTCGCGGCGCAACAAGCCCATCCGGGGCGGATCGCGCTGATCCAGGTTGGCACCGAAGCCCTGGAAGGGCTGGAGGCGTTGTTCGCCGAACTCGGCAGGCTCGACCGCAATTTCCTCGTGTTCATCGACGATCTCGGCTTCGGCGAGGGGGATGACGTCGGCCCGCGCCATCTGCGTAGCTGGCTCGAAGGCGGAGTCGAGGCACGGCCGGGTAACGTCCGCCTGGCGGTCACCTCGAATCGCCGCGCGATCGTCTCGCGCCAGTCGAGCGAGCAGGACGATCCGCTCAATCCGCGCGATGTGGTCGACGATCGGCTCGCCCTCGCCGACCGCTTCGGCCTGTCGCTCGGCTTCCACAATTGCAGCCAGGACGATTATCTCGCGATCGTCGGCGGCTATGCCGAGGAATACGGGCTGGAGTGGGACGAAGCCGACGCGCTCGAATGGTCGAAGCGGCGCGGCGCCCGTTCGGGCCGGACCGCGTGGCAATTCGTGACCGAACTTGCAGGGCGGGCCGGCAAGAGCCTGTAGGAGCTTACTCCTCCGAGATCGCCTGCGCGCCTGGCTGGACCGGGAGCAGGCCCTTGTAGGACTTTGGGCTTGCATCGAGCTTCGGCTTGGTCGGGGCCGCATTGGCCGGAGCACCCGGCGCCATCACTCGCCAGATGATCCCTCCGGTGTCGTCGCTCACCAGCAGCGCGCCGGTCTTGTCCCACGCGACCCAGCTTGGCCGGCCCTTGGTGGTGCCGTCGGAATTCAGGAAGCCGGTCAACACTGGAACCGGCTTGCCGGTCGGATTGCCGAGCTTGTCGAAATTGACGAATACGACGTCATAGCCCGAGGCCGGCTTGCGGTTCCACGAACCATGGCGCGCGACGAAGGCGCCTTGCCCGAAGGCCGCGCCCATGCGGTTGCCCGCGCCGGTGAAGGTCAGGCCAAGCGCGGCGACGTGCGGTCCCATCGCGAACACCGGCTTGCGCGAATATTCCTGGAGGTAATTCGGCATCGGCGCCTTTACCCGGTCGTCGATGTTCTTGCCCCAGTAAAGCCACGGCCAGCCATATTGCGCGCCGAGCGGGACGTTGGTGAGATAGTCGGGCACGAGGTCGGAGCCGAGTTGGTCGCGCTCGTTCACGGTGGTCCACAATTCATTGGTCCACGGATTCCACGCCAGCCCGTTAGGGTTGCGCAGCCCCGCGGCGAAGGGCACCCATTGGCCGGTCTTCAGGTTGAGCTCGTCGATCTGCGCCCGGCCCTTCTCGAGATCCATCCCGCCGTCGCCGATGTTCGAAGAGGAACCGACCGAGACATACAGCAGCGTGCCATCGGGATTGAGCAGCAGATTGCGGCTCCAGTGATTGCCCGCGCCGGGCAGATCCATCAGCTTCTTGCCGGTCCCGGCGATCGTGGTCGCGCCGAGCGCATAATCGAACTGCAGCACCGCATTGTGATTGGCGACATAGAGCTTGCCGTCACGCCAGGCGAGGCCGGCCGGCGACGCGAGATCGCTGCGCAGCACCGCCTTGGTCTCGGCCACCCCATCGCCATCCTTGTCCTGCAACAGCACCAGCTTGTTCGGCGATGGCACGTCGGCGCCGGCTTGAGCGAACAGCAGGCCCGCGACGAAATTGGTGATGCCGCCCATGATTCCGCCGCCGCCGGAGATGATCCGCGCGGGGGCGTTGGTTTCGGCAACGATGATGTCGCCGTTGGGCAGGGTGAGCATGTTGCGCGGATGCACAAGCCCTTCCGCGAAGCGGGTGACCGTCAGCCCCTGTGCTGCCACCGGCGCCTCGCCCGACTTCCAGCCGACCGGCTTGGCGACCTTGACCGTCGGAATGGTCTGCGGCTGCGGTTCATACAGAGTCGGATCGGTGCCGGTGACCTTGTCGAACGGCACCTTAGCCGGAACGCCGCGAACCACCCACCAGCCCGCGATCGCGAGCAGGATCAGGATGATGAGCAGGGCGATGAGGAGCTTTTTGAGGATGCGCATCGGCGCTGAATACTTCCTTCGAAGCCTTGCGGCAACGGGTGACAGTATTACATGGCTCGCATGTATGAATTCGCACCGAGCACCGCTCAGCCCAAGCCGCAGCTCCATGCCGAACTCAACCGCGCGGTCGAGGCGATAACCGCGGGCGAGCCGGACGGCATCGCCAACATGGCCAATATCGCCGCGTTGATCTGGCAATTCCTGCCGGAACTCAATTGGGCCGGCTTTTATCGCGTGGTCGAAGGAGAACTGGTGCTCGGCCCGTTCATCGGCAAGCCCGCCTGCATCCGCATCGCGCTGGGCCAGGGCGTCTGCGGCACGGCGGCGGCGAGCGGCGCGACCCAGTTGGTCGAAAATGTCCACGCCTTTCCGGGCCATATCGCCTGCGACGCGGCAAGCGCTTCCGAACTGGTGGTCCCGGTCGTCCGCGACGGGCAGGTTATCGCGGTAATCGATCTCGACAGCCCGCTGCCCGCCCGCTTCGACGAAGCCGACGCTGCCGGAATGGAAGCGCTGGCCCGGCTGATTGCCACGCGAATCTGACCGCCTTGGCGGCCACACTCACCTGATTTTCCGAATTCGGCGCCCCGAAACGGGACATGCCGAGCGCCGCTCTTTGGCGTTCGGATGGCCGACATGCTAAATTTCCCGTTAACGATGTGCGAGTCCCCGGCGGGGCTGTGTGCGACTTCAATGGGGAATTCAGCCAATGCCGATCCGTTCGACGTTCCTTCTCGCTGCCGCCGCGGCGCTTGTCGCCGGCCCCGCATGTGCGCAGGACGGCCCACCTCCGCCGGACGGTGGTTCCTACGGCGAGAGCCTTGGCCCGGCATATGATTTCGCGGGCGACGCCCATGCGCGGGATGAGCGGGACGCCGGGGTCGATTATTCGGACGGCGGGCCGGTTTACACCGCGCCCGATGCTCCTCCGCCCGCGCTTCACGCCTATCGCGGGGACTATCACGGTCGGGAAGAGCAGGGAGGCACCCTGCCGCCCCAGCCGGCCCAGCGCCAGCTTGGTTACGGCGCCGAGCAACGCGCCGACTGGCTGGATCAGTGCCGCGCGCGCTATGGCCGAGACAATGACGGCGGGTTCGGCGGCGCGGTCATCGGCGGAGTCGTTGGCGGGGTACTCGGCAACCGGGTGGCCGGACGGCATCACCGTACGGAGGGCACACTGATCGGCGCCGGGGTCGGCGCAGTCGCGGGCGCCGCAATCGACCAAGCCGAGGATCGTGGCCGCGCCAAGGACGAATGCGAGGACTACCTCGATCGCTACGAGGCCTATTACACTGCGGGCAGCCCGGGCTACGGCGGTATGGGCGGCTACGCCTACGGCGAGAACGTCGTCTATGTGCCGATGATTGTCGGCTGGAATTGCAAACCGAAGACCCGGGTTGTTGAGGAATGGGTCGAGGAGCCGACCGCACGGCGGATAATCCCGGCCCGGCCCGCGCCGACCAAGGTGATTCGCACCAAACTGATCAAGACCACCAAACCGGCCAGATATTCGAAGTAAGTCGCGCGGCGCGACTTTCCCGCAAGGAGCCGCCTCAGCCGGAAAGCGGCGTCAAATGCCGCCGCCGGTCAAGCGCTGGCATACCAGATCGAGCTGGTCGAGGGTCGTATAGCGGATCGTCACCGTGCCCGAGCGGGGATCCTTATCGGTTGCGATGCGCACCGACAGGCCGAGGAATTCCTCGAGATGGTTCTGCACCGCGGCGATATCCGCATCTGAAGTTCCGCCCCGCTCGATCGGCGCGGTACGGGGTGCGCTCGCCGGGGGGACGCCCTTGCGCGCCAGCCGCTCGACCTCGCGCACCGAGAGCTTCTTCTGCACTGCCTGCTCTGCAATCGCGGCCGCGTCGTCATGGCCGACAAGAGCGCGCGCGTGGCCCATCGAAAGCGCACCGGTTTCGAGATAGGCAATCACGCTTTCGGGAAGCGTCGTCAGGCGCTGGAGATTGGCGACATGGCTGCGCGATTTCTCGACCAGACGGGCGATCTCGGCCTGGGTCAGCCCTTCCATCTCGGCGAGACGATTATACGCCCGGGCTTCCTCGATCGGGTTGAGATCTTCGCGCTGGATGTTCTCGATCAGCGCGAGCGCCATCACTTCGCGCTCAGACAGATCGCGAATTATTGCTGGAATTTCATGGAGTTGCGCTTTCTGCGCAGCTCTCCAGCGGCGTTCGCCGGCGACCAGCTGGTACGTGCCGCCGGGCATCGGGCGGACGATCACCGGCTGGATCACGCCGCGCGCGGCGATCGACGCGGCGAGTTCGTTCAGCGCGTCCTCGTCGAAATGCCGGCGCGGCTGGTCTGGATGGGCGGCAATCGCGGCGACCGCGATACTGGCGAGCCCGTCGCGCAGCTGCTTGGCCGCGGGCGCAATCGCGGCTTCATTGGTGTTGGCGGCCGAAACCTCCAGCGGAGCCCGCCGCTGGCTGATGAGAGGCTCTTCGCGCCGGGCTTCGCCAAGCAGTGCACCGAGGCCACGGCCCAAGCGCCGCTTCTGATCGGGCTTGGTCGCCGCCGCCAGCTGGACCGGTTCGTTCTCGTCGCTCATGCCGCTTTCCTCCGCTCGGGCAGGCGACCGATCAGCTCGCGCGCCAACGCCATATAGGCGCGGCTGCCACTGCACGCATGATCGTAGATCAGCGCCGGCAGCCCATGGCTCGGCGCTTCGGACAAGCGCACATTGCGTGGGATCACCGCTTCGAACACCAGGTTGCCGAGGCAGCCCCGGACGTCGTCGGCGACCTGGTCGGTCAGACGGTTGCGCCGGTCGAACATCGTCAGCGCGACACCGACGATGCCGAGGTCGGAATTGAACATCTGCTGGACCTTCTCCACCGTCTGCAGCAGCTGACTCAGCCCTTCGAGCGCGAAGAATTCGCATTGCAGCGGCACCAGCAGCGTATCCGCCGCGGTCAGCGCATTGAGCGTCAACAGGCCGAGTGATGGCGGGCAATCGATGAAGCACACGTCATGACCATGATAGCCGGCCAGTGCCGCACGCAGCCGTCCCGAACGATCCTCGAAATCGATCAGTTCGATCTCGGCCCCGCTCAGATCGACGGTAGCCGGGATCACATCGAGCCCGGGAATGTTGCTGTGGACGAGGGCTTCGGCCACCGTCGCCTCGCCGCGCAGCAGTTCGTAGCTCGACACGGTCCGCCGCGCACTTTCGATTCCGGTGCCGGTCGAGGCATTGCCCTGCGGATCTAGGTCGATGAGCAGGGTCCTCCAGCCGGTCGCGGCCATGGCCGTGGCCATATTGATCGCGGTTGTCGTCTTACCAACTCCGCCCTTCTGGTTCGCAATGGCGATACAGATCACGCTTTGCCCCTTTTCAGTCTTTTTGCCCCGTCGCGAGCCGTCCGACGACGATACCCGCATCGGGATCCGTCAGAGATTGTTCCACGTGGAACAGGCGGCGCTTCGATTCGGGCAAGGAAACCAGTTCCTGCGCCGCCGACCTGCCCTTGGGCAACAACCAAAGAGTCCGTGCCGTGGAAAAACGCGTGGACAGGTCCAGGAGTTTTGGGAGCGGCGCAAAGGCCCGTGCCGAAATGACCCCGGCAGCAAAACTTTCGACCACCTCAAGGCGCGCGGCGACGACCCTGCAGCGATCCAGGCGAAGGGCGATTCGCGCCCGCTCAAGCCATTCGCATCGCCGCCGGCGTGATTCGACCAGCCGAACATCCCACTCAGGCCGCAATGCGGAGATCACCAGCCCCGGGAAGCCCGCTCCGGTCCCGAGATCCAACCAGGGACCGGGATCCGATGTTCCGCGTGGAACTTGGGTAAGGAGCTGCGCCGAATCGGCCAGATGGCGCTGCCATACGAGCGGAAGCGTCGCGGCGGCGATCAGGTTCTGATCAGCGTTTTCAGCCGCCAGCAAATCCACCAGGCGGTCGAGGCGTTCCAATGCCGGTGCATCGGCATGCTGCGCGATAAAAGCGCGAGCCTGTTCTTCGCTGGTGATCACGCGGCTTGCTCGATCCGCCGCGCATAAACCAGCAACGCCGCCAGCGCGGCGGGGGTGATGCCCGGGATGCGCCCTGCGGCCGAAAGCGTCGCCGGCCGCGCCGCCTCAAGCCGCTCGACCATCTCGCGGGACAGGCCGGGCACGGCCGTAAAGGGGAAACCCTGCTCGAGCGGAACCGCCTCGCTCGCGCGCAAATCCCTCAACTCGGCGTCCTGCCGCGCAAGATAGGGCGCGTAGGCGGCGTCCTCCGCCAGCTCCGATGCGGTTTCGGAAGATGGATCGAGCCCATCGGGCAGCCAACCGGCGAGGTCGGCAAGTTCGACACCGCCAAACCGTAACCATTCGCGTATCGAACGACGGCCATGCTCGCGCACGGGGAGACCCTGAGCGGCCAGTTCGGAGGCGGGAATCTCGCTATCGAAAACCCCTTGCCACTCCGCGCGCTCGTTTTCGCGATGCTCGAAACAGCTTTGGCGTGTTTCGCCAACGCAGCCCGCCGCGATCGCCAAGGGCGTCAGCCGCGTAGCGGCGTTGTTTGCCCGAAGCCTCAATCGGTATTCCGCGCGAGCGGTGAGCATACGGTAAGGTTCACTCACTCCTTGCAGTGTCAGATCGTCAACCATGACAGCCATATAGGAGTTCGCCCGGTCGAGCGCCGGTGTTTCACGTGAAACAACGGCGGCCGCCGCATGCATCCCCGCAAGCAGACCCTGCGCCGCGGCTTCCTCATAGCCGGTGGTCCCATTGATTTGGCCGCCGCAGTACAGGCCGGGTATTGCGCGCAATTCCAGCGTGGGGCGCAACGCGCGCGGATCTATGTGGTCATATTCGACCGCGTAGCCGGGGACAGCCATCTCCACCCGCTCCAGCCCTTCCATCGTGCGCAGCATCTCCAGTTGGACATCCGCCGGGAGGGAGGTGCTGATGCCGTTTGGATAGACCAGCGGCGTGGCCAGACCCTCGGGTTCAAGAAATACCTGATGGCCGTCGCGGTCGGCGAAGCGGTGGATCTTGTCCTCGATCGACGGGCAATAGCGCGGCCCCCGCGCATCGATCGCGCCGGTGAACAGCGGCGAGCGATGCAGGTTGCGGCGGATGACCTCATGGCTGTTGGGATTAGTCCGCGTGATCGCACAGAACAGCTGCGGGTTAATCCGTTTCACGGTGAGCGGTGACATCGTCCATTGTTCGACATCGCCGGGTTGCTCGTCCAGCCTCGCCCAATCAATCGTCCGCCCGTCGAGCCTCGGCGGCGTTCCGGTCTTGAGCCGCGCCATCGGCAACACGGCTTCCCGCAATTGCGCCGCGAGCCGCTGCGCCGACGCCTCGCCGATCCGCCCGCCAACCAACCGCTCCTTGCCGCGAAACAGCGTGCCCCCCAAAAATGTGCCGGTACACAGGATTACCGCCTGCGCGAAGAGCCTGCTCCCATCGGCCAGCACCAGCCCGCGGGCGCGTCCGCCCTCAAGAATAAGCTCCGCCGCCTCGCCTTCGATCGCCTCGAGATTGTCTTGTGCCGCGATCATTCGCTGGATCGCCGCCTTGAACAATGCGCGATCCGCCTGGATCCGCGGGCCCCACACGGCACTGCCCTTTGAACGATTGAGCATCCGGTAATGGATTGCCGCCGCATCAGCCGCGCGGCCGATCAATCCATCGAAGGCATCGACCTCGCGCACCAGATGGCCCTTGCCGAGCCCGCCGATCGCCGGATTGCAGCTCATTGCGCCAATCGCCGCGAGATCGAAACTCACCAGCCCGGTGCGCGCGCCCATCCGCGCGGCGACCGCAGCCGCTTCGCACCCGGCATGACCGCCGCCAACAACCAGGATGTCGAAGCTCTCCATCGGCGCCCGATACAGAAAGCGGCGATTTGGGTCAAAGCCTAGAGCGCGGGTGAATGTTTCACGTGGAACATCACTTTCCGATACAGAAGCGCCCAAACAGGGTGTCGAGCACGTCCTCCGTCGCCGCGCGCCCGGTAAGGCGATCGAAGGCAACGCGCGCAATGCGCAAATGCTCGGCAAGCAGGAGCGGGTCAGGCTGCGAAGCGACATCGGCCAACGCCTCCGTTGCATCGCTCAGCAGTGCTCTTTGCCTGCCGTTGAGTGCGGCTGCACCGGGCTTGGGCATCGCCTGCATAGCGAAGGCTACAAGCTTGCGCTTGAGCTCGCCTAGGCCTTCACCCGTCACGCCGGAGACGCGCGCATCCGGGCGCGCCTTGCCGCGATGGTCCGGGCGGTCGATCTGGGCTTCGATCTCCCATGCCTGCGCCGGACCCGAACCTTCCGCTCCCAGCCACAAGACCAGGTCGGCGCGTTCCAGCTCTGCCTGCGCCCGCGCTATCCCGATCGCTTCGATCTCTCCCGCGCCCTCGTCCCGTAAACCGGCGGTATCGACGAAACTGAACGGCACTCCTGTCAATGCTACCGGGCGTACCAGCACATCCCGGGTGGTCCCGGCAGTGGACGCGGTGATTGCCGCCTCACTTTCGACCAATGCGTTGAAAAGCGTCGATTTTCCGGCATTCGGCGGGCCGGCCAAAACCACCCGGAAGCCCTCGCGTAGCAGTTCCGCATGCGGAGCGGCCAGCGCAGCCACGATCTCGCCGCGCAGAGCCGCCACATCCGCCATGAATTGCGCGGGCAAAGCCCCGACATCGTCTTCATCGGCAAAATCCAGCACTGCCTCGAGTGCCGCCGACTGGAGCAGCAATCGCCCCCTCCAGCCATCGACCTGACGCGACAGCGCCCCGCCCGCCATATCGAGCGCCGCCCGCCGTTGCAGCTCGGTCTCTGCCGCGAGCAAATCCGCCAGCCCTTCGGCTTCCGCAAGGTCGATCCGGCCGTTCGCAAAAGCACGGCGGGTGAACTCGCCCGGCTCGGCCCGGCGAAGTCCCGGCAGTGCTGCCAGCGCCGCTTCGATCCCCGCCACCACCGCGCGGCCACCATGCAGATGTAATTCCGCAAGATCCTCGCCCGTCGCGGTCGCGGGCCCAGGAAACCACATCACCAGCGCCCGGTCGAGCAAGGCCCCATCTGCGTCCCGCAGCAATCTCACGCTCGCGCGACGCGGCTCGGGTATTCCCCCGGCGACCACGTTTAAGGCAGCGCGCGCCGAAGCGCCGCTGATCCGAACGACCGCAATGGCGGCCGGGGGGGGACCGCTCGACAGGGCGAAAATCGTATCCATGGGAAAGCTGTTAGCGCATCGACGCGGGTCCGTCAGGACCCCCGCATCATAGGCCGGGCATCAGTCTTCCTGGGACTTGGATCCGCCAGTCTTGGTGCCCTCGGCGAAGGCATTGCCGCTATCGAGAAAGTTCTGGAACATCTTCAGACCGAACTGGCCCATCGGCGCGAGGTTCTTGGCGTATTCCTGCAGCTGGTCGACACTCGACACCCCGCCCATCGCCTTAGCGATCGCGTCGATATAGACCTTGTTGGCCTTCTCGACATCGGGCAGGCCCATGAAGCGGCGCGCTTCCTCGGGCGTGCAATCGAACTCGATATTGACCTTCATTGTCTGGCTCCCCGGCCTGCGCCCCAAACCCGAAGTGGTGCGTTCAGGCGATGGTTGCAAGGCTGTCACAGGGCATTGGCAAAGTCCACCGGCGCGACATAACCTAGGCCGAAGCTGTCACCGCGAGAGGATTTCCAGCCATGCCGACCAACATCGCCATTCCCGCACTTGCCGGCAAGGGTGCCATCCCCGCCTATCGCGCGGCGCCCGAAGGAACCCCCCGCGCCGCGATCATCGTGATTCCGGAAATCTTCGGCGTTAACCCGGGGATCGCCACGAAGGTGGAAGACTGGGCGGCCCAAGGTTACCTCGCCTTCGCACCCGACCTGTTCTGGCGCTTCGCTCCGGGCGTCGAACTCGATCCCGATGTCGAAACCGAACTTCACCAAGCCTTCGCCAACATGGGCCAGTTCTCGGCCGACGATGGGGTCGAGGATATCGAGGCGCTGATCAAATTCATCCGCCGAGAAGAAGGCGTCGACAAGGTGGGCGCGGTCGGCTTCTGCCTCGGCGGGCGGCTCGCCTATATGGTCGCGACCCGCACCGATGCGGATGCGAGCGTCGGCTATTACGGGGTGATGATCGACCAGATGCTCGGCGAAGCCCATGCGATCGCCCAGCCGCTGATGCTCCACATCCCGACCGCCGATCATTTCGTCGGCCCGGACGCCCAGGCCGCGATCCACGGCACCTTCGACAATCACCCGCGGGTCACGCTGCACGACTACCCCGGCCTCGACCACGGCTTCGCTGCCGCTTCGGGCAACCGCAGGGACGAGGACGGCGCGCAACTGGCGGATTCGCGCACACGCGAATTCTTTGCCGAGCACCTCGGCTGAAAACGAAAAGGGCGGGATCGCTCCCGCCCTTTCACATTCTGATAGGCTCGCGCCGAACCTACTGGTTCATCGTCGCGAAGAAGTCTTCGTTGGTCTTGGAATCCTTCATCTTGTCGAGCAGGAATTCCATCGCATCGATCGTGCCCATCTGCATCAGGATGCGGCGCAGGACCCACATCTTGCTGAGCTGATCCTTCGCGACGAGCAGCTCCTCCTTGCGGGTGCCACTCTTGCCCACGTCGAGCGCCGGGAAGATCCGCTTGTCGGCGACCTTGCGGTCAAGCACGATTTCCGAGTTACCGGTGCCCTTGAACTCTTCGAAGATCACTTCATCCATTCGGCTGCCGGTATCGATCAGCGCGGTCGCGATGATCGAGAGCGAACCGCCTTCCTCGATGTTACGCGCGGCGCCGAAGAACCGCTTCGGGCGCTGCAACGCATTCGCGTCGACACCGCCGGTGAGGACCTTGCCCGAGCTCGGCACAACCGTGTTATAGGCGCGGCCGAGGCGGGTGATCGAATCAAGCAGGATCACCACGTCCTTCTTGTGCTCGACCAGACGCTTGGCTTTTTCGATGACCATTTCAGCGACTTGCACGTGGCGCGTAGCCGGCTCGTCGAAGGTCGAGGAAATTACCTCGCCTTTCACCGAACGCTGCATGTCGGTGACTTCCTCGGGCCGCTCATCGACCAGCAGAACCAGCAGGAACACTTCGGGATGGTTGTCGGTGATCGCCTTGGCGATATTCTGCAGCAGCACGGTCTTGCCGGTGCGCGGCGGTGCGACGATCAGCGCGCGCTGACCCTTGCCCTGCGGCGAGATCAAATCGATCACTCGGGCCGACTTGTCCTTGACCGTCGGATCGCTGGTATCGAGATTGAGGCGCTGCTCCGGGTAGAGCGGGGTCAGATTGTCGAAATTGGTCCGATGACGAACCGCGTCGGGATCGTCGAAATTGACGCTCACCAGCTTGGTCAGCGCGAAATAACGCTCGCCGTCCTTGGGCGCGCGAATCTCGCCTTCGACCGTGTCGCCGGTGCGCAGGCCCCATTTGCGGACCTGATTGGGCGAAACGTAGATATCGTCCGGGCCGGCGAGGTAGTTCGCCTCGGGGCTGCGGAGGAATCCGAAGCCGTCCTGCAGCACTTCGATCGTCCCGATGCCGAGGATTTCCTCGCCGTCGTCCGCGACTTCCTTGAGAATCGCGAACATCAGATCCTGACGGCGCAGGGTCGATGCGCCTTCGACCTCGAATTCTTCGGCCATCTCGACCAATTGGGCCGGCGTCCGCTGTTTCAGTTCTTTCAAATGCATGTTTTCGTCCACTCGAATGTGGGTTGGGATGCCGGCGGGTCTGTTGGGCTTGGAGAAAGCGGACCCTGGCGCCTCACTTGGGCGGCCTCAGCCGGATGCAGCCGAAATAGGCGCGGCGACGCCTTGCGTCAATTCGCAAACACCGCCGGTCGCGTCGGCCTGCCGCAAATCAGAAGGGTTTGATCACCACCAAGATCACGATCAGCGCCGCCGCGATCCCCGGAACCTCGTTGAGCATCCGCAGCTTGCGGCCATCGAGCCGGCGTTCGCCCCGCGCCAAAGCCTTCGCGTAACCGGCCATCCAGCCGTGATAGCCTGACAGGCCGAGCACCAGCGCGAATTTGGCGAAGAACCAGCCCTGGCTGAAAGCGCCGATATGCCAGGCCATCAGCAACCCCAATACCCAGACCATGATCATCGCCGGATTGAGGATGATCCGGATCAGCCGCGCCTCGCGCTCGATCCATTTGGCGTTCTCGGGCGAATCCGGCTCGCATTCCTGGTGATAGACGAAGAACCGCGGGAGCATGAACAGCCCCGCCATCCAGAAGATCACGAACAAGATATGCCCGGCCTTGAGCCAGAAATAGATCATGTAGAGGAATTCCTGCATCACCCGCGTCTAGGCGATTTGCGCGGCGAGATCATCCCTTCCATTGTCGCACGATGCTCAACAGCCGCTCGACATGGGCGACCGGCGTGGTCTGGCCGATTCCGTGGCCGAGATTGAACACATGCGGCCTGTCTGCAAAAGCTTCGAGCACCCGCAGCGCCTGCTTTTCGAGCTCATTTCCACCCGCGATCAGCAGCAGCGGATCGAGATTGCCCTGCACCGGGAGGTTCACCGGCAGTTCGCTCGCCGCCCACACCGGATCGATCGTCTCGTCGATCCCGACCGCATCGACCCCCGTCTCCCGGGCATACGCGGGAAGCTTTTCCCCCGAGCCTTTGGGGAATCCGATAACCGGCACCCCTGGATAGCGCCGATGAATCTCAGCCGTAATCGCGGCGTTGGGCGCGATCACCCAGCGTTCGAATTGTGCGGGCGAGAGACTTCCGGCCCAGCTGTCGAACAATTGGACGGCCTCCGCCCCGGCTTCGATCTGCCCGGAAAGATACCCGACCGTCACCGCGACGATTGCATCGATAATCGCCTGGAACGCCGCCGGATCGCGATAGGCATATTCGCGCGTGACCTGCTGGTCGCGGCTGCCTTCGCCTGCGACCATGTAGGTCGCGACGGTCCACGGGCTGCCGGCGAAACCGAGCAGCGTGGTTTCCGGACCGAGCTGCGCCTTCACCTTGGCCACCGTCTCGTAGATCGGTGCAAGCCGGGCAGGCACTTCGCTCAGCGATTCCAACCCGGCATCGGCGAGCCTCGGCGACATGCGCGGGCCTTCCCCGGCGAGGAATTCAAGATCCTGCCCCATCGCATAGGGCACGATCAATATATCCGAGAACAAGATCGCTCCATCGAACCCGAACCGGCGGATCGGTTGGAGCGTGATCTCGGCCGCAGCGTCGCTGTCATAGACCAGCTGGAGGAAGCCACCTTTCTCCGCCCGCAGCGCACGGTACTCCGGCAGGTAGCGTCCGGCTTGCCGCATCAGCCAGACCGGGCGTGAAAGCACGTTCGCGCCGTGCAGGGTTTCTAACAGGGGGCCGGGCATCTCGAAAAGGGTCCAATCCAAATAATATATAGATTTATAAAGGGATTATGGACTCAGTTGGTCCTGTGGATACTGGGGATTGGCCGCCCTTGCCCGATTTCTCCCGCATTGAACAGATCGAGTGGCGATCCGAATCGCAGCTTGCCGGTGTCAATGTGACTCTATCCCCGCTATCCCCAGCCTGTCGAAAAGCCTGTCCCCATGTCCATAGTCTGCCGCGGGGATGACTCGCTATGGGGGTGGAATTCTCTCCCGAACTTGTCCGGCATCCCCTCCCGTGGTTTATGCCGGGGATTGTCCACAAGCGGTAAAAGGCTTCGTCGAAAGCAGGTATGGCCCGGCTTCACCTTCATCTCCTGTCGGATTCCACCGGCGAAACCCTCGAAATGATCGCGAAGGCCGCGCTTGCGCAATTCGAAGGGTCGGAGATCATCCGCCACTTCTGGCCGATGGTCCGCTCACAGCAGCATCTCGACCGGATATTGACCGAACTCGCGGCCAATCCCGGCCTGGTCCTGTTCACGCTGGTGAATCCGGAGACGCGCCAGCGGCTCGAGGAGCATTGCCGCGCGCTCGGCTTGCCGATGGTCCCGGCGCTAGATGCGGTAACCGAGGCGCTGGAAAACCAACTCGGGCAGGAAGCGGTCGGCCGGCCCGGCCGCCAGCATATGATGGACGCGGCCTATTTCGCACGAGTCGATGCGATTCACTATACGATCGCGCATGACGACGGGATCCTGTGGGAGGAATGGGAAAAGGCCGATATCGTGCTTGCCGGCGTCTCGCGCAGTTCGAAGACGCCGACCAGCATCTATCTTGCCAACCGCGGCTACAAGGTCGCGAACATTCCGCTGGTGGTCGAAAGCCCGCCGCCCGCTTCGCTGTTCGGCCTGCGCCACCCGCTGGTGGTCGGCCTGACGACCGCCCCCAAACGGCTGGTCGAGATCCGCCGCAATCGGCTGCTGTCGCTCAATGAAGCGACCGAGACCTCATATGTCGACGAGGAACGCGTCGAAAAGGAAGTCGCCTTCGCCCGAAGGATGTTCGCGGACAACGGCTGGCCGGTAATCGATGTTACCCGTCGCTCGATCGAGGAGACCGCGGCGGCGATCATGCGCTTGTACAACGAGCGTCAGGGCAGCCCGCCGGTCGAACCGGGCGCGATATGATCACACTCGCATCGCAAAGCGCCTCGCGGCAGGCCATGCTCACGGCCGCGGGTGTGGCCTTCCAGGCCCGGCCCGCCCATCTCGACGAGCGGGCGCTGGAGGAAACCCTCGCGGGCGCGGTTCCGGCCGGGATCGCCAAAGCACTTGCCGAGGCCAAGGCGCTTGCCGTCTCTGGCACCGTAGCAGGGCTGGTGCTCGGCAGCGATTCGCTGGTGGCGGTGGAAGGGCGGCGGTTCGACAAGCCCGCCACCCGCGCCGACGCTATCGCCCATCTCCGGTTTTTTTCGGGCAAGACCATGCATTTGGTGAGCGCTGCGGCCTTGGCTCTGGATGGTGAAGTGATGTGGAGCATTGCCCACGAGGCTCGCCTGCAAGTTCGGGACTTGTCCGACGCTTTCATCGAAACCTACCTCGATGCCGAATGGCCGGCGGTTGCCGGCTGCGTCGGCGTGTTCCGGATCGAAGGCCTCGGCGTGCAGCTGTTCGAGCGGATCGAGGGCGATCAGTTCACGGTTCTCGGCATGCCGCTGCTCCCGGTGCTTGCAGCGCTGCGCGCCGCCGGGGAGCTACCGGCATGAGCCGGCCTTATGCCGAAGTGATCGGCGATCCGATCGCGCAATCGAAGTCACCCGCGATCCACAATCACTGGCTAGGGAAGCTGTTTCTCGATGCAGAATATCGCGCGAAGCATGTAACCTCAAGTCAACTTCACGATTATGTTGAATCGCGCGTTAGCGATCCGGACTGGCGCGGTTGCAACGTCACCATGCCCCATAAGCAGGCAGTGATACCGCTGCTCGACAGGCTGGATCCACTGGCTGCGAAGATCGGTGCGGTTAACACGATCGTCCGGGGTCCGGACGGCAGCGTGACGGGGTACAACACCGATGCCGGCGGCTTCCTCGAACCGCTTCGCCCGCTGCTCGCGCGCGAGCATTTGTTCCGCATGGCGCGAGTGCTCGGGACAGGAGGCGCGGCCCGCGCAATCATCGCCGCGCTCGCGGGCGAACACGTCATGATCGTACTGGCCGGGCGCGATCCGGAAAAAGCGCGGGCGCTGCTCGACGAACTCGATCCAGACGGCGAACATCATGTCGCCCCGCTCGCCCATTTCGCGGAGCCGACCGACTTTGCCTTCGACGACCGGGCCGGCTGCTTCGACCTGGTGGTCAATGCGAGCCCCTTGGGCATGGCCGGCCAGCCGCCACTGGAATTCGACTTCAGCCATGTCCCGCCCGGCAGCGTCATCTACGATATCGTCACCCATCCCCTCGACACACCGCTGCTGCAGGCAGCGCGGGCAGCGGGCTTCCCGACGGTTGATGGGTTGGCGATGCTGATCGGCCAGGCGGGCGAGGCATTCGAGAAATTCTTCGGCGTCGCCCCGCCGCGCGAGCCGGGCGACGCGGAACTGCGCAAGCTGCTCGCCGCATGAGCCGGCCATTCGTCCTCGGCCTCACCGGCTCGATCGGGATGGGCAAGTCAACCGTTGCGGAGATGTTCGCCGAAATGGGCGTACCGGTGTTCGATGCCGACGCCTGTGTTCACCGGCTGCAAGGCGCCGGCGGCGCGTTGCTCCCCGTGATCGAGGCGCAGTTTCCCGGCACCACTGGCCCCAGCGGTGTCGATCGTGCCGCATTGGGGTCGCAGGTCTTCGGCGATGACGAGGCGATGCGGCGGCTCGAAGCGATCGTCCATCCCGCGGTCGCAGCCGAGCGGGAAGCATTTTTGATCGAGCACATCGGCGCCAGGCTGGTGGTGTTCGATATCCCCCTGCTGTTCGAGACTCACCGCGAACCGGGGCTGGAGGCGATCGCGGTGGTTTCGGCCGACGCGGAAACCCAGCGCCGGCGAGTCCTTGCACGGCCCGACATGACTCCCGAACGCTTTGCCGAGATCCTCGCGCGCCAATTGCCCGATGCCGAGAAGCGCGCGCGGGCGGATTTTGTGATCGATACCGGCCTTTCGCTGGCGGAGACGCGCAAGGAAGTGGCGGATCTGGTCGCTAAACTGCAACATTAGCTCCGTCACCTCTTGCCAGCGCCCCTGGTCGGGTCGATATTGAACCCGATGAGAGAGATCGTCTTCGACACCGAAACCACCGGTCTCGATCCCAGAAAAGGGGATCGGCTGGTGGAGGTGGGCTGCATCGAGATGGTCAACCGGGTGTCGACCGGGCGCACTTTCCACGCCTACTTCAACCCCGACCGCAATATGCCGGCTGAAGCCGAAGCGGTTCACGGACTTTCCGAAGCCTTCCTCGCGGATAAGCCCCGGTTTCACGAGCGCGTCGCGGAATTGATCGAGTTCATCGGCGATTCGCCGCTGGTCGCGCATAATGCGACCTTCGACTTCGGTTTCCTCAATGCGGAACTGGCGATCTGCGGGTTCGACGCCGTGGATAATGCACGGATGGTCGATACGCTGCAGATTGCGCGGCGGCGCCATCCCGGCGCGAAGCTTTCGCTCGACGCGCTGTGCGGCCGCTACGGGATCGATCGCAGCCACCGGACGCTCCACGGCGCGTTGCTCGACGCGGAATTGCTCGCGCAGGTCTATGTCGAGCTTACAGGCGGCCGCCAGATCGGCCTCGAACTCGCCGCGCGCGACCCCGGCGACGTGGTCATCGAATTGAGGCGCAGCCCGGCAAGGAAGCGCGAATATCGCGCGCCTCGCCCCCATGACGCGAATCCCGAGGAACTCGCGCGGCACACGGTATTTCTGGCAACGATCCAGGCCCCGCTTTGGGATAGTTGAGCGAAGCCGCTTCAACGCCCCCTGCGGGCCGCAGCAGGAGTATATGTCACGATGGATATCCGCGTTTCCGGCCACCAGCTCAATACCGGCGCAGCCTTGCAGGACCATGCGTCGGATCGGTTGAACCAGGTCATCGGCAAGTACTTCAATCGAGCGCTTTCCTCGCAGGTGACGTTCAACAAGGCCCCCGCGAACGCCTTCGCCTGCGATATCGTGATGCATGTGATGCACGGCTTGATCGTGAAGTCGCACGGCGAGGCGCAGGACGCCCATCTCGCGCTCGATCAGGCCGCTGAAAAGATCGACAAGCAGCTTCGCCGCTATAAGCGCCGGCTCAACGACCGGCATGAGCAGACCGCCTATGCCGCCCGCGAGGAGGATGCCGCCTACACTATCTTCGCCGCGACCGAGGAAGCGGAAGCCGAAGTCGAAAGCGACGCGCCGCTGGTGATTGCCGAAACCAAGGTCGACATCCCTGTCGCGACGGTTTCGGACGCGGTGATGATGCTCGATCTCAGGCACACAAATGCGCTGCTGTTCAAAAATGCTGGAACTCAGCAGCATAATATGGTCTATCGCCGCCATGACGGCTCGATCGGCTGGGTAGAACCGTCCTGACGGGATGCGCGAACAGGCCCGCACCCGCGCCGTCCGCGCCGCTTCACTCCTGGTTTTGGAATTGGAACTTTCGCCGCTTCCCGCGCTGACGCGGTGCATCGAAGCGTTCAACAGGATAAGAGATAGATCTTTGTAGTGCGATGACGTCACTGTTTTCCCTTCTTCCTGAGGCAGTCGGCGCGATTCACGCCGAGACCAAACATGAAATCCTGGTCCAGTTGGCCCAGCGGTTCGCGGCGGTGTACGAACTCGATGCCAGCGACGTGCTCGAACGGCTCGAGGAGCGCGAGGCGCTGGGCAGCACCGGCTTCGGCCGCGGGGTTGCGATCCCGCATGCGCGCGTCCCCGGCCTCAAGCGGCCGGTTGCCGCCTTGCTGCGGCTGAAGGAGCCGGTCGATTTCGCCGCCGCCGATGCGATGCCGGTCGATCTGGTGTTCGGCCTGCTGTCGCCTGAAAACGCCGGCGTCACCCATCTCCACGCTCTCGCGGCAATCTCGCGCGTCGTGCGCGACGAACGCACCCACGAGGCACTGATGGAAGCGCGCGACGCCGAGACGCTCTACGCGCTGCTCGCCAATGCCACGGATCGCGACGCTGCCTGAAACCGGTTCGCGAAGCGAGGATGACGGCGCCGCGGTGCACTACCGCGCGCTCGAAAGCCTTTACGCCTCGGCCCCGATCAACCGGCTGTTCGCTTCGCAGCTCTCGATTGGCGCGCGCGGCCGTGCGCGAATCGAATTCCAGATCGACGAACGGGTCTATCATGCGGCCGGTGCCGCGCATGGCACGGTCTATTTCAAGATGTTGGACGACGCGGCGTTCTATGCCGCGAACAGCCTGGTGTCCGACCGTTTCCTGCTGACTACCGGCTTCAACCTGCATTTCACCAAGCCGGTCCGGGCGGGAAAAGTGGTCGCCGAAGGGCGCTGGATCAGCGGAAAGCGCCGCGTGTTCGTGGCTGAAGCGCATCTGACCGACGAGACTGGCGAAGAGATAGGGCGCGGCACCGGCACCTTTATGCGCTCGCGCATCGCGCTCTCGGGTCTGCCGGGCTACATCCTGCCCGAAGCCGGCCGATAGGCGCGCGATGGACGATCGTCTCCCCGCGCATCTCGAAGTTTCCGGGTTGCTTCGCGCGGTTCAGGCCGCCGGCGGCTTCGCGACTGTCATCGCCAGAGGTGAACGCGATGCCGGTACAATCCTGCTGGTTTGTTGCGAGAATGGTGCGAACTACAGAATTTACGAACGCATGCCGCAGATCGATGGAACCCGCAAATGGACTCTGACAAAACGCCAAAACCCTGAAAATGTTAAAGAATTTCAGGAATATCTCGATCGTCGGAGTCGTCAGGACGGCGATCTGTGGATCGTCGAACTGGACATCGCCGATGCGGAACGGTTCATCGATTAAAGTTAGCAATTGGTTGACTGACGAGCTGCGGCGTCTAAATGCCCGCGAACTTAAAGCGGAGGCGGCGACACCGGCAAATCGGCCGGCAGAACTAGCACGCAGACGGGGAACGGCCGGCAGGCCATTTTCGAATTGACCGATCAGTGACCGGACCATCGCTTGGCGGCGGTCCCTTTGCCTGCGTCGGGGCACGTTCACCGCCTAAACGATCGAAATTATGAGTCGCAAATTCCAGCAAGCCGCGGCGATCGCCGCGGTGATGATGGTCTTACCGCTTGCCGGCGCCGCCACCAGCGGGGCCTTTGCCCAAGACAAGACCGAGACTGCCGAGACGGTGAACCAGCCGCTCGAAGGGACCGCCGAAGACAGCCCGGTCCGGTTCGTTTCGCAAGAAGTGGCGCAGCCGCTGCCGGGGACGCCAAAGTCCGCCGCGAGCGATGATCGTGCGTCGCTCTCCGATCTGGTCGATTCGATCCAGACCGAGGGCGAAATGTCCAGCGACATGCGCTGCCTCGCCAGCGCGATCTATTTCGAAGCGCGCGGCGAACCGCTCGCCGGCCAGCTTGCGGTCGGGCGGGTGATCGTCAACCGCGCCGGCTCCGGCAAGTTTCCCGGCAGCTATTGCGGCGTGGTGTACCAGCCCTCGCAATTCTCCTTCGTCCGCCGCGGTCGCATGCCCGCGATCAACAAGGGCTCGGACGCATGGCACGATGCAGTCGCGACCGCGCGGATCGCGCATGAAGGCCTGTGGGACAGCCCGGCGAGGGACGCGCTCTATTTTCACGCTTCCTACGTCAAGCCGGCCTGGCACCGGACGCAGGTCGCGCGGGTGGATCGCCACATCTTCTACAAGTAAGACCGGTCCCGTGCCTCGGCTAACGCCAGGCGCGGCCTGGTTTCAATCGCGCAATTCGACCCACACCGGCGTGTGGTCGCTCGATTTCTCGCGTCCGCGATATTCCTTGTCGACGCCCGCCGCGACCATGCGGTCCGCGCATTCCGGCGACAGCAGCAGATGGTCGATCCGGAAGCCCTGATCGCGCTGCCACGCGCCGGCCTGGAAATCCCAATAGGTCCATACCCCGCCGCGCGGGTTGAGCGTGTCGATCGCGTCAGTCCAGCCGTCGTTGAGAATCCGGAAATAGGCGTCGCGGGTTTCGGGCTGGGTCAGCGCGTCATTGGCCATCGCCCTGACAGAGAACGTATCCTTGTCTTCCGGGATCACGTTGAAGTCGCCCAGCACCACCGCGGGGATTTCCGCCGCGCGCAAGTCGGCCATTCGCGCGCGCAGGCGCCGCATCCACGCGAGCTTGTAGTCGAACTTGGGCCCTGGCTGCGGATTGCCGTTGGGCAGGTAGAGATTGCACACGCGCACGCCGTTCACCTCGGCTTCGATATAGCGCGACTGTTCATCCTCCGGATCGCCGCCCAGCCCGCGCTGGATCTCCAACGGTGCGGCGCCGTCCGCAAGGATCGCGACCCCGTTGAAACCCTTCTGGCCGTGCCAGATTGCGTGGTAGCCGATCTTCTCGAACTCGGCGGCCGGGAAGTCGGCATCCTGGCACTTGATCTCCTGCAGGCAGGCGACCGTCGGCCGGCGTTCCTCGAGCCATTCGAGCAGGCGCGGCATGCGCGCCCGGACGCCGTTGATGTTGAAGCTCGCGATCCTCACGCGAAATCAGATACCGAAGCTGGAGCCGCAGCCGCAGCCCGAAGCCGCCTGCGGATTCTCGACCTTGAACGCCGCGCCGCCAAGCGATTCGACGAAATCGACCGTGCTTCCGGCGATCAGCCCCAGACTGACCGGATCGACCAGCAGTTTCACCCCCTCGGTTTCGCTGACCGAATCGTCGTCCTCCGCGATGTCGGCGAGGTCGAACTTGTACTGGAAACCGGAACAGCCGCCGCCCTCCACCGAAAGACGGAGCATGGCCGGCTTGGACTGCCGCTGGGCGATCCACGCCACGCGCTGCGCAGCGGCGGGGGTGAGGGTAAGCATTTCCATGCACCCGATGTAGGGGCGCGGGCGCCTTCGCTCAAGCCGTCTGGATATATTGCCGCATTTGCTCGGCCTCGGCTTCGACCCGTTCGAGCCGATGCTTGACCAGATCGCCGATCGAAACGAAACCGTGGACCTCTTCCCCGCGCGCGACCGGCAGGTGCCGAATGCGGCGGCGGGTCATCAGCGCGAGCGCATCGAGCACGCCTGAATCGGGTTCGACCGTGATCGCAGGGGCGGTCATCACTTCGCCGACCCGCCGCGCCAGCACCGCGGCACCTTCGCGGGCGATGCAGTAAAGCAGGTCGCGTTCGGAGAATATCCCCGCCAGCCGGCCGTTCTCGAACACCGGCATCGCCCCGATTCGGTGTTGGGCGAGCAGCCGTGCCGCTTCTTCCACCGTGGCGCCGGCCTCGCAGCTCACGATGCTGCCGATCTTGCCTTCGATGATTGTTCCGATCGTCATGGGCATCTCCCTCTTATCGTTACGTCGGTTTCTCCCGTCCGGCGCCTTGGACGCACCGATCGCGCGAGTATGTCACAAGGCTGCGATTCCTTCAAAACGCCGTGATCTGCCCCATCGCAAGGGCCCGCGAGCCGTTGCCAGCAGCGCGGGAGCGGCGCATGGAGCGGCGCATGAGTGCCCCTTCCCCGCTCGACGATCCGAGGATCGCCGCTCATGCCTGGTCACGCTTCCGGAAAATCCTGCGCTGGATGGGCTTCGCGGCGCTGGTGGCGATCTCGATCGCGTGGGCGGCGCTCTATGCCGATAACGGCTTCATCTCGATCCATCTCTACATCGCGGCGGCGCTCGGGATTGGGGTGACGATAATGGTCGGCGCGGCGCTGATGGGGCTGGCGTTCCTGTCCAGCGGAACCGGTCATGACGCCTCGGTCGCCAGGCGGCCCGAGGAGCGCGACCGGCGTTAGCGGGTCGGGCGGAGGCGGAATTCCTCGACCGGCGTGCCCCCGACGAGATGTTCGTCCACAATCCGCGCGAGCGTGTCCTTGGTGCAGGAGTGGTACCAGACGCCATCGGGCCAGACGACCGCGACCGGCCCGGCATCGCAGATCTGCAGGCAATCCGCCTTGGTGCGCTGCACGGTTCCGTTCGGGCCGGAGAGGCCGAGTTCGCGCAGGCGCTGCTTGAGGAAATTCCACGCGGCCTCGCCGGTCGCCCGGTCGCAGCATTTGCCCTTTTCGGACAGCGCGCAGATGAAGATGTGCCGGCGGATCCCGTCGCCGCCGATCAGGTCGAAGGCCTTTTGCGCGCGCTCGACCTCGCTCAATCCCATTAGGTGCCGGTCAGCCCTTCTTGCCCGCGATTCGCGCGATCTCGGCGGAGACCATCCTCTCGACCATCGCGGGGAGATTCTTGTCCAGCCAGTCGGCCAGCATCGGTCGCAGCATCTCGCGCGCCAGCCCTTCGAGCGAGGTTTCGCCCGAGCGGACGATCTGCGGCGGCATGCCGGGTTCGGCAAGCATCGCCAGCGCGGCGAGTGATTCGCGCATCGAGGCGCGGGTGCTTGCGGGAATCAGCGCCTCTTCCTCGGCTTCGACCAACTCCGCTTCGGCACCAAGCTCAAGCACGTCCGGTTCGTTGCGCGCACGCGCCAAAACGTCGGTTTCCCGCTGGCGGCGCTCGCCATCGTTGCTCTCGCGCTGGTCGCGCGCGATCACTTTCTTGATCGACGCGAGGATTTCCTCGACCGATGGTTCGCTTTCGTGCCGCATGACGTCAAAGCCCCTGCAAGGCCACCTGGCCCTATTGCTTCGGAATTTCGCTGCCTTGGGTGGGCGTGTCAACCGTTCGTGTCGATTGCGCGACCGGATCGGGGTCCATCGCCCAGTCCCAGATCTTGTGGCGCACGCGCTTGTAATTGACGTCGGGGTCGTAGAGCAGCGTCTCGTCGGCGAGCCCGAGGTCGCGCGCTTCAGCATGGCCCATTGCCGCCAGCAGGGTGAAGCCGGCGACATAGGCGTTGCGCCGTGCCGTCACCAGCTGGACCTGCGCGTTGAGCAATTCCTGCTGGGCGTTGAGGATGTCGAGGATCGTGCGGTTGCCGACCGTGTTTTCCGCGCGGGTGCCTTCGAGGCTCAGTTCGGTGGCCGACACCGCCTTCTGGCTCGATTGGATCACCGAATTGGCGGCTTCGAGGCTCGACCAGGCCGAGCGGACCTGCGCGATTACGCTTCGCTCTGTCCCGATCTCGTCTTCCAGCGCCGCGGCCGAACGCGCCTGTGCCTGGCGCTCCTGCGCGGCCGGGCGGCCGCCCTGGAACAGCGGAATGGTCGCACGCACGCCGGCGGACGCGCTGGAGTAGCTGTTCGGATAGATCGAAGCGAGGCCCGGGGTGGTGCCGAGCGAATTGTTGTAATTGCCATTCGAGAACAGCTCGACGGTGGGCAAGCGCCCGGCGCCGGCGACATCGATATCGTAATCGGCCGCTTTAGAACGCTCGTGCGCGGCGAGAACATCCGGATTGTCGTCGAGCGCAGTCGAGACTGCATCCTCGGGGCTCTTGGGCAGGCCGGGCAGCGGCGGCGGGGCCTGAAGGTCGCTCGGGACGATCCCGACCTGCTGGATGTAGCGTTCGCGCGCGTTGGCGAGGTTGGCCTGCGCGGTGCGCAGGTCGCTTTGTGCGATAGCCAGACGCGATTCGGATTGGGCGACGTCGGTCCGCGTGAGATTGCCGATCTGGAACTGGTCGCTGGTCGACTGCAGGTTCACGCCGAGCACGTTGACGTTGTTGGTCGCGAGGCTCACCAAAGATTCGTTGAGAATCACGTCCATATAGGCTGCGACGACCGTGCTGAAGACCGAGCTCTCGGTTCCCCGCAGATCGGCCTGCCCGGCTCCCACCCGGGTCTCGGCCGCCTTGACCGAATTCCTGACCGAGCCGCCCGAATAGATCGGCACACTCAGCGACAGGCCGGCCGCAACCGAGCGGTTGGCGGTCGAATCGGTGAGATCCGGAACCGAATCTTTGAGCTGTTCCGTGTAGCTCCCGTTAGCCGAGAGCGACGGCAAGCCGCTCGCCCGATTGATCGGGACACTCTCGTCGGTCGCGCGCTGGTTGGCTCGCGCGGACTGCAGGGTCGGATTGGTGTTGTAGGCGCTGACCAGTGCATCCTTGAGGGTGTCCGCAAGCACCGGCGTCGGCGAGAGCAGCGCCGCCGCCCCGCCCAGCAGCGCCAGCCTGTTGCGGAACAGGCGCATGGTCAGAAGCTCCAGCCTTTCGCAGCGGCGAATTCGGGCAGGATCGGCATGCCGATTTCGGCCAGGGGGATCAGCGACACTTCGCCAGCGACCTTGCGGCCGGTCGCGAGCCGGGTGAGCCCGCGCGCGACCAGGCCCGCCACGACTCGCCCGCCCTCGGCCAGTTGCGCGGCAAGGCCGTCGGGCAAATGCTCGATCGCCCCATCGATGATCAGCAGCGTGTAATCGCCGGTCTTGCCGGACGCCTGCACGCCCTCGGCCGCGGAAATCACTTCGAGCGAACCGACCAGCGGCCGCAGCAGCTCGGCCAGATAGAGGCTCCCTCCGTGGACCAGCAGCACCTTGTCCGCGGGGGTCGGCGCGGCTTCTTCGAGTATCCGGCCGTGGACCAGCGGAGCAGCGAGGAAGCGGCCGTTACCGAGCGGAACAGCGCGGTCCATATAGGCCACGGCACGGGTTTCGGCCGGGACGAAGTCTTCGCGCGCGACCGCTCCCATCCGTTCGCGCACGAAATCGGCGTTCACGCCGCTGACCCGAAGCTGGCTTTCGACCATCGCCTTGCGGGCCGCCGCGAAGCCGTCGGCCGGTCGATCTTTCACGAGTGTCATTCCCAACCCTTCATGCAGACTGTATTACATCAATAACACGCCCGCGCAATCCGCTCCGCTTTAAGCACAACCGTGCCGCCAGCCAAGCGCTTTGACGGTAACAAAAGGTCGCGATAAGGGCCCTGGCCAACGACGGCAAGAAAGTGATGGACCCGATGAGCAGCGTTATGAGTGCGGACTGGGTCGCGATCCGCGAGGAAGATCTGATCGAGAGCGTCGCCGATGCGCTCCAGTTCATCTCCTACTATCACCCGATGGATTACATCCGCGCGCTGGGCGATGCCTATGAAGCGGAGCAGGGACCGGCGGCCAAGGACGCGATCGCGCAGATTCTCACCAACAGCAGGATGTGCGCCGAAGGCCACCGGCCGCTGTGCCAGGATACCGGGATCGTCAACGTGTTCGTGCAGTGGGGCCAGGAGTGCGTGTTGGCCTCGAAACGTTCGCTGCAGGATGTGGTCGATGACGGGGTACGCCGCGCTTACAACCATCCCGAGAACAAATTGCGCGCCTCGGTCCTCGCCGATCCGGCCTTCACCCGGCGCAACACGCGCGACAACACGCCCTGCGTCTTGAGTGTCGAGATGGTGCCGGGGCGCACGGTCTCGATCGATGTCGCGGCCAAGGGCGGCGGAAGCGAGAACAAGTCCAAGTTCAAGATGATGAACCCGAGCGACAATATCGTCGACTGGGTGCTCGAGATGTTGCCGCAGATGGGCGCCGGCTGGTGCCCGCCGGGCATGCTCGGGATCGGGATCGGCGGCACCGCCGAACATTGCGTCAAGCTCGCCAAGCAGAGCCTGATGGAACCGATCGACATGGCCCAGTTGAAGGAACGCGGGCCGCAAACCGATCTCGAGCGCCTGCGGGTCGAGATCTTCGACAAGGTCAATGCACTCGGCATCGGCGCGCAGGGCCTCGGCGGGCTCGCGACGATTCTCGACGTGAAGATTCTCGACTGGCCGTGCCACGCTGCTGGCAAGCCGGTCGCGATGATCCCGAACTGCGCGGCGACGCGCCATGCGCATTTCACCCTCGACGGTTCGGGCCCCAGCTATCTTGAGACGCCGAAGCTCGACGAATGGCCGCAGGTCCAATGGGCGCCCGACAAGGCGGCGAAGCGGGTCGATCTCGACGCGCTTACCGCCGAACAGGTGCAGGGCTGGAAGCAGGGCGACCGGCTGCTGCTCAACGGCAAGATGCTCACCGGCCGCGATGCGGCGCACAAGCGCATCCAGGAGATGCTCGCGAAGGGCGAGGAGCTGCCGGTCGATTTCAAGGGGCGGGTGATCTATTACGTGGGTCCGGTCGATCCGGTGCGCGATGAGGTGGTCGGCCCGGCCGGCCCGACCACCGCGACCCGGATGGACAAGTTTTCCGACATGATGCTCGATCTCGGGCTGCTCGCCAGCGTCGGCAAATCCGAGCGCGGCCCGGCGGCGACGCAGTCGATCGCGAACCACAAGTCCGCCTATCTGATGGCGGTCGGCGGTGCGGCCTATCTGGTCAGCCGCGCGATCAAGCACGCCGAAGTGCTCGCCTTTGCCGATCTCGGGATGGAAGCGATCTATGAATTCACTGTGGAGGACATGCCGGTCACCGTCGCGGTCGATGCCGAGGGCAACAACGTCCACCAGCTTGCCCCGCTGGTGTGGCGCGAGCGGATCGCGAAGGAAAAGCTGCTCGCCTGAAGGCGTTCGTCGGCGATAATCCGCGGTTCGCCGGTCGATCAACCCGCGACCGGCATCGACCGCGGCGCTGGCGTTTTGTCCGTGCTTCCGGCAATCCGGCGCCGGATGCAGGAAGTGGAACCAGAGATCGCCCGCCCACGGGTGCCCGCCAGCACAGTGCTCGCCTCGATCGCGGGGCTGTGGGCCTGCTATTTCATGCTTACCACGGTGCGCGCAGAAATCCTCGACCTGGGTTTCGAATACGAGCTGCTGTGGCGCCGCATCGTCGTGGTGCTGATCGGGATCGCGGCGACTTTCGCGATGTGGCTGATCCTGCGCCTGTTCGACCTCAAGCCGCTGTGGATGAAGGTCGCGGCTGCGCTGGTGATCGCCGCTCCGGTCTCGGTGGTGCTGGCGCAGGCGAACCGGCTGGTGTTCGCCGATGTCGAGGCGAAAGTGGTCGAGCGGATCGGCGAGCAGCAGGGGGTGAAGGTCCGCCGCGACGAAAGCGGAAACCTGCTGGTCGATGTGCCCGCGCCCCAGCCGCCCGCCCCGCCGGCTCCGCCCGCAAGCGGCGCGCAGCCCATCCAGCTGCCCGACACCGGCGAGACGGCCGCGTCCGACCCGAACGAGAGCCAGCTCCAGCAGATCACCGAGGTCGCGCTGGGGCGCTATTTTCTGATGCTGGCGTGGTGCGCGCTCTATCTCGCGCTGGTCGCCGGCGAGCAGGCGCGGGTGGCGGAGCGGCGCGAAGGCGCGTTCCGCCGCGCGGCCAAGGCGGCGGAACTGCGGTCGCTGCGCTATCAGGTCAATCCGCATTTCCTGTTCAACACGCTCAACTCGCTTTCGGCGCTGGTGCTGACCGGGCGGACCCAGCAGGCCGAGACGATGATCCAGACGATTTCGACCTTCTATCGCCGCAGCCTGGCCGACGATCCGACCTCCGACGTGCCGCTGTCCGAGGAATTCGCGCTCCAGCGGCTCTATCTCGATGTCGAGGCGGTGCGGTTTCCCGAGCGGCTGGTTGCGGTCTATGAATTGCCCGTGGAGCTTGAAGGCGCGAAGGTACCCGGCATGATTTTGCAGCCGTTGGTCGAAAATTCGGTCAAACACGCGGTCGCCCCGTCGTCGGGCAAGATCGCGATCACGCTGGCCGCGCGGGTCGAATACGGGCGGCTGGTGATCACCGTCTCCGATGACGGGACGGGCAAGCGCATCGCGCGCCGCAGGCCGGGGGCGGCCGCCGCGCCCGACGGCTTCGGAATCGGGCTTCAGAACGTGCGCGACCGCTTGGAAGCGCGCTTCGGCGAGCAGGCGAGCATCGTTTCGGGAGCGACCAGCTCCGGCTATTCCACCCTGATCCGAATTCCGCTGAGCACCCATGGCTGACGACACTCCTTCTCCGCTGCGGACCCTGATCGTCGATGACGAGCCGCTCGCGGTCGAGCGGATGCAGGTGATCTGCGCGGAGCTCGACCATCTCGCGGTGATCGGCACCGCCAGCGACGGGGGCGCCGCGCTGCGACTGGTCGAAGCGCTTTCGCCCGATCTGCTGCTGCTGGATATGACGATGCCGGAGATGGACGGCCTCCAGGTCGCGCGGGCGCTCGCGGGCCGGGAGGTCCGCCCGGCGGTGATCTTCGTCACCGCGCATGACGATTTCGCGGTCGAGGCGTTCGATCTCGAAGCGGTCGACTATGTACTGAAGCCGGTCACGCCCGAGCGACTGCAGCGCGCGATCGGGCGGGCGGTGGCACGGCGCGGCAGCCGGGCAGTCTCGACGAGCGAATGGCTGGACGAGTTCTGGGTGCCGCACCGGGCGGAGCTGATCCGGATCGAAGCCGCGCAGGTCGAACGGATCGATGCCGAACGCGACTATGTCCGGCTCCATGTCGGACAGACGAGCTATCTGTTGCTGCAGACGATCGCCGGGCTGGAGGCACGGCTCGATCCGTCCGAATTCATCCGCATCCACCGCTCGTGCATCCTGCGGCGGAGCGGGATCCGGGGGCTGAGGCACGAAGGCCTCGGCGTGTGGTCGGTCGAAACCGCGGGCGGCGAGGTGCTGCGGATCGGCCGCACCTATCTCGCCCGGGTAAAGGCCATGACCGGCCGCTGATCGGGCGCTGGTGACGCAACCCGGGCAGACCGGCCATGGCAGTTACCCGGCGGGGCAAGGGACTAGTCTGCCCCGCCGGGCGATCGGTACGGCTAGTTGCCGGCAAGCTTCTCGTCGGCCTTGGCCGCAAGCAACGCGACGCGTTGCTCGATCTTCTTGCGTGCGTCGGCGACGCAGGCGCGTGCCTCGGGGTCGGGAATGCGGGTGCCGGTGACGCGCTGGTCGAAGCCGCAGACCTTGCGCGCCGCGCTGTCGATACGGTTGCCGAGTTGCTTCTGGCCGGCCGCGGTCGAGAGATCGAGATCCTTGTAAGGGACCGTGACCGACTCGGCGAAGGCGGGCTGGGCGGCGAGCGCCGCACCAAGCGCGGCGGCGAACAGGGGGGCTCTCATATCCTCTTTCCTCCTTGGACGGGGCTCCGCGAATTGCCGAGGCCGCCGCTCGCAATCTGGATAGGCCGGGCCGGGCGATGCGGCATGCGGACATCGACCGCGATGCAAAGCCGCTCGACGAGCGAGTCCGGCGCGGGACGAACCGCGCGCGCGGGCGGACGAACACCATTTGGCATCCGATGAAAACCGCTCCACAACGCAGGGATATGGCGATTCTCCTGACCTTCCTGCTCGGCATTGGCAATTTCGCGCTCCACAAGGCGGTGCTCGAAAGCCGCCATCCGGTGGTCGCGCTGCTGCCGCGCTTCCTTGTCAGCAGCGGCGGCCGTGCGAGTATGGTGGCCGAATTCGCAATCCTGCTCGCGGTGATGCTGCTGGTCTCCGGCGGCCATCCGGGCTGGGCCTGGGCCTATCTTGCCTATAGCGCGTCGAACGCGCTCGCCGCCTGGCTGATCCTGTCACACAGGACGTAAGGTTTCGCCGCTACCGGGAACCGTCCCGACGTCCCGATCTTTGAGGCCCTATATGAGCGATATGCGACCCCTTTGGCTGGTGACCAACAAGGCCAGCGGCTCGAACAGCGGCACGTCGCTCGAAGAGCTGCGCGATGCTTGCGCAGCCGCAGGGCTGCGGATCGCGGGGACCAGCTGCTTTCCGGATGAGGATTTGCCGACCGCGCGGGAACTGGATGCCGCCGGAGTCGAACTGGTCGCGATCTACACCGGCGACGGCACGGTCAATGCGTTGGTGACCTCGCTTTATGGGTGGAGCGGCGCGGTGCTGATCCTCCCGGGCGGGACGATGAACCTGCTCTACCACCGCCTCCACGGAGAGCGCGAGCTGGCCGAGGTACTCGCGGCGGTCGCCGCCGGCGGGGCGCGACGGTGTCGCCCCGATATCGTCCGCTGCGGCGATCGGGGCGATGGGCTTTCCGGCGTAATGGCCGGCCCGGGCACGCAATGGAACGATGTGCGCGAGGCGATCCGCAAGGTCGATCTTCCGGCATTGGCGGCGGGCACTGCGCAGGCGATCGGCAGTTCGGTCGCCTCGCCGATGATCGCCTGCAGGGATCTCGGCCGGCCGGAAGGCTATCCGCTGGTCATGCTCACCCCCGAGCAGGGCGGCTTCGTGGTCGACGCCTATTATGCCGAGACGCTAGAGGAATATCTCGCCCACGGGCTTGCGCTGCTGAAGCGGGACTTCCGCGATGGCCCACACGACAGGCTCGGCAAGGTCGCCGAGTTGACGATCGAGAACCTCGCCGGCGATCCTGTCGGTCTGCTGGTCGATGGTGAGCCGGCCGAAGCCGGCCACTCGGTCCGTTTCGCGCTGGCCCCCTGCGAAGTCGATCTGCTAGCGACCGAGCCATGAACGACCCGATCCGCCTGTTCCATCTGAGCGATATCCATTTCGGCCTCGAGGATCGAGCAGCGCTGGGCTGGGCCAAGGCCGAGATCGCGCGCCAGCAGCCGCACGCGGTCGCGATCACCGGCGATCTGACGATGCGCGCGCGGCACCGCGAGTTCGCCGCCGCCTGTGCGTGGATCCAGGGGCTGGAAGCGCCGGTTACGGTCGAGATCGGCAACCACGACATGCCCTATTTCAACCTGCTTGAGCGGTTCGCCGATCCTTACCGCCGGTTCAAGGCGATCGAGCATCTGGTCGAGACCGAGATCGACCTGCCCGGGGTTGCGATCGTCCCGCTCAAGACCGCGGTGCGCGCGCAGCCGCGCCTGAACTGGTCGAAAGGTTATGTGACGAAGGCGGCGCTCGCGAAGTGTCTCGCAGCGATCGATGCGCTGCCCGAAGATGTGCAGGCGCTGGTCACAGTGCACCACCCGCTGGTCGAAGTCGGTACCCACGGCACCGCCCTCACCCGCCACGGTGAGAATGCGCTGTGCGAGCTGGCGAAGCGCCGGGTGCTCGCGGTGCTGAGCGGCCATGTCCACGATGCATTCGATCTCGTCCACCGGACCGCCAATGGCCCGGTGCGGATGATCGGCGCAGGCACCCTGTCGAAACGCCTGCGCTCGACCCCGCCGAGCTTCAACGAGATCGCGTGGGACGGCAGCGAGCTGACGGTGAAGGTGCGAAACCTCGAGCACGTGCCGACGCCGGACATGCAGATCGAAGCGGTTCCGCCCGACGCGCTACCGCCGCGCAAGCCCGGCGAACCGGTCGCCCCGATCGCGATGGTGCCGGATGTCGATCCGCCGGTTCACTGAGTTCTGCCGGGTACCGGCGCGAATAATCTGCCGAACGGCCGGGCAAGCAAGATCGCTATCGCGCAGGGTACGATCGCCAGCGCGGCATGAAACGCGAAGAAGCGCGTGTGGCTCATCTCCTCCCACCATCCGCCGAAAGTGCCGATCAGCACATTGGCGAAGAACAGCGAGAAGAACAGCACCCCCATCAGCGTCGCGTTCACCGCGGCCGGCGCGGCACGCGAGAACAGCGCCAGCAGCGTCGGCCAGTAATAGAGGAAGCCGAGCGCGTTGAGGCCGAACAGCGCCACCGGCCAGAGCATCGAGACCTTCACCGCCGGATCGGCGTCGATCCAGCCCGCAGGAATCATGATCGCAAGATTGGCGACAGCGGTAACGAGGAAGCCGATCGCGATCTTGCTCATGTCGCCCGGCTCACGCCCGCGTCGCGCCTGGCCCCGCCATAGCCTGACCAGGGGCGGCACCAGCACGATGCAGAAGAACCCGTCGAGCGCGTTGAAGGCGGAGGTCGGGACGGTCCAGCCGAACAGGCCGCGCGAAACCGATTCCTCGATCATCAGGATCCCGGCGTTGCTCTCCTGGTAATAGGCGATGCTGGGGAACACCGCGAGCGCGCTGACCAGGATCAGCCCGGCGACGATGCGGTAATCGCGGGCGGTAAGTGGCGGGTGTTTCGGGCCGTCGCCGCGCTTGCGATCCGGTGGGAGATAGCGGCGACCCGCGACATAGGTCGCCAATGCCGCCAGCATCAGTACGCTCGCGACGCCGAAGCCGGCGTGCCAGCCCCAGATCTGCGCAACCACCGCGCAGACCAGCGGCCCGGTCAGCGCGCCGAAATTGATCGAGGCGGAAAAGATCGCGAAAGCGCGGGTTCGCCGGCTCTCGTCTTCCTTGGGATAGAGATGCCCGACCTGGGCCGAGATATTGCCCTTGAGGCACCCCGACCCGGTGACGAGCAGAAACGCGGCGATCAGGAAGCTCGCATCGAACGCCATCAAGATGTGCCCGCCGCTCATCAGCAGCGCGCCAAGCATCACCGTGCGCCGTTGGCCGAGCAGGCGGTCTGCCAGCAAACCGCCGAACATCGGGGTGAAATAGACCAGCCCGCCGTAAAGTCCGTAGATCTGGCTGGCGAAGGCCTGGTTCGAAAGCGGCCCCGTTACCGCTTCCACCACGGAGCGAAACGCGCCGAGCCCGAGCACGCCGCCCATCACCTCCGGCGTCAGCAACCGCTGGATCAGATAAAGCAGCAGCAGGCCCGACATGCCGTAGAACGAGAACCGCTCCCACGCCTCGGTGAACGCGAGATAGGCAAGACCGCGCGGGTGGCCGAAGAACGAGCGGTCTTCCGCCGGGGCGAAGGCAGTTTCAATGGTTGTCATGCGATCTCCGGCGTCCAGCATGCAGGATCATCCCGAAGCCAGGGACGGTCAAACGAAAAGGGCGGCCCGCAGGACCGCCCTCTCGTGTTCGGTTTTCGAAAGGCCCGGTCCCGGGCCGGTCGAAGGATCAGCGCTTCGAGAACTGGAAGCTGCGGCGTGCCTTGGCGCGGCCGTACTTCTTGCGCTCGACCACGCGGCTGTCGCGGGTCAGGAAGCCGGCGGCCTTGACCGTGCCGCGCAGCGCGGGCTCGAACTTGCTCAGCGCCTGGGCGATGCCGTGCTTGACCGCACCGGCCTGCCCCGAGAGCCCGCCGCCCTTGACGGTCGCGATCACGTCGTACTGGCCTTCGCGGTCCGAGATCTGGAACGGCTGGTTGATCACCAGGCGCAGGGTTGGACGGGCGAAGTAGACTTCCTGGGTGCGGCCGTTGACGACGATCGCGCCGGTGCCGGGCTTGAGCCACACGCGAGCGACGGCGTCCTTGCGGCGGCCGGTCGCATAGGCGCGGCCGAGCGAATCGACTTCCTTTTCGCGCAGCGGGGCGTTGCTCACCACCGGGGTGAAAACCGGCGCATCCTCGGACGGAGCGGCGGCATCGGCGGCGGGGGCGCCATCGGTGATGGTCTTCAGGTCAGCGAGATCGGTGACCGTGTTGGTGTCGGTGTCGGCCATTATGCGGTAGCCTTGTTCTTGCGGTTCATCGAAGCGACGTCGAGCGGCTGCGGCTGGGTGCCGCCATGCGGATGCTCGGTGCCGGCATAGAGGTGCAGCGCGCGCATCTGCGCACGGCCGAGCGGGCCGCGCGGGATCATGCGTTCGACCGCCTTTTCCAGTACGCGCTCGGGGAAGCGGCCGTTCAGCACCTTGGCCGGGCTCGTTTCCTTGATCCCGCCCGGGTGGCCGGTGTGCTTGTAATAGCGCTTGTCCTGCAGCTTGTTGCCGGTGAACTTCACCTTGTCGGCATTGATCACGACGACATGGTCGCCGCAATCGACGTGCGGGGTGAAGCTCGGCTTGTGCTTGCCGCGCAGGTGATTGGCGATGACCACCGCGAGGCGGCCGACCACCAAGCCTTCGGCATCGATCAGATGCCAATTCTTTTCCACCTCGGCCGGCTTGATCGACCGGGTGATTTTGCTGAGCGCCTTCATCGGCTGGAAATCCTTATCTTCAAATTCTCGGCGGGCGCCTTGCGGGCCTGCGAAGTGCGCGCCTTTGTGCGGGAACGGCCGCCAAGTCAAGTTAACCGCGCCTTTGCGCGGAGGTAAAATAATACCTCTAAGGCTGCGAGAGGGCGAGAGACCAGGCTTCCACGGTGCTTTGGGCGGTATCCTCGACCCGCGTGACGATCTCCCGGCGGGCTTCGCGCATCAGCCCGGTTACGGGCGACAGCGTGCCCTGAAAGCTGATCTCGATCGTTCCGGTAGTGCCTCCGGGAAGCGCGATCGTGCGGCTGGACTGCTGCGGCGTGGCGGGCGGGGCGAACAGGTCGCGCGGCAGATCCGATCCAAGCTCGTCCGCGACCCGCTGCAGCCACTGGCCGAACGCGCGCGTATCGGCGATTTGCGCTTCGCTCGATCCGCCGTCGCGCAGCATCGCCAGCGCGATGTCGATCGCATTGCCCAGTTCGGGCTCGGGTGCCGAAGCGGACCCGCTTCCGGCGACCACCAGCCCGGACGCGTCGATCGCAAATGGAAACAGTCCGGGCAGCGTGGTCTTGCGCCAAACCTCGGCCAGCGGCGCGAGTTCGGGGGGGCCGTCGATCGCGCTGGAGATTTGTCGTCCTTCGACGCGAAAGCCCTGCGTCAGCGGAACGAAGCGAATCTCGAAATTCCGTTCGGTCGCGATCGCCGCGTCCGCGGTCAGCGATTTGCGGACGCGGTAGTCCAGCCGCATCGGCCCGGCAGGCGGCGCGAGGTGGCCGATCTCGCCCGCGCCCGCGCGAGCCCGGGTGGGGAGCAAGGTGCCGAGTATGCCCGCTCCAAGCAATGCGAGCGCGTCGCGCCGGGCCGGATCGAAGCTCACTGCCGGCCTTCGGCCAGCGCCGCCAGCCACGCGCCGGTCGCCTTACCGCAGCGATCCGCATCCCAGCCGACCACCGCCGGCGCGGCATAGGAATGCAACGTCTCGATTCGCGCGACGGTTTGCTCCAGCAGCTCGGGCGTGGTCTTGAACAATGCACCGCATTCGCGCGCTTCGCCGCGTTCGCCGTTCCATTCGTAGAGCGAGCGCACCGCGGGCAGGAGGTTCGCGCAGACGATCAGATGCTCGTCGAGCAGCCGGTCGGCGATTGCGGCCGCTTCGTCTTCGGTCGGGAAAGGACACCAGACGAGCGCCGCCTTCATCCGCGTCGCCCGGCCGAATGTGCGCCCCAGGCGGTCGCGGCAACCAGCAGCGCGCCGACCAGCTGGTGCAATGCGGCAAGCCAGATCGGCACGCCGGTCCACACCACCACGATCCCCAACAGCACTTGCAGGCCGAAAGCGCTGTGAATCGCGATCGAGGCCGGCCGGTCGCCCGCCTTGCGGACCCGCCGCGCGAGCACGATCAGCGCCGCCACCGCGGCCCAGGCCCACCAGCGGTGGATGAAGTGGACGATCGCCGGATCCGCGAATAACGCGGTGCGCAGGCTCTCCCCCGCGCTCGACGGGCCGGGGAAGAAGGCGTCGTTCATCAAGGGCCATTGATCGGTTACCAGCCCCGCCCTGAGGCCCGCCATCAGCGCGCCGTAGAGCAGCTGGATCGCCAGGACCGCCCCGGTAATCGCCGCCAGCGCAACCAGCCGTGCGGGCCGCGCGCGCGGATCGGCCTTTACGTCGATCAGGTCGAGCGCGGTCCAGACGAGGCAGGCGAGGGTGAACAATGCGGTGAGCAGATGGGTCGCGAGCCAGCCGGGCGCGACCTCGACCATGCCCGGCTGCAGTCCGGATTTGACCATCAGCCAGCCGAACACGCCCTGCATCCCGCCGAGCGCAAGCAGCGCGACCAGCCGCCAGTGATACCCGGCCGGGATCGCGCGCCGCAGCCAGAACCACACCAGCGGCACGAAAAACGCCATCCCGATCAGGCGGCCGAGCAGGCGATGCGAAAATTCCCAGAAGAAGATGCCCTTGAATTCGCTCAGCGTCATGCCCGCGTGGATCGCCGAATATTGATCGATCTGGCGGTAATGGGCGAACTCGGTCTGCCACTGTGCTTCGCTCAGTGGGGGGATTGCGCCGGAGACCGGTTCCCACCGCGTGATTGAAAGGCCTGATTCGGTCAGCCGCGTGATTCCGCCGACGACCACCATCAGGATCACCAGCGCGGCGACCACCAGCAGCCAGCGCGCCACTGCCAGCGGCCGGGACGTGTCGATGGTGCGATTGGCTGTGTCGTTCATGAGCCGCCCTGTGCGACGAAGGCGGAAAAAGCGCAAGGTTCGCTTGCGCAATGTAATAACGTTACATACATGGCGCCCATGACCCCGCCCCAACCCAAGATTCGCAGCCGCCTGCTCGACCGTGCCGGTCTGTTCCTGTCCTGCCTCTGCGCGGTGCATTGCGTGTCGGGCCTCGTGCTTGTCGCATTCCTCGGGATCGGCGGGGGAATCCTGCTCAATCCCGAAATCCACCGGGTCGGCCTGGCATTGGCCGCGTTCATCGCAGCGGTCGCGATCGGCCTCGGCGCGATTCGCCATCGCCGCGCCGCGCCCTTCGTGGTCGCGATGACCGGGCTCAGCTTCATGGGCGGCGCGCTCGCGGTGCCGCACGGGACCGAGGAAGCGGTGTTGACGATCATCGGCGTCGGCCTGGTCGCCTGCGGTCACGTCCTGAACTTGCGCAGCGCTCACTAACGTTTATTGCGCGGCCCATGGCTGCAGCGCTTTCCCTTACCGTCAATGGCGAGCCCCGGCGGAGTTCCGCTGCGACGATCGCCGAACTCGTCACCGAACTGGACCTCGCGCCCGAAAAGGTCGCGGTCGAGCGCAATGGCGAGATCGTCCCGCGCTCGACCCTGCGCGAGGCCCCGCTCGCCGACGGCGACGTGCTGGAGATCGTGCATTTCGTCGGCGGCGGCGGCCACGATGAAGACACCTGGACCGTCGCCGGACACACCTTCTACTCGCGGCTGATCGTCGGCACCGGCAAGTACAAGGATTTCGCGCAGAACGCCGCGGCGCTCGAAGCGTCTGGCGCGGAGATCGTCACGGTCGCGGTGCGGCGGGTCAATGTGTCGGACCCCAAGGCGCCGATGCTGACCGACTTCATCGATCCGCAGAAGACCGTGTATCTTCCCAACACCGCCGGCTGCTTCACCGCCGAGGAAGCGATCCGCACCTTGCGCCTGGCGCGCGAGGCGGGCGGCTGGGAGCTGGTGAAGCTCGAAGTGCTGGGCGAAGCGCGCACACTCTATCCCGACATGCGCGAAACGCTCAAGGCGACCGAGGTGCTCGCGGCCGAAGGCTTCAAGCCGATGGTCTATTGCACCGACGATCCGATCGCGGCGAAGCAGCTCGAGGAAGCCGGCGCGGTCGCGGTGATGCCGCTCGGCGCGCCGATCGGTTCGGGGCTCGGGATCCAGAACCGGGTCACGATCCGGCTGATCGTCGAAGGTGCTTCGGTCCCGGTGCTGGTCGATGCCGGTGTCGGCACCGCGAGCGATGCGGCGGTGGCGATGGAGCTCGGCTGTACCGGCGTGCTGATGAACACCGCGATCGCCGAGGCGAAGGATCCGATCCGCATGGCGCGGGCGATGAAGCTCGCGGTCGAAGCCGGGCGCGACGCCTATCTCGCTGGCCGCATGGGGCTGCGCAAATACGCCGATCCATCCAGTCCGCTCGCCGGCCTGATCTGACCCCGCGCAAACTTCGTTGCGGGTTTACCGGATACTAACCATCCACCGTGCATTGCCGCTCTCCAGGGGTCCAGGAGACACAGGGGCATGGCACTGCAGGACACGACTTCGCTGACCATCGCGGAACTGCGCGAATTCGCGGGTTTCGAGCCCGGGGAGCAGCGATATATCAAGCGGAGCCTCGATGTGGGGCTCGGCCGGCACGATGCGTTCAAGCTGTGGGCGCGCGATGCGCAGGAACGCGCATCGATTCGCAGCCAATATGTCGCCTACCAGGATCTCAAGGCCCTGCGCGGCGCGACTCACGACGAGAACTCGCTCGATGGGATCGACAGCTTCATGGGCACGCTGCTGCGCGTGACGGCGTTCGATCTCTCGCAGGAGCGGCTCGGCGGCTTTTCCGCCTATCGTTTTCTCTACGAGCGGCTGCTGGGCGCTGACGTTCGTCCATTTCTGCCCGCGGCATTCTGCGGAGCGGCAGCCTTGCCGCAAATCCGCCCGGAACGGCGCAAGGTGCTGCTGCAGAGCGTGAGCGAAGCGGCCGCGACCGCGCCCGGCTGGTCGTCGCGCCCGCCGTGCTTCTATCCCGAATATATCGACGCCGAAGCCGCCTGAGCAGGACTGACCCGATCCCATGAGCGCAGAGAATTTCGACCGGCTTTCGCAGCACGATCTTGCCCGTGCCGAAATCGAGGCGTGGCGGGCGGAGTGCCTCGACCTGTTCGCGCAGGGCGAAGTGCTGATCGGCGCGCTGCTCGAACTGGCGCGCGATACCGGCATGCGGGTGAACCTCTATTCGATCGCCGCGCAGCGCACGGTCGAGGCGGTGCGGATGATCGATCTGCTGATCGGGGCGGACACCGAGGCCAAGGATGCCAGCGCGGTGCTGGCGAGCTGGCAGGGGCTCGAATCGCGCAGCGAGATCCTCGCCCACGGGGTCTGCACCGAAACGGTCGACCGTGACGGGCGCTGGTTCGGCCTGTTCGACACGATCTCCTATCGCGGCAACCGCGCGGCGCGCGGCCGCTGGGCGGTCAGCCGGACGGAGGCCGAGGCGTTCCTGCAGGAACTCGAGCACTCCTATATCATCCTCAAGAGCCAGCTCGGCGCGATCCGGCTGGAACTGGGGCAGATGGCCGCCTGATCCCCCGCGCAGGCGGCTCAATCCTTGTACAAAGCATCCAGCCGCTCGCCGTAGCGGGCCTTGATCATGTGCCGGCGGATCTTGAGGCTCGGCGTCATTTCGCCGTTCTCGATCGTGAAGGCTTCGTCGGCGAAGGCGAACTGGCGGATTTTTTCGGTCACCGACAGATCCTGGTTGACCCGATCGACCGCGGTGCGGATCGCGCTGCGGAAGGCGGGGAGTTCCTGCAACCGGGCAAGGTCGAACTTCTCGTCGTTCGCGCGCGCCCAGTCGTGGGCCCATTCGGGATCGGGCACGATCAGCCCGACGATATAGGGCCGCTTGTCGCCCGCAACCATCGCCTGGGCAATCTCGTTCTGCAGCGTCAGCATGCCTTCGATCTTTTGCGGGGCGACATTGTCACCCTTGTCGTTGACGATCATGTCCTTCTTGCGGTCGGTGATCACGATCCGGCCCTTGTCGTCCAGATGGCCGATGTCGCCTGTATGCAGCCAGCCATCCACCAGAGTGCGTTCTGTCTCGGCCGAATTGCGCCAATAACCCTGCATCACCAGCTCGCCGCGCACCAGAATTTCTCCGTCGCTCGCGATTCTGACCTCCACCCCGCGCATCGGCGGCCCGACCGTGTCCATCTTCAGTCCGACCTTGGGCCGGTTGCAGCTGATCACCGGGGCGGCTTCGGTCTGGCCGTAGCCCTGCAGCATGGTCAGCCCCATCGCCTCGAAGAAGGTCCCGACATCGGGGTTGAGCGGCGCCCCGCCAGAAACCAGCGCCTTGATCCGCCCGCCGAAGCGCTCGCGAATCTTGGGCTTGAGCGTGCGTTCCAGCACCATTTTCATCGGCAGGTCGCGCAGCCGCTTGCGCCCGGCAAAGCCGTGCTCGCCGATCTGCAGCGCGCGGTCCATCAGGTAATTGGCGACCCTGCCCTGCTTCTCGACCTGCTTGATGATCCGCGCGCGCAGCACTTCGAACAGCCGCGGGACCACCACCATGATCGTTGGGCGGACCTCCTCGATATTGCTCGCGAGCTTGTCGAGCCCTTCGGCGTAATAGATCTGTGAGCCAAGTGCGATCGGCAGGAACTGCCCGCCGGTGTGCTCATAGGCATGGCTGAGCGGGAGGAACGACAGGAACACCTCGTCGTCCCACCCGAAATCCTCGACCAGCAGATAGGCCGAACCCTCAATATTGCACAGGATCGCGCCGTGGTGGAGCATTACCCCGCGCGGGGCGCCCCCGGTGCCGCTGGTGTAGATGATGCAGGCGAGCGTATCCCGGGTAATCCCCTTGAGCCGTCCCTCGACCGCCTTGCGCGCTTCCGCCGGGTCGCCTTCGAGCAGATCCTCCCAGCGGCGGAAATCGAAAACCCCCGATTGCTGGACGTTGAGATCGTCGATCCCGATCACATGCTCGGCCAGCCCGGTGTTCATCACCGCCGGGATCAGCGGCTTCGCGAGCTTCTCGGTCGAGACGATCACCACGCGCCCACCCGAATTGTCGAGGATATGCTGGTGGTCGCGCTCGGTGTTGGTGACATAGGCCGGCACCGTGACGCAGCCCGCGGCCATGATTGCGAGATCGGCGATGCACCAGGCCGGGCGGTTCTCCGACACCAGCACCACGCGGTCGCCGTCCTTCAGCCCAAGCTTGCGGAGGTTCTCGGCCACGAGGCAGACTTTGCGCGCGACTTCGTTCCAGCTCTGCGAATGCCATGCGCCGCCGCGCTTTGCCCAAAGGAACGGCTTTTCACCAAGCTCGTCCGCGCGGCTGAGAAACAGCTCCACGAGATTGTTGGCCGATGCGAAATCGGTGAGCTTCATTGTGTTTCCGGTTCCCCTGCTCCCGTTCTTGTGCCGGGTTTCTCCGGGTCGGGTCTAGGCGAGCCAGGCGAAAGCGACAAGCCGTGCTATTGCTTGACCGAGCCGCCCTCGCTGCGCGGATCGGCCGCGCCGCGCCAGCCGGCGGCGGTGCGTTCGACCGCGTTGGCCTTTAGCGGCATCGGCCGTTCGGCGATGCTGGCATGGCCGAGCGCGGTCAGCGCCGGAACCATTGCTTCCAGCGGCGAGCCCGGTTCGAGCGTGATCGCATCGCCCGGCGAATAGAGCATCGGCAGAGCGATCGCGTCCTGTGCCGACAGGTGCCAGTCGATCCAGCCGACCAGTGCCTTCGCTACCTGCACCGGGATCGTTGCCCCGCCGGCCGCGCCGATCGCCAGCACCAACTTCCCATCCTTGTCATAGACCAGGGTCGGCGCCATCGAGCTGCGCGGGCGCTTTCCCGGCTCGACCCGATTGGCGACCGGGCGTCCGTTCATATCGGGCGAGAAGCTGAAATCGGTCAGTTCGTTGTTGAGGTAATAGCCGCCGACCATCAGCCCCGAACCGAACGAGCCCTCGACTGTCGAGGTATAACTGGCCGCGTCGCCCCACTGGTCGATCGCAACGAAATGGGTGGTGCCGTGTTCTTCCGGCTCGTCGCCATCGGCCCATGACAGAGAGGCCGCGGCCGGCGGGGTGCCGGCGGTCGCGCCCGCCATCGTATGGTCGGGCGAGATCAGCGCGCCGCGCTGCCGCAGATAGGCTTCGTCGACCAGGCCCGCCACCGGCACCTGGATGAAATCGCTGTCACCGAGATAAAGCTCGCGGTCGGCGAAGGCGAGGCGCTGCGATTCGGCGAACAGGTGCCACGCGACCGGCGAATCCTTGCCCAGCGCAGTCATGTCGAAGCCTTCGAGCTGGTCGAGGATCGCGATCACCGTGGTCGCGCCGGACGAAGGCGGGCCCATCCCGCAGATCCGGTAGGTCCGGTAATGGCCGCAGACCGGCTCGCGCTCCCTGGCGGTATAATGCTCGATGTCGCCGGTCACCATGCCGCGCGGGCCGGGCGTGGCGGCGGAAACCTTCGTTGCGATGGCGAGCGCATTGTCGCCCGTATAGAAAGCGTCGGGGCCTTGCGCGGCGATCTTCTTCAGCGTCGCGGCAAGTTCCGGGTTCTTCACCACGGTCCCGACCGGCAGCGGATTTCCGTCCGCATCGTAGAACAGTTTCTGCCCGGAGGGGCTCGCGGCCGCGCGGTCCTTCGCATCGCCGAGGAAGCCGTGCATCCGCTCGGTGATCGCGAAGCCGTTCCCCGCCAGCGCGATGGCGGGGTCGAACAGGGTCTTCCACGGAAGCTTGCCGCCGCGCTCATGCGCCTTGGCCGCGAGGCGGAGATTGCCCGGGACGCCGACGCTGAGGCCCGAGCGCACCGCATCCATGAAGCCGCGCGGCTTGCCCGCGGCGTCGAGGAACCAGTCCGGCCCCGCGGCCATCGGCGCGGTCTCGCGCCCGTCGAAGGTGGCGACCGCGCCAGCCTTGTCGCCGGTGACGAGAAACCCGCCGCCGCCGATGCCCGAACTCTGCGGTTCGATCACGCCCAGCGCCAGCATCGTCGCGATCGCCGCATCGGTCGCACTGCCGCCCTTACGGAGCATCTCCGCCCCGGCTTCGGCGGCGCGCGGATCGGCGGCGCTGACGACGCCGGCGGTCTCGGGCCCCGAGGTTGCGAGCTGCGGCGTGGAAGCGACCGCATCGCCGCCGTCGGCGGTACAGGCGGCGAGGGCGAAGGCGGCGAATGCGAGGGTCAGGCGCTGGGGAAGGTGACGCGGAACGCGCGGTGAAACCATGTGACTTTCCGGAATTTTTGCTGTTTATTCAATCACTTATGACACGTTTTCAGACTGGCCATGTGACCTGCAGCAAACAGGCTGTCACGGATGAATCTGCGGCGTCCTGGGTGACAATGGCAGATGCAGCGCTTGTAGGACAGGAGGAAAGGGCGCCTTTCATCCAAGCAAACACCCGGCAGGGTAGCTGCAGCGCTCCGCGCGCTTGGCGCGGGCGAAAAGCCACAGGGCGCGAATCGCCCGTCGATGCGCCGCTTCGGATCGAGCGGCAACGCGGCGTGCACGTGTGGGCCGCTGTGACCGCCGCGCATTATTGTGGGGTCTGTCGCCCAAATGCCACTGGGGATGTCGCTTTCTTACAATTCGCTCACGCCATTCGTGCTACAGCGGCTTTGCGACCCGAAGGGCTCGGAGCAGCAATGTTTTCGAGTTCTCGACTTAGGGCGGCCTCCCACGGGATGGCCGCCCTTTTTTCTGCCTGACGCGCGCAATCGCCGCATTCCATGTTGCAATGCGATGACCGATCCCTAGATGAAACCGGAACGAATCACTCCGATTTGAGAACGGGTCGCAATATGCGTCTTTCGAGCATGGCCGATTATGCCGTCGTCACGATGAGCGCCGCCGCGCGCCATTGCGGCGGCGCGCGCGTCTCGGCCGCGCAACTGGCGGAAGAAACCCGCCTGCCGGTGCCGACCGTGCAGAAGCTGGTCAGCATGCTGTCGGGCGCCGGGCTGCTGCGCTCGGTCCGCGGCGCGCATGGCGGGCTCCAGCTTGCCCGGCCGGCGGCGGCGATCACTCTGGCCGACATCGTCGAGGCGGTCGAAGGGCCGATCGCGCTGACCTCCTGTGTCGAGGAAGGGCGCCACGATTGCACGCTCGAAGGCTCCTGCGCCGCTCGCCCGCACTGGGGCGCGGTCAATGCCGCGATGCGCGGTGCGCTGGCTGAGGTTCCGTTGACCCGCTTCGTCAATGCCGCCGAGATCCCCGTAATCGGAGAGCCGGCATGACCGAGGAAACCACCCTGCGCGACCAGGAAGCACGCGACGCGGCGAAGAAGCTCGAAACCTACGAATGGGGTTTCTCGAGCGACATCGAACAGACCTTCGCGCCGAAGGGGCTGAGCGAAGACACGGTCCGTTATATTTCGGCGAAGAAGAACGAGCCCGAATGGATGCTCGAATGGCGCCTCAAGGCCTACCGCCTGTGGCTGACGATGCCGGCGCCCGACTGGGCCAAGCTCGACATTCCGCCGATCGACTACCAGGACGCCTATTATTACGCCGAGCCGACCAAGAAGCCCTCGCTCGGCAGCCTCAACGAGGTCGATCCCGAGATCCTCAAGGTCTATGAGAAGCTCGGCATCCCGATCGAGGAACAGAAGGTCCTCGCCGGCGTCGAAGGCGCGCGCAAGGTCGCGGTCGATGCGGTGTTCGACAGCGTCAGCGTCGCGACCACCTTCCGCGCCGAGCTCGAAGCGGCCGGGGTGATCTTTCGCTCGATCAGCGAGGCGATCCGCGAATATCCGGAAATGGTCCAGAAGTGGCTCGGCAAGGTCGTGCCGCAGCACGATAATTACTTCGCCGCGCTCAACTGCGCGGTCTTTTCGGACGGGACCTTCGTCTATGTCCCCGAAGGCGTGCGCTGCCCGATGGAGCTGAGCACCTACTTCCGCATCAATGCGGAGAACACCGGCCAGTTCGAACGCACGCTGATCATCGCCGACAAGGGCGCCTACGTCTCCTACCTCGAAGGCTGCACCGCGCCGATGCGCGACGAGAACCAGCTGCATGCCGCGGTGGTCGAACTGGTCGCGCTCGACGATGCCGAGATCAAATATTCGACCGTGCAGAACTGGTATCCCGGCAATGCCGAGGGGCTGGGCGGAATCTACAATTTCGTGACCAAGCGCGCGCTCTGCCAGGGCAAGCGCAGCAAGGTCAGCTGGACCCAGGTCGAGACCGGCAGCGCGATCACCTGGAAATATCCGAGCTGTGTCCTGAACGGCGAGGATTCGGTCGGCGAATTCTACTCCGTCGCGGTGACCAACAATTACCAGCAGGCCGATACCGGCACCAAGATGATCCACAACGGCAAGGGCAGCCGCTCGACGATCGTTTCGAAGGGCATCAGCGCGGGCAGGAGCAACAACACCTACCGCGGGCTGGTCCGGGTCGCCGCGAATGCCGACAATGTGCGCAATTTCACCCAGTGCGATTCGCTGCTGCTGGGCGACAAATGCGGCGCGCATACGGTGCCCTATATCGAGGTCAAGAACCCCTCGGCCCAGATCGAGCACGAGGCGACCACCAGCAAGATCAGCGACGACCAGCTGTTCTACGCAATGCAACGTGGATTGGGCCAGGAAGAGGCGGTCGCGCTGATCGTCAACGGCTTCGCCAAAGAGGTGCTGCAGCAGCTGCCGATGGAATTCGCGGTGGAGGCGCAGAAGTTGCTTGGAATCAGTCTTGAAGGAAGTGTCGGGTAATGGCCGAACGTCGCAAACTCAGCATCTCCACTCCGTCGGCTGACAAGCCCGCCGACCGCACCCGCGGCTGGAAAGTCTCGCCCGCACGTGCCGAGGCGTTGCGGGCCCGCGCCCGCGCACAGCGCCGTGACCCCACCCCCGCGCAGGCGGCACTGTGGGAACACCTAAAGGACAAGCAGCTCGGCTTCGCGTTCAACCGCGAAGTTGTGATGGGTTCGACCATCGCAGATTTCGCCTGCAAGCCGCGCTGGCTGGTGCTCGAGATCGGCGGCACCGAAGGCTCCGAAGCGGCCATCGCCGAATTGAGCGACCGCAAGCTCACCGAAGTGGGCGTGCGCGTGCTGCGCTTCTCGGACCAGCAGGTGCTGGAGAATATCGAGACGGTGGTCGCGGCGATCGTGGACGATTTGGCCAAGCCTTTCGAGCGGCCCCGGATCGGGAGGGCGGGATGAAGACCATCTATACCGATAGGTACGGGCTACTGCCTTGGACGTGGGGTGTACTGGGTATTTCTTCGCTGGTGCGCGCCTATTTCGATGACCTTCCGAAAGGTGAGAATTTCTCGCTCGGCCTGAGCTTGGCCATAGGGATCGCATTCCTTTTCTCCTCAATTTGGGAGCTCAGGCGTCGCTCGATTGCTCGACAAGAAGGCCGCGATCCAGCGATCATCAGGATTAAAAATGCTCAAGATTGAAAACCTCCATGCCGAAGTGGGCGGCAAGCAGATCCTCAACGGGCTGACGCTCAGCGTCGGCGCGGGGGAGATGCATGCGATCATGGGGCCGAACGGAGCGGGCAAGTCGACGCTCGCCTATGTGCTCGGCGGTCGGCCGGGCTACGAGGTCACGCAGGGTTCGGTCAGCTTCAACGGCATCGAATTGCTCGATCTCGAACCGCATGAGCGCGCGGCGGCGGGGCTGTTCCTCGGGTTCCAGTATCCGGTGGAGATTCCGGGCGTCTCCTTCGCCCAGTTCCTGCGCGAGGCGCTCAATGCGCAGCGCAAGGGGCGCGGGGAGGAGCCGCTGTCGGGCGGCGAGTTTCTCAAGCTGGCGAAGGACAAGGCCGGGCTGCTCAAGCTCGACATGGAAATGCTCAAGCGGCCGGTCAACGTCGGCTTCTCGGGCGGCGAGAAGAAGCGCGCCGAGATGGTCCAGATGGGCATTCTCGATCCGGGCTTCGCTGTGCTGGACGAGACGGACTCGGGCCTCGACATCGATGCGCTGCGGATCGTCGGCGAAGGGATCAATGCGATCATGCGCGCGCCCGACAAGGCCGTGCTGCTGATCACCCATTACCAGCGCCTGCTCGATTACGTGAAACCGGACGTGGTCCATGTGCTCGCGAAGGGCCGGATCGTGACGAGCGGTGGACCCGAACTGGCGCTGCAGCTCGAAGAGGAAGGCTACGAAGCCGTCGTATGACCGAGCTCGCCACCCTTCCCACCACCCGTGACGAGAACTGGCGCTACGCCGATCCGGCCGCGCTCGAAGCGCTGGTGCCGGAGAACCTCGACGTGTGGCACGAGGTCACGCTGGCGGCGGGCGAGACGCGTTCGAAGACGCTGATCCTCGATGAAGCACATCCCGGCATCCACCGTGTGCGGATGGTGCTGGGCGAAGGCGCGCGGGCGGAGATCTATGCGATCGTCTCGGCCAGCGCCTACACCCGCCTCGAAATCGAGGTCCGGCTGGGCAAGGCCGCGCATTTCGAGTTCGGCGGCGTCACCATCGGCGGCGGGGACGCGACCCGCGAATTCGTGACCCGGGTCGAGCACGCCGAGCCCGAGGCGACCAGCAACCAGACCGTCCGTGCGGTCCATTGGGGCCGGGCGACCGGCAATTTCCTCGGTCGGCTCGAAGTCGCGCGCGATGCGCAGAAGACCGACGCGGCGCAGAATTTCCGCGCGATGCTGCTCGAGAAGGGCGCCTCCGCCAACGCCAAGCCCGAGCTTGAGATCTTCGCGGACGACGTCAAATGCGCCCACGGCGCGGCGATCGGAGCGCTCGACCAGACCGCCGCCTTCTACATGGCCGCGCGCGGAATCCCGCCCGAGGCGGCGCGCAAATTGCTGATCCGCGCTTTCGTCGCCGATGCATTCCACGCGCTGGGCGATGCGGATGAGCGCGATGCGCTGCTCGAGGAGGCACTCGCCGTGCTCGGTGAGGAAGTCGCATGAGCACGGTCGAAACCCTCTCTCGCAAGACGGACTTCCCCGGCCTTGTCGCCGTGGATGGCCGCGAATGGCATTACCTCGACACCGCCGCGACCGCGCAGAAGCCAAGGCAAGTGATCGATGCGGTCGCGCAGGCGCTGGGCCCGGATTACGCGACGGTCCACCGCGGGGTCTATGCGCGCTCGGCCGAGATGACCCTGGCCTATGAGTCGGCGCGCCGGCGCGTGGCGGCGTTCGTCGGCGGCAAGGAAAACGAGATCGTCTTCACCCGCGGCGCGACCGAGGCGATCAATCTCGTCGCGGCAAGCTGGGGCGCGGCGAACCTGAAGGCTGGCGACCGCATCCTGCTCTCGGTACTGGAGCATCATTCGAACATCGTGCCGTGGCAGCTGATCGCCGAGCGCACCGGCGCGGCGATCGACGTTGCCCCGTTGACCGCCGACGGCAAGATCGATCTCGACGCGGCCGAGGCGATGCTGACCGAACGGCACAAGCTCGTCGCCTTCGCCCATGTCTCGAACGTGCTCGGTTCGCCGCTCGACGCGAAACGCGCGACGGAAATCGCACACAATATCGGCGCGAAGATATTGATCGACGGGTGCCAGGCAGTGCCCCGGCTCAAGGTCGATGTCGCCGAAATCGGCTGCGACTTCTATGCCTTCAGCGCGCACAAGCTCTACGGCCCGACCGGGATCGGCGCCTTGTGGGCGCGGGCCGAGATCCTCGACGCGATGCCCCCCTATCAGGGCGGCGGCTCGATGATCGACAAGGTCACCTTCGCGAAGACCACCTATGCCCTCGCTCCGCAGCGGTTCGAGGCCGGCACGCCGGCGATCGCCGAGGCGATCGGGTTCGGCGCGGCGGTCGATTATCTCGAAGCGATCGGGCTCGACGTGGCCGAGCGGCACGAGAACGCCCTGGTGCGCAATCTGCGCGAGGCCCTGCGCGGGATGAACGACGTGACCGTATTCGGCCCGGAAGACGCGGCCGGGATCGTCAGCTTCGCGATCGACGGGATCCACCCGCACGATCTCGGGACGATCCTCGACGAGGCGAATGTCGCGATCCGCGCGGGCCACCACTGCGCCCAGCCGCTGATGGAACATCTCGGTGTGCCCGCGACCGCGCGGGCGAGCTTCGGCATCTATTCCGATGAAGGCGATATTGCAGCGCTGCTTGCCGGTATCGAGCGGACCAAGAGGATTTTCGCCTAATGACTTCCCAGATGAGTGAGAACGACCCCAAATTCGAAGTCGAGCAGGTCGATGGCGTCGAGGCGCCGCCCCGCGCGCGTGTCGATCCTGACGAGAGCGTGCCGGAAAGCGCGGGCGAGAAGCTCGAGCGCAAGCGCGACTATCTCGAAGGCTTCCTCAGCCATAAGCCCGAAGCCGCGAATCCCGGCGAACCGGGCGGTGCGCTCTACGAAGCGGTCGTCGACTCGCTCAAGGACATCTACGATCCCGAGATCCCGGTGAATATCTACGACCTAGGCCTTATATACGGGGTGGACGTGACCGCGGACGGCGACGCGGTGGTGACGATGACGCTCACTACCCCGCATTGCCCGGTCGCCGAATCGATGCCCTCGGAGGTCGAGATGCGGGTGAACGCAGTGCCGGGTATCCGCGATGCCGAGGTCAATCTGGTCTGGGATCCGCCGTGGGACCCGGCGAAGATGAGCGACGAAGCGCGCCTCGAACTGGGAATGCTGTGATGACCGACACCAAACTCCGTGCCCGCCCCGCCGCCGTCGCCCTGACTGCCGCCGCCGAAGCGCGCGTGGCGGAGCTGATGTCGAAGGCGCCGGCAGATGCGGTCGGGGTCAAGCTTTCGACCCCGCGGCGCGGCTGCTCGGGTCTCGCCTATTCGGTCGATTACGTGAGCGAGGCGCTGCCGTTCGACGAGAAGATCGAGACCCCGGGCGGGATTTTCTTCATCGACGGCGCCTCGGTGCTCTATCTCGTCGGCTCGACCATGGACTGGCAGGAAGACGATTTCACCGCCGGCTTCGTGTTCGAGAACCCCAACGCCAAGGGCGCCTGCGGCTGCGGCGAGAGCTTTACCGTCTGAGGCAGAAATTTGCGTCCCCGCGCAGGCGGGGACCACAGGCAGTTCCATCGCCGCGTCTCGCCGCCCGAGACCCCCGCTTTCGCGGGGGATCGGCGCAGGCCTAATTCTTCCGCAAAGCCGAGACGCATTGCCCGCGATCGACCGCCTGGCCGTCGCTCGCGCGGCGTGCCTCGACATGGGTTGCGACCGGTTCACCGCCGCCGTCGGGAGGATACAGGAAGATGTCGAGCACGCAGGGTGGACCCGCGAATTGCAGCTTGCGCGCACTGCCTTCCTTGAGGTCGATCCGCGGTGTGCCGAATTGCTCCAGCAACCGGTCGGCCCGGGCTCCGATCACGCCCGCGAGACCGGGAATGTGCATCGCCGGTTCGGCCGCCGGTGCGGGCTTCGCGCGCGGAGCCGAGGAGGGCGGGGTCACCGCGGGCAGCGGCGCGGAAACCGCGCGCGGAGACTGGCCGCCGCATCCGGCCAGCGCCAGCGAAGCGCCCAGCAGCGCAATTGTGAGAGTCCGTCCCATCGGTGCTTGCGATTGCGCGCGGCGCGCGGCAAGTCAACGCCGCCCGCGCGCCCCGGCGGCGGCGATCGACAGAAACCGCACAAAGGAATTCCATGACCAAGTCCAGTCCCGCCGGGACCCGCTACGATGTGATCGCGATCGGCAATGCGATCGTCGACGTGATGGCGCCGGCCGACGATGCGCTGGTGGAGCAACTCGGCATGGTCCGCGGCGGGATGGCGCTGATCGACACCGATCGCGCGAACGAGCTCTACGCGGCGATGGGCTCGGGGATCGAGATTTCGGGCGGATCGGCGGCGAATACTCTGGCGGGGCTGTCGGCGCTCGGCGCGAAATGCGCGTTCATCGGCCAGGTCGCGGAAGATCAGCTCGGCGCGATCTTCGCGCATGACATTCGCGCCGGCGGGATCGATTACAGCACCGCGCCGCGCCCGGGCGAGCCGCCGACCGGCCGCTGCCTGATCTTCGTCTCGCCCGACGGGCAGCGAACGATGAACACCTTCCTCGGCGCATCGCACTACCTGCCGCTGTCCGCGCTCGACGAGGATGCGGTGCGCGAGGCCTCGGTGCTCTACCTCGAAGGCTATATGTGGGATCCGCCCGAGCCGCGCGAAGTGATGCGCCGGGCGATCGCGGTCGCCCATGCGGCCGGGCGCACGGTCGCCTTCACCACCTCCGAAGTCTTCATGATCGACATCCACGGCGCCGATTTCCGCGCGCTGATCGACAATGGCTCGATCGACATCTTGTTCTGCAACCACCACGAGCTGGCGGCGCTCACCGGCAACGAGGATTTCGAAGCCGGGATCGCGCAGGTCGCGCCGAAGGTGAAGATCCTCGTCGTGACCCGCAGCGCCGACGGCGCGGTCGCGGTCGCGGGGGACGAGCGGGCCGAAGTCCCGGCAGTGCCGGATGTGCAGGTGGTCGACACCACCGGCGCGGGCGATTTGTTCGCGGCCGGCTTCCTTTCGGGCCATGTCCGCGGCGAAAGCCTGACCCGCTGCCTCGAGCTCGGCGCGGTCGCCGCGGCCGAGATCATCTCGCATTACGGCGCGCGGCCCGAGGCGGATCTCAAGGCGCTGGTGGCGGAGAAGTTGGGCTAAAAAAGCACCGATCCCCTGCGCAGGCAGGGGTCTCAGGCGGTAAAGCGCCAGCCGGCCCGAGGTCCCCGCCCGCGCGGGGACAAGGGGCTGCGATCAGCCCAGCTGCTCCCGCGCAGCCTCGCGCGCGACCTCGCGGTAACCGATGTCCCGCCGGTAGAACCCGCTCGGGAAATCGACCGCCAGCACAGCGCGATAGGCGGCCGCCTGGGCCTCCGACACGCTGCCGCCGAGCGCGGTGACGTTGAGCACGCGCCCGCCATTGGCAACAAGCTGGCCCTCGCCGTCGAGCGCGGTGCCGGCATGGAACACCTTGGCACCGGTCGCCTCGGCCTTGTCGATATTGCCGATGGGACCGCCCTTCTCGGGATCGGCCGGATAGCCATTGGCGGCCATCACCACGGTCAGCGCGGTGCGGTCGGACAATCTCGCGGTCTCCATCGATCCGAGCCGGTTCTCGGCGCAGGCGAGCAGCAATTCGCCGAGATCGGCTTCGAGCCGCAGCATCAGCACCTGGCATTCCGGATCGCCGAAGCGACAGTTGTATTCGATCAGCTTTGGCCCATCCGGCGTCAGCATCAGCCCCGCATAGAGCACGCCCGAATAGGGGTGGCCTTCGTCGGCCATCGCCTTGACCGTGGGGGCGATGATCCGCTCGATCGCCTCGCCGCGCAGCGTCGCGCCGAGCACGCGCGCGGGGCTATAGGCGCCCATCCCGCCGGTGTTCGGGCCCGTGTCGCCGTCGCCGACGCGCTTGTGGTCCTGCGCCGAGCCGATCGGCATGATCGAGGCGCCGTCGGTCAGGACGAAGAAGCTCGCTTCCTCGCCGGTCAGGAATTCCTCGATCACCACTTCCGCGCCCGCTTCGCCGAAAGCGCCGCCGAACATGTCCGCAAGCGCTTCCTCGGCATCCGCGCGGTTTTCGGCGATCACCACGCCCTTGCCCGAGGCGAGCCCATCGGCCTTGAGTACATAGGGCGGTTTGAAATCGTCGAGCGCCGCGACAGCCTGCGCGAGCGAGGCGGTGCGGACATAGCCGGCGGTCGGGATCCCGGCGCGCTCGCACAGATCCTTGGTGAAGCCCTTGCTGCCTTCGAGCTGGGCCGCGGCCTTGCTCGGCCCGAACACCGAAAAGCCCTCGCCGCGCAGCGAATCCGCCAGCCCGTCGACCAGCGGGGCCTCGGGCCCGATTACCACTAGGCCGATCGTGTTGGCATCGCAGAAGGCGATCACCGCCGCATGGTCGGTCACGTCGAGCGCGACCAGCTCGGCATATTGGGCGATGCCGGGATTGCCGGGAGCGGCGTAGAGTTTTCCGCCCTGATCGGTAAGGAGGCGGGATTGCGCCAGCTTCCAGGCGAGCGCATGTTCGCGTCCACCCGATCCCAGCAAGAGGATATGCATGCCCGGCCCTTCTTATGACGATGATGCGGTCGCGGGCCTCGTAGCGCGGGGTGCCCCCGGGGACAACGCCGAGCCGCTCTCCATCACCGAGATTTCGGCGATTCTGAAGCGCACGGTCGAGGACCGCTTCGGCTTCGTGCGGCTGCGGGGGGAGCTTTCGGGGGTGAAGCTCGCGGCCTCGGGGCACCTCTATTGCCGGCTGAAGGACGAAGGCGCCCAGATCGACGGAGTGATGTGGCGCGGCGGCGTGCAGCGGCTCGCCTTCCGCCCGGAGGACGGGATCGAGGTGGTCGCGAGCGGCAAGCTTACCACTTACGCGGGGCGTTCGTCGTACCAGATCGTGATCGAGAGCATGGAGATCGCCGGCGAAGGCGCGCTGCTCGCACTGCTCGAGAAGACCAAGGCGCGGCTTGAGGCGGAGGGGCTGTTCCGCCCGGAACGCAAGCGGCCGCTGCCCTATCTGCCGAAGGTGATCGGGGTGGTAACCTCGCCCACCGGCGCGGTGATCCGCGACATCCTCCACCGGTTGGAGGATCGCTGCCCATGCCATGTGCTGGTGTGGCCGGTGCTGGTGCAGGGCCAGGGCTCGGCCGAACAGGTCGCGAATGCGGTGCGCGGCTTTTCCGAAATGGCGGAAGGGGGCGCGATCCCGCGTCCGGACGTGGTGATCGTCGCGCGGGGCGGCGGCTCGATCGAGGATCTGTGGGGTTTCAACGAGGAAATCGTGGTCCGCGCGATCGCCGAATGCTCGATTCCGGTGATCTCCGCGGTCGGGCATGAGACCGACACCACGCTGGCCGACTATGCCGCCGACCGCCGCGCGCCGACGCCGACCGCCGCCGCCGAGATGGCGGTACCGGTGCGTGCCGAGCTCAATGCGACGCTGGCCGAATTCTCTGCCCGCCAGAAGCGCGCGATCCTGCGCCCGGTGCAATTGGGGCGCGAGCGGCTCGAAGCGCGGGCCCAGCGCCTGCCGAAGCCCGAGGTGCTGGTCGCCCAGGCAGCCCAGCGGCTCGACGATCTCGGCGAAAGATTGCGGCGCGGGCTGGCCGACCGCGCGGGTCGTGCCGGCACCGCGCTGCAGATCGCGTCGATCAAGCTGGCGCCGGCCTTGCTTGGCCGCGAGCTCGCGATGAAGCGCCGGCAGCTTGAGACGCTGGAGCGGGTGCTGCCGCAACTCGACCCCAGGGCGCCGCTAAGGCGAGGTTATGTGCTGGTGAGCGATGCCGCCGGCCAGGTCGTCAAAAGCGCCGCCGATGCCCGCAAGCAAACCGCGCTCATCCTCGAATTCGAGGATGGGAAACTCGAAGTCGCGCCAGGCTCCGGCGGGGCCCCCGCGCCGAAGCGCGCTCCAAAAGCGGGCGGTTCCGGGCCAAGTGGACAGGCGGAATTGTTTTAGGCGCTTCGAATCGCTAGGTAACTCGCCATGTTGATGCATTCCAACGACCGCGCCGCCACGCTGCTTTACGGCCCGAGCGGCTTTCGCGTGATCAAGCCCGGCAAATTCGTCGTCTGCGCCGTGACCGGCGAGGCGATCCCGCTCGAAGCCTTGCGCTACTGGAGCGTCGAGCACCAGGAAGCCTACGCCAGCCCCGAAATCGCGACCCGGCGCCTGCTGGGCCAGAAGTGAGGCTGCGGCGCGGGGTTTCGCTGATGTTGCCGGTACTGGCGGGCGCCTGCAGCCAGGCGGTGCTGCTGCCGGCACCTGCGCCGCCGCCTCCGGTTCACACGCCCGCTTCCGCACCGGCTCCGGCCCCCGTGCCGCTCGCCGCAGGGGCGATCGACTATCGCGGCGAGGTGACCCAGGGCGGTTGGATTCGCGGCACTTTGCCGGCCGGCACGATCGGGGCGACGCTCGACGGCGCGCCTTTCCAATTCGCCAGCGATCTCCAGTTCTTCGCCGCCTTCGATCGCGACGCGGGGCCGGTCGCGAAGCTTGTCGCGCTGCGCTCCGACGGATCGTCGATCGAGCGCGACATCCCGGTCTCACCGCGCGACTGGCAGATCGAGCGCGTCAATGTCGCGCGCCTGCCCGGCGGGCCGAGCGCCGATTTCATGAAGATCCGCCAGCCCGAACTCGACCAGATCGAGGCTGCGCGCAAAATGCAGACCGATGCGCAGGGCTGGCGGCAGCATTTCGTCTGGCCGGTCAAGGCGCGTGTTTCGGGCCGCTTCGGCTCTCAGCGGATCTACAAGGGCGGCGAGGCGGGCGCTTACCATTCGGGCATGGACCTGGCGGGCGGGGCCGGGACGGTGTTCGTCGCCCCCGCCGACGGGGTGGTGATCCTCGCCGCCGCGACGCCGTTCAGCCTCGAAGGCAATCTGCTGATGATCGACCACGGCAACGGCCTCAACAGCGCCTTCCTGCATTGCTCGGAAATCCTCGTGCGGGTCGGCGACCATGTCCGCCAGGGCCAGCCGATCGGAAAAATCGGCATGACCGGGCGCGCGACCGGGCCGCATCTCCACTGGAGTCTGAAGTGGAATTCGGCGCGGCTCGATCCGCTGCTGTTTACCGGCCCGATGGAATAAACGCGGATGCGCCGACTGCTCCTGCTCCTGCTGGTCGTGGCCGGCCTGTCACCGGGCCTGCTCTGGCGCGATGGGCTGCCCAAGGAGGTCTATACCCAGTCGATCGAGCTTCTCCCCCTCGCGCTGCCCGGAGCGGCGGATCGGCGGATCGGTGGCAGCGGCGGTCCGCTGCTGACCGGCGCCTGGCAGCTCAAGAGCCCCAATTTCGATTTCGGCTCCTATTCCGCGCTGGTCGTGCCGAAGCCCGGCATCTTGCTCTCGATCAGCGACCGCGGGAAGTATCTGCGGTTCGGGATGCCGGGCAGCGCTGCCGCCGGAGTGGAGATCGGCACGGTTCTGCCCGGCAGCGACAGCTACAAGCCACTGCAGGACATGGAATCCGCCACGCGCGATCCGGCCAGCGGGCGGATCTGGATCGGCCTCGAGTTCAGCCAGGCGTTCCTGCGGCTCGATCCGGATTTCTCGCGCCACCGGATGATCGCGCCGCCCGAGATGCGCCATTGGCGCGCCAATGGCGGGCCGGAAGCGATGACGCGGCTGAGGGACGGGCGCTTCGTGGTGATCGCCGAGCAGGCAATCCACTGGAGCGACACCTCGCGCGAGGCGCTGGTGTTCGCCCGAGACCCGCTCGACGGCGGACGGCCCGCGAAGTTCCGCTTCACTCCGCCGCCGGGCTACGACCCTTCCGACATGACGCAATTGCCCGATGGGCGGGTGCTGATCCTGCTGCGCGGGCTGAAATTCTTTCCGCCCGGTTTCGCGGTGCGGCTGGTCATGGCCGACCCGGCGGACATCAAGCCGGGCGGGGATTGGCCGTGGCGGGATGTGGGGGAATTGTCCTCGCCGATCCCGATGGACAATTACGAAGGCCTGGCGGCGACCGGCGGCGAAAACGGCGGGCCGCTGACGCTATGGCTGATTTCGGACGACAACCAGTCGAAAATCATCCAGCGCAGCCTGTTGCTGCGGTTCGAATGGAAGCCACCCGCGCTCAGGTAGCAAGGCGAGAGCGCGAACAGGGATCCCGCGCTCAAGTAGCGAAGCGATAGCGCGAACAAAAAAGCGCGCGGGTCGCCCCGCGCGCTTTTTGTCGATCCTCGAAGGGATGTTAGGCGGCGGTGGCCTTCTTGAGCTCGCGCTTCACCTTGAGCGCCTGGGCCGAGAGCTTCTCGTCCGAGGTCTTGAGCAGCCAGTTGTCGAGCCCGCCGTTGTGCTCGACCGATCGCAGACCGTGGGTCGAGACGCGGAACTTGAAGCCGCGGTCGAGCTTTTCGCTCAGCAGCGTGACCTTCTGCAGGTTCGGCAGGAAGACCCGCTTGGTCTTGTTGTTAGCGTGGCTAACGTTGTTGCCGACCTGGCGGCCCTTGCCGGTGAGTTCGCAGATGCGCGACATGGTTCTCTCTCGTACAAAATAGGGTCGGGATGTCCCGGAAAGGCGCGCGCATAGCGGCGCCTGTGCGAATCGTCAAGTTGCGAGCGGCCTCGCGGCGGGCTAGCGCTCGCGCATGACGAGATGGCCCCTCCCCGATCCGATGGCCCGCGCGCTGGCTTTGGCGCGCGCGGCCGCCGCGCAGGGCGAGGTGCCCGTCGGCGCGGTGGTGGTCAAGGACGGCGTGATCATTGCCGAGGGCCACAACGCTCCGCGCACGCTGAAAGACCCGACCGCCCATGCCGAACTGCTGGCGATTCGCCGGGCAAGCGAGGCGCTGGGTTCGGAGCGGCTCGAAGGCTGCGAGCTGTGGGTCACGCTCGAACCCTGCGCGATGTGCGCCGGCGCGATCGCCCATGCGCGGATCGCGCGGCTCTATTACGCCGCGTCCGACCCCAAGGGCGGCGCGGTCGAGCATGGGGCGCGGGTGTTCGAACAGAAGCAGACCTTGCACCGGCCGGAGACCTACTTCGGCATGGGGGAGGCGGAGGCGGCGGAACTGCTGCGCGGGTTCTTCGCCGAGCGGCGGTGATTTGGCTTTCGCGGGGGTGTCGCCCCGGACTTTTGGCGCGCGCTGATCGGGTTTACGCGGAGACGCGGAGGGATTCGCGAGACGCCGCTCTTCTCCGCGTGAACCGGGGGCTTTATCCTGTGTCCCCGCGCAGGCGGGGATCTCAGGCAGTTTCAGCGTGGGTGCGCGCGGCCTGAGGCCCCTGCCTGCGCAGGGGCTCGGGTTTGGGGCGCGTGGAATTGGCTTGACAAAACGAACCATTTAGGTTATATGGGGCGCATCGGGTGCGGGGGCCAAGCGCTTCGCTCTACGCTTCCGCATTAGGCCGGTGTCTCGCGGGCCGGATAGCGAAAGCTATCTGCCGGTGGCGCCAGTATCGCCTGACGGGTCAGAAGGGGGCTGCACACCTGCGAGCTCTAACCTGCCTCCTCCGTCGGGAAAGGGCCGAGCGAGCAAGTTTACAGCGTCCAGTCTTGCCTCGCCGTTCGCAAACCAAAACTACGCTGACCAGCCAGCTCACCCGCTGGCGCTGCGTTGCACCGGCCTTGCCCGTGTCTCTCATTTCCCCGGCGTTAGCCCGGCCTCGCCAGCGGGCGATGATGTTCGCCTAGAGCCCGCGCCAGATGCGGGCGGAGAGCGTGTCTTTCGCCCCGTACTGGCTTCTGGAGCAGCGCGACGGGCGAAAATCCGTGTTATAACAAAATCTTATCTCATCCAGCCAGCCGCCCGCATTGAGCTTGATCCCGACCATTTCGGGTTTGAAGGCCGGGAAGGCGGCGGAGACACTCTCGCGGATCATCCCGGCATCGAGCGGCTTGCGGCGCGACAGGCGGTCGAGATCGGGCAGGCTCAGCGAATCGAACAGGATCCGCGCGGCCTTGAAATAGCCGGTCGGCGTCTTCGCCATGCAGGCGCCGTGCTTCGCCCATTCATGCGCGATCAGGTCGGCCGACGGAGTCAGGCACATGGTCCGGCGGAGCAGGTCGGGCGAAGGGCCGCGCGCGCTCGGGCACCATTGCGGCCAGTTCGCGCCCTTGCCCTCGGGCCACAGCCCGTGCAGCACCAGCCCGAAGCGGCCGTTCCTGCCCGAGCACTGGAAGCGGTCGGCGGCGGTGGCGAAGCGGCAATGCTCGGGCGACCAGCTCAGCGCGAGGGTGTAGGCGGCGATTCGCGTTCGGCGGACCGGTCCGTCGGGAATCGGCTTCGCAGCGCTGACCGGTCCTGCGGGTGGCCGGCATTGATAGGCTTGGGCCTGCGCGATCGTCCCGATCGCGATCAGCGGGAGCCCGAGCAACCGAGCCTCACAGCGGCGTGAAATCCAGCCCGATATCCGCTGCCGGCGCGCTCTGGGTCAGGCGGCCGACCGAGACGTAATCGACCCTGCTCGCGGCGATCGCGCCGATGGTCTGGAGGGTCACCCCGCCCGAGGCTTCGGTGTCGGCCCGGCCCGCGATCAGCGCGACCGCATCGCGCAAGGTTGCAGGGTTCATATTGTCGAGCAGCAGATGGCTCGCGCCCGCTGCCAGCGCGGGTTCGATCTGGTCGATCCGGTCGACTTCGCAAATGATCCGCTCGACCCCGGCGTCGCGCGCGCGGCGGACCGCTTCGCCGACGCTGCCGGCGACGAGGATGTGGTTGTCCTTGATCATCGCCGCGTCCCACAAGCCCATGCGGTGATTGGTTGCCCCGCCCATGCGGGTCGCATATTTCTCGAGGTGGCGCAGGCCGGGGATGGTCTTGCGGGTATCGAGCAGTTTTGCCGTGTCGCCCATCGCCCGGACGTAGTCCCGGGTCATGGTCGCGATGCCGGAGAGGTGCTGGACCACATTGAGCGCGCTGCGCTCGGCGGTGAGCATCGCGCGGGCATTGCCGGAAAGGCGCATCAGATCGGAGCCGGCCGGGACTTGCGCGCCTTCTTCGCGCAGGATTTCGATCTTCATCCCCGGATCGAGCGCGTGGAAGAACGCCGCGGCGACCGGCAGGCCGGCGACGACGATCGCATCGCGGCTGTCCATCACTCCCGAGAAGCGCGCGTCTTCAGGAATCACGCTTTCCGCGGTGACGTCGTGCCCGCCGCCAGGGAGGCCCACGCCGAGATCCTCGTCAAGGGTCGCGCGGACGAAGTGGGCGAGGTCGAAGCCTTCGAGTTCGAACGCCATTCTATCCACCCCGTTGGCAGGCGCCGTTCCCGAGTCCCCGCGAAGGCGGGGACCTCAGGCGGTCGCGCGCTCCGGCCTGAGGTCCCCGCCTTCGCGGGGACTCGGGGATTGGTCAAGTAAGCTGTTAATGGACGAATCGTGCAACCACGTCGCGGTACGACCGGCTGACCTTCACCTGCGCATTGCTTTCAAGCACCAGGAAGCATTCGCCATTGGTGTGCGGCTTCACTTGCCGGACCTTGTCGAGGTTCACGATGGTCGAGCGGTGGACGCGCTGGAACGTGCGCGGATCGAGCCGGCGTTCGAGATCCTTCATCGTTTCCCGCAGGATCAGCGAATTGTCGCCGGTGTAGATGCACATATAGTCGCCCGCGGCTTCGATATGCTCGATCGAATCGACATCGACCCGGAAAATCTGGCCGCGATCCTTGACGTTGATCAGCTTCTCGTAGCGCCCGCCAGCGGCCTGGTCGTCCTCGGAGAAGTTCTCCGCCGCATCGGGTGCGATTTCCTGCAACACGACCTTGAGCTTTTCGGCTTCTTCGGCGGACCGCTTCTCGGCGAGGCGCACGCGCACCCGTTCGAGCGTGTCGGCGAGCTTGTCGACATCGACCGGCTTCATCAGATAATTCACCGCATTCGCCTCGAACGCGCGGATCGCATGTTCCTGATAGGCGGTGACGAACACGAACAGCGGCGGTTCGATCTCCATCACTCCGCTGACGACCGAAAAGCCGTCGAAGCCGGGCATCTGGATGTCGAGGAACACCAGATCGGGCTTCTCGGTCTTGATCTTGCGGATCGCCTCGCGTCCGTTGGCGCAAGTGTCGATCACTTCGACGTCGGGGAAGGCTTCCAGGCGCAGTTGCAGGCCCTGGATCGCGAGTTTTTCGTCATCGACGATGATTGTACGAATGGTCATGCGCGGAGCCCCAATTCTCGTTGGGCTGGCCCTTCAGCAGGATGAGCAGGTTGGGCCGCTGATGGTACAACGGCCACCGGGGCAGGTGGTTTCGGCAGGATGGTCTTCTCCTCTTCCTCGGCAACTTCAAACGGGATTTCGATCACCACGGTGAAGCCGCCTTGTGCGGGTGTACGGGTTTCGAAGACGTGATCTTCTCCGTAAGCCTGCGCGAGCCGGTCGCGAATATTCGCGAGACCCACACCGGTCGAGGAGACGATTCCCGCACCGCCCGTATATGCGGGGCCGAAGTTCGGGCGGGTGCCGCCGTTTTGCAATCCCGGCCCGCTGTCGGCAACGGTGATCCGAAGCCTTTGCCCGACGAGCCGCGCCGAAATGCTGATCTGCGCCCCTTCTTCCTGCGGCGAGACCGCATATTTGATCGCATTCTCGACCAGCGGCTGGAGCAGCAGCGACGGCAGCAGCGCACGCCCGGTCGCGGGTTCGATCCGGAATTCGGTGCGCAGCCGCTCCTCGAACCGCATCCGCTCGATATCGAGATAGAGCTTCAGCGTCTCGATCTCCTCCTCCAGCGTGACCCGGCCGCCGGGCTCGTTGACGAGCGTGTGGCGAAGGAACGCCGACAGGCGGGTGAGCATCGCATTGGCCGGTTCGGTCTGTTTGAGCAGCACCAGGGTCGAGATCGAATTGAGCGTGTTGAACAGAAAATGCGGATTGAGCTGATAGCGCAGCATCGCGAGCTGCGCGCCGGTCGCCTGCGCCTGCAGCCGCGCGAGCCGGTCGGCCTGTTCCTCGATCTGGAGGAAGAAGTTGATCGCGTAATACAGCGCCGACCAGGTGCCGAGCAGGGTCATGTCGAGATAGAACACGCCGAGCACCAATTGCGCGAAGCTCGCGTTGCTCTCGGGCCGGTAGAGCCAGATCACCCAGGCGTCGATGAAGGCATAGAGCCCGACCGCGAGCGCCAGCGAGAGCACGGTGAAAGTCCAGGTGATCACCGGCTTGCGGTTGATCAGCTGGCGATAGATCACCGACAGCACGAGGCTGATCGAGAAGCCGGTGATCGAGGTGATGAGCACCCGCACCAGATCTTCCCAGCCCTGGTTGGCGAGGGTCGAAACCCCGCGCAGCAACGCCGCACCGCCCCAGCCGGCGATCTGCAAATTCCAGAAGGCCTTGTTCTTGTCGGCGAAGAACGGAGTGGGTTGGAAGGGTAACAGAACCGCCATGATCGCCTGTTTCTAGCTCAATTCACCGCAAAACGTCAGAATGTTTTGCGCCGTTCCCGATTGGGAGTAATCTCCGCCGTGAGAGGTGCCCATGGTTCAGACCACGGATTCCTCCTCCCGCGCGGAATTCCGGGCGATGGAGGAGAGCACACAGGGCGACTGGCGGATCATCGCCGGAGAGTTCATTCCTTTCGCGCAAGGGGTTGGGGGCCGGGTGCTCGACCACCTGCGGCTGCTCAAAGGCGATTACGGCGGCTTCCCGGTCGACCGGCTCGACCATTCGCTGCAGACCGCGACCCGCGCCTATCGCGACGGGCGCGACGAACCCTATGTGGCGATGGCGCTGCTCCACGATATCGGCGACACGCTCGGCGCGTATAACCACCCCGATATCGCGGCGGCGATCGTCAGGCCGTTCGTCTCGGACGAATTGCACTGGATCTGCCAGCAGCACGGGATCTTCCAGGGCCATTATTACTTCCACCATCTCGGGCTGGACCGCGACCTCAGGGAGAATTTCCGCGGCCATCCGCAGTTCGAGGCCTGCGCGGAATTCTGCGAAAAATACGATCAGGCGGCGTTCGATCCGGATTATGATTCGGCACCGCTCGAATTCTTTGCGCCGCTGTTGCAACGGGTCATGGCCCGCCCGGTGACGACGATGTACCGGATCGCCGCCGAGGCGTGACGCCGGTGCCCCTGTCATCCGCCGGCTTGCGGTGATAGGGGCGCTGCATGCTCGCGGCGATCCTCCTTTCCGCACTGGCGATGAGCGCGATCGTCGCGGCCCGCTATCTCGCGACCAGCGGCGTCTTCGCTCTCGCGAGCCGACGGGTCCGGCCGGGGATATATGCGGGCCTCGGGGCGCAGATCCGCGGAGAGATATTGTGGTCGCTCGCTTCCGCCGCGATCTACGGCGTGCCCGCCGGGATCGTCGCCTGGGGCTGGCAGCAGCGCGGCTGGACGCGGATCTATACCGGCTGGCACGATTATCCGCTGTGGTATTTGCCGCTCAGCGTGCTGCTCTATTTGTTCGCGCACGATACGTGGTTCTACTGGACCCATCGGCTGCTCCACCGCCCGGCGTGGTTCCGCGCGGCCCATGCGGTCCATCACGCGAGCCGCCCGCCGACCGCCTGGGCGGCGATGAGCTTCCACCCGCTCGAAGCGCTGACCGGCGCGGTGGTGATCCCGGCGCTGGTGTTCGTGATTCCGATCCACGTCGCGCTGTTGGGGCTGGTGCTGGCGGTCATGACGCTTATGGGCGTGACCAACCACATGGGCTGGGAGATGTTTCCGAAGGCCCTCGTCCATTCCCGTGCCGGGCACTGGCTGATCACCGCCAGCCACCACCAGCGTCACCACGAGCAGTACACATGCAATTACGGCCTCTATTTCCGGTTCTGGGATCATCTGTGCGGCACCGATCGCGGCCTCTCGCGGCCCTGAGTCTCGCCGCCGCGGCGCTCGGCGTGCTGCTCGGCGCGACGGGGGGCGGCACCAGCGTGTCCGTGACAGTGACCAATCTGCGCAATTCGAATGGCGTGGTGCGGGCCTGCCTGACCGGGAATGCGAAGGACTGGCCCGATTGCAAGATCGCCGGGACTTCGCAGAAGATCGTGGTCAAGGCCGCCACCAGCGTGACCTTTACGTTCGAGAATGTCGCTCCCGGCAGCTACGGCATCGCGATCGCGCATGATGAGAACGACAACGGCAAGCTCGACCGCGCGCTGCTGCTGATGCCGAAGGAGGGCTACGGCTTCTCGCGCGATGCCCCGGTGGTGATGGGCCCCCCGAGCTTCAAGGCGGCGGCGTTCCAGGTCGCCGGCCAGCCGGTGAGCCAGACGATCAAGATGCGGTACATGTTCTGATGTTCGCACCGGGATCGGCCCTCTCGCCGCTCCGCTGGCCGGTATTCCGCGCGATCTGGATCGCCAACCTTGCCTCGTCGCTCGGCAGCCTGATCGAGGCGACCGCCGCCGCATGGGTGATGACCGAACTGACCAGTTCGCATCTGCTGGTCGCGCTGGTGCAGGCCTCGGTGACGATCCCGGTGCTGGCGCTCGCGCTGCTCGCCGGGGTGATTGCCGACCAGTACGACCGCCGGATCGTGATGCTGCTGTCGACGCTGGCGATGCTGGTCCTGTCGAGCGTGTTGGCGGTGCTGGCGTGGATCGGCGCGCTCAGCCCGGCTTCGCTGCTGTTCTTCACCCTCGCGATCGGCGCTGGCTATGCGATCAACGGCCCGGCATGGCAGGCGTCGGTCCGCCTGATGGTCCCGCGCGAGGATCTGCCGCAGGCGATTTCGCTCAACGCGGTGTCTTACAATGTCGCGCGCAGCCTCGGCCCCGCGATCGGCGGGGTGCTGCTGTCGCTGGCCGGGCCGTCGACCGCCTTCACCGTCAATGCGGTAAGCTATCTCGGGCTGATCTGGATCTTGCTGCGCTGGCGCCCCGAGGTTGCCCCCAGGCCCCGCCACCCGATGCTGCCCGCGATCGCCAGCGGCGTACGGTTTGCCGCCAGCAGCAGCCCGGTGCGCCGAGTGCTGGTGCGCTCGACCGCGTTCGGCGCGGGGATCATCGCGGTGCAGGCGCTGCTGCCGCTGGTCGCCAAGGAGCAGCTCCGCAGCGGCGAAATGGGCTTCGGTCTGATCTTCGGCTCGTTCGGGGTCGGCGCGGTGATCTCCGCGATGTGGATCGCGCGCGCGCGCCGGCGCTTCGGGCCGGAGGCGGTCGTGGCCGGCGCCAGCCTGATCGCCGCCTTCGCCACCGCGCTGCTGGCCCTCGCGCCCACTGTGCCGGTGGCGATGGCCGCGGCGTTCCTCGCCGGCTCGGGCCATGTTTCGGCGCTCACCAGCCTGAATGTCGCGATCCAGATGCGCAGCCCCGACGAATTGCTCGGGCGGGTGCTGTCGATCTATCAGGCGATGATCTTCGGCGGGATGGCGCTCGGCGCGGCTGCCTGGGGCGCATTGTCCGATCTTGCGGGGACCTCCGCGGCGTTGCTCGCGGCCGCGGCGTGGCTGCTGGTGTCGCTTGGCGTCATGCGGGTATTCGCGCCGATGCCGAAGATCGGCGAAGGCATCGCGAAGCCCGCGGCCTGACGGCGTGACGTCGCTTCTACCCGGAAGTCGGCTTTTTCCCGGCGCGACTTAACGGTAACTTTACCATGTCGCGGCAAAACGTCCCCTGATTACGACGCAATCAGGATTTTGGGGACAGCCGGCAATGGAAACGCTGAGAGGGAATTTCGCCGACCGCGACGATCTGATCGGCGCGGACGAAGCGCATGATCCGGCGGAAGACGACGCCGGGGGCGATACGCTGCCCGACGCCATCGGTCAGGATGAGCGCCGGATGCAGGTGCGTGCCTACAACCACTGGGCCAGCCTGCTCGACGACAAGAATTTTCCCGGGATCGAGGATCTCGATCCGGAAGATCTCGTCGATTTCGGACCCTACAGCGTGTTGCTGGACTTCACCGGCGGAATCGAGAACCCGGGCGTCTCCTATCTCGGCGACCGGCTCGCCGAGGAATGCGGCGCCGAGGGCGACATTACCCAGCTGTCCGACGTCCCGGCGCGGTCGCTGCTGTCGCGGATCACCGATCATTACATGCAGATCCTCGCCAACCAGGCGCCGATCGGCTTCGAAGCGGAGTTCGTGAACCAGCGCGGCCAGACGATCCTGTATCGTGGGATCCTGCTGCCTTATTCGAGCGACGACGATACGATCGACTTCATCTACGGCGTGATCAACTGGAAGGAGCTGGCCGACCAGCGCACCACGGATGAGTTGATGCTCGAGATCGACCAGGCGCTCGACGAGGAGCCCGAGATCGTGCCGCTGCGCGACGACGAACCGATCACCGACTGGGCCGATGGCCCGGCGAACGACAGCTATTCCGCTGAGGAAACCGTCCGCGCGCTGCACGATGTGGTCAACTTCGCCGCTGCCGGCACTTTGCCGCGCGACGAATCGGCGCTGCCGATGCCTTATTTCGGCGGCGTGAGCGGGGCCGGCTTCAGCCTGGTGCCCGACTCGGCCTATCCCGGCTATGACGACGAAACGCCCGCGGAAGACGATTACGCGGCCGAATTCGATCCGCTCGATGCGGGCGCGGTGGGTCTCGGCGATTGGCTGGCCTCCGCGCGCAACAGCGCGCTGCTCGCCCAGTCGAACGAAGACCGCTCGCGCGCCGCGCTCTACGACGCGATCTCGCGCGCGTACGATTTCTCGCTCGCGGCGGCGGCGGCGCCCGAGGAATTCGCGCTGTTGCTCGAAGCGTCGAATATCGCGACTCAGGAACGCGCCCCGATGACGCCGGTGGTCAAGCTCGTGTTCGGCGCCGATTACGACAAGACCCGCCTGACCGAATATGCCGCCGCGCTGAGCCATGCGCATCGCCTGGAGATGGGGGCGGGAGAGCTTGCCGCTTTCCTGACCGGTGCCGAAGGCGGGTTGAAGGGCGTGGTCGCGGCGGAACGCCGCTTCCGCCGCGAGGAAGCCGGCCGGCCGGCCTCGCCAGCGCCGGAAACGCCGCGCGAGCGGGTCGCCCGCCAGCTCCGCAGGATCGCGCCCATGGGGTTCGAGGAGATCGCGCACGAGGGCAGCGAATTCGCGCTGGTGATGATTCGCCGCCTGCCGGGCGGCGAAGTGGCGATGCTCGGCGAAGTCGCCGACGACGCGGCGCTGGTCGAACGCGCGGCGAAGAAACTGGTCGCCTGATCCGCCGCACTTGCTTTGCGGTTCGAAAGCGGCGAAGCCCACCCTTGTTTCAGCGCCGGTTAAGGCGCCAGGCAGCTAACAGGGCCGCACATGCCAAGGTCGCTCCGCTTCCTCGCCCGCTTTGCCGCGGCCTTCGCCCTGCTGCAGATCGCGGCCCAGCCGGTGGCCGCCCAATCGATCCTGCGCGATGCCGAGACCGAAAAACTCCTGCAGGACATGATGGATCCGCTGACCGTGGCCGCCGGCATGCCCAAGGGCGCGGTGCAGGTCGTGCTGTTGCAGGACAACACCCTCAACGCCTTCGTCGCCGGCGGGCAGCGGATCTACGTGCACAGCGGGCTGCTCGAAGCGGCCGACAGCGCGAACGAGGTTCAGGGCGTGCTCGCCCACGAACTCGGCCATATCATGGGCGGCCATGTGCCGCTGAGTTCCGAAGGGCTCGAAGCGCCGACCGGGATCACGATCCTGTCGCTGCTCCTGGGCGTCGCGGCGATGGCGGCGGGCGCCGGTGAGGCCGGGATGGGCATCCTGGCCGCCGGCCAGCAAGCCGCGATGGGCAAATATCTCGCCTTCAGCCGCACGCAGGAAGCGACCGCGGATGCCGCCGGTGTGCAATATCTGTCCAAGGCGCATATCTCGGGCCGCGGCTCGCTGAGCTTCTTCAAGAAGCTCGCGAACCAGGAATTCCGCTATGGCTACGATCAGAGCGACGAGGCCTCCTACTCCCGCAGCCACCCGATGACGATGGACCGCATCGCGACGCTGGAGCACGATTACGAGGCGGATCCCGCGTGGAACACCCCCGACGATCCGGTGCTGCAGGACCGCTTCCTGCGCGCGAAGGCCAAGCTCTATGGCTATCTCGCGACCCCGGCGGACACCTTGCGCAGCTATCCGCCCTATATGACCGGGGTCCCCGCGCGCTATGCCCGCGCCTATGCCTATCACAAGGATGCGCAGGTCGACAAAGCACTGGCCGAAACCCAGGCGCTGATCGCGGCGGATCCGGCCGATCCCTATTTTCTTGAACTCGAAGGCCAGATCCTGCTCGAATCGGGACGCCCGGCCGAAGCGATCGACCCGCTGCGGCGGGCAACCCAGATGACCGGCAACACTCCGCTGATTGCGACGACCTTCGGCCACGCGCTGATCGCGACCGAGAAGCCTGAGTATTTCGACGAGGCGGCACGGGTGCTCAAGTCGGCGGTCGCGCGCGATCGCGAAAATCCGTTCGCGTGGTACCAGCTCGGGGTGATCTACGCCAACCAGGGCGACCTGCCGCGCGCCCGGCTCGCCAGCGCCGAACAGCAATCGCTGAGCGGGGACATGGAACAGGCGATGCGCAGCGCCGAGGCGGCCGAACAGGGCCTGCCGGCCGGTTCGCCCGACTGGATTCGCGCCGGCGACATCGCGCTCGCGGCCAAGGCCGAGCTTGAACGCGGCAAGAAGCGCAGGTAGCGACCCTGCCATGGGAGATCGTATTCGCTTCGGCGGCATTTCATCGACGCTGGCAATCGCGCTGGGTGCCGCGCTGCTCGGCTTTGCCGGCGGCTGGGCGTGGCAGGTCAGCGGTGCCGGGCGGGGCGCAACCGAGACGATCGTGCGCGACTATATCCTCGACCATCCCGAGATTCTGCCCCAGGCGATGCAGCGGATGCAGCAGCGCGAGCTTGCGGCACGGCTCGCGCCGCTCCGCGGGGCGCTGGAAAATCCCTATCCGGGCGCGGTGCTCGGCAATCCCAACGGTACGGTGACGCTGGTCGAATTCAGCGACTATGCCTGCCCCTATTGCCGGCTGAGCGTGCCCGAGGTCGAGGCGCTGATCGCGGCCAACAAGGATCTCAAGGTCGTGCTGCGCGAAGAAGCTGTGCTGAGCCCCCAGAGCGAGGACGCCGCGCGCATGGCCTTGGCGGCGGCCGACCAGGGCCGCTATGCCGCATTCCACAAGGCGATGTTCAGCCACGATCACCTCTCGCCCGAAACGATCGACGCGGCGGCCCGCGCCGCGGGGCTCGATCTGGCGAAGGCCAAGGCGGCCATCGCGAGCGGCAAATATGATTCGGAAATCGAGAACAACGGCCGCGTGGCCGAAGCCGCCGGCTTCAGCGGCACACCTGCCTGGGTGATCGGCGATGAAGGGTTCTCGGGCGCGCTGAGCCGCGATGTGCTGGCCCAGGCAGTGATGCGGGCCCGCGCCGGTAAATAGGTAAGCAAGCGGCCGGCCCGGACGGATCCGGGCCGGCGCTTTTGGCAATCAGACCTTGCGGTGGACCTGTGCCCGGCCGCTGTTCGGCGCGGTCACGCCGCGCGCGGCGGAATCGCTCTTCCACGGCTGCTTCGAACGGAACTTGCCCTTGGGCTTGGCGCCCTGGCCGCGATTGTCGGTGCCGCCGCGCTGCTCGCCCGAGCGATGCTCCTGCGGGCGGCGGTCGCCGCGCGGTTCGTTCCGGTGTTCGCTGCGCTGGTCCGGACGACGCTCGCCGCGGTTATCGGGGCGCTGATCCGAACGCGCGTCGCGGGGCTCGGGGCGGCGGTCGTTACGGAACTCGCGGCGCTCGCCCGGCTGGCCGCGTTCGCCTTGCGGACGCTCGCGCCGGGCTTCGCCGCCCTGGCGCTCGCTGCGCTCGCCGAGCGGGTTGAACACCGGGCCGCGCTGGTCGCGCTCGCGGCGTTCGCCGCCACCGGTGGCTTCACGGCGCGGACCGCGATCGTTGCGGTTGCCGCCGCCGCTGCTGCGCCCACCACTGCTGCGATTACCGCTCCGGCCACGCTGGTCGCGTTCGTCGCGGCGGGCGTCCTGGGCGGCCTCGGCCGGTTTGCGCGACGGTGCCGGAAGCCGTGCGGCTTCCTTCTGGAAATCGTCGGGCAGCGGCAGCGCCGCCAGCTTGGTGCCGATCAGCTTCTCGATGTCGCGCAGATAGGCTTTCTCGTCGCCGGCCACGAAGCTCAGCGCGATGCCGTCGGCCCCGGCGCGCGCGGTGCGGCCGATGCGGTGGACATATTGCTCGGACACGTTCGGCAGTTCGAAGTTGAACACATGGCTCACCCCCGAAACGTCGATCCCGCGTGCGGCGATGTCGGTCGCGACCAGCACCGGCGTGTGGCCGGTGCGGAAGGCGCCGAGCGCGGCGGTGCGCTGCGCCTGGCTCTTGTTGCCGTGGATCGCGGCAGCGGTGACGCCCGCGGTGACCAGGTGGCGGACGACGCGGTCGGCGCCGTGCTTGGTGCGGGTGAACACCAGTGCGCGGTCGATGCTCTTGTCGGCGAGGCCGGCGCGCAGCTTGAGGGTCAGCAGCGCCTGCTTCTCCTTCTGGTCGATGAAGGTGACATATTGCTCGACCCGTTCGGCGGTGGTCGACTGCGGCGCGACCTCGACCTTCACCGGGTTCTTGATGAAGCGCTTGCCGAGATCGGCGATCGTCTGCGGCATGGTGGCCGAGAAGAACAGGCTCTGACGGCTTTCGGGCAGCATCGCCGCGACACGGGTCAGCGGCTTGATGAAGCCGAGGTCCATCATCTGGTCGGCTTCGTCGAGCACGAAGATCTCGACATGGCGCAGGGTCAGCGCGCGCTGGTCGATCAGGTCGAGCAGGCGGCCGGGAGTGGCGACGAGGATATCGACCCCGCCGGTCAGCGCGCGGGCCTGCTTGCCCACGGGCACGCCGCCGAAGATGCACTGGACCGAGAGGTTCAGATACTTGGCATAGCCGCGCATGTTCTCGGCGATCTGGGCCGCGAGTTCACGGGTCGGCGACAGCACTAGCATGCGGCAGGCCGCGTTCTGGCGCGGCTGCGGGTTCGCGGCCAGGCGGTGGAGCGAGGGCAGCGAGAAGGCCGCGGTCTTGCCGGTGCCGGTCTGGGCGATGCCGAGCAGATCGCGCCCTTCAAGCAGTGCGGGAATCGCCTCGCGCTGGATCGGGGTGGGATCGGAATAGCCCTTCGTTTCGAGTGCACGAAGGATAGGCTCGGCCAGGCCGAGGTCGGAAAAATAGGACATGAAAATCTTTCAAATATGCAGCGGCGCGCAGCCGTGAGACCGGCGCGACACAGGGTTCGTCTACGATGCGACCCTGCGTGAAGAGGCTGCTTCAGCGATACGGGCAACCGATGGTTCGGGCGGATCTGCGGGGAATGCCCGCTGTCCTCACGCTGCCGGAACTGCGCTGGGGTTTGGCCCCGGGCGCCGGTTACAGAGGCGCATCTAGTGTGCATTGCAACAAAAAGCAAGAAAATTGCGCGGCGAACCGAATTGCCGGCGGGCGTTTGCGGATTTACAATCCGGGTCGGCCTCGCTAACGGCGCCGGCGATGACCTGTCGCGCGATCAAATCGATTACCCCGAAGCCGGCCCGCATGTGCGGGGCGGTTCGGGTTGCGCTGCCGGTCACACGCTAGCCAACCGGAACGCCCCGCGGATGCGCGGGGCTCCTCGAACGGCAGCAACCCCGCGCCTCCGCCCTTACAGGAGACGCATTTCATGACCTCTATCCACACCCTGCCCGCCAATCCCAAGGTCGGCATCGTCGGCGCCACCGGCCTTGTCGGCGGGATGATGCTCGCGCTGCTGGAAGAACGCGCCTTCCCGCTCGCCTCGCTGCGCCTGTTCGCCTCGGCCCGCTCGGCCGGCAACATGGTGAAGTTCCGCGGTGAGGAACTGATCATCGAAGATGCCGCGAGCGCGGATTTCGCCGGGCTCGACGTGGTGTTCTTCTCGGCCGGCGGTTCGACCTCGAAGGCGCTCGCACCCAGGGTCGCCGCGGCCGGTGCGGTGGTGATCGACAACAGCTCGGCCTGGCGTTCCGATCCCGACGTCCCGCTGGTGGTGGCCGAGGTCAATCCGGAAGCCTTGGCGAACCTGCCCAAGGGGATCGTCGCCAATCCCAACTGCACCACGATGGCCGCGATGCCGGTGCTCAAGGTGCTGCATGACGAGGCCGGGCTGAAGCGGCTGGTCGCGAGCACGTATCAGGCAGTGTCGGGCGGCGGCATCGAAGGGGTCGAGATCCTGCGCGACCAGATCGTCGCCGGCGCGCCGGATTGCGCGCTGCTGGCGCGTGACGGCCAAGCGGTCGCGCTCGGCGCCGCGCGCAAATGGGCGGTGCCGATCGGCTTCAACGTCGTGCCGCTGAACTACGTGCTGGGCGAGGATGATTATACCGAGGAAGAGCTGAAATTGCGCGACGAGAGCCGCAAGATCCTCGGCCTGCCCGAATTGACGGTTTCGGCTACCTGCGTCCGCGTGCCGGTGTTCACCGGCCATTCGCTATCGCTCAATGCCGAGTTCGAGCGCCCGCTCTCGCCTGAGCGCGCGCTCGAGTTGCTGCAATCCGCGCCGGGCGTGGTGGTGACCGAAGTGCCCAATCCGCTCGACGCGACCGGCAAGGATCCGGTGTTCGTCGGCCGCGTGCGCCGCGACCCTACCGTGGTCCACGGGCTCGCGCTGTTCGTGGCGGGCGACAATCTGCGGAAAGGTGCCGCGCTCAACGCGGTACAGATCGCCGAATGCATGCTCGGCTGAGCTGTCAGACTGGGCCGGTTCAGTCGCTGAATCGGCCCAGCGCTTCGCATTGCGGATCGATCAGCCCGAGCTGGCGCCGCAGCGCCGCGCGAGCGAGCCGCTCGACCTCGACCTTGCGGCGCGCCGCCGCGAGCGGCTTGAGCGGGGCCGGGCGGACGATCTCGGCGTCATAGCCGTCGGCCACGATCACCCCGCAATGGTCCGGCATGAAGCAGTCGTCCTCGAGGCAGGCCCGATCGAGTTCGGGCGAGAGGCCCCAGAAGAAGCGGTCGCAGAAATCGAGATAGTCGGGCCATTTGGCATCGCCGAGCAGGTCCGCGCGGGCGACCTTGATCTCGACGATGATGATCTGGCCCTTCGCATCGATCCCCATCAGATCGGCACGGCGTCCGTTGCGCAGCGGCATTTCGCCGAGGCACCAGATGTCGTTGCGCGCGAACAGCCGGCAGATGCCGCGCGCTATAGCCTGTGCATGGCGCTCGGCCGCTTCCTGGTCGGCCGTCTGCTGGTGGGGAGTGAGGATTTTCCGAGATTCGCCCATGCCCCCTCGGTGGAACATTAGGAGAACCTGGTCAAGCGTCGTCGCGCGATCCGGCCTTGTCGCCCGGCGCTACCAACGCCAGCAGCGCGGTGCGGGCAGCGTGGAATTCGCGCCACAGCGCCAGCGCGGGCGCATGGGGATCGGCGCCGCGGGCGTTGACCGCCAGCAGCGCGGCGATCCCGGGTTCCATGATCGCGGCGAGATCGTCGATCCCGTTCTCTGCGCTGTGCCGGCGCCATTCGCCGGCCGTGCGAATCGCTGCCGGGAAATTGCGAATCTCGGGCGAGGCGCGTTCGGGGTCCAGCCCGGCCAGCATCGCGACGACCGCGCCAGCATCCTGCAGCGCGGTCCATTTCAGGCTCACCGCGCTGGCGGCGGAACCAAAGGGAACGCGCCCATCGAGAGGCGTAGCGGCGGCCAGGGCCGCGGGGCTCGGAAAATTGGGCGGAAGCGCACTCATGCCTTCCGCCCTACGCTCCGAGTCTTTGCGATTTGGTTAGCGGGCCTTAACTCAATTGCCAGCGGGCGCCGGGGCGGCATCGTCCGGATCGCCGTCGGAGCCGAACGGATCGTCCTCGACCGGCGTATCGTTCGGATCGAGCCCGAGATCGATGTTCGCGCCCGCGCCGGTCGCGCCGGTGATCAGGTGGTTGTTCTCGCCGCAGACATATTCGCGAATCGGGAACTGGTTGTCGAGCTTGTAGACCACCCGGGTGACGAAGGGCGCGGTAAGCGTCTCGGGATCGGTGAAGCTCATTTCATCGACCAGCTGGCCGGGCTTTTCGAGCCAGATCTTCTCGTCGACCCGTAATTTTTCGCTGTGACCGATGCCGGGGGCAAGCTGGGTTTCGGTGTTGAGGCCGACGGTTTCGATCACCAGCGTATCGCCTTCCCAATGACCGACCGAATTGCCGTTGAAGAACAGGTCGGGATCGGCGGGGTTCTTGCGCCCGTCGGTGTAGATGCGGCGGACCTGCGAATAGGCTTCGGCGAAGATCGTCACGCGGCCGGGCGAGTAGAGAATCTCGATCGGATAGGGCTGCTGCATCATGCCCGGCAGGCCCGGCGGCAGGCAATGCGCCTGCGCATATTGATCGGGGCCGTTCGCCTTGGTGTCGGCGAGATATTTGTCATACGCGGCCTGCGCCTGCGGGGTCAGCTGCGGCTTGGCCGCGGCGCGGCCGCCGAACAGCTGGCTCCAGTCGGGATACCAGATGCCGACCCAGTCGGGCAGCTTGAGCGTTTCGGAATATTGGGTCGCGCGCGGCGTTTCCTGTGCCGAGGCAGGGGCGACGATCGCAAGCGCGGCGGTGGCCGCGAGCAGGCTCGAAAACCGGGTAAAACCCTTCATGTGCACTCTCCGGAAAGGTCTGTTCTATTTTGATCTGGCGCATCGCGCCGACACGCGAGATGTGGCGGAATTCCGTTCCAAGTCAAGCAATGGGTTGATTATGTCCGGCTGGCTTGTCACACAGGGGAAAAGCGCCGCCGACGCTCAGTATGGTGGGAGCATGGAGAGCCTCTAATGCCTGGGAAAATCACGCGCCGTAATGCCCTGTTTGCCGCCGCCGGCGCCGCCGTATTGATCGGCGCCCCGCTTGCCGCGCACCATTCGACCGCGATGTTCGAATGGGGCAAGGAATTGCCGATGAAGCATGCGACGGTCGACAAATGGGAATGGACCAATCCGCACACCTTCCTCTACGTCACGGTCAAGGAACGCGACGGGCAGCTGCACAAATGGGCGCTCGAGGGCATGAGCCCCAACCATCTCGTCCGCTATGGCTGGGCAAGGGATTCGATCAAGCCGGGCGAGCAGATCGACATCACCTATTACCCGCTGCGTGACAAGCGCCGCGGCGGCTTCAATGTCACCGTCACCAAGGCCAACGGCAAGAAGCTGTGGCAGTTCGGCGAAGGCGGCTCGCAGACCGCGAAGGCCCAGGCCGAAGGTGCCAAGAAGAACTAATCCTTGGCGACGGGCGCCAGGGTTGCTAGGCGGCGCAGCCCGGGCCTTGATCGCTTCGGGCCGAAGGGCCGAAGCGTGAATCAAGGCCCAGACATTGGTTTTGGGCACCCGTAGCTCAGCTGGATAGAGTACTGCCCTCCGAAGGCAGGGGTCACAGGTTCGAATCCTGTCGGGTGCACCAAAACGCAAATGGGCGTCTCTTCGGAGGTGCCCATTTGCGTTTTGGCTTTCATGTTTTTGCGTATCGCCTCGGATCGAAGCTCGCTCCGGGCGGGCCGCGGGACGGTCTCAGATACCGCGTTCGTCGATGTCGAATTCGCGGACCTGGCGGCGCTGGCGTGCGCGGTCGACCAGTCCGCGCAATTGCTCGCGAATGTCGCGCGCGCAGGGCACGTCGCGGATCTTGAAGTCGGTCTGTTCCGAGCTGACGTCGCTCGACCGCAGGGTGATCGTGCCGATCCCGGTGAGCTGGTTGATGATCGAGAAATCGACCCGCGAATCCTTCACCCGGTAAAGCTCGATCTCGTCCACCCGCTTGAACACCAGGCCCGTGCGCATGATCAGCCGCTGGTTGGTCAGCTCGTATTTCTTCGCGATATTCCCGATCCAACGCACGGCGATTGCGGCGAAACCGGCCGCGAGCAGTGCCAGCGAGGTGTAGCGCGCGCCGGTGTCCGCAGTCAGCGTGAAGGCGAGGATCGGACTCAGGATCAGCACGATCGTGAGCCAGCCGAGTCCGGAACCGAGCACCCAGCCGAGCGTGCTGCCGTGGAACTGCGCGACCGGCTTTTCGTCGGTGATCCCGGCCGCATCGTCGCCATCGCCGCCGAGCAGCTTGGCCTTCTGCGCCGCATATTCGTCGGCGGTGAGGCTGCCGGCGCGATAGAGGCCGGCAAGCCGTTCGAGCGTTGCGATCCGCGTGGCGTCGTCCATCGCCTCAGTTCCAGCCCCGCGCGAGGAAGCGCGTCGCGCAGCCGGCGAGGAAGGCCGCGCCGCGGGGGAGCACCGCTTCGTCGACGATCATCTTGCTCGAATGCAGCCCGCAGCATTGGCTCCAGTCCGCACCCTCCTTTGCGACACCGAGAAAGAACATCGCGCCGGGGATCTTCTGCAGCACGTAGGAGAAGTCCTCCGCGCCCATGATCGGATGGGCCATGCGCAAAAACGGCTGGTTGGGGCGCCCAAGCTCTTTGGCGCCGAGGCCATTGGCTATCTCTTCGCCGAGCGAGACGGCGCGCGGATCGTTGACCGTGGGCGGGAAGCCGGGCGTGAACACCGGATCGGCCTCCATCCCGTGCGCCTGCGCGATGCCCTTCGCGACGCGGACGATCTCTTCCTGGATGCGCGCGCGGTTTGCCGGCGAGAGCGTGCGGACAGTGCCGCGCATCCGCACCGTGTCGGGGATGATGTTGTGCGCGCTGCCGGCATCGAGCTGGGTGATCGTCGCCACCACCGCCTCGGCCGCGTTGAACCGGCGGGTCACGATGGTCTGGATCGCCAGCACGATCTCGCAGGCGACCGGCACCGGATCGCGCGTGTCGTGCGGCATCGAGGCGTGGCCGCCGCGCCCGCGCACGGTGATCTCCAGCGCATCGGCCGCAGCCAGCAATGGACCGTCGCGGCTGCCGAACACGCCGTGGGCGGCATTGGGCATGATATGCATCGCGAAGGCGGCTTCGGGCAGCCGGTAATCACCGTCTCCGCCAAGCAGCCCGTCCTCCAGCATGAAGCGCGCGCCGTGGAAGCCTTCCTCGCCCGGCTGGAACATGAAGCGGACCTCGCCCGCGAGATCGGCCTGCCGCGCGGCGAGCAGGCGCGCCGCGCCGGCCAGCATCGCGGTATGGGTATCGTGGCCGCAGGCATGCATCCGCCCGGGCACGGTCGAGGCGAAGTCGAGCCCGGTTTCCTCGGCCATCGGCAGCGCATCCATGTCGCCGCGCAGCAATACCGCCGCGCCGGGCTTGCCGCCCTTGAGGATCGCGACCGCCCCGGTGGTCGAAGGACCCTCGCGCCATTCGAGCGGCAGGTCGGCCAGCTCGGCGCGGACCTTGTCGCGGGTTTTGGGAGTGTCGAGCCCCAGTTCGGGTTCGGCGTGGATCGCGCGGCGCAGGGTGACGATGCGATCGGCGATCGCGCGGGCGTCTTCGAGCAGGGATTCGGTCAACATGGTTACAAGTGATAGCGCGTCGAAACGTGCCCCGCCAGCGCCGGAAATCGGCCTGAAAAGCCTCGGTTCGACGCAGGTGCGACTCGCGCCGTCTCCTTGACGCAACATCGTGTGTGGAAAACGGGTGGTCGCGCGCTTGTCCCCCCTAGGGGTGGTGGTAGGGCTGGTTCAGCAGCATGAGCGCCCCGCTGATCTCGCCTTCGATCCTTTCGGCCGACTTCGCCCGGCTCGGCGAGGAAGTGCGCGCGATCGACGCGGCCGGGGCGGACTGGATCCATATCGACGTGATGGACGGGCATTTCGTGCCCAATCTCACCATCGGACCCGATGTGGTGAAGGCGCTGCGCCCGCATAGCGCCAAGCCGTTCGACGTGCACCTGATGGTCTCGCCGGTCGATAACTGGCTCGAAGCCTTCGCTGCCGCCGGCGCCGATATCATCACCGTCCACCCCGAGGCTGGCCCCCATATTCATCGCACGGTCCAGGCGATCCGGGCGCTCGGCAAGAAGCCGGGCATCTCGCTCAATCCCGGCACCCCGGCCAAGATGCTCGACTATCTGCTCGAGGACATCGACCTGGTGCTGGTGATGAGCGTCAATCCGGGCTTCGGCGGGCAGAGTTTCATCGCCGGCCAGCTGAAGAAGATCGAGGCGATCCGCAAGCGCATCGACCAGATGGGTCTGGACGTTCGGATCGAGGTCGACGGCGGGGTCAATGTCGAGACCGCGCGCCTGTGCGTCGATGCCGGGGCCGATGTGCTGGTCGCCGGATCGGCGAGTTTCAAGGGCGGGCCGGATCGTTACGCGGCCAATATCGCCGCGCTCAAGGGAGGCGCGTGATGGACGGCATCGGGACCGGGTCACGGCTGGCGCTCGATGATGGGCTCGCAAACGTCCTCCCCGCCTCGCTTGCGATTCCGCTCGACGCCCGCGCGGAGCCGCTTGCTTCCGGCGGGGAAGAACCGCCGACCGAACTGATCGAACCCGGGAAGGCCATCGCGCTGGCCGATTTCCAGCCGCCCGCGCTTTCGGCGGGCGAGCGGCTGATCCGCATCGCCTATCGCCTGGGCGTCCCGGGGCAGACGCTGGCCGCGCCGTTCCGCAAACCGGCGCGGCTGCGCCTGCTTGCCACGGTCGAAAGCCCGCTGGCGGGCGATCGGGTCGCGGGCGTGGCCCTGCGCGCCGGGCATTTCCTGATCCACGGGGTCAAGGCGCCGATCGCGCAGATGGATTTCGGCCCCAACGCCCGGCTGACCCCGCCGTTCGAACGGGTGCTCCACGGCTTCGAATGGCTGCGCGATCTCGCCGCCTGCGCCCCGCGCGAACAATGCATCCCCACCGCCGAGCGGGTTGTGGCGCTGTGGCTCGATGCCAATCCCGCGCCGGGCAAAGGCGCCGCCTGGCATGTCGGCCATGCCGGGCACCGGCTGCTCAACTGGCTGATCCACGCACCGCTGATCCTCTCCAGCCCGGACAAGGCGCTGCGCGCCCGCGCGCTGGCGGGAATGGCGGCGACCGCTCGCTGGCTGGATCGCGCGGTCGGCCGGGCCGAGGATGGGATGGCCGAGACCGCCGGCTGGTGCGCGATCGTCGCCGCCGGCTTGCTGCTGCCCGAAGGAAAGCCGCGCCGCCTCTATGGCGAAGCAGGGCTGATCAAGGTGCTGGGCGAACTGATCGGCGACGATGGCGGAGTGCTGTCGCGCAGCCCGCTCCTGCAGATGGAGGCGATCGGCCTGCTGGCCGAACTGTCCGCCTGTTACCGCGCGGTCCGGCTGGATCCGCCCGAGGCGCTGCAGGGCGTGCTGGAACTGCTGGTCCCGCCGCTGCTTGGGCTCACCCACGGCGACGGCTCGCTCGGCTGCTGGCAGGGCGCGGGCGCGGTCGGGGCCGATGCGGTCGCCGAGCTGGTCGAGGCCAGCGGAGTGCGCGCTCGCCCGCTGCGCCACGCACGCCAATGGGGTTATCAGCGCGCGACCGGCGGCAAGGCGGTACTCCAGCTCGATGCGGCGCCCCCCCCGTTGGCACGCCACACGCGCAGCGGCTGCGCCTCCACCCTCGCGTTCGAATTCTCCGACCGCGGCCAGCGGATCGTGGTCAATTGCGGCGGCGCGGCTTTCGCCGGCGGGCAGGTTCCGGTGCGGATCGAGAGCGGCTTGCGCGCCAGCGCCGCCCATTCCACCTTGGTGCTGGACGACGTCAATTCCACTGCGGTGCTGATCAACGGCAAGCTCGGTACCGGGGTGAGCGAAGTCGAGCTGGATCGCCGCACCCTCTCGGGCGAAAAGGGGGGGAACGGCACCCGGCTCGAAGCGAGCCATGACGGCTATGCCCAGCGTTACGGCCTGGTGCACCGCCGCATCCTGATCCTGCGCGACGACGGCAGCGAATTGCGCGGCGAGGACCTGCTGGTGCCGACCGGGCGCAAGGGCAAGCGCGGAAAGGTGCCCTTCGCGATCCGTTTCCACATTGGCCCGGGGGTCGAACTGGGACTCGGCGAAAGCGGCACCGGTGCCGGTCTGGCTTTGCCCGACGGCAGCTATTGGCAATTCGTCGCCGCGGCGGCAGAGGATTGCCAGCTGCTGGTCGAGGAAAGCCTGTGGGTCGATGGCGGCGGCAAGCCGCACCCGATCCAGCAATTGGTGATCCAGGGAATGGTTTCGCGCGGCGGGGGAACATTCTCCTGGCTGCTCAAGCGGATGGGATGAATTTCGTGAGCGACGTGAAGATAGGGCGGGCGCTGCTGTCAGTGTCCGACAAGAGCGGCTTGGCGGAACTCGGCGCGGCCCTGGCCGCCCGGGGGGTGGAACTGGTTTCGACCGGCGGAACGGCCAAGGCGTTGCGCGACGCGGGGCTCGCGGTGAAGGACGTCTCGGAACTGACCGGCTTCCCCGAGATGATGGACGGACGGGTCAAGACGCTCCACCCAACGGTTCACGGCGGAATTCTCGCGGTGCGCGACGATCCGGCGCATGCCGCATCGATGGCCGAGCACGGCATCGGCGCGATCGATCTGCTGGTGGTCAATCTCTATCCGTTCGAAGCGACCGTCGCGCGCGGGGCCGAGCGAGACGAAGTGGTCGAGAATATCGACATCGGCGGCCCGTCGATGGTCCGCTCGGCCGCGAAGAACCACGCTTATGTGACGATCCTCACCGACCCGGCCGATTATGCCGAATTGCTCGGCGAACTCGACGCGCAGAGCGGCGCGACCACTTACGATTTCCGCCGCAAGATGGCCGCCAAGGCCTTTGCCGCGACCGCCGCCTATGACGCGGCGATCTCCTCGTGGTTCGCCTTCGCCGACCAGGGCCAGGCCTTCCCCGACCGGCTCGCGCTCGCGCTGCGCAAGGGCGAGGAATTGCGTTACGGTGAGAATCCGCACCAGGCGGCCGCGGTCTATCTGCCGCAGCGCGTGGGCGTGCAGGGCATTCCGCAGGCGCGCCAGCTCCAGGGCAAGGAGCTCAGCTACAACAATTTCAACGATGCCGACGCGGCATTGGAGCTGATTTCCGAATTCCGCGACGGGCCCGCGGCGGTCGCGATTATCAAGCACGCCAATCCCTGCGGAGTGGCGCAGGGCGGTTCGCTGCTCGATGCCTATAATGCGGCGTTCGATTGCGACCGGGTCTCGGCCTTCGGTGGGATCGTCGCCTGCAACCGGCCGCTGGACGCGGCGACCGCCGAGGCGATCACCTCGATCTTCACCGAAGTGGTGATCGCGCCGGGTGCGGACGAGGCCGCGCGGGCGATCTTCGCCGCGAAGAAGAATTTGCGCCTGCTGCTGGTCGATGAATTGCCGGACCCGCGCCGCCCGGGCCTGTCGCTCAAGACCATCGCCGGCGGGCTGCTGCTGCAAAGCCGCGACAATGGCGAGATTACCGACGCGGACCTGAAAGTGGTGACCAGGCGCGCCCCGAGCACGCAGGAGCTGGCCGACTGCCTGTTCGCCTGGCGCGTGGCCAAGCACGTCAAGTCGAACGCGATCGTCTATGCGAAGGACGGCGTCACCGCCGGGATCGGAGCGGGGCAGATGAATCGCCGCGACAGTTCGCGCATTGCCGCGATCCGCGCACGCGAGGCGGCCGAGGAAGCCGGCTGGCCGCAGCCGCGCACGGTGGGTTCGGCCGTCGCATCAGACGCGTTTTTCCCGTTCCCCGACGGCCTCCTCGCCGCCGCCGAAGCCGGCGCGACCGCGGTGATCCAACCCGGCGGCGCGATGGGCGACGACAAGGTCATCGCCGCAGCCGACGAGGCCGGTCTCGCGATGGTCTTCACCGGAATGCGGCACTTCCGGCACTGATTGCGTTGCAGGATTGTGCACCGCAGCACGGTTCGTCGATGAATCGGTGCAACTCGTGGCATTGCCGCTTGAACGGGGCCGCGGCGGAATGACATGTCGCCGGGCCGAGGGGACCTTTCCGTTCACAATCCGGAAAAACCTTTTCGGCTACGTTTTGACCACGTCTTCTGCGAGTCCCCCGATGAGCCTGTTCACTGCCGATCTCTACCGCTCCTTCGCCGTCGGCTTCGGTCTTGGCGCGCTCGCACTTGCGGTTACCTTCGGGTCGCAATTGCTGACTGCGTTCTAAGCACCTATATTGAGGGCATGACCCTCAAGACTCACAAAATCATCGCCCCCAAAATTCTCGGCCTCGCCGCCGCGTTGTCGCTGGCGGTCGCGTGCCAGCCGGCCTTTGCCGAAGGGGCGGTCCTTGCCCCTTCCGCAAAAGTCGTCGCATCCGAAAAGGGCGTCCAAACCGCGGTCTTCTCCGGCGGCTGCTTCTGGGGGATCGAAGCGGTGTTCAGCCACACCAAGGGCGTGACCAGCGCGGTCAACGGCTACCAGGGCGGCAGCAAGGCGGACGCGGCCTACGGTGTCGTCAGCGAAGGCAGCACCGGCCATGCCGAATCGGTCAAGGTGACCTACGATCCGAAGGTGATCCGCTACGACCAGCTGCTGCGGATCTTCTTCTCGGTCGGCGCCGATCCGACCACGCTCAATTACCAGGGCCCGGACCACGGAACCCAGTATCGCAGCGCGCTGGTGCCGCTGAACCCCGAACAGAAGAGGGTCGCCGCGGCCTATCTCGATCAGCTCGGCAAGTCGGGCATCTGGAAGGGCCCGATCGTCACGAAGCTGGAGCCGAACAAGGGCTTCTTTCCGGCCGAGGCCTATCACCAGGACTTCATGCTGCACAATCCGCAGCAGCCTTACATCCAGCGCTGGGATGCGCCGAAGGTCGCGGCGATGAAGAAGATCTTCCCGGGCCTTTACCGGGATGCCTTCCGGGCCGGCTGATGGGCGAGCACCATCACCACGAACATTCGGGCGACCGGCTGGTCGATGCGGCACGCAATGCGCTGACCGAAGCCGGCGAACAGTGGACCGACATGCGTGCCGGCGTGTTCGAAGCGCTCGCGCGATACGACAAGCCGGCTTCGGCCTACGACATCGCCGAGGATCTCACGAAAAGCCGCGGCAAGCGCGTGGCGGCGAACAGCGTGTACCGCATCCTCGATCTGTTCGTGAAAACCAACCTCGCGAACCGGATCGAGAGCTCCAACGCCTATATCGCCAACAGCCACCCGGGCTGCCTGCACGATTGCATCTTCCTGATCTGCGACAATTGCGGCCAGACCACCCATTTCGACGACGACCGGCTGACCGGTTCGCTGCGCGATGCGGGGGCGAAGAGCGGTTTCACCGAAGTCCGCCCGGTGGTCGAACTGCGCGGGCTGTGCGACACCTGCACCTGATCTGCACGCAAATCGCTCGGGACTTCAAAGCCCAAGCAGTGTAAGCGCGCGATATGACAGGCAACCCTGCAACTCCCCTGCTCGATACCGTCGATACGCCGGAAGAGCTCCGCCACCTCAAGCCGGGCCAGCTGCGCCAGGTAGCCGACGAGCTGCGGCAGGAAATGATTTCCGCCGTCGGCACCACCGGCGGCCACCTCGGTTCGGGGCTCGGCGTGGTCGAACTGACCGTCGCGCTCCATTATGTGTTCGATACGCCGGCTGACCGGCTGATCTGGGACGTCGGTCACCAGGCCTATCCGCACAAGATCCTCACCGGCCGGCGCGACCGCATCCGGACCTTGCGTCAGGGCGGCGGGCTTTCGGGCTTCACCAGGCGCAGCGAGAGCGAATACGATCCGTTCGGCGCCGCGCACAGCTCGACCTCGATCTCGGCGGGGCTTGGCTTTGCGATCGCCAACAAGCTGGCCGGCACGCCGGGCAAGGCGATCGCGGTGATCGGCGACGGCGCGATGAGCGCGGGCATGGCCTATGAGGCGATGAACAACGCCGAAGCGGCGGGTAACCGGTTGGTCGTGATCCTCAACGATAACGACATGTCGATCGCTCCTCCGGTCGGCGGGCTCTCGGGCTATCTCGCGCGGCTGGTATCCTCGGCGCAATTCCTCGGCCTGCGCGAGCTGGCGCGCAAATTCGCGCGCCGCCTGCCCGCGCCGCTCCACCGCGCCGCGAAGAAAACCGACGAATTCGCCCGCGGCATGGCGATGGGGGGGACGCTGTTCGAGGAACTCGGCTTCTATTACGTCGGCCCGATCGACGGCCACGATCTCGACCAGCTGGTCCCGGTGCTGACCAATGTCCGCGATGCGGCCGAAGGCCCCTGCCTGGTCCATGTCGTGACCCAGAAGGGCAAGGGCTATGCCCCGGCCGAAGCCGCATCGGACAAATACCACGGCGTCCAGAAGTTCGACGTGATCACCGGCGAGCAGACCAAGGGCGCGGCCGGCCCGCCAAGCTACACCGGCGTCTTCGCCAAGGCGCTGCTGGCCGAGGCCGCGCGCGACAGCACGATCTGCGCGATCACCGCGGCAATGCCTTCGGGCACCGGGCTCGACAAGTTCGCGGCCACTTACCCTGAGCGGTCATTCGACGTCGGGATTGCCGAACAGCACGCGGTGACCTTCGCCGCCGGGCTTGCCGCGCAGGGCATGCGCCCGTTTTGCGCGATCTACTCGACCTTCCTCCAGCGCGCCTATGATCAGGTTGTGCACGATGTCGCGATCCAGAACCTGCCGGTCCGCTTCGCGATCGACCGCGCCGGGCTGGTCGGCGCCGACGGCGCGACCCATGCGGGCAGCTTCGACGTAACCTATCTCGCGACCCTGCCCAATTTCGTGGTGATGGCCGCGGCCGACGAGGCGGAACTGGTTCATATGACCCACACCGCCGCCTGCCATGACAGCGGCCCGATCGCGTTCCGCTATCCGCGCGGAAACGGCGTCGGCGTGCCGCTGCCGGCAAATCCGGAATTGCTCGAAATCGGCAAGGGCCGGATCGTGCGCGAAGGGACCAAGATCGCGCTGCTCTCGCTCGGTACGCGCTTGGCCGAAAGCCTCAAGGCGGCCGACCAGCTCGAAGCCAAAGGCCTCTCGACCACCGTGGCCGACCTGCGCTTCGCCAAGCCGCTCGACAGCGAAATGATCCGCCGCCTGATTGCGACCCACGAAGTGGTGGTCACGATCGAGGAAGGCGCGATCGGCGGCCTTGGCGCGCATGTGCTGACGCTGGCGAGCGACGAAGGCCTGACCGATGCCGGCCTCAAGATCCGCACACTGCGCCTGCCGGACGTGTTCCAGGACCACGATTCGCCGGACAAGCAGTACGACGAGGCCGGGCTCAACGCCGGCGGGATCGTCGATACCGTACTCAAGGCCCTGCGCCACAACAGCGCCGGGGTGGAAGAGGCGCGGGCTTAGGATTATGGCATCCTTCACGCGTCCGGTTATCGACTGCGCGAAGACAGGGCTAGCTGCTGCATATTTGCTAGCGGCGGTCTCGGGACAGACGGCACTCGATATTCCGCAAATCCCTGCTCCCGCAGAGGCAGCAGAACGTTTGCGTCAATGTGGCTTTGAAACTGTCGAAGTTTCGACTGACGACGAACTGCAAGAAGATGTCCTGATCATCTCGGGAATTGAATCCACTTCCGCTGAGCAAATCGATTGTGCAGCGCATGTCTCGATCGAGACTTACTATTCTGTCCTTCTCCCCAAGACGTTGAACGATCTCTACCAAGCTGCCTATTTGCCGCTGCTCGAAGCCCAAGGTCGCAAGCTGTCGCGCGATTGGTTAGAAGCCAGGGGAATGCTGGATCACCTCCCTCGATACGATCCGGCTACGATGGAAGAAGCGGCTTACGCGGACGCGCTGGAGAAATTTTGCGGCCCGACTGCGAAGGGCGCCCTCGTCTCGAAATACGGCCCCCATGCGCTTAGCCCTGACTGGGCACTGGACAGGCGAAACCTCACGATCGAACAGGTGGGCGAGGCCATGATGTGCCTCACCAGTGCCTCTTCCGTGTCCGGCTTTAAGGTATATTTGGTTGGCAACGAGAAAATCCGCGAGCCCTAAAGAATTGGGCCGACCGGCCAATCACCACTCATAGGCCTTGGGCAAATCCCCCGGCGCGGGCGTCGCGTAGCGTTCGCGTAGCTTCGTCTGGTGACTGTCCATCGGCTGTTCGATCCCGTCGATGAACACGCGTTGCGGGGCGGAGCTGAGTTCGAGCGGGTCGCCGTCCCAGATCACCACGTCGCCCGCGGCGCCGGGCTTGAGCACGCCGTAGTGTCCACCCATCCCGCTGATTTCGGCGGGGATAGAGGTGATCGCGGCCAGTGCCTGGCCCCAGCTCAACCCGCTCGCGCCGGGCAGTTTGGTCAGCGCGACGAGGTTGCCTGCCTGCTGCGGCGCGTGACGCGGCTGGTTCATATCGGAGAAGTTGCCGATCGCGACCTTGACCCCGGCATCGACCATCCGCCCGACATTGGACTGGGTCGCGGCGAGCTGCTCGAATTCGGCGGGAAGATCGTTCAGCGCGGTCGCGATCACCGGGATCTTCGCGGCGGCAAGCTGTTTGGCGACCATCCAGCCCTCGGTCGCTCCGGCGATGACGAGGTCGAGCTTGGGGAAGTCGGCCTTGAGCCGGATCACTGCGAGAATATCCGCCGCGCGCTCGACATGGACGTAGAGCGTCTGGGTCCCGCTTACGACCGGGATCAGCGCAGCCGCATCGGGCCGGTTGAGCAGCGCGTCGTCGGTCCGGGCACGCCCGGCGAGGTCCGACGCTTCGGCCAGCGCATTGCGGAATTCGACCCAGGCCGCGGTGCGGCTGCCGCCCGCGAGCGAGCTGCCGTTCTCGCCCAGTTCGACATATTGGAACGCGCGCGGCTTGATCACCGGATCGTCGTTGCTGTCGAGGTCGATCACCGCGCCTTGGCCGGCGAAAATCGCATTGCCCGCGCGCGGGGCGACCGTCGCGCGGGTGACGCCGCCCGCGCGGCTGACTTTGATCGTCTGCGCGAGCGGATTGATCACCGGCGCGATATCGAGCGCGGCGCTGAATTTCGAGCGTCCGGCAGTGATGTCGCGGCTGTTTTCGACCCCGTCGACATCATAGAGGCCGAGATCGGTTACCGTCGCGAACAGGCCGGGCGTAACCCATTTGCCGCTACCGTCGATCGCCTGAATACCGGCGGGGGCGGCGAGCCCGGCGCCGGCCGAGACGATCTTGCCGCCGCGGACGATCACCGTTGCATGTTCGATCGGCGCGCCGCCGTCGCCGAGCGCGACGGTCGCGTTGGTGATCGCGAAGTCCCGTTCGGCCAGGGCGGGAGCTGCGATGGAAAGCATCGAAGCCGCGAGCAGGAGACGCTTCATTTCACATCTCCTTCGCCGGGCTGGCCGAGTTCGAAATCGCTCACCGGCCGACGCTTCGGATCCATCGCATCGAACATCAGCGCCCCGTCGATCCAGACCTTCTCGGGTCGCGAATAGACCGACAGCGGGTTGCCGTTCCACAGCACCACATCGGCCATCTTGCCGTGGGCGAGGCTGCCGGTGACCTGGTCGATCCCCATCGCCTTGGCCGCGTTGAGCGTGAACCAGCCGATCACCTGCGCGTCGGGTATGTCGATCCCCATGCGTTTTCCGGCCGCCTGCGCCCGCGCCGCATCCTGGTTCAGGCGCTGGATGCCGTTCTCGTCGTCCGAATGGATGATCACGCAGACGCCCGCCTTGGCCAGCAGCGCGGCGTTTTCGGGGATCGCGTCATAGGCTTCCATCTTGAAGCCGTACCAGTCCGACCACACCGCCGCGCAGATGTTGTTCGCGCGCAGCAGATCGGCGATCTTGTAGGCTTCGACCGCGTGATGGAACGCGGTGACATGGTAGCCCATCTCCTTCGCCATATCGATCACGATCGCCATTTCATCGGCGCGGTAGCAGTGGTTCTGGACCAGGATCTTGCCGTCGAGCACGCCGGCAAGCGTTTCCTTGCCGAGGTCGCGATCCTTGCGGTCGCCAGCGGCAAATTTCTTCGCGTCGAGCCAAGTCTGGCGGTCGACCGCGATATTGCCCATCCGGGTCATCGGCGACTGGCCCTTCCCGCCATAGACGCGCTTCGGATTCTCGCCGCAGGCCATCTTCAGCGCATAGGGCGCGCCGGGGAATTTCATCCCCTGTACCGTGCGCGCAGGCACGTTCTTCAGTGTCACCGAGCGGCCGCCCATCAGATTGCCGGAGCCGGGCAGGATCTCGAGGCTGGTCACGCCGCCATTGGCGAGCGCGCGGCTGAAACCGGGATCCTGCGGCCACACGCTGTGCTCGGCCCACACCTGCGGGGTGGTCGGGCTGGTCATCTCATTGCCGTCGGAATTGGCTTCGACCGCGGGCGAGGCATAGTCGCCGAGATGCGAATGGATGTCGATCACTCCGGGGGTGACGAATTTGCCGGTCCCGTCGATACGGGTGAAATCGTCCGGAATCGGCAGCGAGGCATCGCCCACCGCGACCACCGTGCCATTCGCGAACAGCACCGTGCCGTTGTTAATCTGCCCGCCCGCGCCGTCATAGACGGTCGCGCCGACCAGCGCGGTCGGCGCGCCGGGATAGGGTTTGTAGGTCGATGGATAGGGATCGTCGATCGAGGCGCTCGCGGCGTGGGCCGGAGCGGGCGCCGGCGTGCCGCTCGCGCTCTTCACTCCGCCGCTGTCGCAGCCGGTCAGGACCAGTGCCCCCGCAACGATCGCCAGGATTGCCTTGCGCATAATGCCCCCTGTTACCGATTTAAGCCTTGGTCGCGGGATGGATTCCGGCCGCTTCCGCTTCGCCGATTTCCTTCTCGCCGGCGAGGCCGTCGGTCACGTCCTCCAGCGTATCGAGATGCATCAGCTTCTTCACGAAGGGCGCGAGCACCAGCACCGCCACGCCGATGCCGATCGCTACCCAGCCGATCTTGGAATAGATCGCAAGCGTCGCCCCCTGGGTCATCTCGCCGCTTTCGCCGCCGGTCATCTCGCCGATCTTGCCGGCCATGAAGTTGCCGAAGCCCGAAGCGAAGAACCATGCGCCCATCACCAGGCTTGCGAGATGGCGCGGCGCCAGCCGATTCATTGCGGACAGCCCGACCGGCGACAGGCAGAGTTCGCCGGTGGTCTGGAAGAAATACAGCGCGAACAGGAAGATCACCGGCGTCATCAGCACCAGCTGGCCGTTGACGGTGGCCGGTGTCCCGAAAGCATTGGTGCCCCACACGAACACCAGGAACGAGAGCCCCGCCTGCAGCAGGCCGAGCCCGAACTTCGCGGGCGCCGAAGGTTCGAGCTTGCGCCGGCCGAGCGTGATCCACAGGCCGGCGAAGATCGGGCCGAGCAGCACGATGTAGATCGGGTTGATCGACTGGAACAGCGAGGTCGGCACCCCGCCGCGATCGACCATCCGGTCGGTATAGAGGTTGAGGCTGCCGCCGGCCTGTTCGAACAGGCCCCAGAACACCGGCTGGAGCAGATTGAGGAACACGATCGCGAAGATCCGATCGCGCGCGTCGCGCTCCATCCGGAAGGCTTCGATCAGGATATAGCCGAGCAGGACCACGCCCGAAATCAGGAACAGTGTGCCGACCGCGTCCTGGTACTGGATCAGCAGCCAGATGACCCCGATCGATGCGATCCCGACCAGGTAGAGCAGCCATTCGACCTTGATCCCGCCGACCTTGGCGGAAAGGCGCGCGGCGTCCGGCGCTTCACCGCGGCCGCGCAGCGCCGGCTTGCCGATCATGAAGATAATCAGCCCGCAGACCATGCCGAGGCCGGCTAGGCCGAAGCCGTAGGCCCAGCCGATCGTCTCGCCGAGATAGCCGACCAGGATCGTGCCGAGCGCGGCGCCGGTGTTCACGCCCATGTAGAAGATCGTGTAGGCGCCGTCGCGGCGGACGTCGGTCAAGCGGTAGAGCTGGCCGACGATCACCGAGATGTTCGCCTTGAGGAAGCCCGAGCCGACGATGATAAAGGCGAGCGCGAGCCAGAACACGTTGATCGTCGGGTCACCCTGCCCGCCGTTGCCTTCGACCGCCATCAGCCCGTGGCCGATCGCGAGCAGTGCGCCGCCGAACAGCACCGCCTTGCGCTGGCCGAGATAGCGATCGGCCAGCCAGCCGCCGAGCACCGGGGTGATATAGACGAGGCTGCCGTAAGCGCCGTAGATCAAATTCGATTTGCCGTCGTCGAAAAGCCAGTGCTTGGTCAGGTAGAGCACCAGCAGCGCGCGCATTCCGTAGTAGGAGAAGCGCTCCCACATTTCGGCATAGAACAGCACGAACAGCCCGCGCGGGTGGCCGACCACTTCGTCGCTCTTGCGGGTGACGATGATTCCGCCGATGGCCAGCACCGCGAATAGGGCGACGGCGGCGATTGCCGCGATCCAGTCGCCTTCGTTCCAGCTGGCCATGTCTTTCATGCGAACCCTTCCCCAAGATTGTCCGCAAGAACGCGGCCGGAAACCGGCGACCCTAATGCGGATTCCCGTCATGTGAAGCGCTTTGTTGCATCTGTGACCACCTTGGCCGAGCCGCGCGCGACTTGACCTGCCGCGCTGTATTATGGCACTGATGCACCTTGGTGAATTTCCGAGAGTGGGACCGAGCAGATGCCGCAAGCCAACCGGCCCGTTTATCTCAAGCTGCGCGACCTGATCGCGGCGGCGATCATCGAAGGGCGCTACGCGGAAGGGGATATGCTCCCGTCCGTACGGACCTTCGCGGCCGAACAGGGCGCCAATCCGCTGACCGTGGCCAAGGCCTATTCGCAGTTCCAGGCCGATGGGCTGGTCGAGGTCCAGCGGGGAGTCGGCATGTTCGTCGTCCCCGGCGCGGCCGAAAAACTGCGCCGGGCGGAGCGCGAGTCGTTCCTCGCCCGCGACTGGCCGGAAATCCGCGCGCGGATCGAACGGCTCGGGATCGCGCCGGCCGATCTGCTGAACGAGGCTTAGATTCCAAGGCTTTACCGGCAGCCCGGGCGCCTTGCGCGACGGCCCGCTGCCAAGCCGATTGCGCTGACGCCCCACCTCTGGCAGTCTCCCAAGTTGTGGGGCAGTCTGGCGTTCTTGAGGGGGAATGCCGGCCTATAGGCCGCATAAGTGGTCGGCCCGGGGGGTGAGGCGATGATCAGATCAGAATTGTTGCAGGCACTATCGAAAGAAAATCCCGAATTGCGTGCCGAAGAAGTCGAACAGGTGGTCGACATTTTCTTCGACGAGATCGCTGCGCGCCTTGCCGAAGGTGGGCGGGTCGAATTGCGCGGCTTCGGTGCCTTCTCCACTCGCCAGCGCGATGCCCGCACCGGCCGCAATCCCCGCAGCGGGGATTCCGTGAGCGTGCCGGCCAAGCGGGTGCCCTATTTCAAGCCGGGCAAGGAAATCCGCGAGCGCCTGAACAAGTAAGGCGCGCAGGGTTTAATTCATTCCCCACATCGCTGCCGGCTGGCCCCGCCCGGCGGTTCCATGCGTTGCGCTGTCGATGAGGGATTTCTTTTCGATCCTGTCGCAGCTCGGCTGGGGCCTTACGATCGGTGCGCTGACCGCGGCCGTTACCGCGCTGGGCCAGCTTGCCGCGGCGGTGCTGTGCGTGCTTGCCGGTGGCGGGTGCGGCTGGTGGTGGTGGCGACGCCGGCGGGCGCGTGCCTCCGCCGATCCGGAGATTTGAGGCAAAAGAAAAGGGCGCGGATCCGAAGACCCGCGCCCTTTTTTTGCCGGTTCCGCCGAAGCAGGCCGGATCAGAACGTGCGGCGGACGGTGACCGCCCAGGTGCGCGGCAGCCCGGGCACGCCGGTGATTTCGCCCAGCGAGTTGGTCACGTCGCTCTTGCTGAGGAAATAGTACTTGTTGAACAGGTTCTGCACTTCGAGCGAGACCTTCCAGTCCTGGTCCTGGGTGGTGTAGCTCACCCGCGCATTTGCGAGGAATTCCCCTTCGACGCGGCTCGCTTCGCTGTTCGAGGATTCGGTGAAGGTATCCGACTGGTAGGATCCGTCGAAACGGAAGCCCACCGTGCCCGGGCCGATATCCTTGTCGTACTGGATGCCAAAGCTGTAGGTCCACTTCGGGGTATAGGGAGTGACGGCCGAAAGCGGGATGCCCGAGGTGCCGGTGTCCTTGTACTCGAAGTCGATGTAGCTCAGCGAACCATCGAGCGAGAGGCCGTCGACCGGATAGGCCGTAACCTCGAGCTCGGCGCCCTTCACATCCGCCTTGCCGACGTTGGCCGGACGGAGGCACGGGACCGAGGGGCAGGCCGACAGCGTCAGGATGATGTTGTCGTACTTGTTGTAGAAGCCCGCGCCGTTGATGCGCAGGCGGCGATCCAGCAGATCGGCCTTGAACCCGAATTCGTAGGTGGTGAGGGTTTCGGGATCGAATGCCTTGATCTGGTCGCACGGTGCGCCGCCGCCCGGATAGGACGGAGAATCGCAGTCGCCCGACGAAGGACCGTAGAACGGCCGCGGATTAACACCGCCGCCCTTGTAGCCGGTCGAGACCGAGGCGTAGGCCAGGAACTGGTCGGAGAAGCGGTAATCGGTGACGATGCGCCAATCCAGCCGCGAGCCCTTGAATTCGCCCTCGAGTCCGAAGATGCCGGATAGCAGGCAGTTCGGGTTGTTGCCGATGCCGGTCGGACCGGCGGTCGGTGCACCGAGGAAGAATTCGCAGGTGGTCGGCAGCGAACCATCCGGATTGCGGCGGAAGTAGGTGTAGGTCTTGTGATCCCACGAACCGCGCAGGCCGCCAGTGATCGACCATGCCTCGGTCGGATGGATCGTGCCGTTGAAGAACAGCGCCTTCGACTTCGACGGCGTGGTGTCGGGCCCGTGCAGGAAGTCGATGCCGGCATAGTTCAGGTCGACGCGCGCGGTGTATTCGCCCTTCTGGTCCATGTAGAACCCGCCGAGCGTATATTCGAACAGCCCGTCGCCAAAGCCGCCGTTGAGCCGCAGTTCGGAGCTCCAGGCGCGGTGGTCGAGCCGGTTGTCGAGCTGCGCGACCGGCACCGGGGTCGCATCCTGGTCCTGGCCGAACTCCGAGGTGTATTCACGCCACGAGCCGATATATTTCAGCTGCATCGTGTCGCTGATGTCGAAGGTGATGTCGCCCATCACACCCCAGCCCACGAAATCCTGGTTCTGGAGCGCCGCATAGGGTTTGAAAGGAGCCTGCGAAGTCGGGGTCATCCCGTCGAGGAAGTTCGCATAGCTGACATAGCGCGGATCGACGTGATAGGCCGAGGCATTCAGCGTATCGCAGCTGTTCACGCCGTAAGGGACGAAGTGGCAATCGACCGGAATCGGGCTGCCGTCCTTGCCCGGCAGCCATGCACCGCCGTTCACGTTTGTGGCCGGGTTGGGGATGCTCGGATCGAATGGATTGGGATTGGTCGAGGTCGGGCCCGGAAGCCCGGCGGCGATCACCACGGTGGCGGCCGGTTCGGAATGATCCGAAGTATAGTCGGCCGAAAGATTGACCTCTAGCGTATCGACCGGCACCCAGCGCAACGCAAGGCGGCCGGCGACGTAGGACTGCCCGCCCTGTGTGCCGACCACGCCGCGCGCGCCGCGCGCATCGTTGGCCGGCACGTTCTCGGTCGGGTGGGTCACACCGTAATCGAGCAGATCGACATAGCCGTCACGGCTCTTCGAGACACCGGACACGCGGGCGAAGAGATTGTCCGTGACCTTGAAGTCGGCCATGCCGCGCAGGTCGAGCCGGTTGTAGGAACCGTAAGTGACCTGCAGCGAACCCGAACCGTCGCCCTTCGGCTTCTGGCTGAACAGCTTGATCGCGCCGCCGATCGAATTCTTGCCCGCCAGCGTACCCTGCGGCCCGCGCAGGATTTCGATCCGGTCGAGATCCATCAGATCGAGCAGCGAACTCGACAGGGTCGGGATATAGACGTCATCGACATAGAGGCCGACGCCGGGGTCGAGCGCGTAGTTGAAATCGGTCTGGCCGACGCCGCGGATGAACGCGATCAGGCCCGCGCCGCCGTTCTGCGGCTGCGGTTTCAGGGTCACGTTCGGCGCCTGGGCGGCAACCTGCGCGATATCGGTCTGGCCGCGGGCCTCAAGCATTTCCGAGTTGACCGCGGTGATCGCGATCGGCGTATCCTGCAGGTTTGCCGCGCGGAATTCCGCAGTGACGATGATTTCGTTGGTGCGGCCCTCGCTGTTGTCAGCAGCCTTGTCGTCCTGCGCGTAAGCCGGCGCCGCCATCGCGGTCGCGATAGCCAGCGACGACACGACGCTCATAATCTTGAGCTTCATGAAGCATCCTCCCAATTCGGAACCGAAACGGCCCCGATTTTCTCACCAAACATCCGCCGCATCGACGCACCTTTAAGGAGCGTCCCGCGAAAGATTTTTTATGGGGGAGTTTTTTATCAAAAGGACGCGTGAACCGCGCCCGATTACCTCCCCTTCCTTCAAATTAGCGCCATTCAGTGGCAACGCAAAGAGCCCCAAGCGCAACAACCATACGAAAAGCGAACTCTATGTCACAATGAAGCAACACTGCTATGCGGCTGAAACAGCGTTACTTTGACTATGTCCAAGCCAATGATTTCGCTTGCAGACAAGACTGCTCCCCGTGCACCCCGTAACAAAGGGCGAAAAGACAATCGCCTGGCGAGAGGCTTACGATGACAAAATCCAGACATATGTTGTACTTATGGCAGGGATGACCGCACCGGGTTCGCCGGCGTCCGCGGGGCCGGCCGGGCAGCATTCGCTTCGCTACGAAGTCACCGTGTTGCTTTTGCTCGGATTGAGCTTCGGCTTCGCCTATTTCGACCGCATGGCGATGACGTTCCTCGCGCCGTTCGTGATCAAGGATCTTTCGCTCAACAACACCGAAGTCGGCGCGCTCGGGGCCGGACTTTCGCTCACCTGGGCGCTGGGCGCTTATTTCGTCGGGCGCTGGTCGGATTCGATCGGGCGTCGCAAGCCGTTCCTGCTCGCGGCGCTGGTGGTGTTCTCGTTCTGCTCGGTGCTCTCGGGTCTGGCGCACAGCTTCGGCGCGCTCTTCGCGACCCGCCTGGTGATGGGCGCGGCCGAGGGGCCCTTCCTGCCGGTGTGCCTTGCGATCATGGCCGCGGCTTCGGCCGACAGCCGCCGCGGGCTCAACGCCGGGGTGATGCAGAATGCGTTCGGCTCGCTGATCGGCACCGCGCTCGCGCCGATCGTGCTGGTGTGGCTGGCACAGGCCTATGGCTGGCGCACCGCCTTCTATCTTGCCGGGATCCCGGGCCTGATCCTTGCCTTCCTGATCTGGCGCATGATTGCCGAGCCGCCGCGTGCGGCGGGCGAGAAAATCAAGGTCGAGGGGCTCTCGCCCTGGGCGATGCTGAAGCATCGCAATGTCCTGCTGTGCTCGATTGTCAGCTGCTTTGCGGTCGGCTCGTCGGTGATCGGCTCGATCTTCATGCCGCTCTATCTCGACGGCCCGCTCGGCATCGATCCGGCGACGTGGAAATGGATGATGGCGACGGTCGGCCTGTGCCCCGGCGTCGGCGCGATCCTGATCACCGCACTGTCCGACCGGATCGGGCGCAAGCCGCCGATGATCGTCGGCGGGCTGATGATGGCGCTCGGGCCGCTCGCGCTGCTCTACAGCGACGGCACCCCGGTCCTGCTGACCGCGGCGATGTTCATCGGCTGGATGGGCATGGGGATCTTCCCGCTGTTCATGGGCGTAGTCCCGGCCGAAACCCTCGGCGCCGCGCGCGCGGGTACCGCGATGGGCCTGGTGGTCGGGATCGGCGAGATCACCGGCGGAGTGATCGGACCGCTCGTCGCGGGCAAGCTCGCCGACCATTTCAGCCTCGGCACCGCGCTGTGGTTGCAGATCGTGCTCGCGCTCGGCGGCGGGCTGACCGCACTGTTGCTGGGCGAAACCAACCCGCGGGTACTGGCGCGCGGGGCGGCCAGCGCGTAACGGCGCCAGCCTGTGAGCAAGGAAAGCAGCGCCATGAGCAAATGGGCCTACAGCACCGAAGGCTTCGACCGCGAGGTCTACCGCATCGACGGGACCGAGAGCGTGGTCTACGCGATCGGGCCGGAAGACGCGCCGCCGGCGGTCTATTTCCATGGCGGCGGCACCTTCCACGGCTTCGAATGGATGCGCGAGTTCGCGGATGAGTTCCGCATGATCTCGCCGATCCATCCCGGCTTCGGCGAAAGCGGCGACGGCGATATCGCCTCGATGGATGACTATGTCATGCATTACGAGATGCTGTTCGCCGCGCTCGGGCTCGAGCGGTTTCATTTGCTCGGCGCGTCGATGGGCGGGCATATGGCTGCGCGCTATGCCGGCGAGCATGCGGACGAGATCGACCGGCTGGTGCTGATCTCACCCGCCGGGCTCAAGTCCGACACCGTCGCGATCCCCGACTGGTCCAGGATCGCGCCGGCCGACATGCGCGGCATGTTCGTCGAGAGCCTCGACTGGCTCGAGCCGTTCTGGCCGGCCGATCCGACCCTCCAGTGGCTCGAACTGCGCCAGCGCGAAGGCGCGATGGCGATGCGGATCCGCGAGGACCTCGACCAGGTCGATGCGAAAACCCGCTCGGCGCTGGCCGAGTTCGACCGGCCGGCGCTGCTGCTGTGGGGCTCGGCCGACCAGGTCGTGCCGCAGGAATTCATTCCGGTGTGGCAAGAAGTGCTGCCGCAGGCCGAGGTGACAGTGATCCCCGGCGGGGCGCATCTCCTGCTCGACGAGAATGCCGCCGCGCGCAAGGCGGCGAAGGACTTCCTGCTCGGGAAATAGGCACTAGCGCCCGGGCTCGATCCGCCGGGCGAAGCTGAAGGTCACGGCGGAGAGGATGGCAGGGACGGCCATGATCGCGCAGACCGCCCCGGGATTCAGCCCGTCGCCGAGCAGCCGCCCGCCGACGATCGGTCCGAACACCGCGCCGATCCGACCGGCAGTGGTGCCGAAGCCGAGCCCGGTCGCGCGCAATTGCGGCGGGAAGGCATAGGCGATCGTCAGCCAGTTGGCGGTGGCCGAGCCGAACAGCATCGCCCCCATCAGCGGGGCGATGACCCAAAGAGCCTGCTGGTTGCCGGCGAACTGGCCGAACAGCGCGATCAGCACGGCCAGCGCGATCATCGTTGCCCACATCATCCGCTTCACGCCCCAAGCGCCGCAGAGCCAGCCGCCCGCGAGGCCGCCAGCGATCCCGCCATAGGACACCCAACTCGAATAGAGCGCCCCGGCCTTGTCGTCCGCGGCCATCTGCGAAACCAGCGGAGGGCCCCAGTTGATGATGAAATACCACGCGAACATGTTGAACGCGTGGGCGAGGAACAGCCTGAGCAACTCCTTGATGTGGAGCGGCTGGGCGATCTCGGCCAGCACCGCGTCGCGCGCGCCCTCGGGCTTTGGAGGCAGCTCGGAAATCTCCGGGATCGCCATCCGCCGCAGCATCCGGTTGGTGCGCGCCACGGCATCCTTGGGCTGGCGCGAGAGCAGGAAGTCGAGCGATTCCGCGAGGTATCCGAACGCGATCGGGAACAGCAGCAGCGACAGGCCCGAGCCGACCCAGAAGATCCCGCGCCAGCCCCAGCTGTCGAGCACCAGCACCGCGACATAGGCGCCGACGATCGTCCCGACCGGATAGGCCGAGGCGACGCAGCTCGAAGCGAATTCGCGGCGCTTGAAATGCGCATATTCGAGCGCGAGCATCCCCGCGGTGCTGGTCATCCCGCCGATCCCGATCCCGGTTACGATCCGCCCGGCCGCCATGGCGTAGAAGCCGGTCGAGGCCGCGGCGAGCGCCATGCCCGCGCTCATGAACACCAGGCTGGCGAGGATTGCCGGCCGCCGACCCCACTGGTCGGCTACCGGCGAAACGCCGAGCGCGCCCAGCGCCATGCCGACGAGGTTCATCGACAGCAATGTGCCGAGCGCCGCATCGCTCAAGCCCCATTCGCGCTTCAGGGCCGACCCTGCCTGCGCCAGTGCGAGGATGTCGTAGCCGTCGATCATATTGATCAGCACGCACAGCCCGATCACCGCATATTGCGGCAAGGTCATCCGGCGCGTGCCCAGAATCTGGCGTGGATCCATCGCTGGATCAGGCGCTTCGCTCGCCACCAAGACATCCTCTCCTTGCGCCGCTATAACGGCCTGGAACGCAGGCTATGTCGGGCGGGGCGGGCCGCCAAGAGCCACAGCGAAGGAGAGGTGGCGGTGAGCGAAGCCGAAATGCTGGTGTGCGACATCGAGGCGACGATGAAATACGTCGTGCGCGGGGAGAAGGCGACTTTCCACGCGGGCGACCGCTCGAAGAGCTACTGGCCGGCCGAAGAGCACCGCGTGACGATCCACGACATGCGACCCGAGGCGGAGGAACTGGCGTTCGACCGCAACGGCTTCGTGCTGCTCGACGAACCGAGCGCGGTGAAGGACTTTGCCGACGATGCGGCAATCGCTGCCTATTCGCGCGAGACCGAGGCGCTGATCCAGCGCCTGACCGGCGCGGCGAAGACGGTCAGTTTCGGCCCTGTCATCCGCACCAATGCCGCCGGGGCGCAGGGCCACAACCAGCCCGCCTATGGCGCGCATGTCGATTACGGCGACCGCACGGTGCGCGACTACACCTACGATCTGCTGCCGCAGGACGAAGCCGCTCGCCGCCTCGAAGGCCGCTACATGCTGATCAACGTGTGGCGCCCGATCGCGATGGTCGAAAGCGCGCCGCTGGCCTTGTGCGATGCGAGCACGGTCAAGCGGAAGGATATGTTCGACAGCGAAGTGATCGGCGGGCTCGGCAGCTTCGGCACGCGCTCGCTGTGGGGCTTCAACCTCGCCTGGGCGCCGGGTCAGCGCTGGTACTGGGTGCCGCATATGCAGCCGTGGGAAGTGCTGGCGTTCAAGCTCTACGATAGCGACCCGGACGCGGTGCAGTTTACCGCCCACAGCGCGTTCGAGGATCCGAACACCCCGGTGAATGCCGCGCCAAGGCAGAGCATCGAGCTGCGGACGATTTCCTATATGAATTAGCCCTCCACCGGCGAGACGGTCTCGAGGCTTTTCACGAACATCAGCCCTTGCCTGCAGGCATCACGATCCCGCGCCATCGCGCGCAGCGGTTCGAGCGCGTTTTCAAGCGCTGCCCCGTCGCCCCACGCGTGGAACACGAGATTCTTGTTCGCGGTCGCACGGGGTGAGGTGCGGGTGAGATAGATCTGTCGCCGGTCGTCGGCATAGCGATCGAGCAACGCCGGGTCCGCCCCGTCCAGCACCACCGCGGCGAGCGTCGGCCACAAGGCATAGGCGTCGAACAGGCCGGTGGTGAGGCCATAGCCGCCGGTCGGGTTGGTGACATGGGCCGCGTCGCCCGCCAGCACTACGCGGCCGACCCGAAAACGCTCGGCGCAGCGCTGGTGCATCCGGTAGGGCGCCGCGCGGTCGAGCTTCCAACCGCCTCCACCCGCCAGCAGATGCTCATAAGCATCGGGCAGCCGGTCCATGAATGTCCGCTCGGGCAGCTCGGCGCTTTCCATATAGGTGCAGCGCCACAACCCGCCTTCGTTGAGCTTGACGATCACCGCGCCCCATTGCGCGTCGATCACCATGGTCGAGAGTGCGTAGCCGGCCGGTTCGAAATCGTGCCAGACATTGGTCGCGACGAAGCGCTCAGGCCAGGTCATCCCGTCGAAGCTCAGCCCCAATGCCTTGCGTACCATGCTCCCGGCGCCGTCCGCGCCGACGAGATATTTGCACACGCAATATTCGATCCCGTCGGGGCCCTCGATCGAGACGCGGACGCTCTCGACATCCTGTGCCAGTGTGATGAAGCTGGTGGCGAAGCGAATCTCGGCATTGGGCATCGCCACCAGCCGGTCGCGCGCAATCGCCGCAAGCTGGTCCTGCCCGAGGTGGATATTGTAGGGGAACGCGGTCGTGCCATCGAGCGCGGAGAGGTCGTAGGCGATCTCCTCGCCCGTCCGTTTCACCAGCCACATATAGTCGCGCTTCACGAAGCCGCTCCGCTCGGCCTCTGCGCGAATCCCGAGCCGGTCGAGCCCGTCGAGCACCGACCAGTGATAGACCGCGGCGCGCGGGCTGTCCGGGATTTCATCCTCGGCCTCGACCACGCAGACGCTCACTCCGGCCTGCGCCAGCCCGAGCGCGGCGATGAAGCCGGTTGGCCCGCCGCCGATCACCATCACATCGTAATCGTATTCCACCACTCGTCCTCTCCGGCACTCCACCTGCCAGAGGGCTTCGCGCCCTGCCAAGGCATTTTCGCCCTTGCGCAAGCGGGGCAGTCTGGCCCAGCCTAGGGCTGATAAGGATTGGAGAGGATTGATGGCAACGGCCGAGCTTGACCGGACGATCGACGCGCGTGGCGGAAACTACCGCCTGCGCGGGCGCTACCGCGAGGATTTTGCCCCGGTGGCGGAAGCCTTCGCCGAGAATTTCCGCGTCGAGGAAGAACTGGGCGCGGCGACCTCGGTCGTGATCGACGGCGAAACCGTGGTCGACCTCTGGGGTGGCTGGGCGCGCGAGGACCGCAGCCAAGAATGGGACGAGCACTCCACCGTCTGCATGATGAGCGTCGCCAAGGGCATCACCGGGATCGCGTTCAACATGGCGGTCGATAAAGGCTTGATCGATATCGACCAGCCGGTCGCGCATTACTGGCCCGAGTTCGCGCAGGGGGGGAAACAGGACATCCTCGTGCGCTGGTGCCTCGATCATCTCGCGGCCATTCCGGTGCTGACCACCGACACGATGTATCCGGGCGGGTTCTTCGATTACCCGGCCTACATCAAGGCGCTCGAAGTGCAGGAGCCGCTGTGGCAGCCGGGCACCCGCGCGGCCTATCACGTTCATAACCAGGGCTTCCTGCTCGGCGAACTCCTGCGGCGGGTGACGGGCAAGACCGTAGGGCCATTCCTGCGCGAACATGTCAGCGGGCCGCTCGGCGCCGAATACAACATCGGCGGGATGGATGCCGGAGAGCAGAGCCATGTCGCCGAAGTGCTGCCCAACACCAAGGCACGGCTGTTCGCGGCCAAGGACCAGGCCGTGCCGGACAAGCCGACCACGCCCGAGGGCTGGCAGGATGGCGCGGTGCTGCGCAGCTTCGCCTTCCTCCAGAACCCGAGCGAGCCGTGGCACACCACGATGAATTCGCCGATCTGGCGCACCTGCGAGATCGCGAGCGGTTCGGGCCACGGCAATCCGCGCGGGGTCGCGCGCATCTATGGTGCGACCGTGGGTGAGGTGAACGGCATCTCGCTGATGTCGAAGGACCGGCTCGAAGCAATGATCACCGAACAGCACAACCAGATCGAACTGCTGCAGGAGCGGCCCTATCACCAGGCATTGGGCGTTTTGCTCAACACGCCCGCAGCGGTCTATATGGGCCCCAACCCGCGCAGCTTCGGGCATCACGGGCTCGGCGGCTCGATCGGCTTCGGCGATCCGGACGCGAAGCTCGGCTTCTCCTATTGCTGCAATCAGATGCACAGCGTGGGCGATAATGGCCCGCGCGCACGTCGGTTGATCGATGCGGTCTATTCGGCCGTCGGCTGAGAAAGGAATTTACGATGGACAAGGAACTCTACGACAAGGGCATGGCGATCCGCCGCGAGGTGCTGGGCGATGCCTACGTCGATCGCGCGCTCGCCAAGAGCGGGCCGTTCAACGACCCGCTGCAGGAACTCGTCACCACCTATTGCTGGGGCTGGTGCTGGGGCCGCGAGGAACTGCCCAAGCGCGACCGCAGCCTGATCAACCTCGCGATGATCGCGGTGCTCAACCGGCACAATGAGCTGAAAGTCCATGTGCGCGGCGCGCTCAACAACGGGCTCTCGAAAGAGGAAATTCGCGAGGTGCTGCTGCAGGTCGGGATCTATGGCGGCATCCCCGCCACGGTCGACAGCTTCCGCATCGCCAACGAAGCCTTCGCCGAGATCGAGGCCGAAGACCAGGAAGAGCTCGCCTGATGGAACATCGATTGAAACGGTTGCCTCGGACCGACGAGATACGATCATGGAAGTTGCATGTCGTAGAGCGGGATAACCCGAAGCGAGTCGGCTCGCTCTCTCGGAAACGATACGAAGGCTATCTCCGTCCGGGCGTAGAGACGGTTGACGATGCGTTGCAAAACGGCGTTCGGCGCGATGACCTTGTGTGGGATCGCGACCGCGGCTTCATCGTGATTACGAAGCCCACATGATGGACGATCTCGCCCGCCTGCTGGCCGAGCGCGAAATCGCGCTGTTGCCGCTGCTGTTCGCGAAATATGCCGACAATGGCGATCATGCGGCGCTCGCGGCCCTGTTCACTGAGGATTGCAGCTTCGCGCGCCCGTTCCAGCCCGATCATCCCTTCCACGGGCGCGACCGGGTGCAGGCGATCTTCCGCGACCGGCCGCCGATCCTGGTGCGCCACATCGTGACCAATGTGCTGGTCGAATTGGTCTCGGACACAGCGGCCAAGGGCACCAACTATCTCGCGATGCTGTCGAGCCACGCCTCGGTCGAGCCGCCGCAGGAGGCGGGCGCGCTCTATGTCGGCGGGTTCGAGGATGAGTATGCGAAAACGGCCGATGGCTGGAAGTTCGCGAAGCGCGCGGGCCGGGTGGTGCTCCACCAGGGCGGCGCGATGCCGAACATTCCGCCGCCGAGCGATGAAGCGAGAGGGATCAAGTAATGAGCTATAAGGCAGCCAACGCCGACGAGCAGCTGGTGCTCGATTTCTTCGAGGTGCTCTCTTCGGGCGATCTCGAAAAGCTCCGCAGCTTCTACCACGATAAGTCCACCTGGGAGCCGAAGGTCAAGGACATCGCCGGGGCCGGCAAGCACATCGGGATGGACATTATCGACAAGTTCCTCGCCCCGGTGCGCGGGATGTTCGAACCGGGCGACCCCAAGGTCCATGTGCAGAGCATGTTCTCGCGGGATGGATGGGTCTGCGTCGAATCGAACTCCACCGGCAAGACGATGGACGGCAAAATCTACGACAACGACTATTGCTGGGTGTTCGAAGTGTCGAACGGCAAAGTCGATGCGATGCGCGAGTACATGGACTCGCATTACACCGCCAAATTGTTCGGGATGGACTGAGGCGTGAAGTTCGCAGGCCGCCCGATCCTGATCTCCGGCGCCGGGCGCGGGCTGGGCGCGGGGATTGCCAGGCATCTTGCCGGCGAAGGCGCGATCGTGGGGGTCGCCGACATCCATATCGATACCGCGCATGCAGTAGTCGATGCGATCCGCGCGGCGGGCGGCAAGGCGCATGCCTATGGCGGCGATCTCGGCAGTCGCGACGCGTTCTTCGCCGCGGCGGAGGCGTTCCGTTACGATGCCGGGCCGCTCAGGGCGGTGGTCAACAACGCCTCGGTGCTGGTTTACGAGCCGATCGAGGCGGTGACCGAGGAAACGCTCGACCGGATGCTGTCCGCCGGGCTCAAGTCGGTGTTCTGGGGGGTGCAGGCCTTCCTCCAGTTCCGCGACGAGGACGCTCCGGGCAATATCCTCAACTACTCCTCTCCGGTCGCCTATCGCGGCCGGCCGAACACCGGCGCCTATACCACGATAAAGGCCGGGATCGCCGGGCTGACCAAGGTGTTGGCGGGCGAGCTCGGGCCGCGCGACATAAGGGTCAACGCGATCGCACCCGGCTCGGTCCCGACCCCAGCGACCGAAGGCTTCGTCACCCCCGAACAATACGAACAGCGCGCGAAGAACATTCCGCTGCGCCGCAACGGCACGCCCGAGGATGTTGCGCGGGCGGTCAGCTTCATTCTCTCGGACGAGGCGGATTTCGTGAACGGGGCCATGCTCGCCATAGACGGCGGGATCATCGCGGCGGGGTGAGGATGATTTTTCCTGTCCGTCATTGCGAGCGGAGCAAAGCAATCCAGAGCGTTTGCGCACCTCGCCCTGGATTGCCGCGGGACCTTCGGTCCCTCGCAATGACGAATAAAAAGGACGTGTGATGGCCGAGGTCTGGCAAGAACGTTTGGACACCCTGCGCGAAGTGATTTTCGCCGACATCGCGCGCGGAGATTACTTCGGCGTGGTGCTCACCGTCGGACGCGGCGGCGAGAAAGTGTTCGAGGAAGCGCTTGGCGCCGAAGACGCGGAAGGCGCGAAGCTGCTACGGCTCGACAATGTGTTCTCGATCTTCTCGGTCACCAAGGCCTTCACCAATGTGCTGATCTTGAAGGCGATCGAGGAAGGCCGCTTCGCGCTGACCACCAAGGTGCGCGACGTGCTGCCCGAGTTTACCGGCGCCCCGCGCGAGGATGCGACCTTCTATCACCTGCTGACCCACACCGCCGGGATGCCCGGCGTGTGGACGCCGAAGCCGGGCATGTATCTCGACCGGCTGCAGGAACTGTTCGAAGCCTCAATCGAGCATGTCGCGGGCGAAGTGCCGCCGGGCAGCCGCTGCGATTATTCGCCGCTGGTGAACCATGTGCTGATGGGCACCGCGCTGGTCCGCACCGATCCGAAGGGGCGCAATTACCAGACCTTGCTGCACGAGGATCTGTTCGCCCGGCTTGGCATGAACGACACCTCGATGGGGCTGCGTCCCGATCTCGCTTCGCGCCACGTTCGTCCGGATATGCGCGGCACGGTGCCGATCCAGCATTTGAGCCGCAATCTTCCCGGCGACCATGCGCTGTTCGAGGATCCCGAAGTCGAAGCACCGCATGTCGGCTGCGCCTCGACCTCCAACGATCTCTACCGCTTCTCCGAAATGCTCCGCCGCGAGGGCGAGCTCGACGGGGTGCGGATCCTGTCGCCCGCGATGCTCCGGCTCGCGCGCAAGGTTCATACCGGTGAGATGCCCAACGAACTCTACAAGCGCGTGGCCGAAAGCGCCGGCTGGGAAGTGCCGCCTGCCAACCAGGGCATCGGCTTCCAGGTGCGCGGCACCGGGATATTCCACCATCTGTTCGGCAATCTCGCAAGCCCCGAGACCTTTGGCAATTACGGCGCGGGCAGCACGATGTTCTGGGTCGATCCGCAGGCGGATGTCAGCTTCGCTCTGTGCAGCGCCGGGGTGATGACGCAGGCGCGCAATATCGAGCGCTGCCAGAAACTGTCCGACCTCGTGCTGAGTGCAATGCTGTGAATACCCTCGTCATTGCGAGCGACCGAAGGTCGTGCGGCGATCCAGGGCAGAGCACACCGCCCTGGATTGCTTCGCTCCGCTCGCAATGACGGAGCAGGGAGAGAATAATGAGTGACGCCGACATCATCGCGATTGGCTCGGGCCATAACGGCCTCGTTGCCGCGGCCTATCTCGCGGTTGCGGGCAAGACAGTGCTCGTGCTCGAACGCAACGAATGGTTCGGCGGCGGGGTGGTCACGCGTGAGCTGACCCTGCCCGGCTTCAGCCACGATCAGCATTCGATGAGCCACATCTTCATCCAGGGCAATCCGCTGCTGCTGAACGATGAGCTCGGCCTGCATAGCAAATACGGGCTGCAATACGTCCGCCCCGATGTGCCGATGATGTCGGTGTGGGAAGATGGATCGAGCCTGCCGCTCTACCGCGATCCGGCCAAGTCGGCGGAAGCGATCCGCCGGTTCAGCGCGAAGGATGCCGACACTTTCCTCGAAATGTCGCGCCAGGCGGCCGAGTGGCTGCCGATGATCCAGGCTTCGCTCTATGCGCCGCCGATGCCGGTCGGCGCCTCGTCGATGATGATGGACCAGAGCGCCGAAGGCCGCGAGATCATGCGGACCATGGCGGTCAGCACTTTCGATCTGATGGAAGAATTGTTCGAGCACGACAAGGTCAAGGCCCACTTCGGGCGCGTGGCGGGTGAGAACCTCGTCAGCCCCGACGAGAAGGCGACCGGGATCGGCGCCTATGTGTTCCTAGGCTTCCTCGAGAAATTCGGCTTCGGCGTGCCGGTCGGCGGCTCGGGCAGTCTGACCAATGCGCTGATCCGCTGCATTGAGGATCACGGCGGCAAAATCGTCAACAATGCGCAGGTGCGCGAGATCGTGACCAACGGTACGCGCGCAACGGGAGTGGTGCTCGACGACGGCACGCGCTATTCGGCCGGCGAAGGGATCATCGGCGCGATCCATCCGCATATCCTCCCAGATATGGTCGCCGCGCTGCCGCCGATAGTGGCCGCGCATGCGAAGCGCACCCATATCACCACGGCCGCCTGCTTCACGGTCCATGCCGCACTGTCGGAGCCGTTGAAGTTCAAAGCCGGCGACCTTTTGGCGGTGATGTATGAGCTGATGCCGGCCAATTACGAAGACATGCGCCGCGCCTTCGACGAACTGCGTTATGGCAATTTCTCGCCCACCCCGCTGATCGGGGTCGGCCAGCTGACCCAGCACGATCCCTCGCGCTGCCCCACTGGCAAGGCGATCTTCCACGCGTGGGATTACGTCCCCTACGAACGCAAGGACGGTCGCAGCTGGGACGAGAGCAAGGGCGAATTCGCCGAACAGATGATCGCTCGTATGGGCGACTTTATAGAAAATGTGCCCGAGGTGATCCTTGATTATCACTGCGATAGCCCGGTCGACATGGAGCGGACCTCGCCCAGCTTCTTCCGCGGCGATCTCCACGGCATCGCGACCACCACTTACCAGTCGGGCGCGCACCGCCCGACGCCCGAGCTCGGCCAGTACCGCGTGCCGGGGGTCGAGGGGCTCTATCTCGTCGGCCCGTTCCAGCATCCGGGCGGCGGCGTGTTCGGCGCCGGCCGCGCGACCGCGATGGTGATGGCCGAAGATCTCGGGATCGATTTCGACGGGATCAAACTCGCATGAAGATCTACTCCGCCGACAAGAGCGAACTGATGCAGGTCTCCAGGATCGAGCGGAAGGGCAACGATCTCGTGCTCAAGGGCAAGGTCTTCGGGACCATGCCGATGAGCGCCACGCTCACCCCGGAACAGGCGCGCGCGGCGTTCAAGCTGCTCAGCGTCCAGCTGGTGCTGTTCCTGATTACGATGCCGTTTCGGAGAGGAACCAGGAAATGACCACCAACCGTACAGGGCGCCACGAAGGCAAAACGATGCTGGTCACCGGTGCCGCCGGGGCGATCGGCTATGCGACCTCGGAAATCCTCGCCCGCGAAGGCGCGCAGGTGATGCTGGTCGATATCGACGGGCCGAAGCTGGAAGAGCGGGTCAGGACGCTCACCGATGCCGGCTACACCGTCTATGGCGAGCACGCCGATTGCGCCGACGAGAAGCAGGTCGAAGCCTATGCCCAGGCCGCGCTCAAGGCGATGGGTCGGGTCGACGGCTTTTTCAACAACGCCGGGATCGAAGGCCATCTCGCGCCGACCCATGAATACGACATCGCCGAATTCGACCGGGTGCTGCACGTCAATCTGCGCGGCATGTTCCTCGGCCTGCGCTTCGTGCTGCCCGACATGGTCCGGCGCGGCGCGGGCGCGGTGGTCAACACCGCCTCGATCGGCTCCGAGCGCGGCCTCGCGGGCGCCTGCGCCTACAATGCGGCCAAGCATGGCGCGGTCGGCCTGACCCGTACGGCAGCCTCGGAAGTCGCCCAGAAGGGCGTGCGGGTGAACTGCGTGATGCCCGGTGTGATCGAAACTCCGTTGCTGGTCGGGATGCTCGAACAGATGTTCGACGATGTCGCCGCCGGCATGAAGAAGCTCGGTGAAGTCGCGACCCTCAACCGCGTCGGCCAGCCGCGCGAGATCGGCGACGTGGTCAGCTTTCTGCTCTCGGACGAGGCGAGTTACGTCAACGGGGCGAAGTGGGAAATCGACGGCGGCGCGCTCGCGACGATCCGCAACGATATTTGAGGCACTGATTTTTCGGCCGTCCGTTGCCATATAGGCTGCGAAAGGAACGGTTATGGCAGGCGGATGGACGCGCGACGGTGCGGTGCAGGATCAGATCGACGACACGGTGAAGGACGCCGTGCTGCGTGCGCGGGCCGGGATGCCGGCGGGCGAAGGCGCGCTCTATTGCGACGAGTGCGGCGAAGAGATTCCGGCGGCGCGGCGCGAGGCTTTGCCCGGCGCACGGACCTGCGTCGCGTGCCAATCCGGCCGCGACGCGGCGCGGCGAGTGGCCGGGATCAACCGGCGGGGCAGCAAGGACAGCCAGCTTAAATAGCCGAAGTCCGCCCGCATAAAAAATCCGTAGCCACCCCCGTGCCACGGCCATGCTAACCTAAGCCGATGGCCCTCCCCTCCACTATCCGCACTCGCGCGGGCAATGCCTACGATCTCGGCGCGCTGACGCTCGACGTGGCGATTTTCGCGGTCGCCACGGTGGGAACCTATTTCGCGCAAGTGTGGGACCGGCCGCGCACCGCGGTGCTGGTCTATGTCGTCGGGGTGATGATTATCGGCGGGCGCGCGGGTCTCGCACGGGGGCTGGTCGCCGGAGTCGCCGCCTCGTTCGTCTATAATTTCTTCCTCAGCGAGCCGCTGTTCCATTTCGGGGTGACCTCGTCGGACGAGTTGATCCCGCTGATCGCGTTCAACATCGCGGCGGTGCTGTCGGGTGCGATGGCCGGAAGGCTGAAGGACAGCGTCAGCCTCGCGCGCGTCGCCGAGGCGCGCAATGCGCATCTGCTCGGCCTGTCGGACGAGCTCCAGCGCGCGATCGCGATCGGCGATGTGCTGCGCATCTCGCGCGCGAGCCTGCCGTTCGAACGGGTCCGCGATCTCGATATCTTCGTACTGCGCGACGGGCTGCTGTTCCCAGCGGACGGCAGCGGCCCTGCCGTGAGCGCGGCCCAGTTGCTGGCCGAGGAGACCCGCGGCGGAACTTCGAGCGCCTATGCGCTGAATGGCTCGGCCGGGCAGATCGGCTTCGTCCGCTTCCAGCTGGATTCCGCGGCGGGCGCGCTCGATTTGCAGGGCATCGCGAACATCCTCGGGCTCGCGGTCGATCGCTGCTTGCTGCTCGACCGGCTGTCCGAGACGGAGGCGCAGCGCAAATCCGAAGACCTCAAGGCCGCGATCCTCTCGTCGGTCTCGCACGATCTGCGCACCCCGCTGACCGCGATCGAGGCGGCCGCGACCAGCCTGCGCTCGTTCGACCAGCGCCTCTCGCCCAAGGACCGCGCCGACATGCTCGCAACGATCAGCGAGCAATGCGGCAAGCTCAACCGCTACACCGCAAATCTGCTCGACATGGGCCGGATCCAGGCGGGCATTCCGGCCTATCTGTTCGTCGAGGTCGACGTGGTGGAGATTCTCGGCGTGGTGCTCGCCTCGCTCCGCGAAGCCTATCCGGGGCAGGAGATCGCCAAGCAGATCACCGTCGATGCGGCGGTGGTTCGGGCCAATCCGGCGATGCTCGAACAGGTGATCTTCAACCTCGCCGAGAACGCGATCCTCCACGGCGCGAGCGACCGGCCGGTGTTCCTGGTGCTCACGCGGGTGGGCGAGGCGGTGGTGCTCGAAGTGGTCGACTTCGGCCCGGGCATCCTGCGCGGCGAGCAGACGCTGGTGTTCGACAAATTCTATCGCTCGCGCTCGAGCCAGCACCGTGAAGGGACCGGGCTCGGCCTGCACATCGCCAACGGCTTCGTCGAGGCATTCGGCGGGACGATCGCGATCGTCAGTCCGCATTTCGGTCAGCGCGGCGCGAGACTGGTGGTCGAACTGCCGCTTGTGCCCGCATCGCTGACTACCCCGCATGACTGCATCGGGCACTACGAATGAACATCTTGCTGGTCGACGATGAGCCGGCGATCGTCACCGCGCTCGGCCCGGTGCTGCTGTCGCAGGGCCATGCGATAACCAGTGCGGCTTCCGCGGGAAGCGCGCTGCAGGCGGCAGAGCATGGCAACTTCGAGCTGGTCTTGCTCGATCTCGGGCTGCCAGATGCTGACGGGATCGAGATCATCGGCAAGCTCAAGCAATTGACCGAGGCGACGGTGATCATCCTCTCGGCGCGGCACCTCGAAGCGGAGAAGGTTCGCGCGCTCGACGAAGGGGCTGACGATTACGTCAACAAGCCCTTCGGGATCGAGGAACTGCTGGCGCGGATCCGTGCCGCTGCGCGGCGGCGGGAGAATGCAGGCGCGCCGCTGGCGTTCGTGTCGGACCAGCTGAGCGTCGACTCCACCAGGCGCGAAGTGCGGCTGATGGGCGAGGAGATCAGGCTCTCGCCCAAGGAATTCGCGCTGCTCGAGGTCCTCTGCCGCCATGCCGGGCAGGTCGTCACCCACCGCAAGCTGCTGATCGCCGGATGGAACGACCCGCATGCGGACGGGCAGTATTTGCGCAGCTATGTCGCGCTGCTGCGCCAGAAGCTCGAATACGATGCGTCGGAACCGCAGCTGATCCTGACCGAGCCGGGCGTCGGTTACCGCCTGTCCGCGCTGCCGCTGTAGGGTGAGCCCCGCGAAAGGGGAGATAGCCGAACCGCGCTGGGCGCTTAGGCGGCCGGCTATCCCGAGGGGGGTCAAGGATTAACCTGGGGGCCCTCTCGCGGGGCTCGGCCAATGGGTAGCGCGGTTTGGCGCGGACCGTTTCCACGGGTTTTTGATGCGGGCCGGCAGTGTAAAAAACCCATGCTAACCGTTTCGGCGCGAGCGCCTCTAGATTGGGCTTCCTGGACGAAATCGAAGGGTTGAATCATGAACGGCGTGAAGACCGGACTGAAGATCGCTGGCCTCGCGGCCGTGTTGGCGCTGGGCGCCTGTTCGAAGAAGGAGCGGGTCGCCGACCAGTTGCCGCCGCAGCCCGCGACCGTCGCGGATAATGGCGATACCGGCGCCGGCCCGGCGGATACGATCGTGCCCGGCAGCAATGCGGATTTCCTCAGCCGGATGAACGGCCGCAATGTCGTCTATTTCGATACAGACAAGTTCGATATCGACGCGACCGACGCCGCTGCGCTCCGCAGCCAGGCCGAGTGGCTCATGCGCTATCCGAACAAGCGCGCGACGATCGAAGGGCATTGCGACGAGCGCGGCACGCGCGACTACAACATCGCGCTGGGCGAACGCCGGGCCAATTCGGCCAAGAATTATCTCGTCAGCCTGGGCATCGACGCTTCACGCTTGAGCGTGGCCAGCTATGGCAAGGAACGACCGGTGGCGCTCGGCTCGAACGAGCAGGCCTGGGCGCAGAACCGCCGCGCGGCGACGATCACGATCGACTGAGCCCGCTCAGCCCCGCTGGCCCGCGCGATAATTGCGCGGGCTGGTTTCGAAGCGCTTGCGGAACGCACGGCAGAAGCTCGACAGATCGTTGAACCCGACATCGTAGGCGACGTCGGTCACCGTCACGTCGCCGCCTTCGCGGGTCAGGCGGCGAGCGGCGAGTTCGAGCCGGCGGTTCTGGATAAACGCGCGCGGGGTGGTGCCGAGTTCGGCGAACAACATCTGCACATAGCGCGGCGAGACCGCCATCCGCCGGGCCAGGCGGTGGACGTCGAGTTCGGGATCGGTCAATTCGGCCTCGACCGCTTCGAACAGTGCGCGGCGGCGCTCGTCCCGGCGGTTTGGCTCGAGCCCGGGGCGGGTGCCGGCATAGGCCATGTCGAGCAGCGGCCAGATCGCATCGCTCAGCCCGTCGATCCACTCGCCGCCGCCCTCGTGCTCGAGTTCGTCCCACGCCCGCCGCAGGAAATTGGAGAACAGCGCCCCGGCGCCGTGCCGCCCGCTCATCACGATCCCGACCTGGTTGCGCAGATGCGGCATGCGCTCCTCTGCCATCGCCAGCGGGACGCGCACCACGATCGCCTGGGTATGTTGCTCGAAGGTCTGCCAATGGGGCTTGGTCGGGTCGAACAGCAGGAAATCGCCCTCCTCGACCAGCGCGGTGCGCCCGCCGGTGTGGGTGGTGGTGCGCCCCTTGTGCTGCAGCTGGATGTTCAGCACACCCGCCTGTTCGTGATCCGGACCGCTGTAGATCCGCGCCGGGCTCGAACAGGGCGAGAGCAATTCGCATTCGCGCAATTTGCTGCGGTAAAGCCGCCCTTCGAACGGCAATTCGCCAAGCGGCTCGACCCGGATCGGGGCGAACATCTGCGCGATGCCGTTCCAGAAGGGCACGCGATCGCGCAGCGCGACCTCGGTGGTGCTGAGCTGTTCCAGAAGCGCCATGCGCCGTTATCCTCCGTGGCCGCGGGTCGCGACCGGCCTCGTGACGGGCCTTGGAGCGAAGTCTATGCGACGGAGAGGGGCGTTGGCAAGCTAGCGAAGGATAGCGGTCATGCGCTGCGCTCTGGATCCAGCCCGGCGTTCTTTTCCGCCACCTTGGCCATGGCGGTGAAATCGGCATCGGGCCCGTAATCGGCCAGCGCGGTTTCGAGATAATCGCGTACGATCTCGCCCAGCGGCAGCGGCACCCCCATCCCTTCCGCTTCGTCGAGCAACAGCTTCGTGTCCTTGAGGCTCAGCGCGGCGGCGAAGCCGAAGTCGAAGGTCCGCGGCAGCACCGCGCGGGGCCATTTGTCGCGCGTGGCGGAATTGATGCCGGTGCCGCTGTTGAGCACGTCGATCATCTTCGCCGGATCGAGCCCAGCCTTGATCCCCATCGCCATGCCTTCCGAAGTGACCGCGATCGCGACCGCGCCGAGCAAATTGTTGACCAGCTTCATCGTCTGGCCCGCACCGGGGGTTTCGCCCATGTAGAACACGCGGCCCATGCGCGCGATCAACGGCTCGACCGTGTCGTATGCCGCTTGCGGGCCCGAGGCCATGATCGCGAGCGTGCCGTCCTTCGCACCCTTGATCCCGCCCGAAACCGGCGCGTCGATGCTGGCGATGCCTTTGGTCGCCAGAGCTTCGGCGAGGTCGATCGCCAGCTTGGGACCCGAGGTCGAGAGATCGCAGACGATCTTCACCCGGCCGCCCTGCGCGATGCCGGTTGCGCCCAGCACCGCCCCGCGCACGATCGGCGGGGTCGGCAGGCTGACGAACACGATGTCGCAGCGGTCGCCCAGTTCCTTCGCCGATCCGGCCGTGGCCGCGCCCTGGTCGGCCAGCGACTGCACTGCCTCCGCCGACAGATCATGGACGATCAGCTCGTCGGCATGGTCGAGCAGGCGCGCGGACATATTGGCGCCCATGCGCCCGAGGCCGATGAAGCCGATGGTGGTCATAGATACTCCGAGACAGGTTTATGCGGCGGCAGATCGACCCGGGCGATGCCGTTCTCCGAGGGGAAAGCGGCGAGCACCAGCGGGTCGTGGCCGGGAATGAGATGGTCGAGCGATCCGCCCGCGAGGCTTAGCGCGCGCTGCTGTGCGGCGCGGTATTCGGGTTCGTCGAGATAGATCGGGAAGGGCAGGCTGCGGGCGATATTGGCGTAAAGATGCGCGGCGTCGCTCGCGAGCACCACCGTGCCGCGGTCGGTCTCGCAGCACACCACCATCAGCCCGGCGGTGTGGCCCGGGCACAGGCGAAGCGCGATGCCGGGGGCGAACGCCTCGTCGCCGGCGTGGAACACCACCCGGTCGGCATAGAGCTTGCGCACGAGCTGGGCGACCGCCTCGCCATCGAACGGCGCGCGGATGCCGTGGTCGCACATCGCGCGGCTCGTCGCATGGGCCAGTTCGGCGTCCTGCACGTGGAAATGGGCGTTGGGGAACGAGCTGAGCGATCCGGCATGGTCGTAGTGAAGGTGGGTCAGGATCACGTGTTCGACCAGCAGATGATCGATCCCCGCATCGCGCAGCCCCTGCACCACCGGGCGGATCATCGTGCGCCCGCGCGCGACCGCCGCATCTTCGCCGAAGCCGGTGTCGACGATCAGCGGCGGATGGCCGTCCCGGTGGATTGCCCAGATGAAATAGTCGAGCGGCATCGGCAGATCATGGTCGTCGACCGGGGCGTTGAAGTTCTGCGCCGCGGGGCGTTCATGGCGCGCATAGCGGATCGCGTCGATGCGGGTGACGGGGGCGCTCATGCTTCGATCATACCAGCTTCGTCATTGCGAGCGTAGCGCGGCAATCCAGGGCGCTATGCAACACGCTCTGGATTGCCGCGGGACTTCGCCCCTCGCAATGACGAGGGGGAGGGCTAGGCAAATGTCAGCCGCACCGGCTGGCGCATCGGGCCGTGGCCGACCGTGGTCATCCACGGCTCGTACTCGCCCGCGAGAGTAAAGCCTTCGACCTGACTGACCAGCGTGCCGAGCAGCGCGGTCGCCTCCATCTGCGCCAGCACCCGGCCGACGCAGCCGTGGACGCCGTAGCCCCAGCCGAGCGAATGCTTCGTGTCGCGTTCGATCCGATAGGCCTCGGGATCGTCCCAGAAGCGCGGATCGCGGTTGGCGGCGGCGAACATCAGCCCGCAGCGGCTACCTTCGGGAACGAGATAGCCGCCGATCTCGACATCCTTCGTCGCAATGCGCCCGGCCATGCGGCTGGGGGAATCCCAGCGGAGAGATTCGTCGAAGGCGTTGCGCAGCAGCTTCGGATTGGCGCGCAGCTTCTCGTATTCCCCCGGGAACATCGCCCAGGCGCGGATCGCATTGGCCATGGTGAGATAGGTCGTGTCGGCCCCGGCGCTGAGCACGGTCTGCAGCAGCAGTTTCGCCTCCGCCATAGTCACCTGCCCACGGTCGGCCGCGCGGAAGAACTCGGCACCGATCCCTTCCGGGTCGATCGCGTCGCGTTCGCAAGTGGTTTCGAGCCACTGGATCACGCCCGAGAAATCGGCGTCCATCGCCTCGTCAAATAATTCGCCCGGTGGACCCATCGTTGCCCACACCATCTGCGAAAAGCCGTGCATATGGTGGCGCCCTTCCTGCGGCAGGCCGAGGATGTCGGGCAGCACGCGGAAGATATAGGCCTGGGTGATCTCGCCGACCGCATCCACGGTCTCGCGGCCGCGCAATTCGCCGACGAATTCCTCGGCGGCATTGGCGAAGATCGTCCGCACCCGGTCGAGCGCGCGGGGGCTGAGCGCATCGGCGACGACCTTGCGCACCTGCGTATGGCGCGGCGGATCGTCGGTCAGCAGGATTTCGGGCCGCGGCGAATTGGGATCGTGCCACGGGCGCGAGGCGGAGGAGAAGGTCTGCCAGTCGAGCAGGCCCTTGGTCACATGCTCGTGCCGCGCGATCATCACCGTGCCGTCGTGCAGGCGCACGGCGGGCGCGGTTTCGCGCAACGCATCGTCCACCGCGCGCGCATCGCGCACCGCGGCAGGGGTGAAGATGTCGAGCGGATAGTCGGGAAGTTCCTTCGCCATCGCCTAGAGTCCCAGCCCGTCGAAGCGCCGGTCGCCCTCGCCGTGGAGGCGGATATGGCCGGCGGTCGGCTCGGCGAAATGCGCGCCGATCACCAGCACGCCGCTGTCGGTGTATTTGTCGATGAAGCGCAGGCGGCTCGCGCGCCCGGCATCCTTGTCCATGTCGAAGGTGGCATCGCGTTCGGGCATCGCGCATTGCATCGGGTGATGCATCAGATCGCCGGTGATCACCGCTTCCTCGCCGTTCGACGAGATGCGGACATGGACGTGCCCCGGCGTGTGGCCGTGGCTCGGCTCGCAATAGAGTTCGTCGCAGATCACATGATCGGCCTCGATCAGATCGGCGAGGCCGAGCGCGACGATCGGATCGACGCATTCGATCATGTGGCCGGGATGGTGGATGCCATCGTTGCGGATGTCCTTCCACGCCTCGAACTCGGTCTTGCCGAACAGATAGCGGGCGTTGGGGAAGGTCGGCCGGTATTCGCCGGTCGCGGCGTCCTTGTAGGTGTTCCAGCCGACATGGTCGAAGTGGAGATGGGTGCACATCACGATGTCGACGTCGCCCCGGCCGATGCCGAGGCTTTCGAGATCCTCGAGGAAGCCTTCGGGAAGGTTGGTGAACACGTCGAACTGGCGGTCGCGCCCGGCGCCGATGCAGCTGTCTACCACGATCACCTTGGTCGGGGTCTGCACCACGAAGCCCTGGAAGTTCATCCGCTGCTGGCCGTCCGGGGTCGCATAATGCGGATGCAGCCACTCCATCGCGATCACCTCTTCAGGCGTCGCATTGGTCATGGTCATATTGATGTTGTCTTTGAAGTCCCAGACCTCGACGATCCGGCTGACCGTGCAGTCGCCGACCTTCCAGCTCTTGACGTGTTCCTTCGCCATCCTTGCTCTCCTCAGGCGGCCTTACAACCTGTCATTGCGAGGGGCGAAACCCCGCGGCAATCCAGCGCGCAGTGCAATCCGCCCTGGATTGCTTCGCTACGCTCGCAATGACGAAGCATGTCAGGCGGCTTTCTTTTTTGGTTTTTTCGGCGCGCCACCGGTGCCCGATTTGTAGCGCGCGACCGATTCCGGAGGCAGCTCGGCCGCGGGCAGCGGCGGCTTGCCGAGGATGAAATCGGCGGCCCGTTCCGCGATCATCACGCAAGGCGCGTTGGTGTTGCCGCCGATGATATTCGGCATCACGCTGGCATCGGCGATGCGCAGGCCGGCGATGCCGTTGAAGCGCAGCTCGGGGTCGACCACAGCATCCTTGTCGCTGCCCATGCGGCAGGTGCCGACAGGGTGGTGCACTGTGTAGCCGGTCGCGCGGATATAGGCGTCGATCTCCTCGTCGCTCTGGACCTCGGATCCGGGCGCGACCTCGATCCCGCCGTATGGGGCGAAGGCTTCGCTGGCGAAGACCTTGCGGGCGATCTTGATCGCGCGGATGAGGCTGTCGATCTCGCCCGGCTGGCTCAGCAGTTTCGGATCGATCGACGGCGGCGCGGACGGGTCGGTGCTCGCCAGCCGCAAGGTCCCGCGCGCCTTGGGATAGAGCGCGACCGGGCTGATTGCGTAGCCGTGGCCAATCGGGAACGGAATCTTGAGGTTGGTCAGCCGCCGGGCCGGCTGGAACACGAACTGGACGTCAGGCTTCTCCAGCGATGGATCGGTGCGCAGGAAGGCGACGCTTTCGAACACGTTCCCGGCCAGCGGACCCTTGCGGGTGAGGATGTACTGGAACAGCTGGAAGATATCGCGCGGCATCACCTTCCACGACAGGCCGTAGGAGGTGGTGTTCTTCGTTTCCATATGGACCGGCGAGGCAACATGGTCCTGGTAGTTCTCGCCGACGCCGGGGACGTCCTTGACCAGGTCTATCCCCATCTCCTTGAGATGCGCGGCCGGGCCGATGCCGGAGAGCAGCAGTATCTGCGGGGTCTGCACCGCGCCGGCGCAGAGGATCACTTCGCGCCGCGCGCCGACGATCCGCCCGTCGATCAGCTCGACTCCGCTTGCGCGCCCGTCCTCCACCAACACCCGGCGCACCGGCGCGTCGGTCTGGACATGGACCTGGCAGGCCTTGACTGCGGGCCGGAGCATATTGATCGAGGTGCTCTCGCGCCGCCCGCCTCGCATCAGCCCCTGCCGGCGGCCGTAGCCTTCGGAATTGGGTCCGTTGAAGTCCGGGCAATAGGGGAATTGCAGGCTCGCGAGCCCGTCCATGAAGGCATGGTTGAGCGCATTCGGCCCTTCGACCACCTTGACGTTGATCGGGCCGCCGTGGCCGTGGAACACGCTTGCCGGATAGTCCTCGTTGTTCTCGGTGCGGGTGAAATAGGGCAGCACTTCGGCGTAGGACCAGCCGGTCGCGCCCTGGTCGGACCAGTCGTCGTAATCGGTCGGGTGGCCGCGGAAATAGACCATGCCGTTGATGCTGCCCGATCCGCCCAGCACCTTGCCGCGCGGCACCGGAATCTGCCGTCCCGCCATGCCCGGCTGCGGCACGGTCTTGAAATTCCAGTTGAGATGCTCGGTATGGATCGCGGCCGCGACGAAGCTCGGTACGTGGATGAACGGGTGCGTATCCTGGCCCCCGGCTTCGAGCAGGCAGACCGTCCCCGCGCCGCTCTCGCCCAGCCGCGCCGCGAGCGCGGCGCCCGACGTTCCGCCGCCGACCACGACGTAATCGAACTCTGCCGCACTCATCCCAGCACCTCTCCCATTATGCCTGTCTGACTAGACTGCGCGCGGGAGGGACCGCTTGGCAAGCTGCGAAAGCGGGTTGTGGGAGAGCGAAGCAGCGGGCGCTATTCCGCGACCTCAAGCCAGAATAATTGCTCTACCGGGCACTCGAACGCGCGGGCGAGCTTGAGCGCGAGCAGCGCCGAGGGCACGAACACGCGGTTCTCGATCGTGTTCACGGTCTTGCGGCTGACACCCACGCGCGCGGCCAGCTCGGCCTGGGTCCAGCCACGCGCGTCGCGCAATGCGCGCATGCGGTTGGCGAGCGCGTCGCTCATTCCCTAAGCGCGCGCCGTTCGAGCATGCCGAAGCGCAGCAGCGCGAAACCGACACCCGCGGTTATCACGATATGCAACGCGCTTCGTCCGCTCAGCGGTTCGTAGAACGAGCTGGCGAACAAGGCGACGGCGGCGGTGAACATCGCCCAGAAGCCGGTAATCAGCGCGTTGCGGCGATTGGCCTCGGTGCCTTCGTCGTTGAGCATCCCGCGCACCGCCGGCCCGCGCAGCAGCCCGCCGCCGAACAGCACGAACACCACCAGCACCATCGCCCACACCGCCCAGCCGGCCAGCGCGACGTAATCGACCGTGCGCATCGGTCCTTCGTGCAGATGCGCCAGCTGGGTCGCGACGAACAACGCCCCCATCGCACTCGCCACCCGCGCGCGGCGGCGGGTGATCCGCTCCACCATATCCATCGTATCGTTCATGAAACCTGCTCCGATGTAACCTATGGGTGACTTATGTCACCTGAGGGTTACATCGTCAAGTGCCTATTGGCCGCGGGTCCATCATACTCGATCCCATCTGCCGCCTTGCCGCTCAGGATAAAGCCGATCGGGCGCTCAGCCTCTTCGGTCAGATGCCCGATCAGCCCGGCGGTGCGGCAGAGCAGGCCGATGCCCTTGAGCGCGGCGAGCGGGAAGCCGACGTCGAGCATGATCGCCGGGATCGGGCCGTTGACGTTGACCGGCAATGCGCGGCCGATCGTTTCGGGCAGCGCGGCCTGGAGCGCGCGCATCATCGTGACGTGGTCGCCCGAGACGCGGCGTTCGTCCGCCAGTTGTAGCAGCAGGTTCGCGCGCGGATCGCCTTCGGAATGCTGCGGGTGGCCGAAGCCGGGGATCGCCTTGGTGGTTTGGCGCAGTTCGACGATTTTGCGTTTGGCGACTTCCTCGACCGGGGCGCCACTTTCCCTCCAGTCGGCGACGCACTCGGCGTAGAATTTCCCTGCGACTTCCGCGCTGCCCAGCACCACGCTGCCGCAGCCGAGCAGCCCGGCGGCGACCGCGCCCTGCAGCGCTTCGGGCGCCGCAGCATAGGTCATCCGCGCGGCGACCACGCTCGGCACCAGCCCGTGCTCGGCCAATGCGCAGAGCACGGCATTGGCGAAGAACAGCTGGTCCTCGTTCGGTTCGATCCCGGTAACGAGGAACCAGAAGTAGCTGGTGAAATCCATCTTGCCGATGATCTCTCCGCACAGATCCTTGCCGCGCACGGTGATGCTGTGCGCATCTGAGGTCGCGATCGCGGTGAAGGGCTGGTCCTGCTTGCCGATGCGCATGGGGTCTCTCCTTGATGCCGCTATCCGCCGCCGCCTATAGGCACGTCAAGATTGGGAGAGTTTGAAATGGCAAAGCCGCTCAACGGGATCCGCGTGCTTGACATGGGCACCTTCATCACCGGGCCGCAGGCGGGTTCGCTGCTCGCGGATCTCGGGGCCGAGGTGATCAAGGTCGAGATGCCCGAAGTCGGCGATCCGTTCCGCGCGTTCAAGGGCGGACTCTATTCGCCGCATTACCAGACCTACAACCGCAACAAGAAGTCGGTTGAACTCAACACCAAGCTGCCCGAGGATCTCGCCGCGCTCGACGAACTGGTGAAGACGGCCGACGTGTTCATCCAGAACTTCCGCCCCGGCGTCGCCGAACGGCTCGGCGTCGATGCCGAGCGGCTGCAGGCGATCAATCCGCGGCTGGTCTATGCGCTGATCACCGGCTTCGGCTCGGACGGGCCGCACAAGGACCGCCCGGCGTTCGACACGGTCGCGCAGGCTTCGTCGGGCTTCCTGCGGCTGCTGGTAAACCCCGAGCATCCGCGCGTGGTTGGCCCGGCCTTGGCGGACGCGCTGACCGGCTTCTATGCCGCGCAAGGGGTGGTTGCGGCACTCTATGAGCGCGAGAAAACCGGTAAGGGCCGGCTCGTCGAAACCTCGATGTTCGAGGCGATGTGCCACTTCAACCTCGACGATTTCACCCATCTGCTCTCGGTCGATGAGGTGATGCAACCCTACTCACGGCCGCATGTGTCGCAAAGCTATGTGTTCGAATGCGCCGACGGCAAATGGGTCGCGCTGCATATGTCGAGCCCGCCCAAGTTCTGGGAGAACCTCGCCGAGGCGGTCGGCCAGCCCGGCATGCTCCAGCGCCCCGAATTCGAAAGCCGCAACGCGCGGATCGCCAATTACGAGAAGGTGATCACCTTCCTCGCGCCGATCTTCAAAACCCAGCCCCGCGACTACTGGGCCGAGCGGCTCACCGGACTCGAAGTGCCGCATTCGCCGGTGTTCAATTCGCAGGAAGTGATCGACGGCGAACTCGCCAAGCACCACGAGATCGTGCTCGAGACCGAAGGGCCGCACGGCATCTTCCGCACGATCCGTTCGCCGCTGCGCTTCGACGGCGCGAAGGCGACCAGCGTCGTCGCACCGCCCACCCTCGGCCAGCACAACGAGGAGATACTCGGGCGTAAGGGATGAGCTTCTACGCGATTGCCTGCGGCGCCCTATTTGATAAGGTTGCTAAGTAAGCCGGGTGAAAAAAGACTCGGATTTGTGGAGGAGAGAACACAATGAGCTATTTGCCGAGCCGACTGCATCACACGGCCTACGTGACCAAAGACCTGGAAGCGACCCGCGCCTTCTACGAAGATCTGCTGGGTATTCCACTGGTCGCGACCTGGTGCGAAACCGATTTCCTGTGGGGCAAGGACCGCACCTATTGCCATTGCTTCTTCGGCATCGGCGACGGCGGCGCGCTCGCGTTCTTCCAGTTCGCCGACCCCGAGGATCAGGCGCTGTTCGGCCCCGAAATGCCGGCCAGCCCATTCATCCACCTCGCGCTCAATGTCGATAAGGACACGCAGGCCGAACTTGAGCGCCGGATCGAAAAGGCGGGGCTGGAACTGCCGAACACCTATGTCCTTGAACATGGCTATTGCCGCTCGGTCTATGTCGTCGATCCCAATGGCATGACCGTTGAATTCACCTGCGACGACAAGCGCGCCGAAGCGGGCGAAGAGAAGCGCAAGCATGACGCTCATGCAGAACTGAAGCGCTGGCTCGCAGGCGACCACCGCACCAACAACGACTTCCGCCACGCCGAAGAAGCTGCCTGAGGCCGTGGCGCTTCCGCTGCTGCCGACCTCGCTGGTCGGCTCTTACGCCCAGCCTGACTGGCTGATCGACCGCGAGAAGCTCGCCGGACGGTTCCCGCCGCGCACCCGCGTGAAAGAACTGTGGCGCGTACCCGAGGAATATCTCGAGCAGGCATGGGACGATGCGACGGTCTATGCGATCGCCGAGCAGGAACGTGCCGGGCTCGACATCATCACCGATGGCGAGATGCGGCGCGAGAGCTATTCGAACCGCTTCGCGACCGCGCTCGACGGGGTCGACATGGACAACCACGGCACCGCGCTCGACCGCAGCGGCGAGCCGGTGCCGGTGCCGCGCGTGGTCGGGCCGATCAAGCGGCGCCATGCGGTGCAGGTGCGCGACGTCGAATTTCTGCGCGAGCATGTCAGCCCGGGCAAGGCGATCAAGATCACCGTGCCCGGCCCGTTCACCATGGCGCAGCAGGCGCAGGACGATTTCTACGGCGACCCGGAATCACTCGCGCTCGCCTATGCCGGCGCGGTCAATCAGGAGATCAAGGACCTCTTCGCGGCCGGGGCCGATGTGGTCCAGCTCGATGAGCCCTACATGCAGGCGCGGCCCGACAAGGCCCGCCAGTACGGGCTCAAGGCCCTTCAGCGCGCGCTTGAGGGAGTTCAGGGCACGACAGCGCTGCACATCTGCTTCGGTTATGCCCACCTGATCCACGAGCGGCCGGAGGGGTACAATTTCCTCCCCGAGCTAGGATCTAGCGAGGTTCAGCAGATCTCGATCGAGACCGCCCAGTCCAACCTCGACACCGCGGTGCTCGAAGCTCTGCCGGGCAAGACGATCATTCTCGGCGTGCTCGACCTCTCGACCCATGCGGTCGAAGAGCCCGAAGTGGTCGCTGCGCGCATCCGCAAGGCGCTGCCTTTCACCGAGGCTGGCAAGATCATCGTCGCACCGGATTGCGGGCTCAAATACCTCCCGCGCGAGGTCGCCTACGGCAAGATGCGCGCGATGGTCGAAGGCACGGCGATCGTCCGCGCCGAACTCTCCTGAGGGCGCTCCGGTGAGTTTCAAGACCACCCATACCGGGAGCCTGCCGCGCCCGGAGAGACTGCTCGACCTCGTCTTCGCCCGCGAGGGCGGTGCTGCGGTGAGCGAAGCCGAACTCGATGCCGCGGTGGACGAGGCGACCGCCTATGTCCTCGCGCGGCAGGTCGAGGCAGGGGTGAGCATTATCGGCGACGGCGAGATGTCGAAGCCGAGCTACGCGACCTATATCAAGCATCGCCTGACCGGTTTCGACGGTGAGGCGGGGAGCTACGAGTTCCAGGATCTTGAGGAATTCCCCGGCGCCAAGGCCAAGGTGTTCGGCGATACCGGCCGCGCCCGGCGTTCGGCTCCAGCCTGCACTTCCGAGATCACGGTCAAGGACATGGAGGCGCCGCGGATCGATGCCGAAAGGCTGAACCGGCTGGCGGGTGGGCACGAGACCTTCATGTCCGCGGCCTCCCCCGGCGTCACGGCGCTGTTCTTCCCGAACCAATATTACAAGGACGACGAGGAATATGTCTTCGCGCTCGCCGAGGCATTGCGCCACGAATACGAGACGATCGCCGCTGCCGGGATCACGCTCCAGCTCGATTGCCCGGACATGGCGATGGGCCGGCACGTCCAGTTCACCGCTCTGTCGCTCGAAGACTTCCGCAAGAAGCTGGCCCTGAATGTAGCGGCGCTAAACCATGCGGTGCGGAACATCCCGGCCGAGCAGTTGCGGATGCATCTGTGCTGGGGCAATTATCCGGGGCCGCATCACTGCGACGTGCCACTGGGCGACATCGCCGACATCGTCTGGCAGGCGAAGCCGCAGATGGTCCTGATCGAGGGCGCCAATCCGCGCCATGCGCATGAATTCGCGTGGTTCGAAGACCATGCGCTGCCCGATGACAAGGTGCTGTGCCCCGGAATGATCGAGCCCCAGTCGAGCTACATCGAGCATCCCGAACTGATCGCCCAACGCATCGGGCGCTATGCCGATCTGCTCGGGCGCGAGCGGGTGGTGGCCGGGGTCGATTGCGGCTTCTCGGTCCATGCCGGCAGTGGCAACCTCGATCCGGAGATCGTCTGGGCCAAGCTAGCGGCGCTTGCCCAAGGCGCGGAGATCGCCAGTGCGCGCTACTGGTAAGCGCTTCCGTCCGTCGCTAGAGCCAGATCCGAGTGCGGGCGTGGCGGAATGGTAGACGCCGGGGACTTAAAATCCCCTGGGCTTTGCCCGTGTGGGTTCGAGTCCCACCGCCCGCACCATTAACCCTTTCTGGATGGCCGCGGGGGTAAGCATGCGCGATGCGGCTCGCGACCATCACCAATTGGGCTTACGGCTCCACCGTGTTGCTTACGCTCGCTTCGGCGACCGCGATGCTGATCGCATCGGACGCGCAGGGGCGTGAGCGGGCGGCGATCGAGAAGTTCGGCGATGAGATCTTCCAACTGAGCGACCGCGCCCGGCAATATATCAACACCGGCGATCCGACCTACCGCACCGTCTATACCAGCGGCCTCGCGCAATTGGGTCAGGTCGAGAACCGGATTCGACATATTGGCGACGCGGGCGCGACGCCGCAGGAACTCGCGACGCTCAAGGATGCGCTTCACTGGGCCGATACGCTGCACGACGAGCAGCATGAGGCGATAGCCGCGTATGACGCCGGCGACGCTGCGTATGCCCGGCAAATATTGTTCGGCGGCGAATACGAGCGCGAACTCGACCGGATCGAGCAGCAAGTATTACGCTTCCAGGACCAGCTCGACCTGCGGGCCGAAAGCGAAGTGCGGATCGCCGCGGAATATTCGGCGCTTTGGAAAACCGTGTCCGAGATCGTGCTGGCACTGACCGGGCTGCTGTTCCTGTGCGTGCTCTATTTCGTGTTCAAGCAGCGCGTGCTGCGCCCGGTGGTCAAGCTGAGCGACGTGGTGAACCGCCTCGCCGCCCAGGATTACGCGGCGGAACCGCCCGAAGTGGGCCGGATCGACGAGATCGGCGACATGGCCCAGGCGATCCGGATCTTCCGCGACAACGGGCTGGAACGGCAGCGGCTGGAGCGCGAACGGGACGCCGACCAGGCGATCCGCGACCTGCTGGCGCGGATGACCCAGCGAATGCAGGGCTGCGACACGCTCGGCGATCTGCAGGAAGTGGTGCAGCGCTTCGTGCCCGAGATCGCGCCGACGCGCGCCGGGCGGCTCTATCTGATCGACAAGGCGCGCAATGCGGTGGTCGAGGCCTGCGACTGGCTCGAACCCACTGGCTCGCTCCCCGAATTCGCGCCCTCGACCTGCTGGGCGCTACGGCGCGGCATGCCGCATCGCCCGAGCGGGGCGGCGAGCGGTACCCTGAGCGGCGGCGAATTCGACATTCCCTGCGCTCACCTCGTGCTGCACGATGGGATCCTGTCCGATACGCTGTGCCTGCCGCTTACCGCCCAGCGCGAGATGCTCGGCCTGCTCTATTTCGAGCCGCGTGCCGACGGTGCCGGGGCGGGCGCCGCGGCTCCCGAGATCTATCTCGAGATGCTGGCCGAGACGATTGGCCTCGCGATCGCCAATCTTCGGCTGCGCGATGCCTTGCGTGAAATGGCGATGGCCGATCCGCTCACCGGCCTCGCCAATCGCCGCCAGCTCGACCAGGTGCTCGAAACGCTGCACCGCTCCCCTGCCCCGGTCAGCTGCCTGATGGTCGATGTCGATCATTTCAAGCGTTTCAACGATGTGTTCGGCCACGATGCCGGCGATGCGGTGCTGCGCGAAGTCGGCGCGCTGCTCCGCGGTGCGGTGCGCGAGCCCGAATTCGCGTTCCGCTATGGCGGCGAGGAGTTCCTGGTGCTGCTGCCCGGGCTAGAGGCAAAGGCGGCGCAGGCGCGGGCGGAGGAGGTTCGCGCGAAGATCGCGGCGCTCCGGCTCACCGTCGCCGGAGAAGAGCTCGGCCCGATCACCGTTTCGGTGGGGATTGCGAACGCGCCGCTCCATTGCGGCCTCGACCGGCTGGTTCCGGCGGCCGACGCCGCGCTGCTGCATGCCAAGGCGCGCGGCCGCAACCGGATCGAGACCGCCCGGGCCCGCGACGGAAAGGGGCCGGCGGACCGCGCGGTTGCCTGACGCGGGCGTTTACCAAGGTCTTCAACCAAACACATTATTCATAATGACGCGTCAGGGGTTGTTAGCAATTTTGTCCTAGTTTCATATCCGCGGGAGCTGGCCTTGGGCGCGCATGGTGGCCGCCGGCAGATATCCCGCGGGGCAAAACAGGGGGGCCGGCAATGGTCCCGCGCGGGATGAATGTGGACATGGAAGAAACCGGCCATACCGTCGATGATGATCCCGGCGAGATCGGGCCGGAATCGCGCGCCGCGCCGCGCTTCACCCTCCTCATCCGCACCGCCAAGCTGATTTGTGCCGCAGGCGAATATCTGTGCATCATCCGCGACGCTTCGGCCAGCGGGGCGAGCATCCGCACGTTCCACCCGCTGCCACAGGGCCAGTTCGTGCTTGAGCTGCCGAATGGCGACCGTCACGCGATCGAGCGTGTGTGGGAGACCGAAGGCGCCGCCGGGTTCCGTTTTCCGGTGCCGGTCGATATCGACCGACTGCTCAACAACAAGAGCCGCTTTCCGAAACGCCCTGTCCGCCTCAGGCTCCAGCTGCCCGCACTGATCTCGTGCCACGGGCGCACCGCCGGGGTGGTGGTCCACAATCTCTCGCAGCAGGGCGCGCAGATCGAGAGCCCGCTGTACCTGGCAATCGACCAGAAACTGCGGCTGGAGGCGGATAATCTACCGCTGATCCAGGCGCGGGTGCGCTGGCGCAAGGGTTCGGATTACGGGCTGGTGTTCGACGATACCTTCCAGTTCGGGGAGCTGGCGAAGCTGGCGGCGCAGTTGCAGGGCCATTGCACGATCGAGCAGGGCGGCTGGCTTCCGGCAATGGAGGGCACAAACCCGCCGGCCGGTTAAGCCATTCCTAACCATTTTCCTTCACTCCCGGAAAGGACCACTCACCGGGGGCATCAATGACCGAATTCACGCTGCAGCCGCGCCACAAACAATCGGGCGGCCGCGAAGTCGAGGTCGACGTCGCGATCGTCGGCGCGGGGCCTGCGGGCCTCACGGCGGGCTATTTGCTGACCAAGGCGGGCAAGACCGTCGCGATCGTCGAGAAGGACGCGACTTACGTCGGCGGCATCAGCCGCACGGTCGAGCATGAAGGCTACCGCTTCGACATCGGCGGTCACCGCTTCTTCTCGAAGAGCGCGGCCGTGGTCGATTTGTGGAACGAGATCCTGCCCGACGATTTCATCCAGCGCCCGCGGATGAGCCGGATCTATTACGAAGGCAAATTCTACTCCTACCCGCTCCGCGCCTTCGAGGCCTTGCGCAATCTCGGCATCTGGCGCTCGACCACCTGCATGGCCAGCTATCTCTGGTCGCGCCTGTTCCCGGTCAAGGACGTGAAGAGCTTCGAGGACTGGACCGTCAATCAGTTCGGCTGGAAGCTCTATTCGATCTTCTTCAAGACCTACACCGAGAAGGTCTGGGGCATGCCCTGCGACGAGATGAGTGCCGACTGGGCCGCCCAGCGGATCAAGGGGCTTAGCCTGTGGGGCGCGGTGGTCGATGGGCTCAAGCGCTCGCTCGGGCTCAACAAGCGGCCCAACGACGGACAGCAGGTCAAGACCCTGCTCGAAACCTTCCGCTACCCGCGCCTCGGTCCGGGGATGATGTGGGATGCCGCGCGCGACAAGATCGAGGCGACCGGCAGTAAGGTCCATATGGGCCATGCGCTCAAGCAACTTGCCGCGGATGGCAGCGACGGCTGGCGTCTGACCGCTACCGGGCCGGACGGCGATCTGACGATCAAGGCGAAGCATGCGATCAGCTCGGCGCCGATGCGCGAACTCGCAGCGCGGCTCCATCCGCTGCCCGAGGCCGCGCTCAATGCGAGCGAACTCAAATATCGCGACTTCCTCACCGTCGCGCTGATGATCGATTCGGAAGATCTGTTCCCCGACAACTGGATCTACATCCACGACAGCAAGGTGAAGGTCGGCCGGGTGCAGAACTTCCGTTCGTGGTCGCCCGAGATGGTGCCCGATACGAGCGTCGCCTGCGTCGGTCTCGAATATTTCTGCTTCGAAGGCGACGGTCTGTGGTCGTCGAGCGATGCCGATCTGGTCGAGCTCGCCAAGCAGGAAATGGCGATCCTCGGGCTGGTCGATCCGGCGAAGGTCATCGGCGGCGCGGTGGTGCGCCAGGAGAAGGCCTATCCGGTCTATGACGAGAGCTATGCCGCGAACGTTTCGGCGATGCGGCACGAGCTGGAAGCGAAGCATCCGACGCTCCACCTGGTCGGCCGCAACGGCATGCACCGCTACAACAACCAGGATCACGCGATGATGACCGCGATGCTGACGGTGGAGAACATTCTCGCCGGCAAGCGCATCTACGACACCTGGTGCGTCAACGAAGACGCCGAATATCACGAGGCGGGCGACGAAGGCGCGGAGAAGGCGCTTCCGGTGCGCGAGGCTGTCACCGAAGACCAGGCCGCCGCGCTGAATTCGCTGCGCGACGTGCCCGAACGGATCAAGCGGGACGACCGCGAAGCGGCGTAACTCCCCTTCAACCGCAACGGAGAAATCGACGTGATCGCCCTCGCCGCCCGCCTGCTCGACAACCGCATGATGCGCTACCTGCTCGCCAGCGTGATCGCGCTCGGCGCGGATATGGGCAGCTTCTTCGCGATGTATGCACTCGGGGTGTTCCTGCCAGCGGCCTATGCCGCGAGCTACACCCTCGGCATATTGGTTCACTGGCTGATCTCGAGCCGGCTGGTATTCGCCGACACGGTTGCGGAACGCGGCCTCGCGCGCACCCGCCAGAAGGCGCTGTTCGTCGGCTCCGCGCTGATGGGGCTGGCGCTGACCACTGCGGTTGGTAGCCTCTCGGTCTATGCCGGGGTGCATCCGGTGATGGGCAAATTGATCGCGGTCGCGGCAAGCTTCGTGCTGACCTGGCTGCTCCGCATCAAGGTCGTGTTCCGCGATGCCGGGATCGCCTGATCGCATGAATCGCCTCCATACTGAAGAGCGCACGCCCTGGGGGCGGATCGCGCTGGTGTGGCTCGTGTTTGCGACGCTGCTGCTGGCGCTGGCCTGGACCCGCATCCGCACCGGCGCATTCCCCGACCCGGACGATACGCTGCGGCTGGTCCAGGTGCGCGACCTGCTCGCCGGGCAAAACTGGTTCGATCTCCACCAATACCGCATTGATCCGGGCGCCAGCCCGATCATGCACTGGTCGCGGCTGGTCGATGTACCGCTTGCCGCGACGATGCTTCTGCTCCGGCCGCTGCTCGGCGCGGCCCATGCCGAGCTGGTTGCGACCGTCGCGGTCCCGCTGCTGACGCTCGCCGTGGTCCTAGCCGCGGCCGGTCATATCGCGACGCGCCTGTGCGGCCGCAACGTCGCCGTGCTCGCCTGCCTGGTGTGCGGCATGTCGCCGCCGCTGCTGTCGCAGCTACAGCCGCTCCGGATCGACCATCACGGCTGGGAAGTGGTGACGGTGCTGCTGGCGCTTGCCGCGCTGATGACCAGGCGGCCGTGGAGAGGCGGTGCGCTGGCCGGCATCGCGCTTGCCGCTGGCCTGTCGATCTCGCTCGAAATCCTGCCGCTCGCCGCAGCGTTCGGCGCGGTGCTGCTGCTGCGCTGGCTGCGCGATCCGCGCGAGCGCGGCTGGCTTGCCGCTTTTCTCGCCAGCCTCGCGCTGGCGCTCGCCGGCCTGTTCGCGCTGACCCGCGGGTTCGGCGATCTGATCGATTACTGCGACGTCGTCTCGCCCCCCTACATGGCCTTTTTCGCGCTGGCGGCGCTCGGTCCGCTGGCGGCTGCGACGAAACCGCGCCTGCCGCTGGGGGCGATGCTCGGGATCGTCGGCATTGCCGGCCTCGCGGGGGTGGCGGTGTTCGTCCATCTGGCGCCGCAATGCCTGGCCGGGCCGTTCGGCAATCTCGATCCGCTGGTGCGCGAATATTGGTACGACCACGTGCTCGAAGGCCGACCGGTGTGGCTCCAGCCCTATGACCAGGCGATTCCGGCGGTCCTGCAGGGCTTGATCGCGCTCGCTGCCGCTGTCGCGTTGTGGCGCAAGTCGGCGCCGGGGCCGAACCGCGATCTGCGGGTCGATTATCTCCTGCTGCTCGCGGCCGCCTTCGCAGCCGGGCTGATGACCTGGCGGTCGATGGATTTTGCCTGCGCGATCGCCTCAGCGCCTCTAGGCTGGGCGGCCTATCGCCTGCTGCTGCGCTTCCGCAGCGCGCGGACGCCGAAGGGACGGCTGGGCGCGACGCTCGCGGCGATCATGGTGCTCCTGCCATCGACCCCGGTTGCGATAGCGCGGGTGGTCGCTCCCACCACTCTGCCCGAAGCCCAGGTCGCGATCCGCGATTCCGGCTGTGATCTGCACGAACAGGCCGCCGCTCTCGACCGCTTTGCCCCGGTCACGGTTTTTGCCCCGCTCGATGTCAGCGCCACCGTGCTCGAACGCACCCGCGACGGAGTGATCGCGACCAGCCACCACCGCGCGCAGATGGCGATGCACGACGTGATCCTCGCCTTCACCAGCCCCGAGGCACAGGCTCATGCGATCGTGCTGCGCCACCACGCCGGCTATCTCGCGATTTGCACCGATCTGGGTGAAGCGAAGCTCTATTCGCGGCCGGCACCCGGCGGGCTGATGGCGCAGCTCGTGGCCGGCAAGGCGCCGGAATGGCTGGAGCCGGTCGCGATCGGGCAGGGCACGACCTTCCGGGTGTGGAAGGTCAGGGGCTGAAATTTCAGCCCGGCCGGAAGTTCATCGCCAGCCCGTTCATGCAATAGCGCAGCCCGGTCGGCTTCGGCCCATCGGGGAACACGTGGCCGAGGTGGCCGCCGCAATCGGCGCAATGCACTTCGGTACGGACATAGCCGAGCTTGGTGTCGCTGGTGGTCTTGACCGCGCCGCTCAGCGGCTGCCAGAAGCTCGGCCAGCCGGTGTGGCTGTCGAACTTGGTGCCGCTGGCGAACAGCTGGTTGTCGCAGCCCTTGCACAGGAAGGTGCCCTTGCGGTGTTCATTATTGAGCGGCGAGGTGAACGGGCGTTCGGTGTCTTCGTGGCGCAGCACCTGCCAGGATGCATCGCCCAGTTTCTTGCGCCACTCGGCATCGCTCATCGTCACGCGATAGGCGGCGAAGGCCGGGGCGACACCGAAGGCGGACAGGGCGGCGCTCGTCCCAAGCCAGCCGAGCAGCGCCCGGCGCGAAGGGGTAAGATGAGTCATCGCGGCCGATATAGCAATTCGCCGGCGAGATTGCGAGATCAGGCGGCGCCGGTTTTGCCTCGGACGATCGCCAGCAGCGAACGCCGCTGCCTGCGCGCCTGCGGGCCCGATTGCATCACCCGGCGGCGGAATAGCGCTGCGCCCCAGCGGATGAACAGCGCCACTGCCACCAGCTGCCAGGCGAACGCGGCGAAATGGATCCAGATTCGCTCATCGGTCGCCGCTCGGGCGAGCATCGCATAGGGCGAACTCAGCGGAAACAGGATCGCCGCGATCTCGATCGGCCGGCCGGGCTGGGTAAGCGCGGCATAGGCGAACAGGAACACCAGGATCTGGAACATCGACGCCGGCATCGAGAGAGTCTGGACCTCACGCACCGTCTTCGCCATCGATCCGACCGCGAGGAAGATCGAGCCAAGGATCAGATAGCCCATCGCGAAATAGATCACGCCGAACACCACGAACAGCGGCCAACCGACCGCAGGCGTGGGGAGGTCGTGAAAATCGGGCAGGCCCGGCATCGGCGCCTGCATCCCGGCCAGGGTGATCAGGCCGCCGATCACCGAAGCCCAGACCGCGATCCCGACCAGCGAGACCGCCAGCATCGCGAACAGTTTGCCGAGGAACACCGCGTCCATCGGAATTGCGGCGGCGAGAATCTCGATGATCTTGTTGCCTTTTTCCTCGACCAGATTGGACAGCACCATGCCCGCGAGGAACACGATCAGCAGGAACAGCAGGGTTTGTCCGGCCTGCGCCGTGCTTACCTGGCCGAGCTTCTGCAGCGCGCCGCTGGTGCTCACCGGGACGAGCTTCACCCCCGGATAATCGGTCGCGGAATGCGCCAGCGCCTGTGCGGCGACCAGATCGACCGGTCCGGACCACCAGTCCAGCCGATCGCGCGGAGCGGTCAGCACCGGAGCAGCCGGGCTGCCGGTGACGATCGCCGCGATATTGCCCTTGCGCTGCTGCAGCGCGGCCTTCGCGTCGAAGGTCTCGCCCGGCGCCAGGCTCGCGATTGCGCGCATGCGCGGTACTCCGCGCCCGAGTTTCGGCGCGAGCGCCTCATAGGCGGCGACCATCCGCGCACCATCGCCGGCCTGCATCGCGACGCCGATTTCGGGCGGCGCCGCTTCCGCCGCCGCCTGCTTGCCGACGCCGCCGACCAGTGCGCCGATCACGATCGGGAACAGTGGACCGATCAGGAAGAAGATGAAGGTGCGGCTGAACAGGATCGCGACGAAATCGCGCCGGGCGATGACGAAGGCGGCCTGCCAGATCGACAGGCGCCCGGCAGAGGCGTTGGCGGGGCTCATCGGGCGGTCTCCGCTTCAGGCACGGCTTCCAGTGCCCTCGCCGCCGCTTCGCCGGCGATCGCGACGAAAGCGTCATGCAGCCCGGCGCGTTCGATCGACAGCGACAATATCCCCGCTTCGCCTTCGATCAGCGCGCGCAGCAGCGGTTCGACCCCGCTTTCGGGCAACGAGAAATACCAGAACTTGCCCTCGCGCCGGGCGTCCGCCGGCAGCGCCGCGCGCCACGGGCCGTCGTCGCGGGCGGTTTCCAGGCGGACCTGCTCCGGGATCCGGTCACGCGCGACGTCCACCCGACCGGCGAACGGCACCTTGCCCCCGGCGATGATCGCGATCTCCTCGCACAGGCGTTCGGCATGAGCGATCACATGGGTCGAGAAGATCACCGTGGTCCCGCCCGCCGCGAGGCCGCGGATCATCGTCTCGAGCTTGCCCTGGTTCAGCGCGTCGAGGCCGGAGAACGGCTCGTCGAACACCACCAGCCGAGGCTTGTGGATCAATGTCCCGAGCAATTGCACGGTCTGCGCCATGCCCTTGGACAGCTGGCGGATCTGGCGTTCGGCAGCGAAGCCGAGGCCGTGGTTCTCGAGCAATTCGCGGCCGCGTTCGCGCCCGAGCTTCAATGGCAGGCCGCGCAGCGCGCCCATGAAGGCGATCGCCTCATAAGCCTTCATCGATGGGTAGAGCCCGCGTTCCTCGGGTAGATAGCCGATCAGCCGCGCGACATCGTGGGGGCGCTCATGGCCGAGGATTTTGCGAACGCCCCGGTCGGGATCGATGATCCCAAGCAGCATCCGCAGGGTGGTGGTCTTGCCGGCGCCATTGGGGCCGAGGATGCCGTAGATCGAGCCTTCGGGCACCGCGATATCGACCCCGTCGACCGCCAGCGTTCCTTCGAACCGCTTGACCAGCCCGCGCGCCTCGATCGCAAGGGGGCGGGAGGGGGCCTGCGCGACATTGTCGGCCCGCGAAGGATCGCCTAGTTCAATCTGCATGGGTGCGAGTTAACCGTCGCCTATGAACGGGAGCAACAGCGAAGTTGGTTAACGCCGCACTCATCGATGAATTGAAGCAGCGGCTGGCGGGCGAGGCGCGTGCGCTGGGGTTCGCGGCGATCGGCTTTGCCCCGGCGGCCGACGATCCACAGCGATCCGCGCGGCTGGAAGAATGGCTCGCGGCCGGGTTCCACGGTTCGATGGGCTGGATGGAAGAACGCGCGGAGGTACGCCGCGGCCCGCAGAGCATGTGGCCCGAGGCGCGCAGCGTGATCGCGCTCGGCATGTCCTATGCGCCCGAGGTCGATCCGCTGGCGCTGGCGGGCGATCCGGAGAAGGCGCGCATCTCGGTCTATGCGCAGGGCCGCGACTATCACGACGTGCTCAAGAAGGGGCTCAAGACGCTGGCGCGCTGGCTGAGTGCCGAAGCCGGCAAGCTCGGCCTCGAAATGCAACTCAAGGTGTTCGTCGATACGGCGCCGGTGATGGAAAAGCCGCTCGGCGAAGCGGCCGGGCTCGGCTGGCAGGGCAAGCATACCAATCTCGTCAGCCGCGAGCACGGCAGCTGGCTGTTCCTCGGCGCGATCTACTGCACCCTGCCGTTCGCGCCCGACCAGCCGCATGACGGGCACTGCGGCACCTGCGTCGCATGCCAGGCCGCGTGCCCGACCGACGCTTTCCCCGGCCCCTACCGGCTCGATGCACGGCGCTGCATTTCCTACCTCACGATCGAGCACAAGGGGCCGATCCCGGATGAATTCCGCAAGCCGATCGGCAACCGCATCTATGGCTGCGACGATTGCCTGGCGGTGTGCCCGTGGAACAAGTTCGCCGATCTCGCCGCGCGCCACCAATCCTTCGTCCCGCGCGAGGAACTGATCGAACCGGAGCTGACGGAGCTGCTGGCGCTCGACGATGCGGGGTTTCGGGCAAAGTTCTCGGGCAGCCCGATCAAGCGCATCGGGCGTGACCGCTTCGTGCGCAACTGCCTGATCGCGGCCGGGAACAGTGGCAATCCCGCGCTGGTGCAGCAGGTGCGCGGGCTGGTTGCCGATCCCGATCCGGTGGTTGCCGAAGCGGCAGAATGGGCGCTCAGGGAGTTGGCAGCAGTTCCTTGAGCGGGGTTGCCGTATCCGCCAACGCTTCGGGCGAAACCTGCGCTCTCGCCTCGACCAGCTTGCGGCCCTGGACGTAATCCTTGACCGCATTGACGCAGTCGAGCGCGATCACGCGGCCTTCCTTGAGGTAGATCACGCTGAAGCTGCGGCTGGCCGGATCGCCGCGGGTCACCGTCGCGTCGTGGTTCAGGCTGAGGCCGGCGGTCTGGAGCTTGAGGTCGTACTGGTTCGACCAGAACCACGGCAGCGCGTGATAATGCTCCGCTTCCTCGCCGACTAGCGCCCGCGCGACCACCGCGGCCATGTCGTGCGCATTCTGCACGCTTTCGAGGCGGATCACATTGCCGCCGGCAAAGTCGTTGGCATGCGCCGCGCAATCGCCGATCGCATAGATGTCGGACAGCATCGTGCGGCAGAATTCGTCGACATCGACCCCGTTGGTGCCGGCGGCTCCGGCCGCGATCAGCGGGCCGACCGAAGCGACGATCCCGATCCCCGCGACGACCATGTCGGCGGGAAGGATTTCGCCAGAAGCCAGCTTCACGCCGGTGACCTTGGTCCCGTCTCCTTCGATAGCCTCGACCATCGCGCCGGTGCGCAGATCAACCCCGTGCGAACGATGCTCGGCTTCGTAGAAAGCGGACAGGTCTTCGCCCGCGACCCGTGCGAGCACGCGCGGCAGGGCTTCGAGCAGGGTCACCTCGCAGCCGAACTTGGTCAGCACCGCCGCTGCCTCGAGCCCGATATAGCCGCCGCCGATCACCACGACCTTCTTCGCGCCCGCGTCCAGCTCGGCCATCATCCGGTCGGCATCGGCGAGGTCGCGGACGTAGTGGATGCCGGCAAGCTCGGCGCCGGGGCATGACAGCCGCCGCGGATCGCCGCCCGCGGCCCAGATCAGCGAACCGTAGGTGATGCGCTCACCGTCCGCGAGCACCACCGCGTGGCCTTCCGGATCGACCTCGGTCACCGTCGCGCCGAGCTTCATCTCGATCGCGCGCTCGGCCCAGAAATGCGGCGGGCGGATCAGGATCCGTTCGAGCGGCTTGTCGCGCGCAAGATATTCCTTCGACAGCGGCGGCCGCTCGTAAGGCACCTGCGGGTCGCGCCCGATCATCAGCACCGAGCCGTCGAAGCCGTGCTGGCGCAAGGTGATCGCTGCCTGTGCGCCGCCGTGGCCGGTGCCGACAATGATCACTTCGTAATGCGCCATGTGAAACTCCAACGGTTGTTGTCGGAGCTTTAGCGCAGAAAGCTCAGCGCGCCAGCAGGTTGCGTGCCTGGCTGGCGATCTGGGCGAGCATCGCCGGGGCTGCGGGAACCGCCGAGCGCGCGCGGGCGACGGTCGCGCGGAACTCGCCAATCGCTGCCTGCTGCGTTTCGGCCCAAACCTTGACCGCGCGCAGCGGATCGCCCTTGCCGGTGATCGTGCGCTGGAGGAAGTCGAGCCGCATGTGCTGGAAGTCGCGCGCGAGGCCGTTGACCAACAGGCGCTCCCACGGGTCGGACGGGCTCATCGCGGCCGCGGTCTGCTGGGCCCAGTCGAGCCCGAGCCGCGCGCCGAGATCGACGAAAGCCTGCGCCAGCAGCGTCACTTTCGTGCCCCGTTCCTTCGCCAGCCGGGCAAGCCCGATCGCGCCGTCGAGATCGTGGAGATGCGCGACCATCGCCGCCTCGGCCGCAGGTGCGCCGGCCGCCACGAATTCTTCCCGGCTGCTTTGAGAACGGCCGCGGGCTTCGTCGGCCAGCAGGCGATCGGCCGCGGCCGACAATTCCTTCACCCCGGCGCCGAGATCGCCGGCCAGCTTCGCCGGCTCCAGCGCGCCGCGGCCGACGCGCAGCAGATCGGCCATATGGTCGGTCAGGGCCGCGGAAGCGCGGGTGAACAACGCGATCCGCGCTGTTTCGGGCATCTTCGCGGTTTCGATCCGCTGCCAGATCGCGTCCATTCCGAACAGGACTTCGACAGCGGCGAAGGCAGCGGCGACCTGGTCCAGCGTCGCGCCTTCCTCTTCCGCCAGCTCGAACGGATGGATCACGCTGATGCGGTTGACCATCCGGTTGGCGAGCTTGGTCGCGACGATTTCGCGCCGCAGCCGGTGGGTAAGGATCTGCTGCTTGAAGGCCTTCCGCATCGCCGGCGGGAAGGCGGCGATCAGCGTGGGTTCCAGCAACGGATCGCCGGGCAGGGTGCTATGCTCGATCGCCTCCTGCAGCGCGAGCTTGGTGCTCGACAGCAGGACCGCGAGCTCGGGGCGGGTCAGGCCGCGGCCGTCGGCCGCGCGGCGCGAGAGGAGGTCGCTTTCGGCGAGCCCTTCGGTCTTGCGGTCGAGTTGACCGCGTTCTTCCAGCATGTCGATCAGGCGGATGTAGGACGGCATCGCGGCGGCCCCGCCGCTCTCGGCGATCGACAGGCTGAGGGCCTGCAGGCGATTGTCCTCCAGCACCAGCGCGGCGACGTCGTCGGTCATCTCGACCAGGATTTCGTCGCGGCGCTTTTCGGTCAGCTTTCCAGCGCGCTTGGCACCGGCGAAGGCGATCTTGATGTTGACCTCATTGTCCGAACAGTCGACGCCGGCCGAATTGTCGATGAAATCGGTGTTGTTCCGGCCGCCCTTCAGAGCGAACTCGATCCGCCCGGCCTGCGTGCAGCCGAGGTTGGCGCCTTCGCCGATCACTTTGGCGCGGACCTCGTTGCCGTCGATCCGCAGCGCATCGTTGGCCGGATCGCCGACCGCCGCATTGTTCTCGGCCGAACTCTTCACATAGGTGCCGATCCCGCCGAACCACAGCAGATCGACGGGCGCCTTGAGGATAGTCGAGATCAGCTTCTCGGGATCCATCTCGTTCGCATCGGTGCCGAGCGCCGCGCGCACTTCGGGCGACAGCGGGATGGTTTTGAGCGTGCGCGGGAATACCCCCCCGCCCTTCGAGATCAGCTTCTTGTCGTAATCGTCCCAGCTCGAACGCGGCAGCTTGAACATCCGCTTGCGCTCTTTCCAGCTCGCGGCCGGATCGGGATCCGGATCAAGGAAGATGTGGCGGTGGTCGAAGGCCGCGACCAGGCGGAGCGTCTTCGACAGAAGCATGCCGTTGCCGAACACGTCGCCCGACATGTCGCCGCAGCCGACCGTGCGGATGGCGTCCTGCTGCACGTCGATTCCGAGTTCGAGGAAGTGGCGCTGGACCGACAGCCACGCGCCCCGCGCGGTGATGCCCATCGCCTTGTGATCGTAGCCGTGCGAGCCACCGCTGGCGAAAGCATCGTCGAGCCAGAAGTCGCGGGCTTCGGCGATCGCATTGGCGATGTCGGAATAGCTCGCGGTGCCCTTGTCGGCGGCGACCACGAAATAGGGATCGTCGCCGTCGCGCACGACCACGCGCTTCGGATGCACGACCTTGTCACCGACGATATTGTCGGTGACCGACAGGAGCGCCCGGATGAACACTTCGTAGCTTGCCTGGCCTTCGGCGGCCCAGCCGTCACGGTCCTTGCGCGGATCGGGCAGGGCCTTCGGGTAGAAGCCGCCCTTGGCCCCGGTCGGTACGATCACCGCGTTCTTGACCCGCTGCGCCTTCATCAGCCCGAGGATCTCGGTGCGGAAATCGTCGCGCCGGTCCGACCAGCGGATGCCGCCGCGGGCGATCGGCCCGGCGCGCAGATGGATGCCTTCGACCCGGCGCGAATAGACCCAGATTTCGCGCCACGGCACCGGGCGCGGCAGGCCGGGGACTTCGGCCGAATCGAGCTTGAACGCGAGCGCTTCGGCGGCGGCGGGCGAGAAGGCGTTGGTCCGCAGGATCGCGCGGAACGCCGCCTGATAGAGCCGCAGCAGCCGGTCGTCGTTGATCGCCTCGACCTTGGCCAGTCCGGCGCGGATCGCTTCTTCGGCCTCGGCCGCGAGCTTCGCACGGTCGCCGGTCTGGGCCGGATCGTGGCGCAGGTCGAACAGCGCGATCAGCCCACGGGTAACTTCGGGCGCGCGGTCGAGCGCGTCGACCACGGTGTAGATCGTGTAGCTGATTCCGGCCTGACGCAGATAGCGATAGAAGGCGCGCAGCAGATTGGCGTCTCGCGCCGACAGCGCGGCACCCACGGTCAGCCGGTTGAACACGTCGTTCTCGGCTTCGCCGTTAAGCACCGCCGCGATCGCCTGCTCGACCGCGGCGGCGCGTTCCATCACCGCGCCGGCATCTTCCCCGGCTGGAAGGGTCAGGGTGAAATCGTGGATCGTCGCCTGCCCGGTGTCGCCCAGCGGCACCGGCAGTTCCTGCAGCACGCGGAAGCCGAAGTTCTCCAACACCGGAACGGCGTCGGACAGTGCCAGCGCACCGTCGAGCTGATAGATTTTCAGCCGCAAATGTTCGGGCGCATCGTCTTCGCAACGATAGAGCCGCGCGGCGCGTCCTTCGGCCGGGTGGGGATTGGCGGTATAAAGCGCGCGCAAACGCAGTATGTCGCGCGCGGCTTCGGGCGGGCTGTAGTCGAGCTGGTTGGCCGCCGGTACCGCTTCGGCGAAACGCGTCGCCATCGCGGCGGCGCGGGTCGGATCCTCGGTCTTCCCCAGCTCGGCCTCGACCGCTTCGGACCAGCCGCGCAGCATCGTTTGCAACCGCGCGTCGAGCGCCTGTTCGCCGAGCACCTGGGCCGCGTCGCGCAGGTCGATCACGAAGCGCAGGGCGGCCAGATTGCCGCCCTCGATCGCGAGGCTCCAGTCGATCACCGTGCCCCGGGTCGCGTCTTCGAGCATCGCGAGCACACGCGGGCGAACGTTGGCGCTAATCAGGTCGCGCGGGAACCACACGAAGGCGAACAAGTGGCGTTCGAGCGCCGCGTGCACCAGCACCAGGCGCGGGCGCGGGCGGTCGCTCAGCGCCATCATCGCGGTCACCACGCGCTCCAGCGCTTCGTCGGGGAACCCGATCGCAATGTCGTGCGGCAGCGCGGCGAAGGCGTGCTCAAGGGTCTTGCCGTCATGATCCTTCGGGTCGAGCCCGAGGCGTTCGGCCAGTGCGGCCATCTGGCGGCGGAGCAGCGGCACCGTTTCGGGCGGGGCGGCCAGCGCCGCGCTGGTCCAAATCCCGGCGTGGACCGACAGGGCGGCAATCTTGCCGTCCTCGACCACCGGCACGATGAACAGATCCAGCGGTACCCGGCGGTGAACCAGCGACAGGCGGTTGGCCTTGACGATCAGCGGCGCTTGGGCCGCGCCCTGGCGGTCGAACCAGTCGAACGCGCGGGCATAGCTCGCATCGGCAAGGATCGCCTTGGCCGATTTGCGACAGATGCCGAGCGGCTTGGCGTCGCGTCCGTCCCGCCGCCGGGTGATGTGGCCGAGCTGGGTCAGCTTGCCGCCGCCAAGCCACAGCAGCAGTGCTTCGGCCTCCGGATCGCCCAGGCTTTCCGCATCGCGCGCGATCAGCGCCTGCATCTTGGGCCAATCGGCCACCGCCGCCCTCACGTCGGCAAGCGTGGTTTCCAGCGCGCTCGCCAATTCGCGGCGCTGGCGCCCGTCGATGCGCGAGGTCTCGATATAGATCATCGATTCGTGCGATGCCGCGCCGAAGGCAGGGAAGCCGGCGAGCGCGCCCGCTTCGTCGCGTTCCACGCGGAGTATCGGATGCACCAGCTGGTCGATCGCCAGCCCCTGGGCGGCGAGCGCGGCGGCGATCGAATCGACGAGGAACGGCATGTCGTCATTGACGATTGCCAGCGCGGTGTAGCGGTGGCCGTTGGCGCCGGAACGGAGCGCGATGGTGGCGCTGCCGGGCGTCCGCTTGCGGGCGGTCTCGAGCAGGAAGGCGGCTGCCTCCCGCAGCCGTTCGGTGCCGGGCCGGCTATCGCCGGGCAGCAGCGATGCCTCCACCGCCTGGGTGAGTTCGGCCAGCAGTGCGTCACCGCCTGCAGGCGGCGGCGTGCTGGCCTTGTCGCGCTTCGTCTTCGCCGATTTTGCCCCGGATCGCGCGGTCGCCATCTGGACCTACTCCTCTCGCGCTGAAATTATATTACTCAATACGGCATCAATCTAACCGACCCTACGCCTTGCTTCTGGGTGGTTCAAGGTGTGCTACCCTTCACCGCGTCCATCGTGAGGCGCAGCGAATGGCACCGCGCTTCGGGATCGTAGACCGCGCCGGACAGAATAAGCTCGTCCGCCCCAGTCCGCTCCGCGAAGCGCAGGATCTTCTCCCGCACCGTGGCCGGGCCGCCAACCGCGCGGGCGACTGAAAGCCGCTGGATGATCGATTGCGAGGACAGCGGCAGGCTGTCGAGATAGCCCGGAACCGGTGGCGGCAATTTGCCCGGCTCGCCGGTCCGCAGGCGCACGAAGGACTGGTCCTGCGACGAGGCGAGCAATTCGCCCTCGGCGTCGGTTTCGCCCGCGATCACGCTCATCGCGGCCATGCAATAGGGGCGCTCGAGCGTTTCCGAGGGTACGAAGCTGCGGCGGTAGATCGCCAGCGCCTCGTCGAGATGGTCGGGCGCGAAATGGCTCGCGAAGGCATAGGGCAGGCTCAGCTGCGCCGCCAGCTGCGCGCCGAACAGGCTCGATCCGAGCATCCAGAACTGGAGCTTCGCGCCGAGCCCGGGGACCGCCTTGATCGGCAGCGGCGGTTCGCCGGTGACGAGCGCGCGCAGTTCGATCACGTCCTGGGGGAAATATTGCGCGACCTGGTGGAGTTCCTTGCGCAGGGCCTGGCCGAGGATCGGCGCTGCGCCCGGCGCGCGGCCGAGCCCGAGATCGACCCGTCCGGGGAACAACGCGTCGAGTGTGCCGAACTGTTCCGCGATCACGAAAGGATTGTGGTTGGGCAGCATGATCCCGCCCGAACCGATGCGGATGGTGCTCGTCGCATGACCGATATGGGCGAGCACCACCGCCGCTGCCCCGCCCGCGACGCCCTCGGTCGCGTGATGTTCGGCGACCCAGAAGCGCTTATAGCCGGCATCCTCGGCCACTTTCGCATAGGCCGCCGCGGCCTGCAGCGCCTCGCTCACGCCACTGCCTTTGCGAATCGGGACGAGATCGAGGACGGAAAGCGGGATCATGGGGTTATGCCTTCGGCAGGTGGGGGATCGAGCTGCGCCAGATAGGTCTTCGCGGTGTCGGCGTCGGGCGAGCCGGGCCATAGCTGGATCACCGACTGGAAGCTCTTGCGTGCGGCGTCGTCCTTGCCGCCCAACGCGGCGATGACGCCGGCTTCGAGGTCGATCTGCGGATTGGTGGGATCGAGCCCGGCGGCGGTGGCGATGTGCGACTGCGCGGTGGCGAGATCGCCGCCGCGGCGGGCCAGCGTCGCCGACAGCAGCCACGCGTCGGAGTTCTGCGGAGCTTCGCGGCGCGCCTTCTCCAGCGCCGCGCCGGCCTCGCCGGTCTTGCCCAGCGCGACCAGCGCGCGCGCGCGGTCGATCTCGATCTCGCCGCCGAGGATCGTGTCGCTGGCGCCGGTCGCGTCCACCGCGGCCATGCCGAGATCGGCCAGCGCATTGTCATTGCGCCCGTCAGCCAGCGCGGAGTTACCGGCCATCGCCGCAAGCCTCGCCCGGCGACCGGGATTGTCCGCCGGCGTGTCGGCGCGGCCGGCGAGGAACGCATCCTCGGCCGATTGCCACTTCTGCTGCACTGTATAGGCCATGCCGAGGCATTGCCTCGCATAGCTGCGCTCGGCGCCGCTCGTTTCGAGGATCCAGCCGTTGGCGCTGAACGCCGCGCCGGCTGGATCGTCGGTGGTTTGCTTGAGGCAGACAGTCAGCCGGTCCTGCTCCGCCGACTGCGGCGGGGCCAGCGCGGCGGAACTTACGGAGCTTTCGACCGGGGCGTGCCGAGTGGTCGGGTAACGGAAGCCTGAAGGATCCACGGCATCGGTGGAAGCCTGGGCGAGGAGCGGGAGCAGGAAGGCGATCATGGGCGTTTCAATCCAGGGTCGCGACATTGCGCAACAGCAGGGCAACGTCGGAATCGCGCGAGAGGCGATGGTCGCCGTCCTTGATCAGCACCACCTGCACATCGTCTGAACGCAAGGCTGCGGCAAGGCGCAGCGAGATGGCGTAAGGTACGTCGGTGTCGCGCTGACCGTGGAGCAGGCGAACCGGGCAGGTCAGCGGGATCGTGCCGCCGAGCAGCCGCCGCGCCTGGCCATCGCGCCAGAAGGCGGGATAGGTCGGGGTGCGCTCGGGACCAAAGGGATTGTCCTCGAACACCGTCTCCCCCGCAGCCAGCCTGGCCCGCTGTTCGGCGCTATAACCCCAGTCGGTGAAATCGGGCGCGGCGGCGATGCCGATGAGCCCGGCAATACGCTCTCCCAACTCGAGCGCACAGAGCAGCATCAGCCAGCCGCCCATCGACGATCCGACCAGCACCACCGGCCCGCCGGTCTCTGCTGCGAGCAGCGCCAGCACTTCGTCGCGCCAGCCGGTCAGCGTGCCATCGGTGAAATCCCCGTCGCTCTCGCCGCAGCCCGAGTAATCGAGCAGCAGGCACGCGCGGCGGTTGGCCTGCGCCCAGTCGAACACCGCGGTCGCCTTGCCGCCCGCCATGTCGGACATATAGCCGGGGAGAAACACCAGCACCGGACCCGCGCCTTCGGCCTTGCGGAACGCAATCCGGCGGCCGTCGGGGAGTGAATGGAAGCGGGTTTCGCTCATTGCGGGCTATGTGGAACTCGCGAGAGTGAACCACAAGGCTCACTCGCGCAAATGACTCGGCCAACCGATCCGCACGAGCGTCTCGTCCGGATCATAGTCGCTCTGCGGCTTCAGCCCGATGCGGGCATTGAATGCAGTGCTTGCTTCGATATCGCTGCAAGGCAGGATCGAGACCAGCGTGTGCTGGGGTGCGTCGCGCACTGCGTTCTCCTGCTAGTGACTTCGCAACTTCCGCCGCCTATATCGCTCGGCATGACGCGTGTAACCACCACGACCACTACTACCACCTCCGGTCTCCGGGGGCGGACGGTCGCGGCCTGACCGCACCGCCGCCGCCCGGGTTCGGGCGGCACGGCGTCGACCTCCCGAACTCCAGCCGCTTCCGACGCCAAAGGCTTCCGGCGCGTGGGCAATTCTGCCATTGGCGCCGCATACGGATGAGAGAGTTTCGATGGGTGCCATGTTGAAGATCAGCCTGCCCGACGGTTCGGTGCGCGAAATGCCGCAGGGCTCGACCCCTGCGGATGTCGCGGCGGCGATCGGCCCGGGCCTCGCCAAGGCGGCGATCGCCGCGCGGGTGAACGGCGAATTGCGCGACATTCACCGCCCGTTCGACGGCGATGCGCAACTCGCACTGGTGACCGCGCGGGACGAGGCCGAGGCGCTCGAACTCGCGCGGCACGATTTCGCGCATGTGCTGGCCGAAGCGGTGCAGGCGCTGTTCCCCGGCACGCAGATCACCTTCGGCCCTTCGACCGACGACGGCTTCTATTACGATTTCGCGCCGACCGCCGAGCACGGCCCGTTCACCGACGAGGACCTGCCTGCGATCGAGGCCGAAATGCGCCGGATCATCGCCGCGGACAAACCGCTGGTGCGCGAAGTCTGGACCCGCGACCAGCTGATCAGCCGCTGGAAGAGCGAAGGCGAGAGCTTCAAGGCCGAATGGGCGCAGGAACTGCCCGAGGGGGAGGCGCTGACGGTCTATTGGTCGGGCCTGCCGCATCATCCGGCCGCGTGGCTCGATATGTGCCGCGGGCCCCACCTCCCCTCGACCGGTAAGCTCGATCCCAATGCGTTCAAGCTCACGCGCGTGTCGGGCGCCTATTGGCGCGGCGACCAGAACAACGCGATGCTCAGCCGCATCTACGGCACCGGCTGGCTGAACAAGAAGCAGCTCGACGCGCATCTCGAGCGGGTCGAGCAGGCATTGCTGCGCGATCATCGCAAGCTCGGCCAGGAGATGGATCTGTTCCACCTCCAGCCCGAAGCGCACGGCTCGGTGTTCTGGCACCCCAAGGGCTACATGATGTGGCGCGAGCTCGAGGCCTATATGCGCCGCGCGATCGACGATGCCGGCTACCGCGAGGTCAAGACCCCGCAGGTGATGGATGCGCGCCAGTGGGAGCAGAGCGGCCACTGGGGCAAGTACCGGGAGAACATGTTCGTGATCCCCGACGCGGTCCCGAGCATCGAGGACGACGGCCCGCTGGTGTCTGCCGGGGCAGACTGGATGGCTCTCAAGCCGATGAACTGCCCGGCGCATATCCTGATCTTCAAGCAGGGCATCAAGTCCTACCGCGACCTGCCGCTGCGGCTTTACGAGAACGGCTGCTGCCATCGCAACGAACCGCACGGCGCGCTCCACGGCCTGATGCGCGTCCGCCAGTTCACCCAGGACGATGCGCATATCTTCTGCCGCGAGGACCAGATCGTCGACGAGGTGCGCAAGTTCTGCGCTCTGGCCGACCGGATCTATGACGAATTCGGCTTCACCTATTCGATCAAGCTTGCCCTGCGCCCCGACCAGCGCTTCGGCACCGAGGAAATGTGGGATCAGGCCGAGGCCGAATTGCGCGATGCGGTCGCGGCGGCGGGGCTGAACACGCCCGAATATGGCTGGGAAGAACTGCCCGGCGAAGGCGCATTCTACGCGCCCAAGCTCGAATGGCATTTGACCGATGCGATCGGGCGGACCTGGCAGGTCGGCACGATCCAGTCCGACCGGGTGCTGCCCGAGCGGCTCGACGCCACGTATATCGGCGAGGACGGCGAACGCCACCGCCCGGTGATGCTCCACCGCGCGATCTTCGGTAGCTACGAACGCTTCATCGGGATCCTGATCGAACATTTCGCCGGCAAGATGCCGCTGTGGCTCGCCCCGGTGCAGGCGGTGGTCGCGACGATCGTTTCGGATGCGGACAATTACGCCCGCGAGGTCGAGGCGAAGCTCAAGGCGGCCGGCATCCGGGTCGAGACCGATCTGCGCAACGAGAAGATCAACTACAAGGTCCGCGAGCACAGCCACGCCAAGGTCCCGCATCTGCTGGTGGTCGGCAAGCGCGAGGCCGAGGAAGGCACGGTCGCCATGCGCACGCTCGGCGAACAGCAGCAGCAGTTCCTCTCGCTCGACGATGCGATCGCCACGCTCAAGGCGGGGGCGACCCCGCCGGATCTGCGCTGAGCTTTCCATCCGCGCGCCTTCGCGATATAGTCATCGAGTTGGTCATATCGACTATGGAGATCGCGGATGGACAGCTATAGCCTGGCCGACGCCAAGGCGCGGCTTTCGGAACTGCTCGACAAGGTCGAGGCCGGCGAAACGGTCGAGATCACCCGCCGGGGCAAGCCTGCCGCGCGGCTGGTGCCGACCGGGCGCCAGTTGAAAAAGGTCGATGTAGGCCGCCTCGCGCGGTTGGCCGAGCGGCTGCCGGAACAGAAGGAAAGCGCGGCGGATATGGTGCGGCGCATGCGCGACGATGCCAGCTACTGACGATGGCGCTTCATTACCTCGATGCATCCGCCGTGGTTTGCGCCTTGGTGCGTGAACCGGCCGCGAACCGGGTCAGGGCGTGGTTGGGCGTACAGGATCCCGGGGCGCTCGCGATCAGCCCATGGGTCGCGACGGAAGTGGCGAGCGCCCTGTCGATGAAGATCAGGACCGGCGACCTGTCGCTGCAGCAACGCGCCGAGGCGTTGTCCGAATGGCAGTTCTTTCGCGATGAAAGCCTGATCGAGCTTTCGATCGAACGGGATACGTTCGAGAAGGCGGCGGATTTCGTCGGGCGCGCTGAATTATCGCTTCGCGCAGGCGATGCGCTGCATCTCGCGATCTGCGCGGCCAATGCCTGCTCCCTGGTGACGCTCGATGAGCGTATGGCGAAGGCCGCGCTGGAACTTGGCGTAGCGGTAACGGAGATCTAGGGCGCCGCTTTAACCAGCGGCAACTCCTTGCCCGCCGGGTCCGGTTTCCGGGCCGGGACCGGGAAGACGATGAAATCGTCGGTCACCCCGGGGTCCTTGCTGTCGCCCATTCCGTCGGCCACCTGCGCGACCTTGAACGCAGCCTCGGGTGCAAGCTCCAGCACATGTTCGTTCGCGTGGACCGGAGCGGCCTGGACGTAATCCTTGCCCGGCGTCGTGGTCATCTCGATATGCGCGCCGAGGATATGCGAGACCGGATGTTCGCGCACGAAGCCCGCGAGCCGGTCCATGCTTTCGCGGAACACGCCTGCCCAGTTGGCCGGCACGTAAAGCCGGCCCGGATAGAGCGTGTCGCCCGACAGCAGCAGCTGCGTCTTCGGATCGTAGACCACGATATGTGCCGGCTGGTGCCCCGGCGTCGGGATGATCGACAGCGGGCGGCCGCCGAGGTCGAAGGTGACGATCTGGCGCGGCCAGTCGGTGACGCCGAAGAAGGCGGCGACTTCTGTCGGCAGCAGGCCGACGACCTGGGTGTCGGGCCGCGCGGTGAATTCGGCGTCGCCCGCATGGTGATCGCCGTGGCCGTGCGAGTGGGCGACGACCAATGGGATCGAACTCCGGCCGTGCTTGGCACACCAGTCCGCGATCAGCTTGTCGATCGTCGGCCTGATCTCGAGACCGCCCGCCCCCGTATCGAGCAGCAGCGCCTTGTCTTTGCCGAACAGCAGATAGAGGAAAGGGGCCTCGAAATTGGTCCGGACCGATTGGCGGATCACGAAAGTATCGGGATCGTACTGCTGGACTTGCATGATCGGTTCCGAAGGGTCTTCGCCGTCGATCCACGGCTTGAACAATGGAGCGGCCGGCTCGGCTGCGAGGGCCGCTGCCGGCACCGCCAGCACGAGCGATGAGAGGAGAACGAGGCGGCCGAGGGTCATGGTGATTCCTTTCGCAACTGCGAAGGGAGTATTACGGTTCCTGGCAATCGTAACAATGCCTAATCGACTCCCCGTTTCACCGTTATTCGAGCCGGCGCTGTCTCGACACGACCGTGCCGGGATGCTTAATCGTGTCCAAGGGCGTCACCGCTCAGCCAGGGAGAGATCATGCTCAAACGTTTCGCGCTGTTCGCTGCGCTAGCGCTTTCCGCGTGCACCCAGCATTCCGGAAACGATGCAAAGAACGGCAAGATCGACGAACAGCGCCTCCTTTCGGCCGAGAACGATCCCGACAACTGGCTCTCCTATGGGCGCACCTATGCGGAGCAGCGCTTCAGCCCGCTGACCGACGTCAACGACACCAACGTCGGCCAGCTCGGCCTCGCCTTCTCGGTCCCGCTCGACACCAACCGCGGGCAGGAAGCGACCCCGATCGTGGTCGACGGGGTGATGTATTTCTCCACCGCGTGGTCGAAGGTGATGGCGGTCAAGGCCGACACCGGCGAGCTGCTGTGGAAGTACGATCCACAGAACATCGGCGCGAAAGGCGCGCATGCCTGCTGCGACGTGGTCAATCGCGGAGTCGCGGTGTGGGAAGGCAAGGTCTTCGTCGGGACGATCGACGGACGCCTGATCGCGCTCGATGCCGATACCGGCAAGCAGGTGTGGTCCACCGTCACGGTCGACCAGAAGAAGCCCTACACGATCACGATGGCCCCCCGTGTGGTCCGGGGGAAGGTGATCATCGGCAATTCGGGCGCCGAACTGGGCGTGCGCGGCTATGTCTCGGCCTATGATGCGGAGAGCGGGAAGCTCGTCTGGCGCTTCTACACGGTCCCCCGCAATCCGGCCGACGGACCCGATCATGCCGCTTCGGACGAAGTCTTCGTCAAATTCGTGGCGAAGACTTGGTTCGGCAAATGGTGGGAACTGGGCGGCGGCGGCACGGTGTGGGATTCGGTGGTCTATGACGCGGATTTCAACCAGCTGCTGATCGGGGTCGGCAACGGCAGCCCGTGGAACCAGCGCGCGCGTTCGGACGGCAAGGGCGACAATCTGTTCCTCGCGTCGATCCTCGCGCTCGATCCCGATACCGGCAAGTACAAGTGGCACTATCAGCTCAACCCGGGCGAAAGCTGGGATTTCACCGCCACCCAACAGATGACCCTCGCCGACCTCACCATCGCCGGGAAGAAGCGCAAGGTGCTGATGCAGGCCCCGAAGAACGGGTTCTTCTACGTGATCGACCGCAGCAACGGGAAGCTGATCAGCGCAGAGCCCTATGTCCCGCAGGACTGGGCCGACAAGATCGACCTCGCCACCGGGCGCCCGGTCGAGAAGCCCGGCATCCGCTATGCGGACAAGCCCTATTTCCTCTACCCCTCGGGCCTCGGCGCGCATGCGTGGATGCCGATGAGCTATTCGCCCAAGACCGGCCTGGTCTACATTCCGGCGATGCATGCGCCGATCAACATGGTCGACGACGAGCATTACGAACGCCACATCGGGCGCTGGAACACCGGCACCAGGATGGGCGCGCCGATCCCGCCCGAACACGCCAAGGAAGCCGCGTTCAAGGGCTGGCTGGTCGCGTGGGATCCGGTCAGGCAGAGGGCCGCGTGGAAGGTCGAGCGGGATTCGGCCTGGAACGGCGGCACGCTTGCGACCGGCGGCAACCTCGTATTCCAGGGCGACGATCACGCGCTGTTCCACGCCTATGATGCGCGCGACGGAAAGGAGCTGTGGCACTTCGATGCCGGGCGCGGAGTGATGGCGGGGCCGATCACCTACCGCGTGGACGGCGTGCAATATGTCGCGGTGCTGGCCGGCTACGGCGGCTCGATGGGCATGGCCCGGCCGGCGCCGTGGATGCCGACACCGCCGCCGCCCGGCGTGTTGCTGGTGTTCAAAATCGGCGGCATGGCGAAGCTCGCGCCGGTGCCGCACACGCCGCCGCCGTCCTTCGCCGTCAGCAGCGACACATTCACCGATGCGCAGCTAGCCGAAGGGCAGAAGTGGTTCGGCACCTATTGCACGATCTGCCATAACGGGCCGGTCAATCCGAACCTGCCGCGCTCGCAGATCGCGACCGACGCGAAGGCCTGGAACGCGGTGGTGATCGGCGGCAAGCTGTCGGATCACGGGATGATCAGCTTCAAGCCCTGGCTCATTCCGGAACAGGCGGAGTCGGTCCGCGGCTATGTGCTCGAGCTCGCGAAGGACGGCGCGGCGAAGGAAGCCGCGGGCGCACCGAAGTAGCGCTTAAAAGGAGGGCAGCGCCTGCCCGGCGGCGATCAGCGCGAGTGCGCAGCCGATCACGATCGCCGTGCGGGCGAATTCGAGCGGATCGAGTGCTGCCTGTTGAGCATATGCGAGTGCGCGTGCCATGCCGCCCTTGTCGCGCGAGAGCATTGCGGAAAGGTTAAGATTGCAGCGCGGTTCCCGGATTTGCCGCGGTTCGCCTCAATCGAAGACGCAAGCGAACGACTCGGAGTACCGCCAGCCTTGCGATATGTACCCAAACAGCGTCACGATGTCAAGATAAATTACCGTATCGGTTAAATCGATGGCATTTGCTGGCTGGCGCAATGGAATCCCCCGCCCCCTGCCAGCACCGCATCGGCCGGAACGCCGACCGTATCGCGATCCGGGAAGCAAGCCGCGACCGCCGCGACGCCTTCGGCATCCATCGCGCAGTCGTAAGTCGGCACCACCACCAGCTTCGAGGTGATCGCGAAGTTCATGTAGCTCGCCGGCTCGGCATCCTCGTCGCCGATCAGCCCGGGCGAGGGGATGTCGCGCACGGTCACGCCGAAAGCCACCGCCCGCTCCCGCGCGTCGGCGTAAGTCGCGGCGTTGGGATCGTCGGTGCCGTTGGCCACCGGCAGCGCCAGCGTGTTCGGCCCGACGAAGCGCGCGAGGTTGTCGACATGGCCGTCGGTGTGGTCGTTGAGCAATCCGTCGCCCAGCCACAGCACCCGGTCGAAGCCGAGATCGCGCGCCAACCGCGCCGCGATCTCCTCGCGCGTCAATTGCGGGTTGCGGTTGGGGTTGAGCAGGCATTGTTCCGTCGTGACCACCAGCCCGGTCCCGTCCCCGTCGATCGCGCCGCCCTCGAGCACCCAGTCGAGCGTCTCAAGCGGAAGCCCGGCATCGCGCGCCAGTTCCGCGCCGATCCGCTCGTCGCCGGCCATGATGAACTTGCCGCCCCAGCCGTTGAAATCGAACCGCCGCGCGATTCGCCGGCTGGCGCCGTCGGTCACCACCAATGGCCCGGTATCGCGCAGCCAGACGTCGCCATAGGCGCGGCGCTCCAGCTTCACTGCAGCACTCGCCAGCTGCCGCGCGCGCGCCTCATTGGCTTCGTCGCGCACGATCAGGCGGACTTCCTGCCCGCTTTCGGCAACCGCGCTGGCAAAGGCCGCGATCTGTTCCTGCGCGCGCTCGATCGTCTGCGGCCATTCGGTGCGGTCGTGCGGAAATCCGATCCACAGCCAGTCCTGCGGGGCCCACTCGGGTGGCATTCGAAAAGTCATAAGGTTACTCAGCAGCCTCCGGCCGGTTTGCAGCTCTCGTCGCGGATGCGGCGGAATTCGTCGCCCTCGACCCAGTTGGGCCATGAGGTGCTGGTCGCCAGCATGCGGCCGAGCCGGTATTCGAGTTCGAGATCGGGCCCGGCGGCGCTCCAGTCCCACTTGGGGTCGAATTCGTCGTCGGGCGAGTGGTAGCGGGTCAGCGTGTAGTTCTCCTGCCACGCGGCGCCCGCGGCCTTGCCGCCGGTCACGAAATCCTCACCCCCGTCGAGATAGAGCATCGGCACGCCGTGCTTGGCGAAGCTGAAATGGTCGGAGCGGTAATAAAGCCCCGCCTGCGGGTTCGGGTCGGCCGTTGCATAGCGGCCGCTGCCCGCCAGCGCCCGGGCCAGAAACCCGTCGAGCTGGCTCTTGCCGCCGCCGATCACGGTGACGTCGCGCGCCGGCCCGGCGAGCAGCGGCGTGTCGATGTTCAGCCCGCCGACCGTATGGTCGAGCGGGAAGACCGGGTTGGCGGCGTAGTAATCGGAACCGAGCAGGCCTTGCTCTTCGGCCGTCAGCGCGATGAACACCATGCTGCGCGGCGCCGGGCCGGCCTTGACCTGCGCTTCCGCCAGCGCGGTGATCGCGCCGACCCCGGCGGCATTGTCGATCGCGCCGTTGCAAATATCGTCGCCCTTCGCATTCGCCTTGCAGCGGCCGAGATGATCCCAATGCGCCGAATGGAGCACATATTCGTCGGGCCGCGCGCTGCCCGGCAGGATGCCGATCACATTGTGCGAGGTATAGCGGCGGACGGTGTTGTCGAACGCGGTCGAGATCGTGAGGCCGAGCGGCACGGGCTTGAAGCCCTTGCGCATCGCGAGGGCTTCAAGCCCGGTCAGATCCTTGCCCGCCGCCGCCATCAGCTGCCGCGCCGCATCGTGCTGGATCCAGCCGTTGACCAGCGTCTGCTCCGCCCCCGCGCCGGTGTGCTCGGCGTGGACCTGCGGGCCGCTCCGCCCGTTCTCGATCACGTTCCAGCCATAGGATGCGGGGTAGGTGTCGTGGACGATCAGCGCCGCGGAAGCCCCCTGCCGCGCGGCTTCCTCGAACTTGTAGGTCCAGCGCCCGTAATAGGTCATCGCCTTGCCGCCGAACAGGCCGCCCGGCTGATCGCCGTTCCAGTCCGGATCGTTGACCAGGATCACCGCGGTCTTCCCGCGCATGTCGATCCCGGCGTAGTCG